>NZ_JAPWGO010000199.1 GCF_027213785.1 Limimaricola sp. G21655-S1 | reverse complement strand
GCCCCGTTTGTCGGCGGGATTGGATTTCAGACCCTCGGCATCCTTGGCTGTGTGCTGATTTCAGCCGCGCTCACCACCATTGCCGCGATTGAGGCGCTCAGCCTGCGCCGCACGCTCCCCTTCAGGACTGATCCTGCTGCGCCCGACGTGCCCGACGCGCCTGCCTGACGGCCCGGATGCGCTCACGCTCCGCCTGTTCCTCCGGGGTGCGTTCGGCGCGCTGCGGCGGGTGATCGCCACGGCTTGATTTTTTGCCGCCGCCGCGTTTGGCGACAGC
>NZ_JAPWGO010000198.1 GCF_027213785.1 Limimaricola sp. G21655-S1 | reverse complement strand
CCCCCTTGGTTGATATTTCAGCCAAATCGGCGAGGCCATAATAAAGGGAATTGCTGGCGACCTGATTGTTATGGTTTTTAATGTTGCTCGTAATGTATTTGTGATGTGATCTCTTTTCTCATTCTTGTAATAACTAATCAGTAAGGTTGTGATAGGGGTGGATGAATAACAGTGAAAGTTAGGCTAATATGGCCGAAATTTTTATTGCTACGACTCGAAGGGATTATGAGAAGTATCACACCAAGACGGGTGTTGTCGCGGGAGCAACAGACAGAGA
>NZ_JAPWGO010000197.1 GCF_027213785.1 Limimaricola sp. G21655-S1 | reverse complement strand
GCCCTGCCCGCTGAAAGTTGTCATGGGCCAGCACGCGCTTATCCTCATCCAGCTCAATGGTGGTAACGTGCCCCTCCAGCCGACGCACCGCTTCTGCCAGCCAGAGTGTGGCGTAACCATTGGAGGTGCCAATCTCCAGCACAGCCTGCGCCCCACGGGTCTGCACCAGCACTGACTGCAACTCCCCCGTGTCGCGGGTGATATTGAGCAACTTGCGGTGGCGAGCCTGCTGCATGCTGTCATTGCGCTCGCCAAGCTGCTCCAGCTGACGTTTTAAC
>NZ_JAPWGO010000196.1 GCF_027213785.1 Limimaricola sp. G21655-S1 | reverse complement strand
CCTCACTACCGGGCAAGTGCTGACCACCAGCCTCGCCTTCTTTATGACCCCACTGTTCAATATCGTATTCGCCGTGTTGTTCCTCAAAGAGCGGCTCACCCCGCAAAAGCATCTGGCGGTCGCCCTGGCGCTGGCGGGTCTCGCCTACATGCTGTTCTGCAACGGCCAGCTCCCCTGGTTCTCCCTCATCATGGGGGCCAACTTCGCCTGGTATGGCCTTATCAAGAAGAAGATCCACTACGACACCGGCACCAGCCTCTATCTGGAAGCCATAGTGC
>NZ_JAPWGO010000195.1 GCF_027213785.1 Limimaricola sp. G21655-S1 | reverse complement strand
CTGCTGCGCAAATGCCCCTGTCCGGTGCTGCTGGTCAAAGAAGGTCAATGGCAACGGGGCGGCAACATCATCGCCGCCATCAACTGCTCAAGCGACGATCCGGACCAGAAACTGCTCAACGAACGGATCACCCAGGAGGGAAGCGACATCGCCGAGCTGCTGGGCTCCAACCTCTATCTGGTCAACACCTACCCGGGCACCCCGGTCAACGTGGCCATCGAACTTCCGGAGTTTGACCCCCACGCCTACAACGAGGCGATCCGCAAACACCACGAAAG
>NZ_JAPWGO010000194.1 GCF_027213785.1 Limimaricola sp. G21655-S1 | reverse complement strand
CCTCCAGCATCGAGGAGGAGGTAGAGAAGCTGGTCTGGTCCACCCGCTGGGGGGCCGACACCGTCATGGATCTCTCCACCGGCCGCTACATCCACGAGACCCGCGAGTGGATCCTGCGCAACAGCCCGGTGCCTATCGGTACCGTGCCCATCTATCAGGCGCTGGAGAAGACCAATGGCATCGCTGAAGAGCTCACCTGGGAGCTGTTCCGCGACACCCTGCTGGAGCAGGCCGAGCAGGGGGTGGACTATTTCACCATCCACGCCGGTGTCCTGCTG
>NZ_JAPWGO010000193.1 GCF_027213785.1 Limimaricola sp. G21655-S1 | reverse complement strand
CCCCAGAACGGGCAGATCGATCTGGATCATGCGAACAGGCTGAGTTGCTCGGGCGGTGGCGTGTAGCGTGCGCGCAGTCCGGCGCTGTCGGTCAAAGCGCCAGGCGACCAGTCGGGCAGCGTGATGAACGGCTCGGCCTGTTTCACCCGCGCGCCGATGCGGATCAGATCCGCGTAGCGCAGCGGCCCGGAACGCCGCGCGGCAAGGATACGTTGCACAGCGCGTGTTCCAAACCCCGGAATGCGCAGCAACAGTTCGCGCGGCGCGCGGGCCACATC
>NZ_JAPWGO010000192.1 GCF_027213785.1 Limimaricola sp. G21655-S1 | reverse complement strand
CGGCAGCTCGTCGCTATTGAGGGGACGGGCACGGTTTTCCAGCAGCACCGGGATCCCCTCCTCGAGCGGATAGGCCAGCTTGTCAAAGCGGCAGCCCAGCTCATGAACTGCTTTGTTGTAGTGCAGCTTACCCTTGCAGACCGGGCAGGCGATGATGTCGAGCAACTTGATGTCCAAAGCCAAAACGATACTCCTTCAACGATGTCGCGCTGGCGGCTTCATCACGCCAGCGATGGATGTCGAGCAACCAGATATTCCATGCGGGACCGCTATTGGCC
>NZ_JAPWGO010000191.1 GCF_027213785.1 Limimaricola sp. G21655-S1 | reverse complement strand
GCAAAGACCTGGTGCTGACCCCGCTGATGCACGACACCCCGGAAGAACTGGGCCAGCCGTTCGACCCGCGTGACTGGAAAAAAGGCGAGTGCGAGCCGGTGCCGGGCAAAACCATGCCCAAGATGACGGTGGTGGAGCGCGACTACCGCAAGATCTACGACAAGTTCACCGCCATCGGCCCCTTGCTGGAAAAAGTGGGCAACGGCGGCAAGGGCATAGGCTGGAAAACCGCGCACGAAGTGGATGTGCTGCGCGGCCTGAACAAGACGGTGCAAGGC
>NZ_JAPWGO010000190.1 GCF_027213785.1 Limimaricola sp. G21655-S1 | reverse complement strand
TTTGCTGCGTTTCTGGCAGAGCGCTCAAAGATCGAGGTGAGCGAGTCCACTCATCAGCTGCTGGCCAGGCTGGCCGAACGCTACCCGCTGGTGGTCATCACCAACGGTAATCTGGATCTGGCGCAGGCAGGGCTGGATCGCTACTTCACGCTGGTCTGCAAGGCAGGGGCGGGCGCCAGAATGAAACCGGCATCGGATATGTTTGAGCAGACCCGCAGCACCCTCAAGTTGCCAGCGGGGCGGATCCTCCATGTCGGGGCTCATCCCGAGACCGATGTG
>NZ_JAPWGO010000018.1 GCF_027213785.1 Limimaricola sp. G21655-S1 | reverse complement strand
CCACCCATCGCTTCGTCCTCCTCCTGACGAGATAAATCTATCTCAGTGGGCGGAGCACTTCAGTGGGGGCAGACCACGCGGTACCAACTACGTCCTGTCAGACAAGGTCGGTCGGCTACTGAAACCCGGTGGGGTCGAAAACCCCGAGGACTACGGCATGAACGATCCTCTGCCGTTCCACGTCGTCTACGATTACGGCTATGACGGGATCATGCGAGCCTTCGAGGACAACCTCCAGCGCCTGGGGCTCGACCGCATCGATATCCTGCTGGCACACGACATCGGCGTCTTTACCCATGGCGAGGACAACGCCCGCCATTTCGCGGATCTCGCCGAAGGCGGCTATCGTGCCATGGACGAGCTGCGCAGATCCGGCCAGGTCAAGGCGATCGGTCTGGGCGTCAACGAGAACCAGGTCTGCATGGACGCGCTCGGGATCGGCGATTGGGACGTATTTCTCCTCGCGGGCCGATACACGCTCTTGGAGCAGTCACCGCTCGATACGCTCTTCCCGGCTTGCCGGAGCGCAGGCACCACGATCATCTGTGGTGGCCCCTTCAACTCAGGTATCTTAGTGGGCCGCGAGACCTGGAACTACGCACAGGCCCCGGTCGAGATCGTCGAAAAGGCACGCGCGCTCGCAGATGTGGCTGATGCCTTCGCGGTGCCATTGGCAGCGGCCGCCCTGCAATTTCCGCTCGCAAATGACCTCGTCACCTCGGTGATCCCGGGGCCTCGCGACAAGGGCGAACTTCAGCAGAATCTCGAATGGTTCATGACGCCGATTCCGCGCGACTTCTGGGTCACCCTCATGTCGAAGAGGTTATTGCATGAGGGCGCACCGGTTCCGGCGGGTAACTAATAAGAATATGCGATATGCCACTGCTTCGATGATCGAAAAGGTTTCCGCAGAACTTTAGCCTGGCAATATATTGATTATGGGGCCCACACCGACCTTGGCACGAAGACCTTGCCCTCCGCGAGCTTTCGTGCGGTGCGCAGGAGCCCGGCCGCCTCGAGGGTGAAGCCGCCCTCAGTCGAATACTCGACCAGCACGTCAATCGTGCCCGAGGCGTGCTCCAGCACCACGTTCGCGGGCGAGCCCGCGGGACGCTCAAGCAGTCCATCGGCCACCGTGTCCGGGGTCAGGGCGCAGGAAGCCAGGCATTGCGCCCCTGTCACCGCCATCGAGGGATGGGTGTTCCATGGCATGAAATAGCGCGTGGCGATCGAGCCACCGCCCTGCGCGGGCGCGAGCAATCCGAACTTCGGCGTCACCGACTTGGCCACGTCGCCCATCCCCATGCGTCGCCCGGCCTCGAGCCGCACCGCCTCGATCCGCGCGAAGAGATCGCGGTCCGCATCGAGCTCGGCCGCGCTCTCGTAGCCCGTCACGCCGAAATCCGCGGCCCGGCCGATCACCATCGGCATGGCGACGTCCATGCAGGTGACCTCGACCCCGCCGATCTCGTCGCGCAGCTGCCCGGTGGGCAGGAAGACCCCGGTGGCCGAGCCGACCACGCCGCGGAAGCTCAGCTCGACCGGCGCCGCCGTCCCCGGCACCCCGGCGATGGCCGCCTCGCCATCATAGGACAGCCGCCCGCCCGGCGTCATCACCCGGGCCACGACCCGCGCGCCGGTATTGACTGCGCGGATCTTCACCTCGGTGACGTCGCCGGTCACCGGCACCAACCCCATCTCGATCGCCGCCGGGCCGACGCCGGACAGGATGTTGCCGCAGGTCGGCTTGAAGTCCACCAGCCGCTCCGCAACCGCGACCTGCGCGAAGAAGTAGTCGACATCGGCCCAGTCGTCCTCTGAAGCCGAGAGCATCGCCACCTTGGTGGTCACCGCCGCGCCGCCACCGATACCGTCGATGTTGAGCGGGTGCCCGGCGCCGAGCGCCGCGATCAGCACCTCGGCCAGTGTCTCGCGGTCCTCGGGCAGGTCCGAACGCCGGAAATACGGTCCCCGCGACGTGCCACCGCGCAGGAAGAGAAAAGGTATGCCAGTTTGTGTCATGGGGCCTCCGGATTCGGCCCGCAGGCCGTCAAAAGTGTCGGTGGAAACGGACGCGGCACCGGGCTACCGGTGCCGCAGCTTCGCGCGAGCTCGGATCAACTGAACGGCCAAGGCAGCGCCATGTGCTCCTGCGCCAGCCCATAGGGAAAGTTGAGCGACAGCGCCCAAGCCAGGAGCAGCACCACCCCAGCCGCTGATGCGGTCATTAGCGCCGCCGGGACGAGCCGGGTCCGTGCCCGCAGCAGCAGGAAGGCCGGGAAGAACAGAAGCAGTGCCGCGTAGAAGCCCAGCACCGCGCTGCCCGCGACCAACGCCGCGATCCAGCCGATGCCACCCCACATCCCCGCCAGCCCCTGATCGGGGGTGACGGCAAGCTCGGCATCGAAGCGCGCCTTGTGGCCGGGTGCGGCGGTGACCAGCTGCGGCAGCAGCAGCGCGATCATCGCCAAGCCGATCACCGCGGCGCTGGCCGGGAAGATCATGCCGAGGAAGCTATGACCGAGCGCATCGCGCAGCGCCCAGAGGAAGAACAGGCCGATCGCCACCGCGAACAGCACCTGCGGCAGACGCTGGCGATCGGTCCCGCCGGCCTCGACGCTACCCGCGCTTCCGGTCTCATCGACACGATTGCGCAGGCCGAGCACAACCGAGGCGACGGTGAGCAATGCGAGGATGATCACGCCGGGGCGGGTGACGAAGCCCCAGTCGTAGAACTGCACGGCCTGGTAGAAGTAGGTCTCGGCCTGCGGCGCGAGCACGTAGCCGATCAGCAGCGCCGGGCGCGGCCAGCCGAAGCGCTTCATCAGCACGCCGAGCACGCCCAGCGCCAGCAGCGCCACAAGATCGGCGAGGTCGCGGGTGGCCTGGAAGGCGGCGAAGCAGATCAGCGCGATCATGAAGGGCGCCAGCACCTGGAACGGCACGCGGGTCAGCCGGGCGATCGGCTGCGCCAGCATCAGGCAGATCCCGGCGCCCATGACGTTGGCGATGGCGAGCGACCAGATCACCGAATAGGTGATGTCGAGATCGGCGCCGACCATGGCCGGGCCGGGCTCGATGCCCAGAAGCACCATGCCGCCGAGGAACACCGCCATCGAGCCCGAGCCGGGGATGCCGAACAGCATGGTCGGCAGCAGCGCCCCGCCCTGCATGGCGTTGTTGGCGCTTTCAGGGGCGACAACGCCCCGGATGTCGCCTTGGCCGAATTTCGGATCGGTCTTGGTGCTCTGCACCGCGTGGCCATAGGCGATCCAGTCGACCACCGAGCCGCCCAAGCCCGGGATCGCGCCGATCATGCAGCCCAGGCCCGAGCAGCGCAGCGACAGAAACACGTTTCGCCACCAGTCACGCAGACCCTGGCCCCAGCCAGAACCCAGCGCGCTGCCCTCCGCGATGGCGGCGTTGCGGCGCAGCAGGTCGGCGATCTCGGGGATGGCGAAGAAGCCGAGACCCACCACGACGAGCGGAATGCCGTCATAGAGATAGTCGAACCCCATGATCATGCGAAATTCGCCGGTCGCGGGCGAGCCGCCGATCGAACCGATCAGCAGGCCCACGACGCAGGCCGCGAGCCCCTTGGCAAGGCTGCGCCCTGCGAGCACCGCCACCATCGAAAGGCCGAACAGGGTCAGCATGAAAAGCTCGGCCGAGCCGAACATCAGGATCAGCGGCCGGGCGATTACCACGAAACCGGTCAGCACCAGCGCACCGAAGAGGCCGCCGAGCATCGAGCTGACGAAGGCGGCGGACAGCGCGCGCGCCGCCTGTCCCTGCCGGGCCAACGGGAAGCCATCCAGCACCGTGGCCTGGCTCGCCGACGAGCCGGGAATGCCCATCAGCACCGAGGAGAACGTATCGGAGGTCGGGATCACCGCGACAAGGCCGATCAGCATCGCCAGCGCCGAGACCTCGTCCATGCCATAGAGGAACGGCACCAGGAGCGACAGGCCGGCGATGCCGCCCAAGCCAGGGATGACGCCGACCGTCAGGCCGACCGAAACGCCCAGCAGCATGTAGAGCATGTGCTGGAAGGTGAGCAAAGTCGCGAGAGCGTTGATAAGCGTGTCCGCCACGGCAGCGATCCTTGGTATGGCGGCGACAAGCCGGCGCCCGTCCCCGCCGCCATGCGCGATGGGGTAGGACAGGCGCATGCCCGCCGCAGCGATGTCGGTGATGGGGAATGGTGCCGGGCGAACACGAGGGCCGCCCGGCGGCCGGGCTTATTCGCCCAGACGGACGCCGTATTCGCCGGCCAGCATCTCGACCACCTGATCGCGCAGCTCGGGCGCGATGGTGGTACCACGCTCGAACAGGGTCTGGGCCTGCGGACCGGTCACCTGCTCGTAGGTGCCGAGCACGGCCTCCTTCGCGGACTGGTATTCTGGATCGGCCTTCATCGCCTCGAAGGCCGCCTCATAGGCCGCAACGATCTCATCGGGGGTCTCCGATGGCACGACGACAAGCTTCTGGGCCGGGAAGCCGGCGGCGAAGAAGGCGAAGTAGGCGTCGAATTCCGGCCCCTCGGCTGGCTGACCGGTCAGGGTCTCGTAGGCCTCGCCGAAATGCGGCAGGTCGGGGAAGGTCGGGTCGCGAACCAGCACGCCATCCTCGTCGAGAGCGCCCCAGCTGAACAGCGGCACGGCCTGACCGGCTTCGACCAGTGGCTGGACGTTGCTGATATAAGCGGAAGAGGTCTGGTAATCGATGTTCACCTCGCCGCGCTCGAAGGCGATCCGTCCATCGCTGCGGCCCTGGAAACCGAAGACGTGGCGCGCATCGAGCCCCATCGCCTCGAAGGCCAGCAGCGGCACGAGATCGAGCGAGGTCGCGCCTTGGCTGGCATAGGTCAGCTTCTGATCCGCGAGCTTGCCGATCTCCTCGGGCGCGGTCACCCCGGTCGCGGGGGTGGTGTAGACCACGCCACCGGTGGGTGAGGCCATGACCACCTTCCAGTCCTGATAATCGTAACGCACGCGCGGGTCGTTCAGGAGGTAGGGAAACTGGGTCGAGCCGGAGGTGCCAAGCAGCTGCAATCCGTCCGGCTTGGCGCGGGCTGCATATAGGTTCGCGCCCTTGGTCGAACCGCCGCCCGGTTCGTTGACGACGACCACCGTCGGATTGCCCGGCAGGTACTTTTGCAGGAACGGTGCGTTGAAGCGGGCCCAAGTGTCCGAGCCTCCGCCGGGCGAGAACGGGATGATCCACTCGATGGTCTCGCCTTCGAAGCTGACCGAGGCCTGCGCCGACATGGGCAGCGTCAGAGCGACGCCGGTCCACAGCGCCATGGCCAGTCCCGTCCTGCGGGTGATGCCGAGATTCTTTGACAAGTCGTCCTCCCTTGATGTCTTAGAGTTCGAACGGTCCCGGCGGATCTCCTCGTCCCCGCCGTGCCCGGGGTCCACGGCGGCTGTCGCCGGTGGCCCTGACCCGGCGGGATACACCCGCAACCTGTCCGAAAGCTGTCGGGATCGAATTTCATGCGGATCGTTCTGATCGAAGACAACGAGGGTCTCGCCAAGGGGCTTTCTGCCGCGCTGCGCGATCATGGCTTCGCCGTCGACTGGCTCGCCGACGGGGCGGAGGGCGAGAGGTTCCTGCGCGACGAGGGCGCAGACATCGCCATCATCGACGTCAACCTGCCGGGTTTGGGCGGGCTGGAAATCCTGCGCAGTCTGCGGGCGCGCGGCGATGCCGTGCCGGTGCTGATGCTGACCGCGATGGGAAAGACCTCGGACCGGGTCACCGGGCTCGAGGCCGGGGCGGACGACTATCTCGTGAAACCCTTCGAGGTGGCCGAGCTGGTGGCACGGCTGCGCGCGCTGGCCCGCAGGCGGCCGGAACTGCGCGCCGATATCGAAAGCTTCGGGGCGCTCAGGCTCGACCGCGCCGCACGCCGGCTCTCCGGGCCGGCAGGGCCCATCGATCTCCCCCGCCGCGAGCTGGCCCTGTTCGAGGTGCTCGCGGCGAATTCCGGCCGCATCGTCGAGAAACAGAGGATCGCCGCCACGCTCTACGGCACCGGCTCGGAGGTCGAGCCCAACGCCGTGGAGATCCTCGTGTCCCGGCTAAGGCGCAAAATCGAAGGTCATGGCGTGACGATCCGGACCGCGCGCGGGCTGGGCTACATGCTCGACGACGGGTCCGCGTGATGCGGCTGTCGCTCAGGGCGCGGCTGTTCACGATGATCGTGCTGCCGCTGGTTCTGGTGGCCGGTCTTGCGTCCTGGGCGCGGCTCGACAGCGCCACGCAGCTGTCGCAGCGGCTTTATGATCAGACGCTGATGGCCGTGGCGCTGGTGATCTCGCGTGACGTGCTGCTGAGCGAGGGCGATATCCTGACCGGTGCGCTCTCGGGCGCGCTGAGCGAGGCGCTGGGAGACCGTGTCTTCTACCGGATCGTCGGACCGGAGGGCAGTTTCGTCACCGGCTTCTCGGAGGCCCCCGCGCCGCCACCCGGCGATGACTCGGACATGCCGCGCTTCTACGACAGCACTCTGGACGGGGTGCCGGTGAGGGTCGTGACGCTGCGCGAGCATTTCGACGATCCGCGGTTCGAGGGCTGGGTCACGGTGCAGGTCTGGCAAACCGTATCCGAGCGCGCTGCGCTCAGCTTGCGGCTGCTGGCGCAGACGATCTTCACGCTCGCCTCTGTGATCGTCACGGCCGGGCTGATCGTCTGGTTCGGCATACATCGTGGCTTGCGACCGATGCGCCAGTTCGAAGCGGCAATCGCGGCCCGCAGCCCCGACGATCTCCAGCCGATCCGCCGTTGGGTGCCGCCCGAGATGAACCGGTTGGTCGAGGCGACGAACGACCTGCTGGCGCGGCTTCGTGCAGCCTTCGCCGCGCGCGACGCCTTCATCTCTGACGCGGCTCACCAGATCCGAAATCCTATCGCATCACTGCAAGTTCAGGCCGAAGCACTGCTCACCGCACCCGACGAGGCCAGCTTGCGCCGCCGTGCCGGTGATCTGGCGACGGATGCGCGGCGCGCGGGGCGTCTGACCAACCAGTTACTGTCGATGGAGAAGGTCCGCGGCCGCAGCCTGCGCCGCGAACGGTCCGAACTCGACCTCGTGGCGCTGGCGACGGAAACGTCCCGAGGCTTCGCCGCGCGCGCCTTGCGGCGGGGTGTAGAGGTTTCCTTCGCCTCGACCGGCACGCCCCGGTCGATGATTGCCGACCGCGTGCTGATGGAGGAAATGCTGGTCAATCTGCTCGACAACGCCTTGATGCATGGCGCGGCTCGTGGCGGTGAGATTGCCGTGACGCTCGATTTCGCCCCTGAGGCCGTCACCCTCGCGGTGCAGGATGACGGCCCCGGTGTCCCGGACGACCTGCGCGAACGTATCTTCGACCGGTTCTTTCGTGCCGAGGATGACGGCACTGCGGGCTGTGGTCTGGGGCTTGCGATCGCGCGCGATGTCGCGCAGGCGCATGGCGGCGACGTGCGGCTCGCCTCGGGCACCCAGGGAGCGCGATTCGAAGCCGTGCTCCCGCTATCCTGAATTCGCTCAGCTCGCCTCCCGCCGTTGCGCGTCCCGGACCAGCGCCGCCAGCCGGTAGAAGCCATGCGCCATCTTGGTGAAGGGCATCAGCAGGAAGAAGGCCAGCACTCCGCCCAGATGCAGCGCGAGGACCACCGGCAGCGCCGCATGATCGCGCAGCAGCCAGAGCGCCAGCCCGCTCCATGCCACGAAGGCCAGGAGCAGTACGAAGCCCATCTCGCCGCCCCAGGCGCTTGGTGCACCAAGCTCGGGATCGGCCTTGAGCTTGAGATGCGCGAGCCAGAGCGCCCCCCCCCCGAGCAGCAGCCCGCCCGGCACCCCCAAGAGCTTCGGCAGCGACCAGAAGCCGTAGGGCGCGGGCGCATCGAAGACGTAGTGCAGCACGGTGCCAGACGAGGTCGATGCGAAGCAAAGCAGAAAGCCTACCAGCACGGCGGTGTGGGCATGTCGGCGCGCTTGGCTGAAGCGGTCTTCTTCCTCGAAGTTGCAGCCGTCACCATGCCCGCCGGCGAGGTTGCGCATTTTCGCAGCCGAGCCGAAGGCATGGCGCAGATGGCCGAGCGTGATCCGCCCGCCTCCGACATGCGCCCAATAGCGGCGCAGGCTGACGGAAAGGCTCGCGAGCGGCAGTAGGAAGGCCGGCGCGAAGATCGCCACCATGACGTTGTGCGACAGCACCGCGTAGAAGCCCTCGCCCTCCGCCGGCAGGGCGCGCGCGGCGAGGAAGAGCGCCGCGAAGCCCAGCACGAAGGCGGCGGCGATCATCGTGCCGCTGCGCTGGAACCCGCGCGCGAGCCCGCCGGGCCAGGCGAAGGCGTCCCAGCTGTCATGCCGCAGCTCCGCCAGCGCCTTGGGCAGGTTCAGGTCGAACTCGTGCGGCGCGGTGTATTGGCAGGCATGGTAGCAGTTGCGGCAGTTGTGACAGAGATTTGCAAGTTGTGTGAGGTCGGCCTCCGCGAAAGCGCGCTCGGCCTGCAAGGCGGGGAACACCGCGCAATAGCCCTCGCAGTAGCGGCAGGCATTGCAGATCTCCGCTTGGCGGCGGGCTTCTTCGACGAATTCAGGCTGCATTTGCATATGCGGCGGCCTCCTTGCCTGCAATACGTCCAAAGACGGTTCCGATGGTCATGCCGAAGCCGGCGAGATAGCCTTGGCCGAGGATCGAGCCCGCCATGGTCTCGCCTGCGGCCCAGAGGTTGCGGATCGGGCCCCGGTCGGTGGCGCATTGCGCGCGTTCGTCGACCTTGAGCCCGAGATAGGTGAAGGTGACTCCGGTCTTCAGCGAGTAGCCGTAAAAGGGCGGCTCGGTGATCGGCCGGGCCCAGTTGGTCTTGGGCGGGGTCAGCCCTGTCGTAGTGACACCGTCGAGTTCCATCGGGCTAAAGCCCGAGGTGTCGCCGCAGGCCGCGTTGAATTCGGCCACCGTGGCCGCGACCTTCTGCGCGGGCAACCCCATCATCCCGGCCAACTCCTCGATGCTGTCCGCTTTCAGGGGCGGAAAGACCGAGGGCATGAAGAGGTTGATGCTCTTCGCGTCGATGATGACGTGGCCGACCTGGTCAGGCTGCGCAGCGACCAACCGACCCCAGATCGCGTAGCGCTTGGGCCAGACGTCCTCGCCTTCGTCATAGAAGCGCTCGCCCTCCTTGTTGACCACGATGGAGAACGGCACGCAGTCGAGCCGGGTGACGATGCCACCGTCATAGAGCGGCGCACGCCCATCAATGGCGACCGCGTGGCACTGGGTCGGATCGCCGACCGAGGCCACGCCCTGATCGAGCAGATCGGCCAGCACGACGCCGCGGTTGTAGGGCGTGCCGCGGATCAGGAAGTTTTTCGCCGCCGGCCCCCAGGCCCGCGCCAGCCAGTCGCGGTCGGCCTGGAACCCGCCCGAGGCCACGACCACGGCGCGCGGCGACAGGCTGTGGGATTGGCCCTCATGATCGAAGTCGACCCGCGCGATGCGGTCGCCATCGAGTTCGAGATGCATGACATGCGCCTCGTAGCGCACCTCGACACCCAATGCCTCGACGGTGCGGTAATAGGCGTTCACGAGGCTCTTGCCGCCGCCCATGAAGAAGGCGTTGGTCCGCGCGAGGCTCAGCGTGCCCGAAAGCGAAGGCTGGAAGCGCACGCCATGCGCCTCCATCCAGGGCAGGCAGTCCTGCGAAGACCGGATGGCGAGACGCGCGAGGTTTTCGTCGGTCTTGCCGCCCGTGACCTTCATCAGGTCGGCCACGTATTCCTCTTCCTCATAGGCATCGACCAGCACCGAGAGCGGCCCGTCATGCATGCAGCGGAAGTTGCGGGTATGGCGCGAATTGCCACCGCGATAGGGTTTGGGTGCGGCCTCAAGGATCAGCACCCGCGCCCCCGCCTCGGCCGCCTCGATGGCAGCGCAGAGCGCGGCGTTGCCACCGCCGATCACCAGAATGTCGGGCGTGTCCGTCACAGCATGTCTCCATCGTCGAGCGGCGGCGCCTTGGCGCGGACAGCGCGAACGCGCACCCGCTGGGCGGCCTCGATATGCGCGCGCATCGCGGCCTCGGCGCGCACGCCGTCGCGCGCGATCAGCGCGTCGAGCACGGCGCGGTGCTCCTCGACCGCCCGCTCGGCCCGCTCGGGCGCGGTGAGCGTCGTCGGCCCGAGGATCATTAGCGCTTTCTGAAGCCCCTGGATCGAACGGGTGAGAAAGCGGTTCTTGGCGGCATCCAGAAGCGCCGCATGGAACTGCCGGTTAAGGTCGTAGGCCTGTGGCGTGGCACCGGCGCGGACCAGTTCCTCGTTCAAGGTGGCGAGCTCATCGATTTCGATCTCCGAGGCCGCTCGAGCCGCGAGGCGCGCTGCCGTGCCCTCGAGCACCGCGCGCATCTCATAGAGCTCCATCACCTCGGCGTAGTCGAGCCCGCGTACGCTGGCGCCCTGACGCGGGACATGGGTGACGAGACCGTCCGCCTCGAGCTGGCGGATCGCCTCACGCACCGGCGTGCGGCTGACGCCCAGCCGCTCGGCCAGTTCGGTCTCACGCAGCCGGTCGCCCGCTGCCAGCCGGCCGGCCCGGATCTCCTCGAGCAGGCGGCGATAGGCGGTACCACCCTGCCCTTCGCCGCGGTCCTCCTCGCTCAGCGTCATGATGCTCCCCTTGCAAATTGCATACAACTGGATACAAGTGGACACACACCGAGTCAACGCGGAGTTTCCGATGCCTCGCCTGCCGCTTCCGCCCGCTGCCCGCATCGCCCTTACCGCAGCTGTCGCAGCGCTTGGCACGTTGGCCTTCCATGCCGCGAGCTTGCCGTTGCCCTTCCTGTTTGGGCCCATGTTCGCCTGCCTCCTCTCTGCACTCGTTGGGCTACCGCTGCGCGGCTTCGGGCAGGTCTCGGTCGCGGGTCGCACGATCCTTGGCGTTGCGGTCGGCGCCTCGATCACGCCCGCCGTGCTGGCGCGGCTGCCCGAAATGGCGGTCTCGATCGCGCTGGTGCCGGTCTTTATCGCGGTGATCGGCGCGGTCGGCGTGCCGTTTTTCCGGCGGGTCTGGGGTTTCGACGGAGCGACGGCCTATTATGCGGCGATGCCCGGCGGGCTACAGGACATGGTGATCTTCGGCATCGAGGCGGGCGGCGACGCGCGGGCGCTGTCGCTCATCCACGCGACGCGGGTACTGTTCATCGTCACGCTGGCCCCCATCCTGCTGACCCAACTTTACGGCAGCAGCCTGTCGAATCCGATCGGCGTGCCCGCCTCTGACCTGCCGCTGGCGGAGATGGCACTGATGGCCGCCGCCGCATGGATCGGCTGGAAGGGCGGCGAGCGGATCGGGCTGTTCGGCGCCTCGATCCTTGGCCCGATGATCGTGACCGCAGCGCTCTCGCTCTCGGGGCTGATCCATGCGCGCCCGCCCGCCGAGGCGATTCTTGCTGCGCAGTTCCTGATCGGCTGCGGCATCGGCGTCCACTTCGTGGGCGTGACCATGCGCGAGCTTGGCCGCGACGTGGCGGCGGGCGCGGCCTATGTGGTAGTGCTGGCGGCGCTGGCGGCGGCGGTGTCATCGCTGGTGCGGTGGCTCGACCTCGCCGAGGGCGTCGACGCCTTCCTCGCTTTCGCACCGGGTGGCCAAGCCGAGATGACGGTGCTGGCGATCGTCGCCGGAGCCGATCTTGGCTATGTCATCGCGCATCATCTGACACGAATCGTTCTGGTCATCACCGGCGCGCCGGTGGTCGCTGGGATCAGGCGTCGGGCCGGGCCTCGGGATTGATGACGTTGATCGGTGTCCCGGCCGCATAGGCCACGACCTGGTCGAAGATGTCCGAAAATTGCAGATCGAACTCGTCCTCGGTGACGAAGCCGATATGCGGCGTGCAGATCAGCTTCGGATGCGCGAGCAGCGGATCGGCGGGGTCGGTCGCGGGCTCGGTGTCGAACACGTCGATCGCCGCCATGCCGGGACGGCCCCGGTTCAAGGCCTCGAGCAACGCGCCGGGCGCGATCAGCCCCGCGCGGGAGGTGTTCACGAACACAGCGCCGGGCCGCATCCGCGACAGGTCGTCCAGCGTGACGATGCCGCGCGTATCGGGCTTGAGCCGGACATGCAGCGAGACGACGTCGCTCTCGGCGAAGAACGCCTCACGGCTGGCTGCCACGCGCGCGCCATCGGCCTCGGCCCGCGCGCGCCCCTCCTCGGAGGCCCACCAGACCACCTCCATTCCGAAGGCCTCGGCATAGCCCGCGACAGTCCTGGCGATCCGCCCGTAGCCGTAAAGCCCGAGCCTGCGCCCGCGCAGCGTCCTGCCGACGCCGATCTGCCAGCGCCCGGCCTTGGTCGCGGCCATCTGCTGCGGGATCTGGCGCATCGCCGACAGGATCAGCCCCCAAGTCAGCTCGGCCGCGGCATAGGAGGGCGTGTCGGCATGCATGTTCGAGCACAACAGCACGCCGTGATCGGTGCAGGCCGCGACATCGACATGCGGGTAGACGCTGCGCTGGGAGATCAGTTCGAGCGTCGGCAACCGCTCCAACAACGCGCGGGTGATCTTGGTACGCTCGCGAAACAGCACCAACGCCTCGGCCTCGCTCAGCCGGTGGGCCAGTTCATCCACATCCTCGACATGATCGGTCCAGACGGTGACGTCGTGGCCTCCGAGCTTCGAGAAGCACGGCAGCCCGCGCAGCGTGTCAAACCAGTCGTCGAGAATGTGGACCTTCATCTGCGTTCCCTACACCAAGCCGCCCCACACCGACCTTGGCACGAAGACCTTGCCCTCCGCGAGCTTTCGCGCGGTGCGCAGGAGCCCGGCCGCCTCGAGGGTAAAGCCGCCCTCAGTCGAATACTCGACCAGCACGTCAATCGTGCCCGAGGCGTGCTCCAGCACCACGTTCGCGGGCGAGCCCGCGGGACGCTCAAGCAGTCCATCGGCCACCGTGTCCGGGGTCAGGGCGCAGGAAGCCAGGCATTGCGCCCCTGTCACCGCCATCGAGGGATGGGTGTTCCATGGCATGAAATAGCGCGTGGCGATCGAGCCACCGCCCTGCGCGGGCGCGAGCAATCCGAACTTCGGCGTCACCGACTTGGCCACGTCGCCCATCCCCATGCGTCGCCCGGCCTCGAGCCGCACCGCCTCGATCCGCGCGAAGAGATCGCGGTCCGCATCGAGCTCGGCCGCGCTCTCGTAGCCCGTCACGCCGAAATCCGCGGCCCGGCCGATCACCATCGGCATGGCGACGTCCATGCAGGTGACCTCGACCCCGCCGATCTCGTCGCGCAGCTGCCCGGTGGGCAGGAAGACCCCGGTGGCCGAGCCGACCACGCCGCGGAAGCTCAGCTCGACCGGCGCCGCCGTCCCCGGCACCCCGGCGATGGCCGCCTCGCCATCATAGGACAGCCGCCCGCCCGGCGTCATCACCCGGGCCACGACCCGCGCGCCGGTATTGACTGCGCGGATCTTCACCTCGGTGACGTCGCCGGTCACCGGCACCAACCCCATCTCGATCGCCGCCGGGCCGACGCCGGACAGGATGTTGCCGCAGGTCGGCTTGAAGTCCACCAGCCGCTCCGCAACCGCGACCTGCGCGAAGAAGTAGTCGACATCGGCCCAGTCGTCCTCTGAAGCCGAGAGCATCGCCACCTTGGTGGTCACCGCCGCGCCGCCACCGATGCCGTCGATGTTGAGCGGGTGCCCCGCCCCCAGCGCCGCGATCAGCACCTCGGCCAGGATCTCGCGATCCTCGGGCAGGTCCGAACGCCGGAAATACGGCCCCCGCGACGTGCCGCCGCGCAGGAAGAGAAAGGGTATGCCAGTTTGAGTCATTGGTCGTGTCCAAGGGAAATTGGAAGGGCCCGGCCCCTGTTCGGAGCCGGGCCGGGATCTCAGCGCAGCGGCCAAGGCAGATCGATCGCGTCCTGCAAGAGCCCTGGCGGGAAGTCGCGGTTGAGCGCGCTTGCCATCAGGCACATGAATGCGATGCCCGCGGCGGACAGCAGAAGCGTCTTGCCCCAGCCGCAGCCCGCACGAATGCGGAAGAAGGCCACGAGGAAGCCTGCCAGCGCAAGAATGAAGCCCACCACCCAGGTCGCGGCAATGAGCCCCGCGAACCATGCCAGCGTGCCCCAGAGTCCGTGCGGCGCGTCGGCATCCTCGCCTGCCATCTCCTTGTCGGCGAAGACCGCGTCGCTTTCGGGCCGGCGCATCATCTGTACCAGCAGCACGAGGCAGGCCGCCAAGGTCACGCCGCCCACCACCAGCGGCACGATCTTGTCGGTCATGTTGTAGTCAGGGATGGCATTGGCATTGATCAGCGCGGCGATGACATAGCCCATCACCACCATCAGGAACACCAGCGGCGCGCGCTTGGAGCCGGTGGGCACCTCGCCCTCGGCGGCGATGGCCTTGGCCTGCCGCAATCCGAACACGACCGACAGCACGGTGATCACGATCAGCACGATCACGATCGGCGAGAAGACGTATTCCATCCCCTCCTCGAAGCTCTTGCGGAAGCGGAAGGAGGCGATCTGCACCGCCTGGTTCGAGAACTTCTCGACCGGATTCGACAGCACGAAACCGATCAGGAAGGCCGGGCGCGACCAGTCGAAACGGCGCAGGAACACGCCGATCAGGCCGATTGCGAAGAGCGCCAGCAGGTCCTCGAAGTTCTGGCCCGACTGGAACGCCGCAAAGGCAATCAGCATGAACAGGAAGGGCGCGAGATAGGTGAAGCGGATCGTCGTGAGCCGGGCGATCCCGCCCGAGGCCGCGATGCACAGCAGCGTGCCGACCACATTGGCCAGCGCCAGCAGCCAGACGATGGAGTAGGTGATGTCGAGATTGTCGCGCAGCATGGCGGGGCCGACCTCGATATCGCCCGTCCCAAGAAGCGCGATCGCGCCGATGAAGATCGCCATCGAACCCGAACCGGGGATGCCGAACAGCAGGGTCGGCACGAGGCCGCCGCCTTCCTTGGCGTTGTTCGAACTTTCCGGTCCGATCACGCCACGAACGTTGCCCAGCCCGAACTCGGAGGTGTCGCGCGTGCTTTGCACGGTATGACCATAGGCGATCCAGTCCACTACCGAGCCGCCGAGGCCCGGGATGACACCGACAACCACGCCGATGATCGAGCAGCGGACCGAGAGCCACTTGTTGGCGAACCAGTCGCGCACCCCGTCGGCCCAGCCCGCGCCGAGCCGCGCATCCTCGGAGATCGCACGGTCCTGCCGCAGCAGCGAGACGATTTCGGGCACCGCAAAGATGCCCAGGCCCACGATCACCAGTTGCAGCCCGTCGATCAGGTAGGGGATGTCATAGGTCGACATGCGCAATGAGCCGCCTGCGTCGGCCTCGCCGATCGTGCCGACCAGAAGACCGAGCCCCGCCGCCGCCACGCCCTTGAGCGCGACGCGGCCCGCGAGGATTGCCACCATCGACAGGCCGAAGACCGTAATCATCAGCATCTCGGGCAGGCCAAAGGCCAGCACGATCGGACGGGCCACGAGGATGAACATGGTCAGGAAGGCCGCGCCCACCAGCCCGCCGAACAGCGAGGATGTGAATGCCGCCGAGAGCGCCCGCGCCGCCTGCCCCCGCTTGGCCATCGGAAAGCCATCGAGCACCGTGGCCTGACTGGCCGAGGAGCCGGGGATGCCCATCAGCACGGAGGCGAAAGTGTCCGAGGTGGGCACCACCGCAACCATGCCGATCATCAGCGCGAGACCCATCACCGGGTCCATGCCGAACATGAATGGCAGCAGCAGCGACAGCCCGGCGATGCCGCCAAGTCCGGGGAACACCCCGACCGCAAGTCCCATCACCACGCCCAGCACCAGATAGGCGAGGACCATCGGTTGCAATATCAGGGCCCAGGCCTGACTGAGCGCAGGCAGGGCCGTTGCGATCATCTCCATGAGGGTCGCCTTCACATGTCAGGGATGGAATTCGGAGGCGCCCCGCCCTCGAAGGGGGAGGGAGGACGGGGCGCCGGCGAGGGCCTCAGCCCTCGAGCTCGACCCCGTAGGAGTCGCGCAACCAGGTTTTGACGTAGTCCTTGGCTTCCTGCGGCACCGAGGTCGCCTGCTGAAGCGCGCGCTGGGCGCCTTCGCCGACGAAGACCGGATATTCACCCACGGTCTGCGTGGAGATCTGCTCGAAATCCTCACGGTTGCGGACCGCCTCGAAGGCCGCGACATATGTGTCGATCACCTCCTGATCGGTGCCCTTCGGCAAGAAGGCCAGTTTCTGCACCGGGAAGCCCGCGACGAAGAACGCCTTCCAAGCGTCCCATGCCTCGCCAGAGGTCTCGCAGCCGTCGGTGGCCTCGCAGACTTCCTTGAAGGTCGGGATGTCGGGGAAGGTCGGATCGCGGACGATATTGCCGTCCTCATCGAGCGCGCCCCAGGTCATCATCGGCACGGCCATTCCCTGCTCAACCAGATCGGCCGAGCCACCGAGATAGCCGGAGGTGGTCTGGTAGTCGATATTGGCCTCGCCGCGCTCGAACATCAGTCGGCCGTCACCGCGGCCCTTGATGCCGAAGACCGGCTCCACATTCATGCCGAGCATTTCCCAAGCCAGCAGCGGCACGAGATCGAGCCGGGTCGCGCCTTGGCTGCCATAGATAAAATCCATGTCCTTGAGCGCGTTGGCCGATCCGTCGAACTTGGCGCCCGCCTCGGGCTCCAGATAGGCGACGCCGCCGGTGCCCGACGCCATCACCGGAACCCAGTCGTTGTACTCGTAGCGCACGCGCGGGTCGTTCAGAAGATAGGGGAACTGGGTCGAGCCCGAGGAGCCGAAGATGAGCGTGCCGTCGCCCTCTTCCTGCTCCTGGAACCAGTTGGCACCCTTGGTCGAACCGGCACCGGGCATGAACTTGACCACCACGGTGGGCTGGCCCGGCAGCGCCTCGGACAGCAGCGGCGCGAAGAAGTTGGCCCATTTGGCCGAGCCACCGGTTTCCGAGAAGGGGATCACCCATTCCACGGTCTCGCCCGAAAGATCGACCTCGGCGGTCGCGGCGAAGGGGGTGGCGGCGATCAGCGCCGCAAGCGCGGCGCGCGTGAATTTCGTCATGTCGTCCTCCCAACGTTTCGGATGCCGATGGTCGGGCTCCTCCCCGCCACCGGCGCCTGCGGGGGCTTCACCTCGCCCCCGAACCAAAGCATCATGGCGCACCAACCTTGCACGAAGCTTGCAAAGAAATGAGAATTGTCATCGTCGAGGATAACGAAGGGCTGGCGAGCGCCATCGCCTACCGCCTGCGCGATCGCGGCCATTCGACCGACCTTCTGGGCGACGGCCGCGAAGCAGACGCGCATCTGGCGGCCGAGGGCGCCGATTTGGTGGTGCTCGACATCAACCTGCCTGGGCTCGACGGGATCGAGGTGCTGCGAGCCATGCGGGCGCGAGATGATCGCACACCGGTCCTGATGCTGACGGCGCGCGGCGAGACTGCCGACCGGGTACGCGGCCTCGATGCCGGGGCCGACGACTACCTCGTGAAGCCCTTCGAGATGGACGAGCTTGAGGCGCGCATCCGGGCGCTGTCGCGGCGCCGCGACCTCGACTACGGCGTGGTGGAAACGATCGGACCGCTACGGTTCGATCGGCAGGCGCGGACGCTCGGCACCGTTGAGGGCCCACTCGACCTGCCCCGCCGCGAACTGGCGCTGTTCGAATGCCTGCTCGAGGGGCGCGGCCGGCTGGTGTCGAAGTCGCGCCTCACCGACCATGTCTACGGCGTCGGCGCTGACGTGGATGACACCGCGATCGAGCCGCATGTCTCGCGCCTGCGCCGCCGCCTCGCGCCGCATGGCGTGACGATCAAGACCGCGCGGGGCTTGGGCTACATGCTCGACCGCGCATGAGGCGGCCAATCTCGCTGCGCGTCAGGCTACTCTCCCTGACCCTCGTACCACTAATGCTGGTCGCGGTGGCGCTCGGGGCGTGGCGGTACACCGTGGCACAATCCACCGCCGAGGAAGTCTTCGATCGGTCGCTGCTGGCCACGGCGCTGGCGATCTCGCGCGATGTCACGGTTTCTGGCGGCGATGCCCTCACCCCGGCCACCCGCGACCTTCTGAATGACGCCTCTGGCGGCGAGGTATTCTACCACGTCACCGGCCCCGATGGCGTCTATGTCACCGGATACGCCTACCCGCCGCGACCAGCAGAAGTGCGCGAGGGGCCGATCACCCTCGGCAAAGCCCTCTATCGTGGCGAGGAGGTGCGCATCTTGCAGCTGGTCGAGCGCAGCACGCTTGGCAACTTGACCGGCGACTCCCGGGTGACGGTCTGGCAGCGCACGGCCGATCGCCACGCTTTTGCGCGCGCCCAGGCGTTGCGTTCGCTCAGAACGATGGGTGCCCTGCTCGCGGTGCTTGCCGTTCTGATGTGGTTCGGCGTGGCACGCGGTCTCCGCCCGCTGACCGACTTGGAAGCCGCGATTGCGCTGCGCTCGCCCGACGACCTGACCCCGATCCGTCGTCCGGTCCCGCCCGAGGTCGCCGGGATCGTCGCCACCCTGAATCGGCTTATCGGCCAGATGCGCGACAGCATCGCGGCACATCAGGCATTCATCTCGGATGCGGCCCACCAGCTGCGCAACCCGGCTACGGCCACCCTGTCGCTGGCCCAGACCGCACGGGACGCCGGTGACCCCGACGAACGCGAGCGAAGGCTCGATGCGCTCGTCGAGGCCGCCCGCCGCTCGGTTCGGCTGACCGAACAGCTGCTGTCGCTCGAAAGGCTGCGCTACGCTACACCCGAGACCGAGATCCCAGAGATCGACCTCGTTCCCACAATCGAAGAGGTCTGCGCAGTGGAAGGCGCAGCCGCATTGGAAGCAGGGCTGGATTTCGAGCTGTCCGTAGACGCGCGCGCGCTTCCAGTCCGCATGGACCCGGTGCATGCCGGTGAGGCGGTAAAGAACCTGATAGACAATGCGCGGCGCCATGGCGGACCGAGTTTGAAATCGGTCCGGGTAGAGTTGACGCGCAAAGGAAACATGGCGCTCGTCCGGGTCGTTGATGACGGCCTCGGGCTGTCGCCCGATAATGCCGACAAGGCCTTGAAGCGCTTCGGCCAGATCGGTCCGTCGAGCGGCAGTGGCCTCGGTCTATCGATCACCGAGGCCATCGCAAAACGCTACGGCGGACGCCTTGTAATTGAAGCCGCAAAGGTTGGCGCAAGTATTTCGATCCAGATCCCAGTATCTGGGACCGTTCTTACTTCTTAGTAATATTCACAAAATATTGGACAGAAGCAGGCCCTACCCTCTCCAGCGCGGTGTGAAGCGATGAGGCCATGTTACAATGACAGTGTTCGGCCCTTAACCGACATTGGAGGATCGCACAGCGAAGGGCTGCTGGTCTCTCAGAACATTGACCCGATATCCGATGCTCCCGTTGGATAGGCAGCCGGCATGGCCTTCACCTGCGCCGCCGTCAGCCCCAGCTTGATTGCCAAGGAAAAGACATTGATTAGTTCGGCGTAGTCCGGACCGAACATGTGCGCGCCGAGGATCTTGCCGTCCTTGTCCGTGATGATCTTCGCGCCCGCATGGCCTTCGCCCAAGCGCTTTTGCGAGAACCAGCCCGAGGTATCGGTGAAGCTCACCTCGACATCGGCCCTTTCTCGCGCCTCCTCCTCGAGCAGGCCGACCCGCGCCAGTTCGGGAATGGTGAAGACTACGCTCGGCACGCCGGTGTAGTCGGGCTCGGTCCGCTTGTCCTTGAGCATGTTCGAGGCGGCGATCTTGCCCTCGAAGACGGCCACCGGGGTCAGCGGCTTTCCGGGCGAGGCGGCGGTGTCGCCAGCCGCAAAGATGCGCGGGTTCGACGGGGATTGCAGCCAGGGCGTGACCTTCACACCGCCATTCTCGGTTTCGATCCCGGCGGCGGCGAGGTCGAGATGGTCGATGGCGGGCACCCGCCCGGCGCCATGCACGACAAGATCGGCCTCCACGGCGTCGGTCCCATCCGCCGTCCGGAAGACCACGCGGTGCGCTCCACCCTTATCCTCGACCCGCTCAATCAACGCCTCGGCGACGATCTCGATCCCGGCGGCGCGACTGCGGTCCAGCAGCATGTCGACAAGGTCGGGGTCGAACCTCTTCAACTGCCGCGCGCCGCGATCGAGGATGGTCACCTGCGCTCCCGCCCGCGCCGCTATATGCGCGAACTCGAAAGAGACGTAGCCCCCACCGACAAAGACGATCCGGCGGGGCAGCTCTGCAAGGTTTAGGAATTCCGTGCTGTCGATCAGCATCGCGGCGCCGGGGAAATCGAGCGGCCGCGGCTTCGCACCCGTGGCGATCAGCGCGTGGCGGAAGGCGATCTCGCCATGCCCGTCAATCTCGATCCGATCCTCGGCCATGAAGCGCGCGCGGCCATGCAGCGTCCGCACCCCGGCCTCCTTCAGCCCGCTCTCCATGCTCTCGGGCACGGGGTCGGTGAAACTCTCCTTGTGCTTCATCAGCGCTGGCCAGTCGATCCGGGTCTCGCCCGTGACGCCCTTGCCGGTCAGTCGCCGCGCGGCCTCGACCGCCTCGGCACCGGCGCGCAGCATCTTTTTCGGGTCGCAGCCCCTGAGCGCGCAGGTGCCGCCATAGGGCAGCTCGTCGACGATGGCTGTGGACCAGCCGGCCTTGCTGCATTTCTTCGCGGCGTTGATCCCGGCCATGCCGGCGCCGATGACGATCAGGTCGAGCGTGTCGGTCATTTCTGCTCCTCGTTTTACATAGGTCCGGAGGGAGTGGAGCGGGGCCTCAACGGTAGCGGCCCAGCAGTCGTTCGCTCAGGCCCCAGATCGCCGCTGTGCCCCCGCCAGTCGCGAGGCCGAGCCAAAGCCAGCCATCCTCACCCAGCGGCATCAGCGCGGTGCCGTGGCCCAGCACCGGCAGCGTCATCGCCAGCAGAAAGGGGCCGGTGTAGCGGCAATGCACTCGGCCGCAGCGTCGGGCATTGAGCAGGCAGGCCCCGCCCATCCATGACAGCGCCAGCAGCCAGATCACCGTCTTGGGTCCATCGGGCAACGGGATCGCCAGGACCATCGCACCGATGGGCAGCCACCATGCGAGGACAGAGCCGCGGGCCGAGCTGAGGAGGTCGCGCTTCGATCTCTCGCTCATGGGATCACCCAGCGCAGCAGCTGAGCGCGGCCACGTCCTTCTCGAAGGTCTGGGCGGCGAGTTTCAGCCCCTCGACGGTGGTGAGATAGGGCATGATCGTATCACCCAGCTCCTCGTAGGTGAGCCCCGCCCTGAGGGCCATCGCCGCGGTCTGGATGCTGTCGGCACCCTCTGGGGCAAGGATCTGCGCGCCCAGCAGCCGCTTGCTCCCGGCATCCGCCACCAGCTTGATCAGTCCGCGCGTGTCGCGGGCGGACAGCGCGCGCGGCACGGCGTCGAGCGGCAGAACCGAGGTGACCACCTCGTGCCCGGCAGCCCGCGCCCGTGCTTCGCTCAGCCCCACGCCCGCCACCTGCGGGTCGGAGAACACCACCCAGGGCATCGTGCCGTTGTCATAGCTGCGCGCCTCGCCCGCTACCGCGTTCCGGGCGGCGAGCTTGGCGCCATAGGCCGCCATGTAGACGAACTGGTCGCGCCCGGTGACGTCGCCCGCGGCCCAGACATCCGGGTTGGCGGTGCGCATCCGCGCGTCGACGACGATTCGGCCCCGTGCATCCATTTCGATCCCGGCCGCGTCGAGGTTCAGCCCGTCGCTGTTCGGCACCCGACCGGTGGCGAGCAGCAGTTGCTCGGCTTCGAAGCTTTCTCCAGCGGTGGTCGTCAGGCGTACGCTGCCACCGTCGCGTGCCACGCTCTCGTAGCCACTGACCCGCGCCAGGCGGATGCCTTCTCCGGACAGGTAGCCCTCCAGCGCCTCGGAGACCTCGGGCTCGGCTTCCGGTAGCACGCCGCGGCGGCTGATCAGCGTCACTTCGACACCGGCACGGGCGAAGAGCTGCGCCAGTTCCACCCCGATGTAACCCGCGTCGAGGACCAGCATGGAGGCAGGCAGCGTGGTCAGTTCCAGCGCCGAGGTGCTGTCGAGGGCGTCGACCGCCTCGATACCGGGGATCGCCGGCACATGCGGGCGGGCGCCAGTCGCGATGACGATCTTCGCCGCCGGGAAGGCATCGCCGTCCACGGTGAGCCCGCCCGCATCATCGAACCGGGCGCGGCCCTCGACGTAGTCGATGTTCTCGTGCCGGGGCAGCACGTCGGCGTATTTCGCCGCGCGCAGCTCCTCCACGAGCACCTGCTTCTGCGCCACCGTCGCGGCCCAGTCGGTGACGCCGGCCCCGGCCTCGATGCCGTCGAACCGGTTCGCGGTGCGGGCATGGTGCAGGCTCTCCACCGCGCGGATCAGCGCCTTGGAAGGCACGCAGCCCACGTTGACGCATGTGCCGCCGATGGTCCCGTCGCCGATCAGGGCAACCCGCGCCCCAGCTCCTGCGGCGGTGATGGCAGCCGAGAACCCGGCCGAGCCGGCGCCGATGACGGCAAGGTTGTAGGCACCGCCCTTGGGGGTGCAGCAATCTCTCATGGCAGACTCTCTCAGTTGGTGCTTTGGCGCCGCCAGAGCGCATAGAGGGTGATGCCGACGAACACCGCGAGCGCTGGCAGCAGCACGTAGTCGACCCAGCCCAGAAGCGCCGACAGCCCGACCGCGCCCAGCAGGACCACCAGAATCGGCGTGAAGCAGCACAGCGCCACGATCACAGTGCCGATCAGGCCGAACCTCAAGAGGCCGGTTCGGGCGGGGTCGGAGGCAGGATGCTCATTCTCGGATCTCATGACCAAGCCTTCGCCATAAGGCGGGCCGGTCCTTCGGATGCGCCTACTTGCCCAGCCTGCCGCTGCCTGTTCTCATGTCCAGATGTCATCGCTGCGCCCTTGATTGCTGCGTAGTGACCGGCAATGTAGGGTCTGTAGCCACTACAGGATCAAGGGATTTCTCGATGCCATCCGGTCACGGCGATGCGACTGTGTTGAAGCGCTCGGAACTCGCGCAGCACACCGGCTGCAATCTCGAGACCATCCGCTACTACGAGAATGTCGGGCTGATGCCCGATCCGCCGCGCAGCCCCTCTGGCCACCGGCAATATGGAGCGATGCATGTCGAGCGTCTGAGTTTCATCATACGCGCCCGGGAACTCGGCTTCACCATGAAAGAAATCCAAGGCCTGCTGAGCTTGGTTGATCGAGGCGAACACACCTGCGCTCATGTCGAAAAGATGGGGCGCCATCACCTCGAGGTGGTCCGGGCAAAGATTAGCGATCTTCAGGCCATCGAGACCATTCTGTCTGAAACGATCTCGAGCTGCACTGGAGCGGGCACGCCGGACTGTCCTCTTCTTGATGTGCTCTCGCTCAAGAGAATGACGCCTTAAACAGGGTCATTTTTCCACTTCCGGACTCCCCACTCCTCCTTACCCGAGCGGGAACTCCGCCCTTAGGCTGCTGTCACAGGCCAAATCGTACCGGACCGGTCCCCTATCCTTCAGCCCAACCTCCATTCGAAAGGGCTGGAACAACCACGGCGCATGGAGAATTTGCCTCGGGAAAACGAAGGGCGCAGTGTGGATAGCAGTCTTTCCATCAGTAGACCGGTGCTGACTGCCGCCGTTCGGGCCGTGCATTTGAGGCCCTGAGCATCCGGCAGCGCCAGTCGAAAAGCTGCGCTAGCAATGGGGCTTCCCAGTAGCAGCGGGGGTGCCTTCCTCGGCCTTTGCTGTGGCCTCTCCAGATATCGGCATCAACTTCAGGCGTGTCTTGCGCGCCGACGGCGATATCGGCCTGGACGCGTTTGTGAGGTCGAACGTTCTCGCCATTCTCTCGATGAGGGTGACAGCCTACGTTTCGATCCGCAGAACGCATATTGAAGGGCATGAAAGACATGCCGAGCACTGGCAAGCGCATCTTCTAAAGGCCGACCTCCGGGCCGTCACGCGGGCCCTCCCCTATCTGGTGATCATCGCGCTTTTCACCCCGCTGACACTACCCGCACCGTTGCGGGGCCTCTCGCCATTCGCTCGCTGG
Organism: Limimaricola sp. G21655-S1; assembly: GCF_027213785.1. Lineage (GTDB taxonomy): Bacteria > Pseudomonadota > Alphaproteobacteria > Rhodobacterales > Rhodobacteraceae > Limimaricola. The sequence goes on along the minus strand of NZ_JAPWGO010000018.1, from coordinate 52,573 downwards.
CTCCTGCTTCTTAGCTCTTTCGCATATGTCACACAGGCTCCGATGCGCGGACGCGATGAGGACGAAAAGGTAGAGTGGGTTTCGAAGGACAATCGATTGGCGGCGTCCGCATCGGGGCCAAACCAAAGTCTCCCGTCGTCTGTGGGCGCTATCCGATGCGCGCACGCGCGCACCAGCGGATAGAGCGATGGCAATGGAGCTCGCCGCCCGAACCTTGCTGAACGACCCAATCGACTCCACTCGATAGCCCTCCCGGGTGCCGCGCGAGATCAGCCTTGTTTGGCGCGGTGTCGGTGGTCAGCAATGAAGATCAGCGCGACAGGCCGAGCTTCGAGGATCGTCCCGCCAAGTTCGAGATCGAGGCAATCCTTGATCGATCGCATGAGAAATGGCCTGAATACGTGCGCTCCCATCAGAAGCGCATCGCGGCGAATGGCGAGGCTGCCAGCGGCTGAGCACGACATCTCGGGCGGCGCTCCTGAAGGCGTCGTGCCTTTGTCACCTCGTTCAGGCGTGGTGGTCCATCCCGTGCTGGTCCGGCCGATACGGGTTGCCCGCCTTCGGGTAGAGGGAGACCTTCGTGCCCAAGGGGACCTTATCGTAAAGCTCGATGATGTGGTCGTTCACAAGCCGAGCGCAGCCGTTTGAAACCGCCTGACCGATCGTCGAGGGCTGGTTGGTGCCATGGATACGCAGATAGGTGTCCCGGCCGTCTACGAAGAGATAGAGCGCCCGTGCCCCGAGCGGGTTGTCGAGACCGCCGGGCATGCCGTCCTCGGCGTATTTCTCGTATTTCTCGGGCTCGCGCCGCACCATGGCCGGGGTCGGCTTCCAGCTCGGCCATTCCTTCTTGACCTGAACGACGTAGCTGCCGGCGTGATAGAGATCCGCGCGCCCGACGCCGACGCTGTAGCGGATCGCGCGGCCTTCGGACAGCGTCCAGTAGAGCGCGAACTCGTCCGGCATCACGTGGATCTCGCCCGCGGGAATGCCCGATGCGATCTCGACCTCGCGTGGCAGGAACTTTTCGGGCAGCGCGCCCCCCGCATGCGCCTGCGCCAGGCCCGGCAATGCAGTCCCGGTCAGACCGAACCCCGCCATCCGCGTCATAAACTGTCTTCTCTGCATACCACTCGCCTCGTGATTGGTCGCCTGTGACAGACCAAGAATATTCGGGCCGATTCGGTTCGGCCAGTTCGATATCGCAAGGATATCTTTCCGATGATCGGCGCGAACGGGTCAGCCCTCGTCCGACAAGGGTGCCTTGCCGCCCATCACCTGGAGCATGAAGGAGCCGGAGGCGGTGATCGTCAGGAAGCCGTGGAATGCCTCGATCCCGGTGATGAAGCGCAGGTGGCCATCCGGGTTCAGATCGCCGCGGCCCAGCGTGGTGAAATTGACCAGCGAGAAATAGAAGTAGTCCATGAGCGTCGGGTCGGGCGCATCGGGTGAGGAAGGCTTCAAGTCGCCGATCTGCAATCCCTGCACCGCCCAGACAAAGGCGAAGGTGTAGATCAGCGCCTCGATCACATGCGCCACGGTGATCGCGCCGATCGTCAGGGAGAGATGACGGCCCCGGGCATTGGCCGGGCCGGATGCGATCGCATCCGAGACCTGCTTGAGCGTGACATAGTGAATGGCGCTGCACAGCGCCACGACGACGGCGGATATCACGATGGCCAGGATCATGCGACCTCGACGGCATGGCTTGTCGGATCGTATCGCGGATCAGTCACGCGCCTTTTCGAGCAGAGCGACCATTTCGCGGAACTTGGTGCGCTGCTCGTCCGGATTGCCCGAAAGGATCGCGGCTTCGAGGCAGTGATTGGTGTGATCCTCGATCAACAGCCGCTCGACCGCCTTCAGCGCTGAACGTACCGCCGCGGTCTGGGCCAGCACATCGACGCAGTAGCGGTCCTCCTCGACCATGCGCGAGATCCCCCGGACCTGACCCTCGAGCCGCGCCAGCCGCTTCTGGATCGCCGCCTTGTTCTGCTTTTCCTGCATGCTCATCGCCTCCAGCCAAGCCTTCTGCCTCCGGCCCATGGAACCATACGCCATCCGACCGGTTCCGAACATACCCTATGTGGGTATCTCGACGATATATACCCCACTGGGGTATACTTAGGCATCGGGGCGCCGAGTCGGCGCTTTCGGAGCAAAGGAGGACGCGCCATGGACCACGATTGCCATGCGCATGCGCATCACCACGACCTGCCCGGCGACCGCACCGCGACCGATCCGGTCTGCGGCATGTCGGTCGATGTCGAGACCGCGAAGCATGTGTCCGAGCACGAGGGCGAGACCTTCTATTTCTGCTCGGCCAAGTGCCGCGAGAAGTTCGACACAAGGCCCGAGATCTTCCTCGATCCCGCGCTGAAGGCCGCGCCGACCGAGCGCGAAGACGTGATTTACACCTGCCCGATGCATCCCGAGATCGAGCAGGTCGGTCCCGGTTCCTGTCCGATCTGCGGCATGGCGCTCGAGCCCAAGGGCATTCCGATGACCGAAGGCCCGAGCGAGGAATATCTCGACTTCCGCCGCCGCTTCGTACTGGGCGCGGTGCTGACCGTACCGCTGGCGGTGATCGCGATGGGGCGGCACTTCGCACCCCATGCCTTCGCCATCATCTCTGCGCCGATGCTCGACTGGATCGAGTTGATCCTCGCCACGCCGGTGGTGCTCTGGGCGGCGCTGCCGTTCTTCGAACGCGGCTGGGCCTCGATCGTCCGCCGCAGCCTCAACATGTTCACGCTGATCGCGCTCGGCGTCGGCGTCGCCTATGTCTACTCGGTCGTCGCCACCGTCGCTCCACAGCTGTTTCCGCCGCAGTTTCGCGGTCACGAGGGCGAGGTCGGCGTCTATTTCGAGGCGGCGGCGGTAATCGTCACGCTGGTGCTGCTGGGCCAGCTTCTGGAACTGCGCGCGCGCGAACGCACCGGGGGGGCGATCCGCGCGCTTCTCGACCTCGCGCCCAAGACGGCGCGGCTGGTCGACGCGCAGGGCGAGCGTGACGTGCCGCTCGACATGGTCCGATCGGGCGACCGGCTCCGGGTGCGGCCGGGCGAAAGCGTGCCGGTGGACGGCGTGGTGGTCGAAGGTCGCTCCTCGATCGACGAGAGCATGATCACCGGCGAGCCGATCCCGGTCGAGAAGGCGGAGGGCGACCCGGTCACCGGTGGGGCATTGAACCAGACCGGCAGCTTCGTGATGCGCGCCGAGAAGGTCGGCGCCGAGACGATGCTCAACCGCATCGTCGCCATGGTGGCCGAGGCGCAGCGCAGCCAGGCGCCGATCCAGAAGCTCGCCGACAAGGTGTCGAGTTACTTCGTCCCGGCGGTGGTCGGTGTCGCCCTCCTTGCCTTCGTGGTCTGGAGCCTCTTCGGCCCCGACCCGGCCATGGCCTTCGCGCTGGTCTCCGCCGTGTCGGTGCTGATCATCGCCTGTCCCTGTGCCCTGGGCCTCGCCACGCCGATGTCGATCATGGTGGGCGTCGGCAAGGGCGCTGGACACGGCGTGCTGATCAAGAACGCCGCCGCGCTGGAGCGCTTCGCCGCCGTCGACACGTTGGTGGTGGACAAGACCGGCACGCTGACCGAGGGTCGCCCGGCGCTGGTCGAGGTGGTAACCGAGGGCATGGCGGAGGAGGAGTTTCTCGGCCTCGTCGCCGCGCTCGAAGCGCAGTCCGAACACCCGCTGGCCCGCGCCATCGTCGAGGGCGCGAACGAGCGTGGCATCCCCCTGCCCGAGGTCGAAAGCTTCGACAGCATCACCGGCAAGGGCATCTCGGGCCGGGTCGCGGGCCGCGACGTCGCGATCGGCAATGTCGCGATGATGCAGGAAGCGGGCGCCGACACGGCATCCCTGTCCGAGCGGGCCGATGCCGCGCGTCGCAAGGGGCGGACGGCAATCCTCGTGGCCGTCGACGGTCGCGCGACCGGGCTGGTCGCGGTGGCCGACAGGATCAAGGAAACGACGCCCAAGGCCATCGCGGCGCTGCACGAGGAAGGGCTCAGGATCGTCATGCTGACCGGTGACAACGCGGTCACCGCCCGCGCCGTGGCCTCCGATCTCGGCATCGACGAGGTGATCGCCGAGGTGCTGCCCGCCGACAAGCAGGCGGCGATTCGGCGGCTGCAATCGGAGGAACGCGTCGTGGCGATGGCCGGCGACGGGGTGAACGATGCGCCCGCATTGGCGGCCGCCGATGTTGGCATCGCCATGGGCACCGGCGCCGACGTCGCGGTCGAGAGCGCCGGCATCACGCTTGTCCGCGGCGACCTGACGGCGCTGGTGACCGCCCGGCGGCTGAGCCGCGCCACGGTCCGCAACATCAAGCAGAACCTGCTCTTCGCCTTCCTCTACAACGGCCTCGGCGTGCCGGTGGCGGCAGGCCTGCTCTACCCGTTCACCGGGCTGCTGCTGTCGCCGATCATCGCCGCCGCGGCGATGAGCCTGTCCTCGGTCTCGGTGATCGGCAACGCGTTGCGCCTGCGGGCGGCGCGGGTCGGCTTCGAGACGAACTGAACCAACCGGGGCGCCGCCGGGCCACCGGTCCGGCGGCGCCCCTTCGTATGTAAACGGACCCTCCCCGGTCCGGCAGTAAAAGGAGAGTTTCCATGTCCTACTGGCGCTTCGCCGCGATGATCGCGACCTCGACGGTGGTGATGTTCGGGCTGATGTACATCAACACCTACGCCTTTGAGCACGTCTTCTTCAGCGAAACCCGGACCTACATGGCGCTCCTGATGGGTGCGGCGATGGCGGTGATCATGCTCAGCTTCATGCTGTCGATGTATTCGAGCAAGGCGATCAATGTCGCGATCTACGCGGGCGCCGTCGCGGTGTTCGGCCTGACGCTCTGGCTCATTCGTAGTCAAGAGACGGTGGACGACACCAGCTACATGGCGGCGATGATCCCGCACCATTCGATCGCGATCATGACCTCCGAACGGGCGCAGATCGAGGATCCGCGCGTGCGCAAGCTCGCCGACGAGATCATCGCCGCACAGCGCAAGGAGATCGGCGAGATGCGCCACCTGATCGCCGATATCGAGGAGAACGGCATCGCTACGGACCCGGCGCTCGGCGAATCCGAAGCGCCCGCCGAGGAAGGCACCGTCGAGGAGGCGTTGGGCTCCGCGCAACTGGCCGGCCTCGACCCGGCGGGATTGAGCCCCGAGGAGATCGAGACCGCGCTCGAACGCGACGCGACCTGCGAGTTCCGTCGCACGAACGAAGGCGAGCCGGTCCTCGCCATGGCGGGCGAGAACGGCGCGATCAAGCTGTCTGGCGTGCTGATCCCGCTGGCCGCCGGTGGCCCGATCGCCGTTGAGACGCTGGAAGACGGCGCGCGGTTCGCGGCCGAGGGCGTCGATGTCTCCGTCATGCCCGACCCGGGCGCCGACTGGACCGACACCGATGGCAGCCTGCGCCGCGCCGAGGCCGAGATGACCTTCCATCTCGAAGAGGGCCTGCGGGTGGGCTATCGCGGCTTCCTCGACTGCTCTGCCTGATCCCGGCAGAACTCCGCTTCCCCCATTTGCGCTATCACGCCGGACCTGACAGGGTCCGGCGCTTTCCCGACATCTGAGCGAAAGGACCGCCCATGAAGAGCCTGATCACCGCCCTCGCCCTCGTTCCCCTCGCCGGTGGGGCCCTCGCCGGGCCGGGCCACGGCTCCGCCCGAGGCATCGGCGAACCGGGTGATCCTTCGGAGATCGACCGGACCGTCGAGATCGCCATGGACGAGATGAGCTATACCCCCGCCTCGGTCGAGGTCACCGCTGGCGAAACGATCCGCTTCGTCGTGAGCAACGAAGGCCGGTTGATCCACGAGTTCAACCTCGGCACCCCCGACAGCTGGGCCGCGCATGAGGACGAGATGCAGGCGATGATGCAAAAGGGCATGATGAGCATGCGCCGCGTCGATCACGAGAAGATGCAGGAGATGGGCATGGCGCATGACGACCCCAACAGCGTGCTGCTGGAGCCGGGAGAGAGCGCCGAGATCGTCTGGACTTTTCCCGAGGACGGCCGGGTCGGCTACGCCTGCAACGTTCCGGGCCATCTCGAAGCCGGCATGAAGGGTGAGGTCGAGCTGGACGCGAGCTGACACGATCCCGGGGCGGTGAGGTGCCCGCGCGGCCCGGCCCGCGCGTCCGAGCGAGCAGGATGGCTTCGGCACCGGCTGGGCGCCCTGCCCCGGTTGATGCAGATCAATGCGACACTGGCCCTGTCCCCTCATGGTTCGTGGTGGAAACGAGCCATGGAGACCAAGATGAACCGCATTGCATTCGGCCTGGCCCTGATCGCGGGCCCGGCCTCCGCCGATCCGGAGGGCTATGGTCACGGGCACATGATGGGCTGGGGCGGCAGCGGCTTCGGCATGGTCTTCGGCCCGGTGCTCTGGCTGATCGTACTTGGCCTCGTGGTCGCCGGGGTGATCTGGCTGGTCCGGCGGCTCGACGACGGCGCCGGACCGGGCCGGAAAACCGGCGCGCGTGCCGAACTCGACATGCGTTTCGCCAAGGGCGAGATCGACCCGGAGGAATACGCCTCCCGCAAGAAGCTGCTGAGCGACGCCTGACCCGTGGCTGCCGGTGCGCGGAGAAGAAAGACGGCCGCCCTGGGGCGGCCGTTCAACATTCAGGCTTTGGCTTGGAAGGCCTACAGCTGATGGCGGCGTGTACCTACCGACAGATCAATGGGCAGCGCCGAGGGTGGTTGCCGCTGTGCCATGGTCCGGCACCGAATGATCGTGGTCGTGACCGTCGTCATGCACATCGCCGTGCATCGTCGCCGCCGCGACGCCGTGATGACCGACACCAATCGGCAGGCTGCTGGCATAGCTGCGCAGGGCGAGGTGAAAGACGGTCGCAAAGACGACGCCCAGCAGGATCATGAAGACCCAGTTCCGGCGGTGCAGGACATAGCCCTGACGGATCGCGAAGGCGAGCGAGGATACGAAGATGCCGATCGGCGCGATGTAGCTGGCGAAGACCGGGGTATCGTAGAAATGCTGCGCGGCCCCGGAGACCATGCCGATGCCGAGCGCGAGGAGCAGCGACACCGAGACGTATTTGAGGACGCTGTCACCGAGGATGCCGGTCTTGAAGAGCACCTCGTTGAGGTAGGAGCCGAAGGCGAACAACACCGCGCCGATGGCCATCAGGACAAGCGCATACTGGCGCATCTCTTCCTGCGCCGCGTGCACGATGGAGCCCGAGATCAGGCCCATGCCGAGGAACATCAGCAGGTAGGAGAAATAGGGTTTGAACACGTTCCAGGGCGTGGTGAAGGTCACGTCGCCCGGTTGAGCATTGATCGACATCTGGTCGAAGCTTTCTCTGAGATTGAGGTTTTGGTTCGGTCCCCGCGAGCATGCCGGGACCGGGATCGTTCTGCATGGCGCCGTCCTGCGGGCGGTGGCCGGCCCGCGCCAGCGCATGCCGGTTGGCACGGCCAAGCCGGCCGACCGCTCGCATCGGACAGACGAGAGCGCGGCCACCCGGAGGGAATGGCCGCAGCGGGCCCGCTTCAGTTCGCTGCGACGGCGAACTCGGTCATCATCCCGCTCGCGAGATGCGGCATCTGGTGGCAGTGCAGCATCCAGCGTGCCGCCTCGCCGGCATCGAGCGCCACGGTGACCGCAGCCATCGGAGGCACGTAGACCGTGTCACGCACCGCGCCCGAGAAGCGCTGGCCACCCGCCTCCACGACCTGGAACACGTGCCCGTGCAAATGCATCGGGTGACCCATGGACGACATGTTGTGGAAGGTCAGTTCGACCCTTTCGCCGGTGACGGCCGGGACCGGCTGGCGCTCGGCCCACGTCTTGCCGTCGATGGTCCAGACATAGGGCTGCATCTGCCCCCCCAGCATCACCATCTGCCGCCGTTCGGCGGCGCGCTCGGGCAGCGGCTGGGTAGCGCGCAGCGATCGCTCCTGCCCGAGATCCAGATCGAAGGCCGGCGCCGCGGTAGGTGCGGTGCCGTGTATCTTCTCGACCTGCGCCCCGGAGCTCGCCAACACGATCCCGGTGCGTTCGCGCGCGCCCTCGCGCAGCGCGAGGATCGGGAAGGCCCCGCCCGAGGACAGATTGATCTCGATGTCGAGCCGCTGCGCCATCGCCGCGCCGAAGCGACGCCCGGAGATCGGCTGCACGGCATGGCCGTCCACCGCCACCAGCCGCGCCTCTACCGCGCCGGTCTCGATCCAGAAGCTCGTCGCGGCGGCTGCGTTGATCACCCGCAGGAGCACCCGCCCGCCCCGCTCGACCTGCACAAGCTCGGGGTCCGAGAGCGTGCGATCGTTCGCCAGATAGGCATCGAAGTCGTAGTCGTTGAGATCGGCGGTCATCGCCATGCCGCCATGATCCATTCCGGCCATGGCGCCGTGATCCATCCCGGCCATGGCTCCATGGTCCATCCCGGCCATCGCGCCGTGATCCATCCCCAGCATGCCGCTCATCGCGCCGTGGTCCATGCCGCCCGTCGCGCCCATCCCGGCCATGCCGCCATGGTTCATGCCATGCATCGCCATGCCCGAGGTGATCTCATCCATCACCTGCTCGGGCGATTTGAAGGAGAAGTCGTGCAGGAACATCACCACCTCCTGCCGGTCGGCGGCAAGGTCCTCGGCGCGGCGCACGATCAGCGGCGCGGCGAGAAGCCCGAGCTCCTGAAGCGGCAGGTGGCTGTGCATCCAGTGGGTCCCAGGCAACGGCGCGAAATCGTAGTCGCGGCTCTCGCCCGGGGCGATGGGAGGCAGAGGCAGGTTCGGCACGCCGTCCTGGGCATTGGGCGGGATCTGCCCGTGCCAATGGATCAGCGTCTCGACGTCGAGTTGGTTCTCGAGCCGCACCGCGAAGCGCTGGCCTGGATCGAGCGCGAGACCGGGCCGGTCGTCCGGACCGAGCAGCCCCATGACGGTGGCGGCGCGCCCGTCGATATCGAGCGTGCGCGTCGTCGCACGCAGAAGCAGCGGCTCCAGAGCCTGTGCGCGCCCGACGACGGGCATGGTGGCATATGCGGCCGCGGCCGCGCTGGTGGCGAGGAAGCCGCGACGGGAAAGGTGATGGGTCATATGTCTGAAGTCCTTGCGGCGCATGGGCCGCGATGCGGGAGCGCCCGATCAATCGGGGGCGGTGGCGCGGGACTTCAGGCGTTCTGTGGAGGATGCCAGGGCGGCATGGGCGCCTGGCCCGCCATCAGGATCGGAGCAAAGCCCGTCTCGACCGCTGTCCGTCGGGTCAGGCTACGATAGCCCTCGGGGCGCAGGGGGCGCAATCGTTCGGCAAGGCATAGCAAGGCACACTCGGCCGATCCGGCCTCTTCCGGAGGCGGGTCACCGTGCTCGGGCATCGAGAGATGATACGCGCCATGTCCCTGACCCTCGCCAAGGGCGGTCGCGGCCCCTGCCCCCGAAAGCGCGACGGACAGCATCAGCAGCCCTCCGAAGAGGACCATCAGGAGCCGGGGAATCACATGTCGAGGTCGCATCTTGAAAGGAGAAATGGCAGGTTCCGGCCCGGATACAAGGGGCTCGCATCCGGGACGAAGCCGCGGCGGCGCTTCGCCGCCAAGGGATCACCTTCCGGCCGTCAATCGATGCCGTTCTCGCGCTGCAAGGCCCGCACGTAGGCGACGACGTTCGCCACATCCGCATCGGTCAGCCCTTCGACCGGAGGCATGTCCCCGAAGTCCCAGTGATGCGACCGCACGCCGTTGCGCACGGCGGCAAGGAAGGCGTAGTCGTCATGGTGGCTCGGCTCGTAGGTCTTGTGGACCAGCGGCGGCGCCACGCCGTTCTGCCCCGCGGCATTCTCGCCGTGGCAGTCGGCGCAAACCGCCTCGAAGGCGCGCTTGCCCATCTGCGCCTGCTCGGAGAGCTCCGCCGGCAGCGCCACCCGGACGATCGCCGCGCCCTGCGGGATTTCACCGGTGTCGGTCGGGCTCATGGAATGGCCGGCCATGTTGCTATCGTCCGGACTCGATACGACCCAGAGCAGGCCGCCGGCAAGGAGGACGCCCATGGCGCCGAGAATGATCGTCTTGTTCATCGCTTCGTCTTTCGAATGGAATGGGCCCGGCGCGCTCCGAGGGCGCGCCGGCGCGTCAATTTCGGTGCGGTCAGCGCAGCTGCGCGACTTCGTCGGTCGCGGGCGTCACGGGCCGGGGCGTGGGGTCGAGCAGATAGGCCGCAATGGCGCGGCGGTCGCTCTCGTCGAGGAAACCGGTGCCCTGCTCCACCACCTCGGCCATCGAGCCCCCGAACACATCGCCCGAAGGGGTGATGCCGGTCTCCAGCGCATAGGCGAGCGCCGAGGCGGTCCAGCCGCCCTCGCGCAGCGCCTCCGCCCGGATCGACGGCGCCGCCGAGCCGCCCGGCAAGTCGTCATTGCCACCGAAGGGTGCCGCGTCGAGGCCCCCCATGAGGCCCCGGCCGGCATGGCATGCGCCGCAATGCGCCGCGCCCTCCACGAGCTCTCGCCCCCGGTTCCATGCCTCGGAGCGACCCAGCACCGGCGCGGCATCCGAAGGCCTGAGCGCGGCCGCGCGCCAGAGCTTCAGCCCGGACCGGACGCTGAAGGGAAAGCCGATGTCGCTCTCCGCCCGGGTCTCGGCCACCGCCGGCACCGTCGCCAGCGCGGCCCAGAGATCGGCGATGTCCTGATCCGAGAAGCCCGCATAGAACTCGAAGGGAAAGGCCGGGTAATAGGGCTCGCCCTCGGGCGACACCCCTTCCCGCAGCGCCCGGGCGAGATCGTCAGGGGTCCAGTTGCCGATGCCGTGCTGGAAATCGGGCGTGATGTTCGGCGGCACGAAGCTGCCGAATGGCGTGTCGAGCGGCGCGCCGCCCGCCAGCGCCGGACCATCGGCTGCCGTGTCGGTGTGACAGGCCACGCAGCCCGCCGCCCGCGCCAGATAGGCGCCGCGCCGGGCATCCCCATCGAGGGAGATTTTCGCATCCGCCTCGCCGATCGGCCATGCGCGCAGCCCGGCATAGCCGCCTCCGGCCAAGGCGGCCGCCAGCAGGACGCTTCTGAGCAGACCACGCATGCTCAGCTCCCCGCCCGGTAGCGGCCATGACAGGCCGCGCAGGTCTCGCCGATCCGGCGGAAGACGTCGGGCGCGGCGAGCGTCGCGTAGCCGGGCGCGGAGCTGCCCTCGGCCTTCGCGGCCGTGGCCCCCGGCACCTCCTGTTCCGCGGGTCTGCGCGGTTCGATGCCAAGGAGCTGCGCCACCGAGTATCCGGCGCCTGGGCCGGCTTGGGCCGAAGACTGGCCCGGCATCGCCATACCCTCGTGCCCCGCCATGGAACCGCCCATCGCCATGCCGGCATGGGGATCGGGCGCGGTCAGTCCGTTCGGAGCGGCCTTCACGAGGCCCTCGGCATGGCGGCGCAACTCCTCGGCCAAGGCGTCGAACGTCTCGGGCTCCTGCCAAATGGCCTCCTTCGCGTAGGAGACCCCGTCGGTGCTTCCTTCCGGAAAGAGCCGGGTCATCTCGCTCCCGGCATGCGCCGCGATCGCGCGACCGGCCTCGGCCACGCGTGCCGCGTCATAGGGGGCCTCTCCCCGCATCATCGGCGTCACGTCGCGCATGGCGTCGCGCATCGCGACCATCCCCTCCATGCGTTCGCGCACCACACCCGTCGCGCCGCTATGCGCGAGCGCGGCCCCTGCCGCGACCAAGGTCGCCAGCGTGGCCATCGCCATCTTCTTTCTTGTCATACTGCCCTTGTCGACTGAGTCCGATTGTCCAGATCAGACCTTTCGACGAGGTGGAGGCAGCGCGATGTCGGGGTGTTGCGAAGGCGGTTCCGAGCCCGCGACCCCGAAGGTCATCCGGCCGGCCAGCCGCAGCGGCGGACTGGCAACTGCGCCTTCGTCCGCCGGAACTATGACGCACCGCACGCTGGGATGACAGGCCGTGGATTGAGAAGCCGGGCCGGAGAGAACGGGAACTGCGACGGAGGCGTGCTCCGCGTGTCCGTCTGCCACGTGGCCATGTTCCGGATCGGCAACCTCTCCCAGCCCCACGAGGAGCAGAAGCCAGCACAGGGACAACCCGATGATTTGCCTCAGCAGCATACGAGACGATGCCTTCTGCATGTTCAGCGCTCTGCCACGCTACGGCACCCGGTCGCGGGAGAGAAGCCGACACGTCGTCGGAAGCTGGGAAAGGGCGAGAACGCGCCGAAACTGCAACGCGGGGCATGAGGGAAGCCCGCCCCTCTTTCGAGAACAACAACCCAGGCCATCGCAGCCCGCGTTCCCTGCTGAATGGAGGACCGGCCGTGAATCCGCGCTCGGTCCGGATCCCGACCGCTGCCGCCGCCGAATGCGCTTCTCTGCGGGACGACGATGCCGCGAAAGCCCGCACTGCTGTCGCCCCCAGGCCGACATCGACCTCTACCCCGAGACGGCGCTTCGGCCTTGCAATAACTCATGTCCCCGAGACCCGGATGCGTGCCGCCTGCATGAGTGGTGATCATCCGCTCGGAACGTTTCCGTCCCTGCCCTTTCTCATTGGGACGTAGCGTTTCGCCGTGCCTCTTTTTGCAGCAGGAATTGCGCCCTATTGTCGCCCGATTGGGCAGTAGTTTGACTGCTGAACAGCAGCCATGGGACCGACCGATGAAACTTCTGACCACCGCCTCGGCGATTGCGATAAGCGCCCTTCTGTCCACCTCCGGCATGGCCACCGCCCAATCGGTGACCTTCGAGACCTATGACACCGATGGCGATGGCATGTTGTCCCGCAAGGAATGGGCGCAAGCTTCCGAAATCCGCAGCAAGCGTATTTTCCGGATGGCGTCGCAGGGCGACCGCTTCATCACCGAGGAAGAATTCGCCGAAGCCATCGACGACAGCCGCCTCACCCTGCGGCTCGCGGCGCTGCGGGACAAGGTGGAGAGCGAGGACGACGCGGAGGCGGTGGACGATCTGGAAGATGAGCTCCGCGAGATCCGCGAGATCCGCGACGAGTACAAGGATGCCATCCGCGAGTTGAAGGACGAGATCGCCGACGTCGGTGATGATGACGACGAGGCCCGCCGCGAGCTCGAGGACGCCCTCGCGGAGATCGAGGAGGAGGAGCGCGAGGCTCTGGCCGAGCTGGAGGACGAACGCCGAGGCATCGATCGGGACTTTGCAGAGGCTCTGCGCGAACTCGAGCAGGAGTTGAGGGACGCCGATCCGGGCGACCGCGCCGACGTGGAGGAGGAACTTCGCGAACTGAAAGCGGAAAAGGCCGAAGCCCTCGCCGAGCTTGAGGAAGAGAGCGAAGGCATCCTGAACGAGAAGCGCGAGGCCATCGCGGACCTGACCGAGGAACTTGCCGGGATCGACGAGGACCACGACGAGGCGCGGGCCGAACTCCGCGAGCGGCTTCGTGAATTGAAGAAGGAACAGCGCGAAGCCATCCGGGACCTCGAGGAAGAGGCCGAGGACGTGGAACGTGATCGTGACGAGGACGAAGACGACCACGACGAAGACGACCACGAGGAGGACGACCACGACGAGGACGTCCACGACGAGGACGATCACGACGAGGATGAGCGCGACGAGGACGACCACGACGAGGACGAGCGCGACGAGGATGAGCGCGACGAGAATGAGGACGACGAGGATGAGGACGACCGCGAGGACGCCACTGATGGCTCCGGCGCCAAGGCCGAGAAAAAGAGCAAGCGCGAGCTGAAGGCCGAGAGGCGCAAGCAGCGCAGGGCCAGCGAGGATGAAGACGATCGCGATGAGGAAGACGATGGCGACTCGGACGCCAAGGTCGAAAAGAAGAGCAAGCGCGAACTGAAGGCCGAGAAGCGCGAGAAGCGCAAGGCCGCGAAGAAAGAGCGTCGTAAGCGCGAGAAGGCTGAACGCCGCAACAAGCGCAAGCAGAGGGACAGCGACGACGAATAAGTTGCCATCGAGCCAAACTGACGGCGGCGGCGCTCTTGCGCCGCCGCCGTCGTTCGGGAACGTGCAGCGACGCAGCCATGCGGCAACATGATGGTGAGGAAACGGAAAGGCGCTCACCGGACGGGGGCGCTTTTCGTGCTTCGGCCAAGATCTTCGACACGCTTCAGAGCCGTAGCCCTACCCGGGACCGCCCCGGTCCGGGGCCGCATGCTTCGGAGCCCTGCACGGTCATGCCGGGGAGCGGGTCGACGGTGGCGCCGACGCGTGCAAGGTTGGCGCGAAGCCGGCGCGGTCCGGATGAGAGCCTCGGGGAGATGCGCGCGAAGATGAAGGACAGGGTGGTCGAACTCTATCGGGGCGCGACGCCGCGCGCGCATCGTTTTCGCTATTGGCTGCTCGGCTTCGACATCGTCGCGATCCTGTTCGTCGTGGTCACCTCCTTTACCGCCTATGGCCCATGGGTGCAGGGGCTCGACCTGCTCTTCGGCACGGTGATCCTCGCCGATCTTGCGGCGCGGCTGTGGATCGCACCCCGGCGGTGGCGGTTCCTGTGCTACCCCACCACGCTGGCCGATCTCGTCAGCGCAGTCTCCTTCTTCGCGCCATTGGCGGGCGAGGGCTTTGCCTTCCTTCGGATCCTGCGCACCTTGCGCCTCTTGCACATGTTCCAGACCAAGGACCGGCTCAGGGCCGATTTTCGGTTCTTCCGGGACAATGAACAGCTGCTCGTCGCCGCGACCAATCTCGGCGTGTTCATCTTCGTGATGTCGGGCTTCGTCTTCGCGACCCAGCATCGTAGCAGCGCCGATATCGGCAACTATGCCGATGCGCTCTACTTCACCGTCACGGCGCTGACGACCACCGGGTTCGGCGACATCACCCTCGCGGGCACCGGCGGGCGGATGATCTCGGTCGCGATCATGATCTGCGGCGTCACGCTTTTCCTGCGGCTGGCGCAGGTGCTGTTCCGCCCCAGCAAGGTGCGGGTGACCTGCCAGACCTGCGGGCTTTTCCTGCACGATGCCGACGCGGTGCATTGCAAGCATTGCGGCAACACCATCAATATCAAGACAGATGGCCAGGTCTGACCTCTACCCGATGGTGACGCTCAACCCTGCCGGTCGACCGCCAGGGCGTCGAGATAGATCCGCACCGCGTCCTGCACGTGCCGGAAGCGGTCGCCGCCCAGATGCTTGCCGCCATACCAGCGGGTCACGATGATGAGGTGGTCGTGCAGCCCCTCGCGCTCGAGCATGCGCAGGATCACCATGCCGGCCCCGCTCTCGCCGTCATCGTTCTTCAAGGGACCGTCCGTCGCCAGCAGGGCCCAGCTGTTATGGGTGGCCTTGGCGAATTTCTTGCGGCGTTGCAGCTCCTTCAGAAGCAGCTTGGCCTCGGCGTCGGAGGTGCAGGGCGCGCCCGAAACGGCGTATTTCGAACCACGATCGCTGATGATGTTCTCAAGGACGCGCATGGGTGGGGCGTAGTATGCGGGGACCTCGGGGATCAAGCCGTTTCACCGGCGAGAGCCCGCTTCTGTGGGGCGCGCGGCTCGCCCTTTCGGCGACCGCCGGTGAACTGCTGCGCGACGCGGGCGGTCTCGTGGTGATCGCGTCGCATCCGGGCGACGAGATCCTGGGATGCGCGGCGCTGATCCACGGCGCGGTCCGGGCCGGGCTGCCGGTTCGGGTCATCTGCTTGACGCGCGGCACCGCCGTGGCGGCCCTGCAGGACGTCTCGACCGCTCTGTCGGGCCTTGCGCCGAAAGCGGTCCTGCATTGCTTTGACGAGCGGGAGGGGATGTTGCCCTCGGGCGGGCGGCCATTCGACCTCGTCGCCGCAAAGGTCGCGGCCTGCCTTCCGGAGGAGGCTGCGGTACTGCTGCCTTGGCGCGAGGAGGCGCATCCCGACCGGCAAAGGGGTCATGCCATCGGCCGGGCCGCCATGGGCGAGACGCATCGGGCGCTGGCCTATCCGCTCGCAGGGCGGTTTCAGGCGACCGCGCCGGTGCCGCGCGCCCTGCGTGTTCTCTCGGCGCCGCCGGCGGCGCTCGCCGCCAAGCGACGGGCGCTGGGCCTGCTGTCGACGATGCCGCTGGGGGAGATCGACGGCGACGTGCCACCGCTGCGCGAGCATTTCCTGACCCAGCCCGAGATCTTCATCCTCGATTGACGCGCGAGAACGATCCCGATGCGCGGGGCTCGACCGGTTCACTCCGGCCGGGACACTACGAGATGCACCGAGACATAGCTCAGGCCGAGACGGCCATCCGGCAAGGCATGCTCGGCGCGCCAGCGCGCCTCTGCGGCGCGCAGGGCGCCCCGCCCCCAGCCGGCGCGGGCGTTGCCGGTGACGCCTGTGGCGCGCAGATGGCGCAGCAGCTGCGGCAGGTCGTCGAAACCCATCACCTCACGACGGGCCTCGATCGCGGCGATCCGCAGGCCGGGCGGCAGCAATTCCGGCCAATCCTCGGGGTCGGCATAGGAGAGCGGCGCGGGGGCGCCCAAGGCGGCGATCTCCGCGAAATGACCGCGCCCGAAGCCACCGAGCAACAGGAATCCACCGGGGGCGAGATGCGCGCAGAGCCGCGACAGCAGCGCCCGGGGATCGGCGATCCACTGGATCGTGGCGCCGGAGGCGATCAGCCCGAAACGCCCGTCGAGCGCCAGCCGCTCCACCGGCCCGGCGCGAAAACCCGGGCGCAATTCGGGCGACAGATGCGCCGCCGCCTCGGCAAGAAGATCGTTGCTCAGATAGTCGCCGATCTCGAAGCGGGCGCGCAGCGCCTGGGTCAGCAGACCGGTGCCGCAGCCGAACTCGAACACCCGATCGATGCGCGGCCCTGCCCCCTGCTCGGCCAGCATCTCGGCCAGGCGCGCGGCGCTACGGGCCTGTACCCGCGCCTCGGCGTGGTAGCTCGACAGCCCTCGGCGAAACGCCCGGGCGACACGCTCGCAGGACGGGGTCACGAAAGCACCTCGTCCCAGCTCGTCCAGCCACGAAACGGCGCATGCGGTGCCTCGACCTCGCGCAGCGGCACATCGGCGAAGGCCCGGCGCAGATTGGGGGCCGGAAAGACATGGTCGCGCGTCGCGATCAAAGCCGCGTTCCATGCCGCAGCCGGGGCCGGGCCGCGCGCCGCGACGGCGTCCAACTCGGCGCGCAGGGCGTCGATGTCGGGGGCCGCCACGGGAGGCGCGTCGGCACGGTCGAGAAACGCCGCGAGCGTCGTCTCGTCCAGGCGATCGCGGGTGCGTGCGAAGATCGCGGGCGGGATGCCGAGGCGGCGGTCGACCGGGTTCGGGCTGCCGCAGATCGCGACACGGCGATGGAACGGGTCCGCGCGCCCGGCCTGCCAATGGGCATAGGCCGCCACACCGAACGACCACGCGACGAGGCTGCGCCGCGCATAACCCGATAGCGAAGGCAGCTCGGCGTCGAGATCGCGCCAATCCTCGACGAACAGGACGTCGCGGTCATCGCCGAGATGCCGGAACAGTGCGGCCCCGGCGGCCCAGCCGCCGAACAGCACCACCACCTGCCCTGCCCGCTCCGATCCGTTGAGCCAGCGCCAACGCATCGGCCTAGAGGATCTCCGCGAGGCGGATCATCGCGGCACTCATCTGCCCGACCTCTTCCGGCGACAGGACATACGGCGGCATGGCATAGATGTTGCGCCCGAAGGGCCGCAGCCAGACCCCGGTTTCGCGCGATACCGGATGCGCGCGGTCGGCGCTGACCTCGTGGTCCATCTCGATCACCGCGATCGCGCCCAGCACCCGGACATCCGCGACGCCCGGAAGCGATCTCGCTGGCGCGAGCTCGGCCTCCATCTGCCAGGCGATGCCCGCCACGCGGTCGCGCCATTCGCCATCCGCCATCAGGTCGAGGCTGGCGCAGGCGGCGGCACAGGCGAGCGGATTGCCCATGAAGGTGGGCCCGTGCATGAAGAGCCCCGGCTTACCGGAGCCGATGCGCCGCGCCACTTCGCCCGATGCCATCACCGCGGCAAAGGACAGGTGCCCGCCGGTCAGCGCTTTGCCCAGGCACATGATGTCCGGGGTGACCCCGGCCAGATCGGCCGCGAACAGCGCGCCGGTCCGACCGAAGCCGGTGGCGATCTCGTCGAAGATCAGCAGGATCCCCAGCTCGTCGCAGAGCTTGCGCGCCCGGCGCAGATACTCGGGGTGGTAGAAGCGCATGCCCCCCGCCCCCTGCACCATCGGCTCCAGGATCAGCCCCGCGATCTGGTCGCCATGCTCGTGCAGCAGCCGCGACAGGCCCGCGACGCCGTTGGCCTCGTCGTCCTCGGGCCAGTCCTCAGACATGGTCACCGGCGGCTGCGGTACGAAATACTGGATGTTGAGCGCCCCCTCGAACAGGTGGTGCATGCCGTTCACCGGGTCGCAGACGCTCATCGCCTTCCAGGTATCGCCGTGATAGCCGCCGCGCGGCGTGGCAAAGCGTGTGCGGCCCGGATTTCCGGCGGCGAGCTGGTGCTGCACCGCCATCTTCATCGCCACCTCGACCGCGACCGAGCCGCTGTCGCAGTAGAACACGTGGTCGAGCCCCTCGGGCGTCATCTCGACCAGGCGGCGCCCCAGCTCGACCGCCGGGCGATGGGTGAGCCCGCCGAACATCACATGCGGCAGCCGGTCGATCTGTGCCTTCATCGCCGCCGTGATCGCGGGGTGCCGATGGCCGTGGATCGCGCACCACCAGGACGACATGGCATCGATCATCCGCGTGCCGTCGTCGAGCGTGATCCACGCCCCTTCGGCGCGCTCGACCATGTAGGTCGGACCCGGCGCCATGACGTTGGTATAGGGATGCCACAAATGGCGGCGGTCGAAATCGGCGTCGGTCATGCCGCCTCCATCGCGCGGCGGATCGCGGCCATGTCGATCGCCGCGAAGGCATCCCGCAGGCCGTCGCCATCGAGCGGATCGAGCGGCCCGACCCGGCCCAGATGCGTCACCTCGCCCATCTCGGCGATGGTGCGCTCGACGCGGGGCGCGGACTCGCCCGAAAAGATCACCCCGGCCACCGGCACCCCGGCCCCGCGCAGCGCCGCCAGCGACAGCAGCGAATGGTTGATGGTCCCGAGCGCGGTGCGCGCGACCAGCACCACCGGCGCGCCCCAGCGGGCAAAGAGATCGAGGAAGGTGGTCCGGTCGTCGAGCGGCACCATCAGCCCGCCCGCCCCCTCGACCACCAGCGGCCGGGGGGTGTCGGGCAGCCTCAGCGCCTCGACGTCGATCCGCACCCCTTCGGCCTCGGCCGAGATATGCGGGCTGGCCGGGAGTTCGAGCCGTACCGCCTCTGGCAGCACCGGCGCACCGGCGAGCCGCGCCACGATCTCGCTGTCGGTCTCCTCCTCAAGGCCGGACTGCACCGGCTTCCAGTAATGCGCGCCGAGGGCCTGGACGAGGCCCGCCGAGACCACGGTCTTGCCGATGCCGGTATCGGTGCCGGTGACGACGATCGGTTTCATGCGGCGGCCTTTCGGATGTCGGCGAGATCGGCGAAGAGCGCGTCGATCTCGTCCGTGCTGACATTGGGGGTGATCGAGACGCGCAGCCGTGCCGTGCCGCGCGGCACGGTGGGCGGGCGGATCGCGCGCACGTCGTGGCCGCGCGCCTGCAAGGCTTGGGCCAGCGCCAGCGCCTTGGCATCGTCGCCGATCAGCACCGGCAGGATCTGCGTTCCGAATGCGCCGAGGCCACCAAGTCGCGCGGCCTCATGCGCGTGGGTGATGTTGCGCCAGGCCGCCTCGCGCAGCTCGGGCCGCTCCGCGACGAGCCGCAGCGCCGCGCGCATGACAGCGGCGTCGAGCGGCGATGGCGCTGTCGAGAAGATGAAGTTGCGGGCGCGGTTGACCAGCGTGTCGATCAGCACCGGATCGCCGCAGATCAGCCCGCCGGCCCCGCCGAGCGCCTTGCCGCAGGTGTGCAGGCTGACCAGATCGACCGAAGGGTCGAGCCCGTGCGCCCGGCCCTGCCCCTGCGCGCCGTAAAGCCCGGTCGCATGCGCCTCGTCGACAACCAGCACCGCGCCGTCCTCGGCCGCGACGGCGGCGAGGTCATCGAGCGGCGCGAGATCACCTTCCATCGAATAGAGGCTCTCGCAGGCGATCCACGCCCGGCCGGTACCGCCGGCGGCGCGCCAAGCCCGTAGCGCGTCGCGCGCGGCATCGGCGTCGTTATGAGCAAAGCTCTGCGTCTCGGCCCGGCCGAGCCGCATTCCGTCATGGGCGCTGGCATGGACCAGCGCGTCGTGCAGCACGAGATCGCCCTGCATCGGCAGGCTCGAGAAGATCGCCACGTTGCCGGGAAACCCCGCCCCCATGTAGAGGGCAGCCGGCGCCCCGAAGAACGCCGCCGCCTCTTCCTCCAATGCCGCGTGCTCTACGTCATTGCCGCGCAACAGTCGCGAGCCGCCGGAACCCGTGGCCACGCCCCGGTCGAGCGCCGCGCGCGCCGCCGCGCGCAGCATTTCGGAACTCGCCAGCCCGAGGTAGTCGTTCGAGGAAAAGTCCCGCCCCGCACGGGGCATCAGCGCCCGCCTGCGGCCGCGCGCGCCAAGCGCTTCGAGCGCCTCGGCGTGGCGCGGAAAGCCGGGGCGGCCCCGTGAGGCCGCCGCGCTCATCGCGCCCCGGTCTCGCCCAGTTCCATCGGCTCCAGCCCGAGCCGTCCGAACAGGACGGAATCCTTGTCCTCGCCCGGGTTCTCGGCGGTGAGCAGCACGTCACCCGAGAAGATCGAGTTGGCGCCCGCGAAGAAGCACAGCGCCTGCGTCTCCTCGCTCATCGCGGTGCGCCCGGCCGAAAGGCGCAGATGCGCCTTGGGCATCAGGATACGCGCCAGCGCGATGACGCGGACGAAGTCGATCCCGTCGACCGGCTCGGCATCGGCGAGCGGCGTGTCGGGCATCGGCATCAGCTGGTTGATCGGCACGCTGTCGGGATGCTCTTCGAGATTGGCGAGCGCCAGCAGCATGTCGATCCGGTCCATCTCGGTCTCGCCCATCCCGAGGATGCCGCCCGAGCAGACCTTGATCCCGGCCTCGCGCACGCGGTTGAGCGTGTCGATCCGGTCGGCGAAGGTCCGGGTGGTGATCACCTCGGGGTAATAGCGCTCGGAGGTGTCGATGTTGTGGTTGTAGTAGTCGAGCCCCGCGCCCTTGAGCCGGATCACCTGGTCGTCGTCGAGCATGCCCAGCGTCATGCAGGTTTCCATGCCCATGGCGCGCACGCCCTCGACCATGGCGACGAGCTGGTCCATGTCGCGCTCCTTGGGCGAGCGCCAGGCCGCGCCCATGCAGAAGCGGGTCGAGCCCTGCTCCTTGGCGCGGCGCGCCTCGGAGAGCACGCGCTCGACCTCGATCAGCTTCGAGGCCGGTAGATGCGACCCGTTGCGGGCCGACTGGCTGCAATAGGCGCAATCCTCGGCGCAGCCGCCGGTCTTGATGTTCGACAGCCGGCTGCGCTGAACCTTGTTGGGGTCGAAGTTCTGCCGATGCACGGTCTGCGCCTGGAACAGCAGGTCGTTGAACGGCTGGTCGAAGACCGCCTGCGCCTCGGCGCGGGTCCAGTCGTGGCGGATGGGGCTGGCGTCGGTCAAGGCAGTTCCCGCTCTTCTCGGAAGTGTTGCCGACTTCTAGGCCCCCCTGTGCTGCGGGTCAAACGGGTTCGAGCCGCAGCACCCCGGCGCCCTGCCCGCCACGGCGGCCGATCGCGGCGCTGGGAAAGCCCTACAGCCTGCGCTAGTGAAGCGCGAAGACCCACGCTGCGGTTGAGGAGCACGCGGAGATGACCCCCAGCATCGCCCGGCCATCGCGCACCGCGCCGCTCTATGCCGCCCTGTGGATGATGGGCGCCGTGACGGCCTTCACCTCGATGGCGATTGCGGGCCGGGCCGTGTCGATCGAGCTCGACACCTTCGAGATCATGGCTTGGCGGTCGCTGATCGGCATGGCGATCGTCGCCCTCGTCCTGAGCCTTGGGCGCCGCTGGCACGAGGTAACGCCGCGCCGCCCCGGCCTGCATCTGGCGCGCAACATCGCCCATTTCAGCGCCCAGAACCTGTGGTTCTATGCCCTCGCTTCGCTGCCCTTGGCGCAGGTCTTCGCCTTCGAATTCACCGCACCGCTCTGGGTGCTGGTGCTGTCGCCGCTGCTTCTGGGCGAAAGGCTGACGCGACCGCGCGCCATCGCGGCGATCCTCGGCTTTATCGGGATCGTGATGGTCGCGCGTCCCGGCGCCGCCCCGCTCAGCCCCGCGCTTCTGGCCGCGGCGGGCTGCGCCGTGGGATTTGCCTTGACCTACATGCTGACCCGGCGTCTCACGGCGGAGGCCCCGGTGGCCTGCATCCTATGGTGGATGACCGCGAGCCAGACGGTGCTCGGCTTGGCCTGCGCCGGGGTCGATGGCGCCATCGCCGCCCCGTCGCAGTCGACTCTGCCCTGGATCGGCGTGATCGCCGCGGCTGGTCTCGGCGCGCATTTCTGCATCGCCAACGCGCTGCGCCTCGCACCCGCGACGCTGGTGATGCCGTTTGACTTCCTCCGCCTGCCGGTCATCGCGATGGTTGGGCTGGTACTCTACGGCGAACCCGTCGGTCCGCTGATGCTGATCGGCGCCACGCTGATCCTCGGAGGCAACTACCTGAACATTCGAGCCGAAGCGCGGCGCCCGACTAACGCCTAGGTAGATCCGAAGCAACTAAGCCACGGCGCATCGAAGAGCGCTCGATGGTCGACCCGCTTAGCAGCGGCTTGTCTTACGGCAGAAAAGAAAAATGGCGCACCCGAGAGGATTCGAACCTCTGGCCTCTGCCTTCGGAGGGCGATCCCAAGCCCTTGATGATGAACAGTTATTTCATCTTATCAATGACTTAATGTTCGCTCTGTGTCGCTACATGTCGCCCGAATCGGCTACCGAGTGTCCCAAAATTGTCCCAAGCGCGAGCGTGGGCGATCGCCTCTCTGACTAGTGCCGTGCATCTACGACGTAGAGATTGTCACCTGCCGCTTCGATTACCTCGTCTGGCTGATCTTCGACGACCGTTAGTGTAAGAGCGCTGCAGTCATCGCGGTCTTCGGAAAGCTGGTTCGCATCGCCGGTCAGAAACGCGGTCTTCTGACTGGGACCGAGTGAGGCCCAGAACCCATCAGTCGTGAGAACCAGGCGCTGACCAGCCCCGAATGTTTGGACGGTCTCTTGGGGAACCATGAATCCTTTTGTGCGGAAGCTCCGCGTAAGTAGGTTACGCGACGGTGACCTTGCGAGCTCATCAATCGCTACCGGCGATATGGGGTTTGCCAGGGTGTGTGGCTGTATCAACCATTCGATGTCGGACGCCTCTTGAACCAGTCCTGCAAGACAATCACCGGCGTGGAGAATGCGGGTCGCACCCTGCCTTTCGATAAGTGCTATCACGACGCTCGCCGAGTCTCGCCGATATGTGCCTGACAGTTCCGCGTGGATCACGCGCAAACGTTCGATGATGGTCTCCGGTGTCACGACTTCCGCGACGACGAACCAGTCGACTAGATTGCGCGCCACGTCGCGAGCGAAAGCGCCACTGTCTTTCCCGTTCGAGGAGCCGTCGAGCACAACAGCAAGAACGGCATCGTCACGAAGCCCAACCCCGCAACAGTCGCGATTGTCGTCGGTGCGATTTCCCTGTTCGCTACGCCACTTGATCTCTACGCCCATCTCAGGCACCGCCATCGCAGTTCGCGAGCGCGTCGATACGGTCGCGGACAATGTCGACGCGTCCGGCAGGACCTCTGATGTTCCCTTCCAAGAAATTGTCGAAGTCGGCGTGCTCTTTGAATGCCCGAAGTCTTGAAGCGATAAAGCTGCGCACGTCCTCGTCCGCTTCCTGCACTTCAGCGAGAAGTTCCTCCCGTCCGTCCACGACGATCAAGATATCTTCGAGATCGTGGCTCCCTAACGGGTCGTCGCCACCGCGCCCACCGTAGGCTTCGAGCTTCGTCGCGACAAAGAGTGGCGCAGTCAGATGCTTGATCTCCAACTCACCCGTCAACGGGTGCGAGACTGCTGTCTCGATGCCCCGCGCATACCAGCGGTTCGAGAAACCGAGGATGCTCTCATCGTCCGGCATGAAATCGACGATGAGTTCGCCAAGTCTCATGCGACAGATGACCTCGTCTTCCGCAGAAATCGTGAAGCCCTTCCCAAACAGCTGCTCCTGCAGCTCTGCCCACTCGCCGTAACCGGCCAGGTCGACGATGAGATCGACATCATTTGTAAGTCTCACGTCTTCCAGTGTGATCGGATCGGTGATGAACAGTGCCGTCGTACATCCGCCGACAAACACAAGGCGATCACGCAGATCGTCCCCGATGGCCGCGGCCACGGTTTCGAGCATGTAAAGAAGCTGCCCCTGGACCGTCATTTATTCAGGAGCCTTTGATTGAGCCTATCGACGGCGAGATTGGATTCACGCTGTTTTCCAAGTCTGATGGCGTCGACCAGTGCGAGGTATTCGTACAGGCGCTCGTCCTTTTGGACAGCCTCGGGCACAGACTTGAACAACGGTTCAACCGAAAGCCCGCGCTCCCTACCCTGCGCATAAGCCCATACATAGATGTCTTGGCCGGCACTGATGAGTTGACCTTCGAGCATCGGCGCCGCGAACCCTGTTGGTATGCCGCGCTCGGGCGCGCCGGGTTTCGCCGGAAAGACAAACTTCAGACCATTGGCGATAAACTCGCACAGGTCACGACGATTTGGCTTCACCCGCCGATAGCTGCGATCCCTTATGGCCAGGCCGGATTCTAGGCTACGGTTGAGCGAGGCGCTCACTTCCGTCTTGCTGATGCCAAGGGAATTGCCCAGGCCACGGACCGAGTAAGGCTCTTCGCGACCTGAGGACCAGTCAGGGCTATCAAGAAGATCGGAATCCTCTTGTTCTTGCAGGCTCACTAGCTTGAGCAATATGACAATATCTTGGCTTTTCATTCGCTTACACCATATGTCCTCTGTCCGCGGACTAAGGACAGTAAAGCACATCATGAGTAACCTGTCAAACAGACTGCAGACAACACGCTGAAAATATTAAGTATTCTGGAAATTTGAGAACCGGACATCTACCGAGGTGGCATAGGCGCTCACCGGAGCAAAACGGCGAGCTCAGTCGTCGTCCCTTCTGTAACCGCTACGTCCCCGAGGCCTGCCACGCTGCAATGACGCTTCGGATTCATCTCTCCACTTTTGCGCGCGCTCATCGCCCTCGTCTTCATCGACGTGATCAGCACCCTCAATGAAGCCCCCGGCATCATTAAACTCCACCTGAAGGTTTCCGTGTTCATAGTGCCGCTTCCGGGCATCTTCCCGCGAAGCGTGGAAGTGATTGGCACCCGCACTGACGAGCGCCAATGCCCGATCTTCCCGCTCCAGATTCGCTAGCTTGCGCTCCATCGCCATTGCTTCCCGCTGTTCGATCCGCGCCAGGAAGCGCTCCTTCCGTCCCATCATCTGCTTCTCGCGCTCATGGCGACGCACTAGCGCCTCGCCTTCCCGCTTGTGCCGCTCAATCGGATCGAGGCCAGTTAGCTTCTGCAGCGGCGCAAGTATGCTGCGCAGCGCCGGCGTCCTGCCAATCAGATCGGCAACGGCACGCCGCGCGCGGAAGAACAGGCCTGACTTATCTTTGGCCTGAGCGGCATGGAGCGCCATGCGC
This sequence comes from Limimaricola sp. G21655-S1, assembly GCF_027213785.1. GTDB lineage: Bacteria > Pseudomonadota > Alphaproteobacteria > Rhodobacterales > Rhodobacteraceae > Limimaricola. The sequence goes on along the minus strand of NZ_JAPWGO010000018.1, from coordinate 26,935 downwards.
TCCTGCTGCTGGCGGATCAGAAGCTCCTGTGTCTGGCCCCGCAGCGCGGCCCGCCGCTTGTCTTGCTGCCGCTGCAGCTCGCGCGCGTATTCCTCGCGCCGCCGGACCATGGCCCCGTCATCAACATGGCCACTGTCACCCTCGCCTTGCTGCTGTGATTGATTGCGCTGCCGCTCACGGATCAGCTCCTTGGCTTGATCCACATCCGGCAGATTATCGAACTCGATGGCAGCGAGCTTTGCCTTGATGTCCTTTGCCTTGTGGCCTTTGACGTAGCGGGTCAGGCTGTGCACATCGCACTGCTCATCGACAACGACAAAGGCGCGGCGGTCACCCCGCGCAAGGACGTAGCCCTGCGCGGAAAGCGCAGCACGGAAAGCCTCGGCAGTGTCGGACTGCTCATAGGCCCGTGTGATGGCATCACGACGCTCATCGGGCGTGATGCCTGATTTCTGGGACTGGGCCTTTTCGGCGAGCGAGGGGTCGAGTTTGTCCTTCTCGAAGGTGCGGGACTTTTCTTCCCACGCCTTCAGACCCGGCGGCAGCTCCAGCCCGAATTTCCGGGCAAGCTGCACGGCGCAGTCCATCAGCCGTGAGCGGTCGTGCGAAAGATGAACCGCCTTCATGCGGTCGACATCGATGCGCGACCAGACGACATGACAATGCTCGCGGCCGATGCCCTGCCCGTCGGGTTTGACGTGAAAGACAACAGCGCGCGGCTACCCCTGCAGGCCGAGCCGTTCCTCTATCAGCGCAATCGCCTCGCCGTACTGCTCGCGGGACAGCAGCGACGGCGGATTGATCGATAGGCTGTAGAGGTATTTCGAGGCTTTCGTTCCCGACGCGACGGCCTCGAATTCGGCGAAGGCACCGAACAGATCATCGGCGACCGCGCCGTGAATTTCTGCGATCTCGACGCGCTCGTTGTCGTAGGAATTCATGAGATGGACGGCAAGATCGCTGCCGTTGCCGCGCTGGCTGCCCTTAAGGATCATGGCAACCTGCCAAGCGCTTCGAAGAGCGCGGCGCGCATTTCGGCAAGATCGCGATGGGCGGCATCGACGATGGCAGCGCACTGCATCTCATCCGCCTGGTCAGCGGCAGCGCGAAGAGCGCCTGCGACCTGACCAAGCTTGCCGATCAGCTGCGCAGCCGCCTCGCGATCGAGCGGCGGCGTGCGGGATGATTTTGGCGGATGCTGGTGCAGAACAGCATAGCGAATAAGCGCAGCAACAGAAACGCCGGTGCGGGCGGCCTGGTCCCTGATCAGGACGGCCTCCGCATCGGTAAAGCGCGCCTTCAGGCTGATCGCGCGCTGACGTTTCTCGCTGCCGCTTTTGCTCATGTCGTCCTTCTTTCTGCGCCATGCACGAAGCGGCAGCTTGCGGCATGGTCCGGTCCCAGACGGGCCGGAGCGGGTTTCCAAGGGGGGCGCCCCTCGGTGCTGATGGAACGGGCAAACGTTCCGCGATGGTTCAGGAGAGCGCCGTCTCCTGATCGTCCTCCAGCGGCGAAACGGTGGTCGTGGTCCAGGGCGCGAAAGCCCGGTCTATGGGGGCAACCGGAAAACTCACGCAGCCGCGTGAATTTCCGGATTGCGGGGAGAGAGACATCTCCCCTCGTCACCGTTCGTAGCTGTCAGCGGAGAAGGTGGCGCAGCAGCGCGGTCGCAGCCAAGGTCATGAACTGGTCACAGTGAACTGACGGCATGGCGGAGGAGCGCGCTGCGATCGTCTTTTTAGGGCTCGATGCCCGAAAAAAGACGATGACCTGGGGGATGCAACGGGGGGCGGAGCACACCCTTGCCAAGATGGCGCGGGGACCCCGCGCACATCTTGTATTCGCCCTTAAGCTTCTCTTCCTCCAGTATGCCGCATGAGGGCTTAAGGAAACCTTAACCATTACGCGCAAACTGGCTCTCACAGCTAATTTGGGCGGCTATACACTGCCTGAATTTTGCGGCTGGGTCAAATTCCCCGCCCGGAATTATCCATTCCACGCAGCAATTTAGACCGCCGATTTATGCGGAGCGCTCCTGTTCCAGGAAGCGCGCTTTTGCCTCTATGATGTAGTCCGCGAGTTCCTCGTCGACATCACATTCAATGGCGATCAGGCTCGGCCAGCGTCCCGCCTGATCAGGAAAGAAGCCTGCCCGATATTGCTCCAGCAGAGCACGGGTCAGCTTCAGATTATTGGTGCCGACGGCGATGTGCAGAGCACTCAGCCCCGTCGGCGCATCCACCATGTCGATATCGGCACCGGCGGCAAGCGCGGCCAACACCTTTTCATTCTCGCCGCGATAGGCGCAGGCGAGCATATCGTCGTCAGCATAGCGGCCACGGTCAGCGAGGATGGGACGGTTCTGTTCGTCAAACTGAAGAAATAGCACCACGAGCCCTCCCCGATTCAATCAGCACCTGTTCGGTCTTCATACAGGTGCCGTTGTCGCCCTCGACGCGGAACAAGGCTTCCGTCGCCTGCCCTTGCAGGTAGGTACCCCTATATTGCGGCGGTGATGACAGACGCTCCAGCCAATAGGTGCGCGGCAGTCCGGTGAGAGTTTCCCGCATGGCTATCAGGAACAGCACACCGGCGCGCACCAGCACACCTTCGAAATTGTAGCGCAGCTCCGGTACGACGCCGCCGCGCTGTTCCTGCACGGCCAGATAGTGTGCCGGTGCTTCGCGCACCGTCAGCACATTCTGCTCCTTGTCGGTGTCCTTCGCGTAGACATGGACGTAGGTGCCGACCAGCGGTGCAAATGCAGCCGCATCGAAGTCGCGACCTGACCAGAAGCCTGCCATCGCACCGCCGAGATCGGCGAGCGGGTCCCGCTCTTCGGGCGGCGTGAAGCCTTCGCGCTCCAGGAACTGCGCGCACATCGTGACGTAGGCATCGCCCGTCCGATGTTTGCCGCGCAGGAAGCGCTGCAGGGTCGAGAGTGGCATCTCGCGCTGGCGTGGATCACGGTCGATGACCAGGGCGCAGAGCGTCGGCACACCGATGCGATGGGCGCGCATATAGGCCTGCAGCGCCGCGCGGATACGCGCGCGCTCTTCTTCGCTGACCGTGATGAGACCGCCGGTCTCGTTCATCGCTGCGCCCCCGCAATAAGCGCGGCGCAGCGTGACCAGTCCTTGCTCAGGAATTCCGCGCGGGCGGACGGCAGGTTTGTGGGCAGCGCAATGCGCCGGCGCGAGCCGGACCAACAATAGCAAGGACGCCCGCAAATGGAAGCGATCAGACCGGACTATGTCGCCTATGCGATCATGATCATCGTCGCGCTGGTTCTGCTGTGCTGGCGCTTCGAGAACAACAACAAGACCACGCATGGTGCGGCGGCCTGGTGCCGTGTGTTCACCGCCTTCCGCAAAGGGCTGTTCAAGAAGCGCGGCCTGTATGTCGGTGACTGGACCGGCCGTCTGGCCGTGCATTATCAGGGCGCGCACGCGATCACTTTCGGCATGACCGGCTGCGGCAAGGGCACGGCGGCGATCCTGCCGAACCTGCTCACGCTCAAGCGCGCCTTTGTTGTTGATCCCGGCGGCGAGAACGCCGCCACGGCGATCAAGGCGTGGCGCAAGGACCGGCTTGAGATCGCCTGCATCAATCCGTTCGCGATGCACACGGACAAGCCCTGGGCGCTGCCGGTGCACGGCTTCAATCCGCTGTCGCAGCTTGATGCAAACAGTGCGAGCTTCGCCGCCGATGCCCTGCTGTTCGCCGAGATGTTGACACCGCGCACCGGCAAGGAAAGCGGCAGCTCCGGCTACTTCAAAGACGCGGCAGCGAGCGCCAAGCGGGCGATGCTCGTCCATATCAAGACGGCAGAGCCGGCACACCGCCAGAACATCGCGACGCTCTATGAATACGCCTATGCGGGCCTCGCCAATTGGAACGCGCTGCTGCGCGCCATGAAGACCAATCCGGCCTGCGGCCATCTGGCGAAGTTCGAAGCCGATAAGCTTTCGCGCATCGAGGCTACGGCGCCCGAAGAATTCTCGGCGATCATGTCGACGATCCAGCAGGACCTTGCTTTCCTGGCTGATCCTTTGGTGCGGCAAAACCTGTCGCGCAACGATGTCGATTTCCGGAAGCTGAAAGCAAAGGGCAAGGCCAGCAATGGCTGCATCATCAGCGTTGTCATGCCGCTCGAATATATCGAGAGCCATGCGGCGATCACGCGCCTCGCGATGGCCTGTGCCATTCTGTGCCTGCAGCGCAAGCCTTATGCGCCGGAGCCGGTGACCTTCCTGATCGATGAGGCGGCGGCACTCGGCAAGATCGTAAGGCTGCCGAACTGGCTGGCGACTCTGCGCAAGTACAAGGTGCGGGTCTGGACGATCTGGCAGAATATCGGCCAGGTGGTCGAGCTTTACGGCGCGAACTGGCAGACCATCGTCAGCAACTGCGCCCTGCTGCAGATACTCGGCGTCAGCGATCTGCAGACCGCGCAGTACACGCGCGACATGATCGGCCAGAGCACGGTCGTCACTGAAAGCGTGAATGCGCGCGGCGAGCGGTCGGTGTCGCACACAGCGCGGCCGCTGCTGATGGCCGAAGAGCTGCTGCGCACCAATGACGATGAGCAGATCGTGCTGCTCGGCAATCTGTGGCCGATGAGGCTGAAGAAGGTCGCGTACTGGAATCGGCCGGAGCTGCAAGGCCGCTACAATCCGGGTCCATTCTATGACGGCAAGATGCCAAAGCGCAGCCCGTATAACAGCATCAGCGCGTTCTGGGGGCGGCTGTATTACGCGCTCGTCTGCCTGATGGCCCCGCACCCGCTGGTCGCGCTGGCCATGACCGGTCTGATGCTCCTCTACGGCCTTCCCTACGTGCACGACGCCGGACTGATCGGAGGTTTAAAATGATCTGGCTGCTGATTGGCTGGGTGCTGATCTCGATGATCTTTGCCGAGATCGCCCCGATCCTGCTGACCGGTATCGGCTATCTGCTCTGGTTCATCGTGCTAGTGATCTGGACGGCGCTCAAGACCGTGCTGCGGCTACCGGTGCTGATCATCGTGCTGCCGTTCCGGCTGTTGGCGGACGGGCTGCTGTTTGCCCGGCTGCTGCTCAGCGAGATGCGCCGCAGCGAAGCTGATGATCGGCATGATGACGAAGAGCATCATCAGCAGGATCAGCCCGATGACCATCATGCCGGCGATGATGACGATCAGGAATTCGCGATGCGGCTGCTCGGGCTCGAAGTGGGCTTCAGCGAGAAGGAACTGAGCAAGGCCTATCGCAAGGCCATCGCGGCGGCGCATCCCGATACCCCTGGCGGCAGTGAAGAAGCTGCAAAGCAGATCAATGCCGCGCGCGATGTCCTGAAGAAAGCGCGGCGCCGCATGTGACCAGTCTGTGCTCAGGACGCGGGGTGACCCGCATCCGTAAGCTCTTCCCATCAGAACAAAAACTTCCGGTGGAAGGAGCCCGACATGAAACGCAGCAAGCCCGATTACGCGCGGATGAGCGATCCCGAGCATAACCCGCAATGGCGCAGGCGCTGGACGGAACCGCCGCTGCCAAGCTTCCCGCCGGTCCGCAATAAGATCGTCAGCTGGCGCAGCGACCAGAACGAAACCTCGAACAAGAAGGCGCGATGATCATGCTGCCTGCCATCATCAAACCGAACAAGTCCACGGCGCTGACGCGCGCCGTGGCGGCCTTCAAAGCACAGCGCCGCCCGGTGCATATCGGCATGATCATTGATGCCACCGGCAGCCGTGAGCACAGCTGGGAACAGGCCCAGACGGCGCAGCTGCGGATGTTCAAGGACCTGGCCGGACTGAAAGCCCTGCAGTTGCGGCTGCTGGAGTTCGGGGGCGGCAAGTTGTCCGACTATGGCTGGCAGGGTGATGCGCTGAAGGTCGCAAAGAAGATGACAGCGGTGCGCTGCCGCCAAGGCCTGACGCAGTTCATCCCGGCGCTCGAAGCTTTTGCGAACGACAAGACAAAGACCGACGCGCTGATCCTGATCGGCGATGCCTTCGAAGAGTGCAGCAATGTCGTCCTGATGCCGACGTGCACTCTGCGCAATCGCGGCAGCCGCGTCTTCTGCTTCCGCGAAGGCGACGATCCCGTCGCGGCCTCAGCCTTCAACAGCATCGCCGAAGCTACCGGCGGCCGGTCGATCAAGCTGGGCGATCAGCTGCCGCTTTCTGACCTGTGCAGCGGCGCGGCGCTGCTGACCGCAGGCGGGCAGGACGCGCTGAAGCGCCTTCCGAACGCCAAGGCGCGGCAGCTTTTGCTGCCGCCGCCCAAACCCTGAGAGAAGCGATGACCAATCCCAAAATTCCGAACGAACGAGAACGCGAACGCCAGCGCGAGCTGCGTGAGCAATTCATCGAAGACCCCGGCGGCGGCGTCTGGCACGTCGATGATTTTCCCGCCGAAGACGACCAACCCGAAACCAAAGATGATGGAAGGAACAAGAAATGAAAAAGCTAACTCAAGCCCGCCTCCGCGCTCTGCATCCGAGAACCGTTCCGCAGAATGACCACCGACAGATGCAGATCGAAATCACAGTGGCGATTGATCTGGGGGTTTATGAATGGCTCTCCCAAGCCGCAGAACGGACCGACATATTCCGGAATATCGAGCAGCTTGTGAATGAGTCACTGAACTTGTTTGTCGGCAGGGGTTGTCCGAGAACGCTTATGCAAAAAATGGCTGATGTAAACGGCTACTCCCTGGAAGAGTTCATATTCGGAGACATTCATGGCGGCGCTGAAAAACAGGCCGTCAGGGAGTTGTATATGGCCGCCGCTTTGCTTGCCAACCACGCGGAGTACGGATTCCTGGATGACGGAGAAGACCTGTCGGTCACAAGACTTCTGGCGATGATGAGCTTGTCTCTCCAGGGGCAGCGTGATGCTGGCGCACGCCTTATTAGTCCCAGTTTGCATGACCGACGACCCCTTCGCATACCGGTACCCGAGTATCCGCTAGAGCGGCCTCGTCCGTATGACGACGATGAAATCCCGTTCTGAAGGAGGCCTTAGGTGACGAACCACATCATCATTGACCCTGGCGCGGGCGCACCGCAGGAGCGTGCGCCCCGCCTGCAAGACAAGTCCGACGCGGAGTTGCAGGACCTGATCAGCGCGGCCACGGCGCTGCTCGAAGAGCGCGGGGCCAAGCGCAAGCAAGACGCGATCGCACAGATTCAGCGCCTTGCCAAAGAACAGGGCCTGAACGTGAAGATCGACAAGCCGAAACGGCGGCGCGGCCGTCCGCCCAAAGCAAAGGCCGCAAACAGCTGACAGGGACGCGGTTACCCGCGTCCCTGTTTCAGCGAAGGGCGCTTACGCGCCCTCCTCTTCGATCACTTCAACATCTTCATCGCGTGGTTCGCGAAGGACGATGCGACCGCCACCGGCGGGAAGCAGTTCGAGCTGCAGCGTCAGTCCGCGGGCATCTTCGTGGTCCCAGGCCGCGCCGATGCGGGTCCAGAATTTCTTCTCGCCGCGTTCGCTGACATGGTAGGCGATCAGGCTCGGCGGTGTGGTTTCACGGGCTTCGGTGCGGCGGGTGTTCTTGTTACGAGTCGTCATGGTATTCTCCTTTTCGGTTAATGTTTTCCTCGATACGCCTTCCGTCCGGCGGGGCGGCAAAGCCGTCCGGTCAATGGACAACACGGCCCGAAGGGGTGGTGCGGGCAGCCATTGACCGGCCGGCGCGCCCCGTCAGGTTTGGCGTGACCTTCGAGGGGAACAGCAGCGAAAGGGAAAACGGCGACAGTAGTGACGCACACCCTGCCGCTTGCGCGCCGTGCATCGTTACCGTCGACCCGCCGCAACACACGAGATTGCAGACGAAGAATTTCGGACGCGGCGCGGGCATCGTCACGGAAATCCGCGACATTTCGATTGCAGAGAGCGGCCCCGTCGCACTCATTCTTTCCCGAGAAACGAGACTTGATGAGCAGATCGACGAAGTTGGACGAAGCTAAGCTTTGTCCACAGAATCGGTAGATGAGCCGACCGTAGTTCTGGCGCCGTGACATGGATATTGGCAAACTGTATTGAAGCGCATCCGGCTCCGAACAAGACGCAATCACAAGGATTTACATGCCGATCTTACTACGAGACATCTGGCCAATCGAAAACCAGCGTGACTACAAAATTCACTTCGCGCGCTGAAACGGTCATTCGCAGCCGCTAGAGGTCTGGGCACGCAACCACCAGGAGTGGCAGGGCTGGCAGGAATACTGGCCGGGTCGCGATGACTTCAACAGACCGTTGATATTCTCACTGATCCAGTTCTACCACGAGACAGATTGTTGGCTGTTTGGCGGAGTTTTCCGCGTTCTTCACCGCCACGCGGATCGATATGAAGTGGAGCTGACGGATCAGGGCGTAGGTTTTTCGGGTCGCCTGAAGCTGCGATATCCATATCGTGAAAGAACGACGCGCCCCACGATGGAGAGGCACTACGAGAATTTCGAAGTCCTGAAAATTTTGCGCGAGCCCTATTCGGGAAGGAGCTTCCCCGGATACGAGGACATCGATCTCGCATTCGAGGAGCTTGAGACCCTGATCCGCAACGACCGCCTCGACTGGCGCGCTGCGCTGGAGAACGTCAAAGGCATCTACCTCATCACCGACGTGCGCACGGGACGGCGCTATGTTGGGTCGGCATATGGTGATCAGGGTCTGTGGTCGCGCTGGCGCGCTTATACCGAGACCGGACATGGTGGCAACGTTGACCTGCGCGGGTTGGTCGACCAGCAGGGCCTGGATTACTGCCGCACCAATTTTCGCTTCGCATTGCTTGAACACCGCGCAGTGCGGGTTCCCGACGAAACGATTATCGCGCGCGAGACTTTCTGGAAGCGGATACTGCTGACGCGCGGCGAGCACGGAATGAACCGTAACTAAGCAACGACTTGCGAAGAAAAAGAAGAGCGCTGAGGCGCCCTTCTTCGAGATGATGGTTTTCCAGCTACTCAGCGCATTTTCGCGCTGCGGCGTCCAGGTCGTCGGGCCGCTCGGTAATGCTGGCGGCATACCATGCTGCCGAGGAGTAGACGGAGATCGGGTGTTTTGGACTGAAGTTGAGGTCGCGCTCCACGGGCAAGCCGAGAAGGCCTTTCACTTCTTCCAGCTCGGAAATCCGCACCGTGCCTAGTTCGGGGAAGCCAACACCGAGATCGCAAAGACCGAAGGCGATGTCGTTGTCTTCGGGATCGAGCTCGGTCAGCAGCCAGGTGCAGCCCGCATCAGGCGTGAAGAGTTTGACCACCGGCAGAAAGTCGGGATCGTCCTCGCCTGCCTCGTCGGCGCTGAACCGCAGGCGACCGTTGCGCAGAAGCTGGTCGCGGATGGATTGGGTCAAGAGTTTCATGTTCGTCTCCTTTGTTCGGGTTTTCCTCAAGACGCGGAGACAAAAGACCGGACGGGTGAGCCGGCCAGTCACACGGGCAACACGGCCCTTCGCCAAGGCGGAGGGGTGGTGCGGGCAGCCCATTGACCGGACGGCGCGTTCGGCCAGACAGAGCGTCAAAGATTGAGGAAACCCGGCAAAGCGAGCGACATAACAACTACCCCCTGCTCATCGCCACCCTTCCCGCTCGGGTGCCGATCAGCGATAAGCAGGCATGCGCATCCTGTTTGTCTGCTCCAGCAACCTGATCAGAAGCCCAACTGCGGAACATCACTTTGCCGGCCGCCCCGGCATCGGGACATTGTCCGCCGGTGTCGGCAGCGACGCGATCAGGCCGCTGACCGCCGAGATGGTTGAATGGGCTGATCTGATCCTGACGATGGAAAAGGGCTACGCCGAAACAGTGCGCGAGCGGTTCGCGGAAGAACTCGGCGATACGCCGATGGTAAGTCTGGACGTGCCCGATCGCTTCAAGCGCAATGCGCCGGACTTGATCGCCTTGTTGGAACAAAAGTGCCTGAGGTGGTTTCACCCATCGACGTATTAGTGTGAAGTGACGTAAACAACGAAAAATCCGAAGAAGAGCAGCAGCATACGACATGTTTGAAGAAAAAATCCCGGCGACCTTTATTCAATACGCGACCGATATCCTGGCGGACACGAAGTCCGGCTTGAGTGGCGGCAATATCGTCAAGGAAACGGCAGCCTATGCCGTTGAATATGACGTGAACATCCCGCACCAGACCTACCCATTCGATGCCCCAAACAAGCGCACTGCATTGTTCGAGAACTTGCAGGCTTTTTCGGGTCCGCAACAGTACAGGATTATCAAAGAGCTTTGCGACCATCGCTCCTTCGCCCCGACCGGGAGCAAGAAGCGCGATGACCTGAAAATTCGCCTTGTGACGCGTTATCAGCAGTTCTCCGGAGAGGCCGACGGCGCGGATATCAACGAGACCCTGATCGAAGAGACGAAGCACTGGCTCGACCAGCACCCCGGTGCGCTGGCATCGTACAACAGCGCCCTACAGAAATATGACGGCGGCGTGTTTCTGCGCAATCTTCTGGACGATCTTCGACTGTCCCTTGAATCCCTGCTGAAATCCATTCTGGGCAATGACAAATCCCTAGAAAACCAGCTCTCAGCGCTCGGGAAATACATCACCGGCAATGGCGGGTCGAAAGAGCTTTCGAATATGTTTGTGAAGCTCCTGGACTATTACGCCAAGTATCAGAACAGCTACGTCAAACACAATGAAGGTGTGATTGAAGAAGAGATCGAGTTCATATTCGAGATCACCTCTTCCTTCATGAAACATCTCATCAGGATTGGGAAATCCGCGTAGGACGAATGAAAGCACCGACCGCCGCACTGACAAGGCGATCGGTGTTGCTGCCTCACTCGGCAGCGTCCAGCATTTCCACCGGCTGGAGCTTGTGCAGAAAATCGGCAGCACGCTGCGCATGGGCTGCAGCGGCGAAGATGGCGCGCTTGTCATCGCGCAGCACCTGCAGCCATGAGCCGAAATAGGCGACATGGTCCTGACGGTCTTCGAGCTTCAGTCCGAGATCGGCGGACAGGAACGCCGCGCCCAGCTCGGCAACGAGCTCTTCCTTGGCGTAGCCGACATCGCCGAAGCGCTGCTGCTCGAAACTGCGATCCAGCCGTGACGGATGACGGGTCCAGTGGATGCACTCATGGGCCAGCGTGGCGTAATAGCCCTGCGCATCGAAAAAGGCCTCGAACATCGGCATCTGGATGTGATCGGACGCCGGACGATAGAAGGCCGCGTTGCCGCCGTTGAGGATGCGGGCACCTGTGGAGGCAAAGAACGCCTCGGCACGGGCATCCCGTTCGTCGGGATTCACGGCACCGTCGGCGACGGCGTAGTAGTGCGTAGGCAGGTCTTCGATCTGATCGACGTTGAAGACGGTGTAGCCCTTCATGAAGGGGATGGTGACATCGACGTCTTCGCCGGACTTCTCGTCGAGTTCGGTGCGCTGGATGGTGTTGGCGTAGACTACGGGGGTGCCCTTCTCGCCCTTGCGGACATGGCCACCGAGCTCGCGGGCCTGACGGAAGGTCATCCAGATCGGGGCGGCAAAGCTGCGCTCCATCGCGGAAGCCCAGAGGGTCAGGATGTTGATGCCGCTGTAGGGATCGCCGTTGAAGCGGAGCGGCCGCGTGACAGGACCTGCGGCATGTGCGGCGTTCCAGGGCTGGGTCCAGGGTTTCACGCCTTTCTCCAGATGGGCGATGATCTGATCGGTGATGCGGCTGTAGATGTCCTGCCGCTGTGTGTCGTGGGTAGTCATGATGTTCTCCTTTCGCTGTAAGTCCCTGAGGACGCGAAAGAAGAAGGCCGAAGGCTAAAGCCGGACGGTCACCCGCTTTAGCGGGGACACGGGCAATACGGCCTTGCGCCAAGGCTTCAGGCCGCAGGCGGCAAGGGTGGTGCGGGCAGCCCGTTGACCGGACGGCGCGTTCGGCCAGACAAAGCGTCAAACCTCAAGGGAAGAAGGCGAAAGGAGTTCAATCAGCCTCGACATGAATGCCGGCAGCATGAAACATCTGCAGCATGCGGCCGACCTCAGTCGCAGCCAGCGTGGTGGTCAACCGGCTTTGAATTTCCAAGACCATATCCCTAAAAGTCAATATCGTGACAGGGTTTCCGCCGATCGCTTCACTGAATGGCGAATGAGACTCCCAGACAGCCTTGTCCCCTACGACTTTGGCAACAGCCAGGACGTAGGTAAACCGATCTGTACCGGTAGCTTCTCGGACGGCTGTGACAAAGGCTTCCGACCACTTAGGCACGGTAAGCTCGCGGAACGCCTGCCAGGCCTTCCGGCCGCGCTTGGTCTTGTCATTTTCGATTGCATCGATTTCCGACGCGGGACGAAAACCAGATTGCCAACTCTTGCAGCTCACGACGAGCACCTTCCGATCGCCTTCCAAGGTTGGATGATAGCCAATCACGTCGATGTCGCTGTGGTTGGAGTCCTTATTCTGGATGTAGTCGGGATGATCTTTTCTGGGTAAGAACTTGATGTTGTGCTGGACGAAGTACCCTTTATGGACGAGGTACTCCTCGACGATTTGTTCGAGTATGTCTTCTTTGGTCGCCACGATGATCTGTTCCCATCCCCTGATATGGTGATGGTAGCCCAGTGTGGTGCAGGCAGGAACAACGCCAATTAGGTTTATCCACTGACTTCGCCAGAAACCTCACCGTGCACTTGGCTGCTGCGCAACCAAGCATGGACTCTTTCGCCTACCTCTTCGGGAGAGCATGCCGTCTTTCCGATCAAGGCGCATTCCCAAACGACCAGAACACGCCAGCCGAGATCGATCAATCGATCGGCGTCTCGGCGATCACGCGCGACATTGGCTTCGAATTTTTCTGCCCAGAATTCCTTTCGCGATTTCGGCGTGGTGGAGCGGTAGCAACCATGCCGGTGCCAATAGCAGCCATGTACGAAAATTACTGACCGATACTTTGGCAAGACGAGATCGGGGCTTCCGGGCAACTTCCGATCGTGCAACCGAAACCTTACGCCCCTTTTATGGAGCGCCGAGCGCAGACGCATCTCGGGGCCAGTATTCTTTTGCCCGACGGCTGACATTATCCGGGAGCGAGTATCACGATCGACCGTGTCCATCTAAGCGCGGCTAAGTTGTTTAGTTGTCACTAGAGCTTCCAGGTGCCGCTGCAACTTCTGAGGTGTGGTTCCACCATCGATAAGGACACCGGCCTCCATGTTTTTCTCCATGGCATGTCCCGTGAGGTTAGCGCTCGAAATGAAGCAAAGATTTTCATCGGCCACGGCAACCTTTGCATGGACCTTTCCACCACTGAATGCGTCAACTCGATTTGCCCAGTAATACAGCTTGGCGTTCGGCACGCTCTTCTTCATCGCGCCTATGCCGTCATTGGAGACGCCACCCCCGTCGGCTTCGCTTCGCTCCAATAGGATGGATACGTTAACACCTCGCGCCGTGGATTTATTGAGCGCGTCCACAATCGATCCGACTTTGTAGGTCACAAAGCTCGTCACGAAAAGTCGATCCTGCGCGGCATTGATGACCTGCAGCAATGCCTGCTCGGTTTTCCGGGTCGGGACCATCGCGCTAGAAGGACCAGTCCATACGAGTTCGATGGATTGCTCGTTGCTGACTTTGTTGTGGACATAGCTGGCGGCACGAAGCATTGCAGACAACTCTACTGGTGAGAGTTCCGGCAAAACTTTCCAAGCGTCGATCAAGCGTTTTAGGCGAGACCTGGACTCGGGGGCCGTAGTCCAGACGTCAAAGGTTACTGCATCGAGGGGGCCAGACGACTTCGTAATCAGGCTTCCTAGCTGTTCGACTTTTCCCTGAGGCGTGTTTGTGGCGATGTCCGCAATAACTTCGAGAAGCTCCTTCACACTACCCCCTCACTCGAAAAATGCGGCGTCGCTGACATCCAGCGTTGGAAGGACCAGTGCCCGGTCGATGTAGCGATTTCCCAGCTCACAAGACGTTTCGGAAACAAAAGAACAGGCGTGGCATGCCGCGGCGTGAAGCGAGCGATCCTTTTCGGGATTATGCTCGGAGCAGAGCGGGTCCGAAGAACAGACTTGCCCGCGTTGCAGCGCTTGCCGCAAGAGTCGCCCGAGATTCTCGGGATTACCGAGGTCGACTAGACCACCCAGTGTCCCGTCGGAGTCTGCGGCCGCAGTGTAGATCAGAATCCCCGCTTGCTTTTCTTTTCCCGTCGTTTCCGCATAAATACGTTCTCGTATGCTTGCAGCGTTGTAGCCGCATTCAAGAGCCAGTTCCCTAATCAACATGTGGGAAAGCGTGTGCAGCATGGCATATCGAATACCTGGATAGTTCTCGTCGGGATCGAGACGTCTTGCTGTGCGCCAGCCACGATGCCCGGCGACGAGCAGCGCATCGCGACGCTTGACCTCATCCTTCGCTTCCCAAGCGCTTAGCGCCTTCTCGTCGAAGCGAAGGAATATGCCTTCACCGTGAACTTCGGAGGCAGGAATCCACTCCGGCGCACCTTTGCATAGACTGGCGCGAGCAGGTCTTTCATTAGGGTCACCCCCCTCTTCTGGAGCCTCCACGCGAGTGAACCCCAGCAGAGCGTTCACCTCTCGTAGGCGTTCGAGTAGAAGAACGGACGCGATTTTGGTTTCGAAGCCTTTGGGTGAATTGACTGTCTTACTCAGAAAATGAGGCCAGTCCGTCGGAGGGTTCGGATTGGTAAGCACCTTCCATTCCGGACCTTTGATATCAGACGCGTCGATAGCACCGGTGTCTTCACCAGACTTCTTGGCTTCGATGGCCTCCCAGATTTCATCGATTGTAAAGTCGTCCAGCCCTGGAATGGCTTCTCGCTTCCTGAGAGCCTTGAGAAGCCCTTTCAATTCTGCCTTGTCTTCGACGTCTTCGAAGTCATCCCAAAGTGCCTCGACGATATCGCGAGCGGAACCAACGGACACGGGTATGGCCAAAGCGGAGAGCGTCAGCGGGAACCAGCTGTTGGTAGCGCCCAGAAGCACTGCGCGGGCTTGCTGCTGGCAATTGTCGTCAAAGTCATCGAGGTGAGGATGCCGCCCACGACAAGCCGGCAAATTGTCTTTCCCAGCTTTGCCAAAAGCGTGCGCCATATTCCTCGAAGCGCCACAGGTATCGCACTTCACCCACAGGTTTTCGGTCTGCAGCGATGCACCACTTTCGAAGAAGCGCAGCGTGCCTTTGCAAGCCGAGGAGCCACTATGAACGAAATAGTGCCACGGGAAGTCGTCAAGGTGTCCCGATCGGCAAGCGAGCAAGAAGCGAGCCGGAACGGCATCCGCGTCTTTGGGCTTTTGGTCTCCCTTTGACCCCCGGCAGTCCTTGTGGACGAAACGTGTTCGCTCAGGCTTGAAGTGATCTTTGCACTCGAAGAGCCCAAGGTCGTACTCAGAGAGTAGGCCGCACTTTACGCACCTCAGCCAGCGTGGAAACGGGCGCACGGGAACGCCGATGAGCGCCTCCGCCGAGTACCTTTCTACGTTTTCTTCGCGCGTGAACGGCGGAACACGAAAAGTCTCGACCTGGGGTCCAAGAACACGCCTGACAGCTGCCAAAAGGCGCGCTTCGTCGATCGGTTGGCATCGGCTCTTATCCCAACGGTCGATACCGAGCGTCACGACCGAAAGATTCGGCAGATCGATCAACGCACCAGGGCCGTAGGTCCAAAGCAGTTGCGAGGGCCTTACCTGCCCTACAGGAACTCGATCGTTGCTCATTCATCACCTTCCCCGTCTTTGGTCTCCAGAGGTGGAGGCGTCCAATCGGGGCCCGCGCCACTCTTGACTTTACTCATCACCAGGCGAACTCCTGGCTCAACTTCGCGCATCGACATCGGTACGGTGAAGTCGTCCCAAGCTTTGATTCCTGGCTTCTTCAGAAGCGCCGCCATCGTGTCTTTGCCGGGACCCCGCTTCTCATAACCAAGAGTCCGTCCGCCCTTTCCGGCCTCCGTGCACCACTCGTCGATGCGAGATTTGATCTCGTCCGAGGCCAATGTCTTGACCTTTGCTTCCTGGGTCACGTTCCAAGCTCGATCCACGATGATTGCGGCTGCATGCTTGATCGCGTCCTTGTCGGGTCGGTCCAATGCGCCGGCGCCCGTGTTTGGGTTCAAATCGTCGTCTTCCAGTCTCGAAATACTGACGAGCGCTCCAGTCAGACCACGATCCATCGCCCGCGGTGAAAACGGTGTGACCGATTGCGCTTCGACGTGCTTATAGAACGTCGCATGATAGTGTTCGAAGGTCTCGTAGTGTGACAGATCGCGTGGCCGTGCCCATGTCAGAACGGTGCATACCAGACCGGGTGACGCACGGCCGACACGGCTTGTCGCCTGAATGTACTCGGCAGTGCCCTTCGGCTGTCCATTGACGACCATTAGACCCAGCCTGTTCACGTCCACGCCAACTGACAGCATGTTCGTCGCCAACACGACATCGATGGCGTGTGGTTCTCCGTCCTCCCATTTGGTGACGAACTTGTCTGACGCCGGATCGAACTCCGCTTTGAATTTGATCTCCAGTTGGTCGAGCTTTTTGGGAATATCGCGGCTCGAAACGCGCGATGTCAGCTCGTCGATGTTGCTTATGCTTCGCTGCGCAAGCCCCGGTCGGTCGACCATGCTCATGTTGACCCGATAAGCACGAGTCTGAACGTCATCTTCGGCAAGGCGCTTCATGCCGCCAAGTTCACGTAGAGAATTGAAGTAGCCTACCCCAGTCATATACGGATCGGCTGCTTGGCCGAAATGGTCGAACAGTGCCTGAGAAGCAGCCAGGAACGCTGTGTAGACGCGGATGAGCATCGCTGGACGCGAGCTTCCGGGGGAACAAACGCCAAGATAGCGGCGTCCCGGAATCTGGCTGATCGGGCGCTGCACGGAAAAGAAGTTGTCAACGATGTCCAAGCCATGCGGCGGAAATACCGCGACACGTCTCATGAATACATTATTGACCTGTTCGGGCGCTTTCCGAACGGTAGCCGTCGAAGCGATGATTTTCGGTTTCACGACCTTGCCGTCGAGCTTCCAACCCGAGAGTTCGTCGATTGCGGTTTCGTAGAGGCCGACCATCGTACCCAGTGGTCCGCTGATCAGGTGGAATTCGTCCTGAATTATAAGATCGGGGGGCCTGAGCGGGTTGATCGATTTCGCTTCGGTGCGCGGCAATCCCTTACTCGCCGGATGATTTCCGCTGCAATCCGAACCCGGCCAGAGCAAACCGTGACGTGGGCACTCACGGGTCGCGCGCCCGAACAAATTCCGTGCCTCTCCCCGCCAAGCCATCAGCGCGAATTTGTCGACCGTCGCGATCATCATCGACGGCGGACGGTGATAAATCTCTTCATCAACGACGACTACGGGGATACCAGGATGGGGCCGGCCGCTCGACTGCCCCTTGGAGAAAATGCAGCGACTCTTCTTGTCACCACAGTAGATTATCGTTCGCTTCTGCGGTTTATCGACGAAAATGTCGCGTTTGTCGGAAACCTCGCTGCCGCACCAAGGACAGCTTGTAAGTTGCGCGGGCGATGTGCTTCCCGCATCGAACTTATCGGGATCACGGATATCTTTGATCGCACTGTGACTTTCGTCAGTCGATCCTGGTGTCACTTTGTTTCCGACCCACAGCCCGATGGTGAATGGCGTATTCCCGAGGCTCGTGTCGCCTGACGCGATGGCCTCCAGTCTTAGCACCTCCATCGCGCAGATAAGCGCTGACGCCCGCTGAAACTGCTGAAGCGTCAGAAGCCTCAGGGTGTAGCGCATGACGACGCCAAGTCCGCGGGTGCCGTCGTAACCGCCGAGCTTTCCTTGAAGACGACGGATCGCCATCGCGAAGGCGGCCACACCCAAGTAGGCTTCCGTCTTGCCGCCGCCGGTTGGGAACCACAGAAGGTCAGCAAGGGAATCCAGAGGTTTGGTGCGATCCGCGTGAGCGGGGTCTGCCAGAGACGGAAGCGCCAGCAGGACGAAGGCGAGCTGAAACGGTCTCCAGGAACGGTTCTTCCTAATATCGAAATCAGCTAAATCCTTTGTCTCGCCACGTCGCCGAGACAAGGCATACATACTTTGGACGCGCTGCCGCGCCATCGCCAAGTTGGCAAAACGGAACGCCTTTAGTGCCTTGTCGTCGGACGGATCGGCGAGCACGGCGATGCCTTGAGCTAGTCTTGCTTCGATCTCCTTACAGCGAGCGAGAGCCGCAGCTGCTTGGGTGTCGTGGCCAAGGACATCGGCTCCGATCCTAGACCCCTGCTCCTCAATCCATGCGCGATAATCCGCGGTGAGGACTTGCAGCGCAGCGATCAACTCATCACGTTCGAGTTCCGCGAGTTCATTCATGTCGAGATGACCATCGGCGATCATCTTCTTCATTGCTGGCCGATCTTCCGCTTTCGAACCTGGGGTCTCAGTGACCGGCACCTCGTATTGGGGCATGATCACCGTTCGAACTTCGAATGCACTTTCAGGATCGTCGGTAAGTGTGTCGGCATGTACGGCTACGCCATGGCCGGCTGCAAATTCGACCTGCCGGCGATAGACCATTTCCAATGCATCGCGTTCAGGATCGTCGCCTTTGGTCGGCATCGCCAACCTACGACGAAAGATCGCGCTACTTGTGGTTCCGCCTTGAGAGCGCACGACGATCTCCGGTTGGAAAACCCATGCACTGTCCTTGTTTTCTTCTGGCTCCTCTTGGGCGTTCACCAAGAAGATCGTGACGATCCGGTCGCCATTCGCATTCTTTCCACGAACAGTTCCTTGAATGCGCACTTCGGGATTGCCGGCATCCGGTTTTTGCCCTTTGATGATCCCTTCCTTCAATGAGATCTTCACGGTCCCGCCACAAGGCACGCGTTGCCAGACCTTGGCTTTGATTTCTTCCTGACGTTTCTCTACGACATTGCCTTCGCCATCGCGTATTTTTCGGTTCACCGTTTTGGTGTGTTCGTGCTCGTACTCGCGAACGTACTTACCCCACAGGGCTTCGACCTCAATCGCTTCGACATCGCCATCGACACAGAAAGTCAGTCCCATACTCGAAGGCACGAGCGACTGGTTACTGCCGGCATCGATCTCTTCGGCCGCCTCAGCCTCGGCGTCGACGCGCCCAGTCGTTGTCTCGAACTCGGCACCGGTCTCATGGCGGCCAGTGTGAACCTGAAGATCATCAGGCTCTTCGTCTTCCTCGGCTTCTAGCTCAAGCGGCCCTTCAAGCCCCTCGACGCCACCCGATGTACCGGTCGCAGTTTGACGCGGAGCGAGTTTTCCAACGAGGTACCGATCGCGCACGCCCATATCGATAATCTGCTCGTGCGGTCCATTCGCGGGCCCGAGCAGATCGTCCATGACCGCCAACTGAAGCAGTTCCCGGATATAGGCCTGATCCTCGATCGGCTTGACGTCTGCGACGGCTATACCGAACGCTTTCGATACCGCTGCTTCGAAGTCATCCCACGCCAGGCGCGAGACGTCGCCTTTCGCCGGCGACGAA
Source organism: Limimaricola sp. G21655-S1 (assembly GCF_027213785.1). Classification (GTDB taxonomy): domain Bacteria; phylum Pseudomonadota; class Alphaproteobacteria; order Rhodobacterales; family Rhodobacteraceae; genus Limimaricola. The sequence continues at coordinate 7,478 of NZ_JAPWGO010000018.1, read as the reverse complement.
AGCCCGATACTCGATGCCGAGATCGGTTTCTCCAGTCCTTGAAATCTGTCGAGATAGACGGTCAGACCATCACGGTCCAAGCGAACGCGCATCACACGTCCAAGCCGCGTCACGTTCCAAGTTCCACCGACGAAGATAACCCAGTCACCGATCGACAAGCCCGAACGCAGCTTCGGGTCACCGTTCAAACGGAACGCAAAAGCAGGAAACGCGAAACCATCGAGCTGGACCTTCTGCTCTTGAACGATCCATGCGCTTTTTGTCTGCTTCTCGGCCTCAACACTCATCTCGCACCTCCCGAAACCGCAAACTCGCGGTCAAGCATGTCTTTGACCAACCCCGGCGTGTTGAAGCCGCTGGCCGTCAGTATGTCTGCAATGTCTTTGCCACTTAGAAAAATGATTGGGTGGCGGTCTTCCCGCACTTCTTCATAGGCCTGGCGCCCGATCACCGATGTCGTCACTAGAACACCGAACTGCCGATGGCGTATGCGGGAGATCAGACGCGAGACCTCCTTTACGCCCACAGTATTTGCTGTCGCGCCGATCAGTGGTGGTCGATAGCACTTAGCTTCCAAGGAGTACTCTGCGTACACCGGATCGTCGCTTAAACCGAGCAGATATCGCCCGACCGCGTCGCGACCCCCGTCAACGGAAGCGCGTGTCACCTCATCTACGATCACGCGAGGATCGTGCATCTGAAAGACGCGCGCTGCGAATGCCTCGAACGCCAGAGGCGTGTCTTTGAAGTGTTCCCAAACGCATTCGAGTATGGAAATTTTCGTGGCGGTATCTGGTATTTGGCTCGACACCTCACGAATGACGGTCGTACTTTCCGCTGCCAAGGCTCGGTACCGACCGCGCAAAACCCAGTCAGTCCAAGCGCTAGGCGCATTCGGAGTCAGGCTATTGCCAGCCGCGAGATCATTGAGCCACGCGCGCGAGATGACCTCAGTATCAAGGACCGTAAATGTTGCCTGATAGTTTTGGAAGCGTTGCCCCTTCGTCGTCTTCCAAACGGCGACGAGATCGCCCGTAGCGGGCAACCCCATGAAGCCTGGAACGGCAAGTCCCTTGAACTGCACGGAGCGTGCGCTGGTCGCCGTCGGATACTTCCTGAAAATGAAGAACGGCGGAACACGATCCCGCTGAGGCGGACTGGAATGAAGAAGGTCGAAAACCCGCCTTAGAATCCGATTGCCGCCGCGATCGGTATCATGAAGCTCGTGGCCCGGCGTCTTGTTGTCGCCGTAGTAGACAAACTGCCCGGTGCTGGTGTCCAACCGATCGGGCCAATCCGCATCCTCGCCACTCGTGTAGAGCACTACGGATTTCTTGTCGTCACCTCGGCCCGACGCACGGAAGCCACCAAGATTTCCTGTGCCAGGCAGTACCTTCGAAAGCGCCTCACCTGAAAGCTGGCCACCAGGTGCACCTTCGTAGACCGCATCGATCAAGAGATCGGCGATCGGCAATTCAATGAAAGGAACAACCCTTACCACTTAACCTCACTACATTCGTTCCACGATCGACCAAAGCAGCCCTCGGACAAGCTAACACTGGGCCAACAATCAAACTTTTGTCGAAAGTCGAATGCCACAAAAGGAAACTGAAAAATTTGAACGCAACCTTTGAATGCAATCCATGAGTTGAGAGTATCGAATCTAAAGTCTGTGGTCATATATTTCGCCTGTTTAGCTCGATCAGCCGACCAGCTACCTTATCCCTCACCGGCTCCGCTATGGAATACATTTCGCCCCTATCCGTAACTGCAAATTCGTAATCCAAAACTAAATCACCCCAATCATAGGCTTCGAATACCAGCTGATCCATATCCCTATGAGCTCTCCGCAAGGAGCAAATGTCCTCGTCGGAACACCCACTGGAATGAAATAAGTTATATAAGCCTGTCAGGCCAATCCCTCGATCTGACTGAATGCTATCCCTAAGATTATGATATTCTAATCCAATACGCCCGAGACTGTTAAACTGCCGATCTCCCCCGACGAAGATATCCTGAGGATCAGGAAATGTCTCAAAGCAATACTTCGGTGTATAGTTTAATGTCTTTCCCAACGTAGTATGATTTCGCAAGACCCAATCAAAATGAATTGATGATTGATAGAGAGCGAAAACAGAGTACTCCTCGGTAGGAATAATGCAAAACTTGTTGCTAAAACAGATCGAAGCATCGGCAAAAGCGAAATTGATATGCTTCGTAACGATTGGTACAACAAGTACTCGATCAAGCCCCGCGATGGCGGAGCGAAGTCCAGGCCTAACCTCAGCGAACTGCCACCATTTCTCACGGTTTGCCTTTCGGTTAACTTTGTCACGATAGGGTTTTACCCTTTCCCGAATGACTTTTAGCGGCTCGACAAATTCTTCCGCCTCTTCAATCGACATGGCGCCGAAGTCAATAATATTTTCATGACCAAGCCTATCAGTTTGCGTGTTAAAGTCTTTTCCTGTTAAGTATTTCTTTACGATCTCAATGTTCTTGCGGTCCGATTCTATGAGCGCCCTCGCCTCATCACCGTCAATTACGAAACCTTCTCCCAACGGCATGTATCCAATAAAGCTAAGCCTCGACTTTTCCGCAAGCGGCGCAATTCTACCAAGCCCTGCATCTAAGCTTAAGGAGGAATCGATGCCGGTAACAACTTCGCCATTGATACGCGATGGCAAAGATTGATGTCCTTTGGAAAAATGGACGACGCTGACCACGACAGATGCCGTGCCGGGCCAAGGAAGCATCTTATTCGCGCAGTAGATTTTTCCTCCCATCTCTATTATTGTTTGCAGACCGGCCTCCTTCGTATCGCCTTGCGATATAGACTTTGTTCCAATCAGCCCGCAAAAACCAGGATCGTTCAATATTTGCATCGCCCGAAGGAAGAATTGAACAACAAGATCGGCGCGCCCTATTGACTTCTCAAATCTGCCCGCAAGATATTTAAAGTATGCATCACCAAAGCTTTCGGAAATATATTTGCAACCCATAAAGGGAGGATTCCCAACGACGGCGTCGAACCCACGTCTATCGGTTTGAAAAACTTCAGGAAACTCAAGGGGCCAGTGAAACGGGTATCTTCGGACTCTTCCATGGGTCAGGTCGGCACCTAAACCTTCTAGTGCTTGGGTACGCAGCGCTCCGATCAAATCGCTGTCGCCTTCAATAGCGCGCCCGGCATCTATAGATATGGAAGTCGTATCTACTGCCTTTCCACGGGCTGCCAAAATTTCTCCAATCAAGGCATCGGCGATCAACTCAGGCAAGGCTAGTTTTTGGCGCGCCTGCTCATCAAGTGCGGCCATTGCTTCGACATCGCGTATGTCGCGAATTGGCCTTCTTCGAAGCTGTAACCTAAGATCGATTGCTTCCTTAACGATTTGGTCAATATTCGACGCAAATAGCTTCCTGCTACTACCCATTCCTGGCTTCATTTCCAGATAAAGGAGCTGGTCTATGTCGTGTATACCAAGCAGGCTATCACCTGATCGTAGATTGTGATCTAGAAATCCGAACGGTCGCCCCTTCGCAAGCGTGATCAACCAAATCGAGAGCTTCGCAAGCTCGACTGCAAGTGGATTGACGTCGACGCCATACAGGCAGCGCTCGCCGATCAGGCGGCGCGCGGTGAGCATCCGCTCTTCCGGATCCTCGCGGAGAGGTTCACGTCCATTGCATTTCTCGACGACGATGCCCTCAGACGAGACGGCGTTTCCGTTCGCCTCCGCCTCTCGCCAGGCCTCGACCAGACGCTCGGCAAGCCACCTGCAAACCTGCACGAGGAATGCTCCGGAACCCATCGCCGGGTCACAAATCTTGAGATCAAGCAGCTCCGAAGGTGATTTCAGCTTCCATTCTTCCCGCGGCTTTCCCTCTGCCGGCCCGACATAGACAAGCGGTTCGAGCGTCTCTTTAACGATCGCATCGGTAAGAGATTTCGGCGTATAGTGCGTTCCCGTTTCGCGGCGATCTGTTCCCGTCGTAACCATGAAGGTCCCGATCGGATAGGCCAACGGATAGCCCCAGCGGTCCGTACGCAGAAGATGCAAATATGGTTTAATACGATTTCTTAGGGCCTGATCACCATGACAAGCCGTCAACAAGCGATCGGCATCGGCGGCATCGACTGCCTTTTTGAGATCGTTCTTTACCCGGCTGTGCGAACTGCCGGTCCGCTCTTTCAATAGAGCCGCGATTGCATCCGCGCTCTTCGCAGCGGCCTCTTCCAGCTCGTCGAGCGTCACCCATGGTTTCTTGGCGCTCTTGGTCGCGTCGAGGTCCAGCGTGACTTCTTTGGCCCGAACCACGGTGCGCTCCAACAAACCTTCATACACATAGCCGATCTGCTCGACGTCCAGTTCGCGATACGACAGCGTACGCCCCTGGAATAGCTGCACTGCGTCCAGAAGCAACAGCACCGTCCGATTGTCGATTGGAAGCGGCTTCGCGGGGTCTGCGCGCCAATGTGAACCCTTCAGTCTCCCTTCCAGGAAAGGGAAGCGGTCGGGATCAAACAGCGACCCACCCAAGGCAGGCAATCGCATTTCTTCATGATCGACGCCACCATACACGGCGCGGAAGATCGCTAGAAGCCGTGACCATGCATCATAGCGGCGTTCGAGAATTTCTTCGGACTCGGCGCGCAGCTGTAAGCGCAGCGTCGATATCGCGTAATTGGTTTCGTAGGTTTCATCGCCTAGAAGCAGCAGATCGCGCTCTTCGGCCGACAGCAGAAAAACGATCCGCATCATCACGGTGAGCCCGGCTTCGTAGAGCTCTGTCGGTTCTACGCCAGCAAGCAGTTCGCGATTAATATCGAGGTCGGCGCGGTCGAGCGCTTGGATTAGGACTTCGACGGCGCGCCGAACCTGTTCGCCAAGTGCATCCGTAACCTCGTCCTGGAGCTTGAGCGACTCGTCGAGCAAAGCCGGCAACTGCTCATCGCTACCAGTAAAAAAGCGCCGAACGCCAAGGAGACTGACAAAGGCCTGCAGGGTCTTCGGCTCTTGGCTCCAGAGGCTTGCGTACCAACTAGCGAAAGTCGTCACAGCGCCGACGGGCGCATCGACCAGCATCCATTGCTCACCATTGGTGACCAGACCAAGTCTCGTACCAGTAGCCCGGCAGAGCTCCACCATTCGTTCAGCGGGGCTCGCAGCCCAACCATCGTAGTTCAACGGTTTATCAAGAGCGGCATCGTGGGCGTATGCCTTGATGAGCATAAGAGCGCTGTCGCCATTGCGATCATCGACAACGGCGTAGTCAGGACTAAGGGTAATGGCATACTCAGGCAGTCGATGTGCCAGTGCTTCGGGAAGCTCGTTGCCAGCTTTCAGGACGTCACCGGCGCCATCCTCGTCTAGCTCCAGTCCTTGCCGCAAAACGAGATCGACCCAGGCTTGGTGTATCGCCGACAAATCATCCTCGCCGAGTTCGATTGCATCGCGCCATTCTTCATATGCCTGGCGCAAGAGCCTTCTTTTCTCGACGTCGACTTCATCGAGTCCTTGGGGAAACACATCCTTCAAAACCGGTTCCGCCAAGAATGGACCGGATATGTCGATCAGCGAAAGCCACTCGCCATGCAAGCTCATCGTATTCATACGGCGCCTCCAGAAACCTGCGAGTCAGGAACGAGAAAGATGGCGGCGACGGGAAAGGTCCGCGCCGCAAAACCATCGTAGCGTCGCTCGATCGCTTCGATTTCCTGCTCCCTCTCCTTTGGAATACGGGCGAGGCGCGCCTTCAAGGCTTCATTGTCACGTCGCACTTGCGTGCGCTCGTCTTCCAGTAGCTGTTTGATCCAGTCGAGTTGCTCGGGTTTGGATTCCTTCGCGAGTTCTTCCTCGATCGCTTTGCTGAGCTCATCAAGAACAGCGCCGATATTCTTGATCTCCTGCTGCTTTCTCGTTTCCAGCGTGTTTTCGAGATTCCGGAGACGATCCCGAGAGCGAGCCTCGACCGTCTGCATGATAGAATCCTTGGCTGCTGCAAAGTTGCTGGACATCTCTGCAAGCAGGTCCTCGGGCGCCGTCAATGAGCGGGCACCATCCAGCCACTCGTTCACGAGAGATACCCGCGCTTCTCGCGCAAAGCCATTTGCTTTTAGATAACCTCCTGAGACTGTGAGCTCTTCGTGTAATCTGTGATGATTGCCGCCAGTAATAACGAGCCGCGAAACGATCACGACGGCAGGCGTATCAAGCGTATCGCCAGCTACGGTTCTGACATCAACGCGATGAAGTTTCTTTACATCATCTTGAGCCCAAACTTCGGCACGCATTAGCCTGAGGCACATCTGGACCAAGCGGTGATTGAGGTGGACGAGCACGACATCGTCGCGGTTCTTGGCGACGGCATGATCGAAAGTGATCGGCCTGATCTCTCCAGTATGGGGATGGCGCAGCCCTTCCATGCATCTCGCCCACGTTCCCGTCAGCGATGGCATCTTGAAGACCGTGCCAGACGGCGCGTCCTCCAATTCGACAGGTTCCAGTGATGGCTTGTCGGCCAGTGCCAGACCTACTCGAACAGCGGCGCATACACGATCGGGTGTAAGGTGGAAGTCCTTGCGTGTTTCAAGTAGGCGCTCATGGAGCTTGGCTATACGGTCTTTGAGTTCACGTTCCGCACGAACGTAACGCTTAGCCTTGGCTGCGCGCGCCTCGGCCTCCTGCGTGTCAAGCTCGCGCCGCGTACCTTCGATGAGGTCTGCCATTTGCGGGGCGATGACGGGGTTTACGCTACCCATATCCTCGCGCATGGATTCGAGTTTTGTAAGGGCGCGAATGATGTCGTCGGCATGCCCGCCAAGTGTGTCCCCTGCGGCCACACCGCCATCAACAGGATGCCAGATCAAGACTTCGTCGTGGCGTTGGCCATGCCGATCGATCCGGCCGTTACGTTGCTCCATCACGTTCGGGTTGTAAGGTATCTCGACGTGGATCAGGCAGTTACAATAGTTCTGCAGGTCGATACCTTCCGAGGCGGCATCGGTTGCAAGCAGAATGCGAACATCGGCATCGCGCGGGTTTGTCTGGAAGGCCGCTTTGACCTTTTCACGCTCATCATGGTCCATACTGCCATGAATGACAGCGAGCCGGTCACCACCGAACCCATGTGATGCGAGGATTTGATGAAGCCATTGATGTGTCGTGCGGTATTCCGTGAATAGAATGACACGGCGTTCGTTCCACTCGCCATCGGGCTTCAGATTCTTCTCGATCCAATCGATGATCGATTTCGCCTTCGAGTCAGGTCGGTGGGCTGCGGCTTCGGCCCAGGCTCTCATCCGCTCGATAAGGCGCTCTTCGGACTCAGTAAGGGGAGCGCTGCGCTTGCTCGCCTCTTCGACCGCCTCGTCCCGTGCGGACTCAGCCTCATCGTCATTGGTCTGCCCCCACTGAAGTGCTCCGCCCACTGAGATAGATTTATCTCGTCAGGAGGAGGACGAAGCGATGGGTGGA
>NZ_JAPWGO010000189.1 GCF_027213785.1 Limimaricola sp. G21655-S1 | reverse complement strand
GTTTCGGCGTGGGCTTTATCGGCGCGGAGTTTGCGCTGATCTTTGTCAATGCGCAGCTGCCCTCGCTCGGCACCAAAGAAGAGGTCGGGCAGGTTTCAGGCTCGGGGTTCGCCTTTGGCTACCTCGGCGGGGTGATTGCGCTGTTTATCATGCTGTTGTTGTTCGTTGAACAAGACAGCGGCAAGACGCTGATCGGCCTTGATCCCGTGCTGGGACTGGACGTCAGCGCCCGCGAGGGCACCCGCGCGGTGGGCCCCTTTGTGGCGATCTGGTTTGCGC
>NZ_JAPWGO010000188.1 GCF_027213785.1 Limimaricola sp. G21655-S1 | reverse complement strand
CTAAGGGGGCTAATCGTGGAGCTAACAAAGGACATTGCATATCAAGCGATTTCTGAGTTTTTTACAGACAAGCCGTTTGTATTATTTGGTACAGGAACATCATGTGCACTTGATTTGAATTTTGGGATGCCAGCCCTTGAGCGTCACCTTCGAGCTGAACTGGCCTTTGGAATGACCGAAGTACAAGCACAGCAGTGGCAACAAGTTGTCTCTGCTCTTGATGCTGGTACTCATGATTTTGAATCCGCAATGGACTTCATCAAAGATGAGGCTCTGACT
>NZ_JAPWGO010000187.1 GCF_027213785.1 Limimaricola sp. G21655-S1 | reverse complement strand
CAAGAATACAAAGCTTTCAACCAAGCGCATCGCCTTCTCGAAAGCTATGACCTACGTGATCCAGAGTTCGATTACGAATTTGACAAACCCGATGTTCCACGTCCGTATCATTGGCTCAATCGTTGGTCTGATGCTGCTTATCTGGTTCGGGCTATTCGTCGTGTTTCTGCTCGTCGACTCTTCGACGCTTCCCGCGTTGCTGGAATCGTTCACAGACATTCACAACCCTATGCACCTGATTATCTCGTTCAGCGCCGTGTACATCGTGTGCACAAGAAT
>NZ_JAPWGO010000186.1 GCF_027213785.1 Limimaricola sp. G21655-S1 | reverse complement strand
CATCTGGAGCGGGCGATGCGCTCGACCCGCTGATCCGGGCACATTGCCAAACGGCAGAAATGACAAAGGCGGAATTGCTCCGCCTTTGTTGTTGAATCGTCATCCGATTCAGGATTGATCGTTCTCGTCCTCATCCTCGTCATAGTAATCGCTGAGCTCGATCCAGAGCCCCAACCCGACCATCACCATGGAGCCGAACCAGGTACCGGTATTCCCGATCGGGCTGCCCATCACTATCATGGCGAAGGACAAGAACCCCATGCCTGCATAGGCTTGTAA
>NZ_JAPWGO010000185.1 GCF_027213785.1 Limimaricola sp. G21655-S1 | reverse complement strand
CTTACGGGCAGTGCGCGCCTTGGCATTACACCGGTGATTGCGCTCTTTGCCGTTGGTCTGTTGTTATTGTCTCGGGTCGATGGTGAAGGAGATCAGGTTTGAGGTTTTTCATACAGATAGCATTGGCGGCTTTTTTGCTGGGCGCATGTGCCCCGGAACAAAAAAGCCAGCCCACATCGGTTTCCACATTCGCCAATAAGGCGGTGCACTCCACCGCGCTTGCCAAGCAATTGTTCGGTGCGAAACGCTCCGCCTCTGCCCAGCGCCCGGCGCCTTATGG
>NZ_JAPWGO010000184.1 GCF_027213785.1 Limimaricola sp. G21655-S1 | reverse complement strand
AGCGAAAGCATTGAAACCAGCGCCATTCATCAGGAAACCTTGCGCATCCTGAAACAGGTCAATACCTCCTTTGCGATGGCCGGCTATCCGATCCTCGATGAATCTGGTGATTTGCTCTCAAGCCGTTTGTCCTCACAAGGGTAACAATCGGCAGCCCTTTTGATATCGGGCTGGAACGGGCGCGGACCTGCGTGGTGTGCATTCAATAAGGATTTGAAAATGAGAGATTTCCCCAAGATCTGGTTCTTGCGACATGGTCAGACCGAATGGAACGCTGAAC
>NZ_JAPWGO010000183.1 GCF_027213785.1 Limimaricola sp. G21655-S1 | reverse complement strand
GTGGACGTCCACCGACGCGTCCTCTTGCTCTTGCAGAAGCAAGTCCCTTTTTAGTACGTTCGCTTAAAAGATTGGCTTCGAGTTCAGCAAAAGCACTCATCATCGTAAAAAACATTTTTCCCATTGCATCCTTAGTATTGATATTCATATCAATAATCTGTAATTCGATGTTATTGCTTTCTAACCATTGAGCCAATTCTATTAACTGTTTTGTTGTTCGACCTAAACGATCAAGTTTATAAACAACTAATGTATCTCCTTCACGTAAATACTCTAGACA
>NZ_JAPWGO010000182.1 GCF_027213785.1 Limimaricola sp. G21655-S1 | reverse complement strand
AATTAACCCTGAGCACCTTTGCGGACGAAAGTCTGCAAGAGGTCGAAGCCGATGGACAGGGAAAGCACCACGGCCATGACTGCGAAACCAGCGGCGGAGGCGGTGCCAGCGTCAGCGAGGACGCTTTCTTTGACGGTGGTAACGGTGGCAGAGTCCAGAGCGCCAACAGCAGAAGCAGCGGAGGAAGCAACAACAGAGCCAGCAACCAGAACCGGAGCGGCATACTTACGAACCATATTGCGAATTTTCATGATCATTTCCTTTTGATTGATGTTTACGC
>NZ_JAPWGO010000181.1 GCF_027213785.1 Limimaricola sp. G21655-S1 | reverse complement strand
GGCCGATGCTGCTCAATCTGTCGCTGGTCTATTCCTTATAGGAAAGCGGCATGCTGGCCGGTGGCGATGAGCGCTAGCGCGCCGCGCGACGCCGGTGGCCGGCTGGAACGGCGGCTGGACTACGCGATCGAGCGTCCGGCGCTGCTCGCGCGCGCGCTCACCCATCGGAGCGCGGCCTCCGATCACAACGAGAGGCTGGAATTCCTCGGCGACGGCGTGGTCAACTTCGTGATCGCCGCGGCGCTGTTCGAGCGCTGCCCCGAGGCGCCGGAGGGTGATCT
>NZ_JAPWGO010000180.1 GCF_027213785.1 Limimaricola sp. G21655-S1 | reverse complement strand
GGATAACAACTCAGCTGCAGTTGATAGTGGATTTCCCGCATCTCAGCCCGTTGATGCGCACTGGCACTGGCGAAGCGATAAGGGCGCATCGGCTAGTCGAGCAGCTCGGGATAACGGGCCGGCAACGCCTTGAGCGGCTCAGCCTGAAACAGGGTGAAGACCCGGCTCAGCGACTTGCGATAGAGCAAGCTACGCAGCATGAACTTGCCGCGGTTGAAGGTCTGGCGCTCACTTCCCTCCGGATAGAGGTAGCAGGCCATTGATTTTGCGCAATAACGCTC
>NZ_JAPWGO010000017.1 GCF_027213785.1 Limimaricola sp. G21655-S1 | reverse complement strand
AAAGCATCGTGCCCGTCGACCGGAGGCCGACCATGCACTAACAATTAACCTGGAGCACTCAGACGGGGCAGCTCAACCGGATCACGCCTTGCAGGACCGGGCCGAAGCGGGCGGTGAGCAGCGGGCGGATGCGCGGCAGCAGCTTCATGAGGCCCGCGGCGGTCAGGATCGTCGCGATTGCGGCCCCGCCCAGCCAGAGAAGATCGGGATCGTCCAGGGGCACTTCGGCGAGGCTTGAAACGAGCAACGCCGGGAACAGAAAGAAATAGTTCAGCCGATCCGCCATCGGCCAGAAGCCCGCCCCCGGAAAGCCGCTGCGGGCAAGGACATGTCCGAGGCAGATCAGCGCAAAGATTGGCCAGATCGAGATCAGAAGCATGTCGGCCCCGTGTCCTGCGCCTGATGCCATGTCGGGCCGAGTGCAAGGGTGTGGGGGCCATCACCCGGCCCGTGTTAGCGGCTGTCCGGGCAGCGGGGAAGACCGCTTGGCAGGATGGGCGCCGTTGTCTTTCGCTCGTCGGACGCAACACGGGCAACCACAGTATTGGCCAGCTCATCATGTCCTCGACGCCCGACGCCGCGTTCAGGGCGGTGCAGTCGAAGTTGGCAGGCCCTTGAATCGAAACGGGCGACCACCAGGCCGCCCTCGGTAGAAGTCTATGCATCCGGTCCGCTCGGACACTCGATGTTGTGTTGCCCGTGCTCTTCGCCGGATCTTAAGCCCGAAACCGCCTCAACTTGCGTCGGATTTACAAGTCAGTGCGTCCAGGCCCCGCGGCGGGTGGTCGAGAAGTTCTCGCCATAGCCGCCGGGACGGATGTTGTGCTTGCGCACATGCGGCTCCTGCACGATCGCGTCGAGACCGTGCTTCTCGGCATAGGCCACCGCCGCCTCGCGGCTGTCGAAATACATCCGGACCTGGCTTTGGGTGTCGGTCGAGCTGGTCCAGCCCATCAGCGGGTCGATCTCGCGCTTGGACGCCGGCGCGTATTCGAGGATCCAGGCCTCGGTCTTGGCGGTGCCCGACTGGGTGGCGGTCCGGGCGGGTCTGTAGATCCGTGCGCGCATCGTTGGTCCCTTCTGATCTCGCGGCGTTATCGACAAAACGGCGTCGCCATGCAAGCGGGCAAAGACGCCGCACCCCTCTTGCACAGGAACGAAAAGAGGCCAGATTGGTTCGGTCCCGAGGAGTCCGCCCATGCACAACAACTCGCCCGAACAGATGCCGATCCTGCACGCGCCCGCCCCCGAGGTGAAACGGCGCGAAAAGCTCGAAGGCGGCAAGCGGTTCCGCATGCAGACCGAGTTCAGCGCCGCGGGCGACCAGCCCACCGCGATCACCGAGCTTGCGGGCGGCATCGAGACCGGCGAGCGCGACCAGGTGCTCCTGGGCGCCACCGGCACCGGCAAGACCTTCACCATGGCCAAGATCATCGAGGAGACGCAGCGCCCGGCGATCATCCTCGCGCCGAACAAGACGCTCGCGGCCCAGCTCTATGGCGAGTTCAAGGGCTTCTTCCCGGACAACGCGGTCGAGTATTTCGTCTCCTATTACGACTACTACCAGCCCGAGGCCTACGTGCCGCGCTCGGATACCTTCATCGAGAAGGAGAGCCAGATCAACGAACAGATCGACCGGATGCGTCACTCGGCCACCCGGGCGCTCCTGGAGCGCGACGACGTGATCATCGTGGCCTCAGTGTCGTGCATCTACGGCATCGGCAGCGTCGAGACCTACGGCGCGATGACGGTCGATCTGCACAAGGGCAAGAATTACGAACAGCGCGCCGTGATGGCTGATCTCGTAGCGCAGCAGTACCGGCGCAACGATGCCGCCTTCGCGCGCGGCTCGTTCCGGGTGCGCGGCGACAGCCTCGAGGTCTGGCCCGCCCACCTCGAGGACCGGGCCTGGAGGCTGTCCTTCTTCGGCGACGAGCTGGAGAGCATCACCGAGTTCGACCCGCTCACTGGCTCGAAGACGGACGAGTTCGACCGCATCCGCATCTATGCCAACAGCCACTACGTGACGCCGCGCCCGACCATGGCGCAGGCGATCAAGGGCATCAAGGCGGAGCTGAAGACCCGGCTTGACCAGCTCGTCGGCGAGGGCAAGCTTCTCGAGGCGCAGCGACTGGAGCAGCGCACGCATTTCGATCTCGAGATGCTGGAGGCGACGGGCGTCTGCAACGGCATCGAGAACTACTCGCGCTATCTCACCGGGCGCGCACCGGGCGAGCCGCCCCCCACCCTATTCGAGTTCATCCCCGACAACGCCATCGTCTTCGCCGACGAGAGCCATGTCTCGGTGCCACAGATCGGCGGCATGTATCGCGGCGACTACCGGCGCAAGTTCACGCTGGCCGAGCACGGCTTCCGCCTGCCGTCCTGCATGGACAACCGCCCGCTCAAGTTCGAGGAGTGGGACGCGATGCGGCCGCAATCGATCTTCGTTTCGGCCACCCCCGCCGCCTGGGAGCTGGAACAGGCGGGCGGCGTCTTCACCGAGCAGGTGATCCGTCCCACCGGCCTTCTGGATCCGCAGATCGAGATCCGGCCGGTGAAGACGCAGGTGGACGACCTGCTCGACGAGATCCGCAAGGTCACGGCCAAGGGGTATCGGACGCTGTGCACCACGCTGACCAAGCGCATGGCCGAGGACCTCACCGAGTACCTGCACGAGCAGGGCATCAAGGTGCGCTACATGCATTCCGACATCGACACGATCGAGCGGATCGAGATCCTGCGCGACCTGCGCCTCGGCGCCTTTGACGTGCTGATCGGCATCAACTTGCTGCGCGAGGGGCTCGACATTCCCGAATGCGGGCTGGTGGCGATCCTCGACGCCGACAAGGAGGGCTTCCTGCGCTCCGAGACCTCGCTGATCCAGACCATCGGCCGGGCCGCGCGCAACGCCGAGGGCCGCGTCATCATGTATGCCGACCGGATCACCGGCTCCATGGAACGCGCCATGGCCGAGACCGAGCGGCGGCGCGAGAAGCAGATCGCCTACAACACCGAGCACGGCATCACCCCGGCCACCGTCAAGAAGAACGTCGAGGACATCCTCGCCGGTCTCTACAAGGGCGATGTCGACATGAACCGGGTCACCGCCAAGGTCGACAAGCCGATGGCGGGGGCGAACCTGCAGGCGGTGCTGGAGGGGCTCAAGACCGACATGCGCAAGGCCGCCGAGAACCTCGAATTCGAGGAGGCGGCACGGCTGCGCGACGAGGTGAAGCGTCTCGAAGCGGTCGATCTGATGGTCTCGGACGACCCGATGGCCCGGCAGCAGGCGGTCGAGCGCGCTTCGGAGGCGGCGGTGAAATCCTCCGGCCGCTCCACCGCCGGGCGACCCGGCCAGCGCGGCGGCAACGTGCAGCGCACTAAGAACCGCAAGCCGCGCTGAGCGCGGCTTGCCGGTCCGATGCGCCTATTTCGCGATTGCCCGAACCAGCGCCAGCACCAGCGCTGCGCCGATCAGCGCCACGATCACCACCACCAGCAGCCCACCGGCCGCGAGCAGCGTCACGCCCAGCGCCGCCAGCACGAAGGGCGTGGCCATCGCCGCCAGCGCGCCGACGATCATGTAGAGCGCCATGTTGCGCCCGCCCGCGAGCTTGCTCGCCAGCCAGCCCGTGGCGAGCCCCACCAGCGCGAGTATCACCAGCGCCGCGACGCCGATGCCCTGCAAGAGCTCTTCCATGAGCCATCTCCCTTTGTTGCCTGCACGAGCCTAGCGCGAGACGTCGGCCGGGAAAGGGGCGACGATGCACGGGGATCGCGGTACCGGCGGCCCGGCGCCGGTTTCGATGACCACAGCCGGAAGGAGCCCCGATGGCCAATGACGTCACAGCCGCGCTGATCCTCGGCGCCGCCGTCTGGGAAAGCGGCCCCTCGCCCACGCTGCGACGGCGCACGACGCATGCCGCGACGCTCTACCACGCGGGCCGCGTTGCGCATCTGGTGCCCTGCGGCGGGCTCGGGCGGCATGCGCCGAGCGAAGGCGAGGCGATGCGGGACCTGCTGCTGGAAGCCGAGGTGCCCGACACCGCGATCCATCCCGAGACCACCTCGCGCGACACGCTGGAGAACATCCGCAACGCGCTGCCGATCCTCGGGCGGATCGGCGCATCGCGGGTCATCATCGTCACGGACGCGCCGCATCTGCCGCGGGCCCTGATGGTGGCACGGCGGCTGGGCCTTAAGGCGCGTGGCAGCGCCCCGCGCGGCGGCGCGCGGATCGCCACCCAGACCCGGATGGCACTGCGCGAGATCCCCGCCTGTGCCGCCTATCTGTGGCGGCTGCGGCGGCTTTAAGACGGGCTTAACCCTCTGCGGTACAGCCTTGTTAGAGGGCTGCGCCGGGGGGCTGCATGATTCGGGCCGTGTTGCTGTCGCTCGTGATCGTCCTGACCGGCGCGATGGCCCGGGCCGGGGCCTGGCCCCGCGAGGAGGGCGAGCTGTTCCTGTCATTCGGCGGCAATGTCGCCCTGTTCGGCGACGCGGTCCGGCCGGTGCATTACGACCCGACCATCTATCTCGAATACGGGCTGACCGAGCGGCTGACCCTCGGGCTCGACGGCTATACCGCCGATGCCGGCACCGCAGGCAGCCTCTTCGCCTGGCTGCGCGTGCCGTGGCGCCCCGATGCGACCGGGGATGTCTGGGCGGTCTCGGCGGGCCTGGGCACGACGCTGCTGCCCGACGGCGCGCAGGAGGCGACGAGCCGGCTCGGCCTGCATTGGGGGCGCGGGCTGGAGAATGGCTGGCTCGCGCTCGACGCGCAGGGCCAGCTCGGCGTCACCCGCCTGTCGCATCAGGCCAAGATCGAGGCGAGCTGGGGCCGCAAGTTCAGCCCTCGCTGGACCGGGCTGATGCAGGGCCAGGTCGGCTACGGGCTCTCGGGCGACACCTATGCCAAGCTCGGCGCCTCCGGCATACTGCACGCGACACCGGGGCTCGATTTGCGGCTCGGCCTCACCCGCGCCCTGACCGGCGATCGCGGCGGCGGGCTGACGCTCGAGGCCTGGTGGCGGTTCTAGAGGCTTGATCGGCGCGGCCCCGCGCGACAGGCTCCGTGCATGGCAGATCTCGTCCGCCCCACCGATGACGGCGCCCGTCGGCAGGCCCAGCGCCTGTTCGGCACGGCCCGGCACGGCGCGCTGGGCGTGATCGACCCCGCCAGCGGGGCGCCGCAGGTCAGCCGCGTGGCATTGCGCCCGGATGGCGCGGACCTGCTGATGCTGGTCTCGACCCTGTCACACCACTGGGCCGCGCTCGAGGCCCGGCCCGACTGCTCGCTGCTGCTCGGAGAGCCCGGCCCCGAGGGAGACCCTCTCGCCGCGCCCCGCCTGACCCTCGCCGTGCGGGCCGCGATGGCGCAGAAGGAAGCGTTGAAGCCCGAATGGCTCGCTTGGCACCCGAAGGCCGCGCTCTACTACGACTTCGCCGATTTCAGGCTGATGCGGCTGGAGGTGAGCCACGGCTTTCTAGTCGGCGGTTTCGGCCGCGCCTTCGAGCTGTCGCGCGCCGATCTGGAAAACTCGAAGGGTCCCGGTTGACACCGCCGCCGAGTCGGGCCAGATACGCTCCCAGTGGGGTCGTAGCTCAGTTGGGAGAGCGCGTCGTTCGCAATGACGAGGTCAGGGGTTCGATCCCCCTCGACTCCACCAACTTCCCTCTTCTCGATACGAAAACGGCGCCGTAGCTGGTGCCACGACGCCGCAAGGTTCGCATGAACCCATCGGCTCAGACGGGCATGGCACGGTCCTGATTACCGGCGTTCGCATTGGCGACGCTCTGCGCCGCCTTGCGGGCAAAGTCGCTGCCGGCCAGCGCCGCGTTGCCGGCCTCCTGGGTCAGATCGGCACCCTCTTCGGCCATCTCGCGGGCCTTGGGGAGAAAGGCGTTCATCATCGACATCTGCATGTCGAACGCGGTGCTCCACATCTTGAAACCGGCCTGCCACATCTGCAGCGGCATGGTGTAATAGCGGTTGTCCATCTTTTGGACCTTTCCTGGGAGGTGAGTGCGCCCTCTCAACCCATGGATGCGCCGGCGCGTTCCGGGGCAAGCGTGGCCCCGGCGGAAACCGGCCGTCAGCGGCTCATCTTCAGGAAGTTCGGGCCCCGACGCGCCAGACGCTTGTTGTTCGAGGCGGTACGGCGCTGCAACGGCATCATCGCCGCCATGGCGATCTGGTCCGGGCGCTTGCCGGACCAGATGGCCCGATTGCCCGCCAGTATCGCCTCGGCGAAGGCCGGGCCCTTCTCATCCACCATGCGGTTGTTCTCGGTGCCGGTCACGGCCCAGAGCCCGGCCATCCCCATCAGGCGGTATGCCATCACCGCCTGTGTTTCGGCCATCAGAGTCCAGAAAGTCATCGACGTGCGTGCCAGTTCGGCCGGGGTCGCCATTTTGGTCATCTTCCGCTCCGGAAACAACGCCCGCAGAACACGGGCAGACACGGCACGACGCACAAGCCCCCCTGCGGGTTCCTGCAATCCCGATATGCAGGGGCCGATCACGCGGGCCGATCCATGCGCACGCTGCAGCGCATCTCTCCCGACACGGCGGTATCGAACACGATGCGGAACTTGCGCCGGTCATTGCCGTGTTCGGGGTCGATCCAGGGCAGCTCGTGCACGCTCTTGCCTGCGGCATCGGCGAGCCGCCCGACCGGCACCGCCGCCTCGATCACCCGCGCCCGGCCGCCGAACGGCAGATGCGGCGCGGTATCGACCACCCAGATCCGCGCCGGCGTGGGCTCCGCATGGCTCAGGCTGGCGGGGTTGCGCACCGGCTGGTTCACCCCGTGAAACGCGTTGCCCAAGAAGGTGATGTCGCGCATCCGGCCATAGTTGAGATCGGCGAAGCTGGTATCGACCCGTTCGACGCGGTCGACATATCCGTTGAAGGCCCGGAACGCGTTGCCGGTGACGTGCAGCCCGTGGATGAAATGCCCCGGTCCGCGCGGCTTGAGGACGATCCAGTTGAACCAGCGTGCCGCATCCGTGCAGATGAAGATGTTGCCGGTGATCGTCAGCCCGCCGAAGCTGAACTGCTGACCCAGCGCCGGGCTTTCGTCATGCTCGTTGCTCCACTCGATGAAATTGTTGTCGATGTAGTTGCCGACGATCAGCGTCGCCGGGTTGGGCCGGGTCAGGATGATGCCCCCCTTGCGCACGCCGTCGGATTCCGAGTCCCCGTGAAACCAGTGGTTGTTCGAGATCAGGTTGCCGGTGCCCGCCAGCACGCAGAAATGCTCGAACAGCACGATCCGGCTGTCGCGGATCTTCACGTCGTTGGCGTTGGCGTTGAAGCACAGCGTCTTCCGCTGCTCCACCGGCAGGCCCTGCTCGTTCGAGAGGAACTGGCAGCGGTCGATCATCATTCCCTGGCAGCCGCTACCATGCGAGGTGAGACCACGGTCGCGCGGCTTGGTCACGAAGCAGTCGCGCAGGTGGAAGGTGAGGCCGGCGGGCGGCAGGATGATGCCGCTGGCGACACCGCTGCACTGGAACTCGATGTCGTCGAAGACGAACTGGCTCAGATCCTTGAAACCCGAGAAATCGATCAGGTAGCGAAACCGGGTGAAGGTGAAGACCTGCACCCCTTCGGCATCGAACAGCGGCTGGCTCAGGGTGATCCGCCGGTTCGCCACATCGACCGATTTCACATAGACCTCGCGGCCCACCCCGTTGCCGGTGACGAGGCTGCCGGGCGCGATATCGGCAATGTTGGCGACCTCGGCGAGACGGGTCGGGTTGGCCGGCGAATAGCTGGCCTGCGCCCGCACCACCCGCGGTGTCCACGCGGCCCCGTCGATCGGCTGGAACTGGCCGTTGCGCACCACCCGCCGCGTGGCGAAGGTCTCGCGGTCGGGCACGGCGGCAGCCATGTCGAAGGGCTTCGACAGGCCGATCCGACGGCCCTCGAGATCGAGCGAGTCGTGGTCCGAGAAGCTCAGGAGCGCCTGGAACGCCTTGGTGAAGGCCAGTTCCTCATCGCCCAGCGCGTCGAGATAGGCCCCGAAGCGGAAGTCGCGCTGAAGGATCAGCTTGGCCGCGCCGACCGGCACCACGGTGCCGACAAAGCGCACATGGCTGCGGAAGGTGACGTTGCTCGCCAGGCGATAACGGCCCTCGGGCACCAGCACCATGCGTCGGCCGCCCGCCGCCGCGTCGGCGGCCTCGAAGGCGGCGGCGTCGTCGCCGCTGCCGTCGCCCCGCGCGCCGAAATCGCGCACATCGACCACCGCCGCGAGATCGGCCGCGAAGAGATGCGTGACATCCTCGAACACCAGATCGTCGAGGCGCACCACCCCGCCCGAAGGTCCGGTGAGGTCGACGCCCAGATGCCCGAGATCGGCGCCGGTCCAGACCAGATCGACCCCGGCCTGCCGCCCCGGCCCGATGATCGCCGAGACCTCGACCACCTCGCCATAGGCGGCGAGCTGGGTCGCGGGCCCCGTCCCCTCAACGCCGCCGAGCCGGGTGCCATCGGCGCGGCCAGCCCAGCCGGCGATGCGCAGTCCCGGCATCGGCCCCGACAAGGCCTTCGCGCGCGCCCGCACCCGGATGTAGAGGCCGGGCCGTATCGGCGTCTCACCCATGTAGCGCAGCTTCTGGACCGCCGCGGTCTTGAGGATCTCCAACGCGTCGCCGAAATCCTGATCGGCGGGCACGAAGACACCGCTGCCGGACTGGGCATAGGTGTCCGAGCCGGGCGTGCCGTCGCCGCTCGACCACACCTCCAGCCCTGCGGCGAACGGCGTCGGCATCAATGCATCCAAGATCGGCATGGCGGTCTGGCCCCTGTCGCTGCGGCGGGCCGAAGGCGACAAGGCCCCCCTGCCCGTCGCCATCCCGGCCCGCCCGGTCCGCATCCGTGCGGCCTCGAAGGCCACCGGACAGGAGACAGGATTACCGTCTTTGCATGAACGAGCCCGTCATGCACCGCGCGGCCGGACCGCCGCCGCGCAACGCCTCAGACGCCCAGCCCGGGCGCGGCCAAAAGGGTCACACCGTCGATGCGCCAGCCCTGCGGTGTCTCGATCATCCGGTATTCGAGCAGATGCGGCACGCCGCGCGCATCGCGTATCAACACCGTCTGGAACGAGGCATCGCTCTCCTCGCGCAGGCTCATGAAGCGCGCGCTGCCATTGTCCCAGACCATCGGGTAGCCCTGCTCGACCATGCGGCCGAAATTCTCCGGGTTGTCGAAGAGGCGCTGGATCATCTCGCTGGCATGGGCGAAGGCGCCGTCGAGATCGCGCGCGGTAAAGTCGGACAGCTGGTCCCCGATCACCTCGGGGATCGTCATCTCGTTTGCCTGCTGTGCCACTGCCGCGGCGGTCAGCGTTCCAAAGAGCGCCAGCGCCGCCCAACCCATTCGCATCGTTCGATCTCCGTTCGTACGGACTATATACGAATGAGAGCGGAACAAGGTTTCACCCGACGGGCCTTCGCCGCACCGGTTTGTGGAACCGCCATGTAACGCCATGGTTTTATTCCATCACCCTTCGGAGAAGCCATGCCGTTTCGGATCACGCCCGAAGATGCCAGCCTGAAGGCCACGCTGCGCCGGATCATGTCCGAGCGCGGCGACCGGGCAAGCGGCAAGCTCGCGACGCTACCGCCCGACGAGGCTGTCCATGCGCTGCGCAAGGACGCGCGCAAGCTGCGCGCCGTGCTGCGGCTGGCGCGGCCCGGAATGGCGGATTTCAAATCGGCGAATGGCCGTCTGCGCGACGCGGCCCGCACCCTGTCGGGGCATCGCGACGCCGCCGTCAGGGTCGAGACGTTCGAGGCGCTGATCGATCATTACGCGGACGAACTCAACCGCCGCGCCTTCGCAGGGCTGCGCAGCGCGCTTCATCGCGAGGCGCGCGCCGCCGATCGGGGGACAGGGGCTGATCTCGACGCCATGGTTGCGGCGCTCGAGGAGACGGCGCGTCGCAGCGGCGAATGGGATATCCGCGGCAAGGGGCGCGACCTGCTGCGCGAGGGGCTGGCGCGTACGCTGCGGCGCGGCCACGCGGCACTCGAGGCGGCCGAGCGCGACCCGACACCGGAGCGGCTGCACAAGTTGCGCAAGCGGGCCAAGGATCACCGCGCCCAGATGCGGCTCTTGCGCCCGGCCTGGTCCCAGATGATCGGCGCCCGGGAAAAGACCGCCAAGCGGCTGGCGACGCTGATCGGCGATCACCACGATCTCGACGCGCTGTGCGGCTTCGTCGCCGAGCGCGCCCTGCCGCGCGACGAGACGGCACGCGACGCGCTTTGCGCGCTGGCGGCGCGGCGACAGGGGGAGTTGGTGGCGCAGGCGATGCCGCCGGCCCGCAGGCTCTTCGGTGAGGCACCGGACGAGGTGGCGGCGCGGATCGTGGAAACATGGCGGCAGTGGCGCCGCGAAACCAAGGATCGCAGGTAGCGCCGGAAGCCCCTGCGCACAGCCCCTCAAGTGCCGCGCGCAGGGCCCCGTGACCTCAGGCGGAGAGCTCGCCCGCCAGCGCCCGGTCGATCAGCGCGATCGTGTTCTCGACGCCGTAAAGCGCGATGAAGCCGCCGAAGCGCGGCCCCTCGGAGGCGCCGAGCAGCACCTCGTAAAGCGCCTTGAACCAGGCGCGCATCGGCTCGAACGCCCGCTCGCGGCCCACCGCGAAGACCTCGGATTGCAGCCCGTCGGCATCCGCCCCGTCCTCCCACGCGGCGAGCCGCGCGCGCAGGTCCTCGAGCGCGGCACGCTCCTCGTCGGTGGGCGCGCGGTAGGTCTTGGTCGGCTTCACGCGATCCTCGTAATAGCGGATCGCGAAGCCCGCCGCGGCGTCGAGGCCGGGATGCGTCTCGGGGCCGGCCTCGGGCGCGTAGCGACGGATGAAGCCCCACAGCGTGTCCTTGTCCTCGGCGCCCGACACCGAGACGAGGTTCAACAGCATCTGGAACGGCACCACCATGTCAGAGGCGGGCACCTCGCCCTGGTGGATGTGATGCACCGGGTTGGCGAGCTGCGCCTTGAGATCCTGCCCCGGATAGGCGCGCAGCTGCTGGTGATATTCGTCCACCATCTTGGGGATGACGTCGAAATGCATCCGCTTCGCGGTCTTGGGCTTGAGATACATGAAGTAGCTCAAGGAATCCGTCGAGGCGTAGCTTAGCCACTCGTCCATGGTCAGGCCGTTGCCCTTGGACTTGGAGATCTTCTGGCCCTGATCGTCGAGGAACAGCTCGTAGGTGAAGTGGTGCGGCGCGCGGCCGCCCAGTACCTTGCAGATCCCGTCATAGATCGGCGTATTGGTCGAGTGGTCCTTGCCATACATCTCGAAATCGACGCCGAGCGCCGCCCAGCGCGCGCCGAAATCGGGCTTCCACTGCAGCTTCACGTTGCCACCGGTCACCGGCAGCGTCCACTCGCGGCCATCTTCGTCGTCGAAGGTGACGGTGTGCTCCTTGGCATCGACGTGCTTCATCGGCACGTAGAGCACGCGGCCGGTCTCGGGGTGGATCGGCAGGAAGCACGAATAGGTCTCGCGCCGCTCGTCGCGCAAGCTCTTCAGCATGATCGCCATGATGTCGTCATAGCGCTCGGTGGCGAGCTTGAGCGTGTCGTCGAACTTGCCCGAGCGATAGAATTCGGTCGCCGAGATGAACTCGTACTCGAAGCCGAAGGTGTCGAGGAAGCGGCGCAGCATGGCGTTGTTGTGTCCGCCGAAGCTGTCATGCGTGCCGAAGGGATCGGGCACGGAGGTCAGCGGCCGCTGCAGGTTCTCGTGCATCATCTCCTGGTTCGGCACGTTCTCGGGCACCTTGCGCATGCCGTCGAGATCGTCCGAGAAGCAGACCAGCCGCGTCGGGATGTCCGAGATCGCCTCGAAGGCGCGGCGGATCATCGTGGTGCGCAGCACCTCGCCGAAGGTACCGATATGCGGCAGCCCCGAGGGACCGTAGCCGGTCTCGAACAGCACGTATCCCTTCTCGGGGTCCTTGCCGCCCAGCCGTTTCAAGAGCGCGCGCGCCTCTTCGAAGGGCCAGGCCTTGCTCTGCATCGCCGCGTCGCGCATCTCGGACATCGTGTCACCTCTTGGGAATGATCCCGGCTCTCCTATTGCGGGGGGGTCACGGCGTCAATAAATTGGCCCCTGAATGCAAGGAGCCAGACCCATGAGCGACACCCCTTCCCTGACCGCGCAGGATGCGCTGGTGGCGCTGATGATCGCCGTCTCGGCTTCGGACGAGAACATCCGCACCTCGGAACTCGTGAAGATCTCCAACATGGTCAACCACCTGCCGGTCTTCGCCGATTACGGCGACGACCTCTCGGGCATGGCCAGCACCGTGTTCGACCTGCTGGAACAGGAGGACGGGCTCGACGCGCTGTTCGGGCTGATCCGCGAGGCGCTGCCCGAGCGGCTCTACGAGACCGCCTACGCGCTGGCCTGCGACGTGGCGGCCGCCGACGGCAACGTCACCGAGGGCGAGGGCCGGATGCTCGAGGAGATCCGCTACGAGCTGAAGATCGACCGGCTGCACGCAGCGGCGATCGAGCGCGGCGCGCGGGCGCGGCATCTCACCGTCTGAGCGGACCCCGCCGGGCGGGATGCGCGTTCAGCGGGCATAGCCATGAAAGGGCCGTGCCATGCGCATCTTCGGACTGATCGTCTTCCTGCTCGACCTCTACGCCATCTGGAACGTCATCACCTCATCCGCCTCGACCGGCAAGAAGGTGCTCTGGACGCTCGCCATCCTGATCCTGCCGGTGCTGGGTCTGATCGTGTGGTTCTTCATGGGGCCGCGCGGCCGGGGCGCCCGGATCTGACGGGCGGGCCCCGGCGCGGGCCCCTCGGGCCCTAGTTGGTGGTTTCCGCCTTGGCCGCATAGGCGATGCCCCAGCGCTGCAGCAGCCTTTGCTGCAGCCACTTGGCGCGGCTGTTATAGGTCCGCGCGCCCTCGGGGCGTTCCTCCTCCTCGTCCTGCGCGTCGATCCGGCGCGCGACATCGCCCGAGAAGATCGCGAAGGCGATGTCGCGCCCGCCCAGCGTCCGCTCGTAGCCCGCCAGCGCGCTGACGAAGTTGAGCGTGCCGGTCTTGGCCACCACCACGCCCGGCGGCCGCGGTAGCGCCTCGCCGCGCGGGCCAAAGAGGCGGATCGACTTCAGCAGCGGCCGCAGCTCCTCGCGCGATTGCGGCGTGGCGAGGATCTTGGCCATCTGCATGGCGCTGATCCGGCTGGCGCCGCCCAGCCCCGAATGATCGACGAGGTCCGGCGCCGCGCCGAAGCGCGCCTCGACCCAGTCCGACATGGCCCGTCCCGATCCGGGCAGGTCGGTCACGCCGGTGCCGCGCGCGACCGAGGCCGCGAGGCCGATCTGCTCGGCGATCAGATTGGTCGAATAGAGCAGCATGTCGCGGATCAGCTTGGTCAGATCGGCGCTTTGGTGCCGCACCAGAACCGTGCCGCGCGGCGCCGTGGCCGCCTCGGAGACGGTCCCGAGCTCGATCCCCTGCTCCTCGGCCAGCGCCGCGAAGACCTGCCCCGCATAGAGCGCCGGGCGGCGCACCGGCAGCCAGCGCGAGCCGCTGTCGCCGAGATAGCGGCGGCCCACGGTCCAGACGTCGACGCCGTCTTTCTGCGCGTAGGTGTAGACCGGCGTGCCGCGATCCACCGCCTCCATCGTCGCCAGAGAAACCTCGGGGCGGGTATTGGTGCCACGCGCATCGAGCGACAGCTCGTAGTCGCCGCCCGACCGCGCCCACGAGAAATAGATGCGGTTGTAGTTGAGGTTGAGCCCCGAGACCGCCGGGTTGTAGCCCAGATGCGGCAGCTGCACCGGGTCGATCTGGCTCTGCTGCGGTACCGCGCCGCCCCAGACCACGAACCCGCCGGCGACACCGCGCACGCCCTTCGCCTTGAGCTCGAGCGCCATCTCGGCCAGCGCGTCCGTATCCAGCGTCGGATCACCGGTCCCGGCGAGCACGAGGTCGCCCTGTATGATGCCGTTCTCGATCGGCCCGGTGGCCAAGAGCGTGGTCTCGAAGCGGAAATCGCTCCCGAGCGCCTCGAGCGCGTAGAGCGCAGTGATCGCCTTGGCCACCGAAGCGGGTGGCAGCCGCGTATAGGCGTCATGCTGGTCGAGGATTTCGCCCGTGCGGGCATCGAGTGCGACAAAGCCGGTCCGGCCGCCAAGTCGCGCCTCCTCGACGAAGCGAGCGGTAGAATCGCGCAGCTTCGGACGCAGCCCGGAGGGCTGCGCATCGAGCGCCACGGCGCCATCGGGCCGGGCCTGCGGGCGCAATGAGGTCAATGGCTGCGCCATCGTGGCGGAGGCGGCCATGGAAAGGCCGCCGATGAGCAGCCCGCGTCGGGTCAGTCGTGCTTTCATACCCGTTAGATAGAGCGCGCGCGCGGGCTGAGACAACGCCCCGCGCCTCACGGTTTCGCAAGTTTTCAGCCGCCGCCCGGCCAGTCGCCATCGGCGCGGATCGCGGTCGAGGAAGCGGCCGACATCGGCAGGTTGACGAAGCACCAGGCCGGGGCCGGGGCGCGCGCCAGCCCTTCGGCCGCGTGCATCGGCAGCCGGGCCCCGCGATAGACCCGCGCCGCCTGCGACAGTCGCGCCGCCAGCCGGTCGCCGGGCCGCGCGAAGACGCCCATCGGCACCGTTTCGACGATGCGCCGCCAATCCTGCCAGCGATGCAGCTGCACGAGATTGTCGGCCCCCATCAGCCAAACGAAATCGACGCCCGGGTAGCGCGCCTTCAACCGCGCGATGGTCTGCGCGGTGTAGCGGGTACCGAGCCGCGCCTCGATGTCGGTGACACGGACTTTCGGGTGCTGTGCCACCTGCTCGGCCTGCGCGATCCGCTGCGCCATGGGGGCCGGGCCGCGCGGCTTGAGCGGGTTGCCCGGGCTGACCAGCCACCAGACGCGGTCCAGCCGGAACCGCCGGATCGCCTCAAGCGTGATCGCCATGTGCCCCTCATGCGCCGGATCGAACGACCCGCCCAGAAGCCCGATCGCCTGCCCCGCCCGTGCCTGCGGCCAGCCCGTGCTCATGCCGGGTACCTCACGAAGGCGAAGCCGGAGGAATCGGGCGCCCATGAGGGCACGTTGATACTGCCCTGGCCGCCGCGCATCTGCACGATTTCGCGTCCTGCCCCGCCCGATTGCGGCATCAGCCACAACGCCACCTCGAGATCGGCGGGATGGCCCTCGGTGCCCGGCGGGTAGCGCAGGTGAACGACGTGGCGGCCATCCGGCGAGGGGTGCGGGAACCAGTCGACGCCCGGCCCGCCGCTCATCCGCTCGGCCCCGGTGCCGTCGGGGCGGATGCGCCAGATATCGACCGCGCCGTCGCGCTCGCCGTTGAACCAGATCCAGTGCCCGTCGGGCGAGAAATCCGGCCCGTCGGCATGGTCGAAACCGGCGGTCACGCAGCGCTCCGCCCCGGTCTCCACATCGGTGAGGTAGATCCCCACGGGGCCGCCATCGCGCGCACCGGCATGGACCACCTGCCGCCCGTCGGGGCTCCAGCCATGCATCCACGAGGGCACCTGCCGCGTGAGCCGGCGCGGCGCACCGCCCGTCATCGGCACGAGATAGATGCAGGAGGCGCCGGTCTCGACCTTGTCCGAGATCGCGATGACCGAGCCGTCGGGCGCCGGCGCGTGGTCGTTGTTGAGCCGCGTGGCGAAGCCCGTCTCGACCGGCTCCAGCCGCTCCGCCCCCGGCGCGAGTCTCCAAAGGCGCCCATCGGCGTTCACAAGGATCGCGCCATCGGCGCACCAGTTCGGGGCCTCGATCCGGCCCGCGCAGGAGAGGCGCCGCGTGACCGTGCCATCGGTCCGCCAGATGCAGATCTCGCTTTTCATCACTCCCTCGGGACTGCCGGACCGCGCTGCCGCGGGGCGCGCGACGCGCCGCCGGCCCGGCTGCGACGCCTCCGAATGCGAATTGATTTTCTGGCCGATTCGGGTTAACTGGACAAGGCGACGTTACCTCTATCGACCACTGTCTCCTTTACGGCCTCAGTCCCTCGATCAGCACTGACAGAGCCGAAGACCGCTGCAATTCCGCGAGCGGGTACTTGTTAAGGAAGACAGCACGATGGCTACCGGCACCGTGAAATGGTTCAACACCACCAAAGGCTACGGCTTCATCGCTCCCGATGGCGGCAAGAAGGACGTGTTCGTCCACATCTCCGCCGTTGAGCGTTCGGGCCTGACCGGCCTCGCCGACAACCAGAAGATCAGCTTCGACATCGAAGCCGGTCGCGACGGCCGCGAATCGGCGGTGAACCTCAAGCCGATGTAAGACGCGGGGGCCGATCCGGTCCCTTCGCCAGGAATTTCGAACGGGCGCGGCGCTGGCCGCGCCCGTTTTCGTCTAAGGTCAGCTTTCCGGGACCGGCTTGCGGCTGCCCGGCTCCCTTTAATCCTCGAGAATGAAGGTGACCCGCATCGCGACGCGATACTCGGTGATGCGGCCGCCCTCCACCGCGACCTTCTGCTCCGAGACCCAAGCGCTCGTGATGCCCGAAAGCGTCTCGGATGCGCGCTCGATCCCCTTCTTCACCGCGTCATCGAAGCTGTCTGGCGAGGCGGCAATGATTTCCGTGACCTTGGCGACGGACATGGCATGAACCTCCCTCTGTTGCCATGGGAGAAGTCTAGCGCAGCTCGGCCCGCGATTCACCCGCGCGCGCCCGCTCGGCCAGCGCCAGCACCTCCGGCCCCAGCGCCTCGACGATCAGCGCCACGCCCTCGGCATTGGGGTGAAGGCCGTCGGGCTGCAGATAGGCGCGCCGGGCCTCGTCGACGCCGCGCCCCTCCTGCAGCGGCGCGAAGAAATCCGGATAGAGCGGAACCTCGTGCTCCTGCGCGAGATCGGCATAGGCGGCGTCAAAGGCCTGCGCGTAATCGGCGCCGTAGTTCGGCCCCGCCTTGATCCCCACCAGCAGCGTCTCGACCTCGGCCGCCTCGGCCTTGTCGAGGATGCCGTCGATGTTGGCGCGCATCTCGTCAGGGTCGAGACCGCGCAAATAATCGTTGCCGCCCAGCGCCACGATCATCGCGTCGACCTCGGGCGTGAGCGTCCAGTCGGTGCGCGCCAGCCCGCCCGCCGAGGTGTCGCCCGAAACCCCGGCATTGATCAGCCGCACGTCGGCGCCCTCGGCATCTAGCCATTCCTGCAGCTGCGGCACCAGCCCCTCACCCTGCGGCAGACCGTATCCGGCGGTCAGGCTGTCGCCCAGCGCCGCGATCACCAGCTCCTCGGCCTGCGCCGCGAGCGGGGCTGCGGCGATCAGCAGCGGGAGCAACAGCTTGCGCATCCCCGCCGCCACGCCATATCGCTCGGGGCGTGCGCGAAGAAAGGCCCTCCGAATGACCGAACCCGTTCTCTCCCTGAAGGATGCCGAACTGACGCTTTCGGGCAATGCGGGGCCGGTGGAGATTTTGCACGGGATCACGCTCGACGTGACGCCGGGCGAAACCCTGGGGCTGGTGGGTCCGAGTGGCTCAGGCAAGTCGTCTCTCCTCATGCTCATGGGCGGTCTGGAGCGCGCCACCGGCGGCTCGGTCGCGGCGCTGGGCCACGATCTCACCGCGCTGGACGAGGACGCGCTGGCCCGGTTCCGCCGGGACAATATGGGGGTGGTGTTCCAATCCTTCCACCTGATCCCGACGATGACGGCGCTGGAAAACGTCGCGATCCCGCTCGAACTCGCCGGCCTGCGCGATGCGCATGACCGCGCCGAGGCGCAGCTGGAGGCCGTCGGCCTCGGCCACCGCGCCGGGCATTACCCCGGCCAGCTTTCGGGCGGCGAGCAGCAGCGCGTGGCGCTGGCCCGCGCCACCGCGCCGCATCCCAAGATCCTGCTTGCCGACGAGCCCACCGGCAATCTCGACGCCGCCAACGGCGCGCAGATCATGGACCTGCTGTTCGACCTGCGCGACCGGCACGGCGCGACGCTGGTGATGGTGACCCACGCGCCCGAGCTGGCCGAGCGCTGCGACCGGGTGGTGCGGCTCACCGACGGGCGGGTGGCGGCGTGAGCGCCGGTCTCGCCGCCCGCCTCGCGCGGCGCGAGCTGCGCGGCGGGCTGCGCGGCTTTCGCATCTTCCTTGCCTGTCTGGCGCTGGGCGTCGCCGCGATCGCCGCGGTCGGCATGGTGCGCTCGGCGATCCAGGCCGGGTTGGAGCGCGAGAGCGCCGCGATCCTCGGTGGCGATGCCGAGATCGAGCTGACCTATCGCTATGCCGATCCGGCCGAGCTGGAATGGATGCAGGGCGTCGCGACCACCGTCTCGGAAACCGTGGATTTCCGCTCCATGGCGGTGGTCGAACGCGATGACGGCACCGAGCGCGCCCTGACCCAGATCCGCGCCGTCGACGGGGCCTATCCGCTGGTGGGCGAGGTCCGGCTCGAACCGGAAATGCCGATCGAGGTGGCCTTCGCGGGTGCGGACGGCCTGCCCGGCATCGTGGTGGAGCGGGCGCTGGCCGACCGGCTGGCGCTGTTGCCCGGCGACCGGCTGCGGCTCGGCACGCAGGACTTCGTGCTGATGGCGGTGCTGGCGCGCTATCCCGACAGCGCGGCGGGCGGCTTCGGTCTGGGACCGCGCAGCCTGGTACTGGCCGATGACCTGTCGGAATCGGGGCTTCTGGCCGAGGGCACGCTGTTCTCGACCGCCTACCGGCTGGACCTGCCGCCCGAAGCCGATCTGCAGGCGCTCGAGGACGAGGCCGAGAGCCGGTTCGAGGGCAGCGGGCTGCGCTGGCGCGATGCGCGGCGCGGCGCCGGCGGCACCGAGCGCTTCATCGACCGGCTCGGCTCCTTCCTCGTGCTGATCGGCCTGTCGGGTCTTGCCGTGGGCGGTGTCGGCATCTCGGCCGCGGTGCGTGCCTATCTCGCGGGCAAGACCGCGACCATCGCCACGCTCAGGACGCTGGGCGCGACCCGCGCCACCATCTTCCTCACCTATTTCCTGCAGATCGGCGCGCTGACCCTGCTGGGCCTCGCCATCGGCCTGGCGCTGGGCATCGCGGTGCCGCTCGCGCTGGCGCCGCTGATCACCGCGCGGCTGCCGATCCCGGCGGAGTTCGCGATCTATCCGCGCCCCTTGGTCGAGGCGGCGCTCTACGGCGCGCTGGTCGCGATGATCTTCACCCTCTGGCCGCTGGCGCGGACCGAGAACGTGCGGGCCGCGACGCTGTTTCGCGACGCGATGGGGGCGGGCCGCGCCCTGCCCCGGCGGCGCTACATGGGCGCGATCCTCGGGCTGCTGGCGGTGCTTCTGGGCGCGGCGGTGCTGTTCTCGGGCACGTGGAAGCTCACCCTCTCGACCGCGGGCGGCATTGCGGGGGCGCTGTTGCTGCTGACCCTCGCCGCGCTCGGCGTGCAGGCCTTGGCGCGCCGCTTCGGCCGCGGCCTGCGCGGACGCCCCGGCCTGCGGCTGGCGCTCGGTGCGATCGGCAAGCGCGGCGGCGAGACCGGCTCGGTGGTGCTGTCTCTGGGGCTCGGCCTGTCGGTGCTGGCGGCCGTGGGCCAGATCGACGGCAATCTGCGCCGGGCGATCCAGAACGACCTGCCGGAGGTCGCGCCCGCCTATTTCTTCGTCGACATCCAGCCCGATCAGATCGAGGGCTTCCGGGCCCGGCTCGACGACGATCCGCAGGTCAGCCGGGTCGACAGCGCGCCGATGCTGCGCGGCATCGTCAGCGAGATCAACGGCCGGGCCGCGCGCGAGGTCGCCGATCACTGGGTGCTGCATGGCGATCGCGGCCTGACCTATTCCGCCACGCCGCCGGATGGCGAAGAGATCGTCGCGGGGGAATGGTGGGCCGAGGACTACGCGGGCCCGCCGCTGGTGAGCTTCGCCGAGGAGGAAGCGCTGGAGATCGGACTCGGCATCGGCGACGAGATCACCGTCAACGTGCTGGGCCGCGACGTGACCGCGACCATCGCCAATCTGCGCCGCGTCGATTTCGGCTCGGCGGCCATCGCTTTCGTGATGTCGATGAACCCTTCGGCCCTCGCCGGTGCCCCGCATAGCTGGATCGCCACGGTCTATGCCGAGGAAGCGGCCGAGGCGGCGATCCTGCGCGACCTCGCCGATGCCTATCCTAACATCACCGCAATCCGGGTGCGCGACGCCATCGCGCAGGTCACCCGGGTGGTCGACGGCATCGCCGCCGCCACCCGCTACGGCGCCGCCGCCACTCTGCTCACCGGTTTCCTGGTGCTGATCGGCGCGGCGGCGGCGGGCGAGCGGTCGCGCACCTACGAGGCGGCGATTCTCAAGACGCTGGGCGCGTCGCGTCGCCGTATCCTGTCGAGCTTCGCGCTGCGCGCGGCGCTTCTGGGGGCGGCGGCCGGGCTGGTGGCGCTCGGCGCCGGCGTGCTCGGCGGCTGGGCCGTGGCGCGTTTCGTGATGGAGACCGATTTCTCGGTGATCTGGTCCTCGGCCATGGGCATCGTGCTGGGCGGCGCGCTGGCGAGCCTGCTGGCGGGGCTGGGCTTCGCCTGGCGGCCCCTGAAGGTGCGGCCCGCGCAGGTGCTCCGGGCGCAGGACTGAGCTAGCCCCCGAGCAGCCGGTTGTGGATCGCCGTGGTCGCCACGGCGGCATGACCCATGCCATAGGCGATCTGGTCGAGCCCGGCGATCACGTCGCCTATGGCGAAGAGCCCCTCGATGCTGGTCTCGCAATGCGCGTCGACCGGGATGCAGCCCGCCTCGGTCAGATCCGCGCCGAGGTCGCGGGCGAGATCGGAATGCGGATCGGTGCCGAGCGCGACATAGAGCGTGTCGAAACGGGCCTCGCGCCCATCCTGCATCTTGACCACGATCTCGTCACCGTCGAGCCGGATCTCGCGGCGATGCGACGGCAGGATCTTCAGCCCCGCCTTGGACAGCGCCCGCTCGCCGTCATCGTCGAGCGGCGCGTGCTCGGGACGCACCACGGTCACGTCCTCGGCGTAGTGACGCACGAAGCGGCCCTCGGCCACGGCGTGCGGACCCGAGCCGAGGATCGCCACCTTCTTGCCGCGCACCTCGTAAGCGTCGCAAATCGGACAATAGCGGATCAGCCCGCGCGCCACCCCTTCGTCATGGATCTCCTCGGGGATCTGCGGCGGGCGGTTGGTGACGCCGGTGGCAAGGATCAGCGTCCGCGTCTCGAGCGCGCCGCCATCGGCCTCGACCCGGAAACCGCCATCGATGCGGCTGGCCGATGTGACGTGGTCGCGGCAGATCTCCACATCGTAGGGATCGAGCTGGCGGCGCATCCGGTCGAGCAGTTCCGGCCCCTCGATCCCGTCCGGGTAGCCCGGCAGGTTGCGGGTGCGCGGGATGCGATGCGCGCGGGGCCGGCCCGCATCGAACAGCGCCGTGTCGCGCAGGAACCGGGCGAGGTAGATCCCGGCGGTGAGCCCCGCCGGACCGCCGCCCACGATGATGCAATCCTTCATGGCCGATCTCCCGCCTCGTCAGAGGCGGGAGATATGGCGCGGGCGGGCCGGGTCCAGCCCGAAGCCCGGGGCGGGCCCGATCAGACCCGCGGCTTGACCTGCATCAGCGGCATGACATCGGCCATTTCCGGGCCATGATCCATGCCGGTGACGGCGCGGCGCAGCGGCAGGAACAGCGACTTGCCCTTGCGGCCGGTCTCGGCCTTCACCGCGTCGGTCCAGGATTTCCAGGTCTCCGGGCCATAGGGCGGCTCGCCCAACATCCCCAGAGCCTGCGCCACGAATTCGGCATCCTCGGGCTCGGCGCGGCCCGCATCGCCGTCGCGGAACACCGCCCACCACTCGGCAATCGTGGCGCGAGTCTTGAGGTTGCCGCGCACCGTGGCCCAGAACGCCTCGGCCAGATCCTCGGGCACCCCCGCCGCGCGCACGTCCTCGGCGACCTCCGAAAGCGGCTGCTGCGACAGCCAGCGCGCGGTCAGCGGCTCCAGATCGGCGGGGTCGAACTTGGTGGGCGCCGAGCCGAAGCTCGAGATGTCGAAGCCCTCGATCACCTCGGCAGGCGTCTGGCGCAGTTCCACCGGCTGCGAGGAGCCCAGCCGCGCCATCAGGCTCAGGATCGCCATCGGCTCGATCCCCGCCGCCTTGAGATCGCGCAAGGACAGTGAGCCGAGCCGCTTGGACAGCGCCTCGCCCTGCGGGCCGGTGAGCAGCGAGTGATGCGCGAAGCGCGGCGGCTCGTAGCCCAGCGCGCGGATAATCTGGATCTGGGTCGCGGTGTTGGTCACGTGGTCCGAGCCGCGCACCACGTCGGTGATGCCCATCTCGGCGTCGTCGACCGAGGAGGCGAAGGTGTAGAGCACCTGACCGCTTTCCTTGATCAGCACCGGGTCCGACACGCTCGCGGCGTCGATCGAGATCGGCCCGAGGATGCCATCCTCCCACTCGATCCGCTCGCGGTCGAGCTTGAAGCGCCAATGGCTGCCGCGCTCGGCACGCAGCCGGTTCTTTTCCTCTTCAGACAGGTCGAGAGCCGCCCGGTCGTAGACCGGCGGCTTGCCCATGTTGAGCTGCTTCTTGCGCTTGAGGTCGAGTTCGGTCGGGGTCTCGAAGCATTCGTAGAGCCGTCCGTCGGCCACCAGCTCCTCGCGCGCCGCCGTGTAGCGCTCCATCCGGTCGGACTGCCGTTCCACCCGGTCATGGGTGATGCCGAGCCAGTCCAGCGCCTCGAGGATGCCGTCCACGTATTCGGGCTTCGAGCGCTCTTGGTCGGTGTCGTCGATGCGCAGGATGAACTCGCCGCCCTGCTGGCGCGCGATGGCATGGTTGAACAGCGCGGCGCGCAGGTTGCCGATATGCAGCCAACCGGTGGGGGACGGGGCGAAACGGGTCGTTGTCATGGGGCTCTCCTGTTCGCCATGGGCTCTTTCACAGGCGGGCCGTTTTGTCCATATCGGGGGCCATGGACAGCACATCCGACCCCTTCGCGGGCAGCCCCCTCGCGCCCAGTCTCGACGAGATCGAGACGATCGCGCGCCATGTCATCGCCACCCTGCCCGAGCCGTTCCGCCGCGCGGCCGCCGAGGTGGCGCTGCGCGTCGTCGATTTCGCGCCCGACGACATTCTCGAGCAGATGGAGATGGAGCCGTTCGAGCTGACCGGGCTCTATGACGGCACGCCGATGACCGAGAAGTCGAACTGGGACGTGCCGCAGGGCCCGGACGTGGTCTGGCTGTTCCGGCGGCCGATCCTCGACGAATGGGCCGAGCGCGGCGACGTGACCGTGGCCGAAATGGTGGCGCATGTGACGGTGCATGAATTCGCCCA
This sequence comes from Limimaricola sp. G21655-S1, assembly GCF_027213785.1. GTDB lineage: Bacteria > Pseudomonadota > Alphaproteobacteria > Rhodobacterales > Rhodobacteraceae > Limimaricola. Next base: position 59,328 of record NZ_JAPWGO010000017.1, on the reverse strand, counting down.
TCATTTCGGCTGGTCCGACGACGACATCGCCGCGATCGACCAATGGTGGCTGTGATACAGGGGCTTTGTGCATCCCCGCGCTAGGCAAAGCCCCGGCATGCCCTAACCTTTGCGTCATACAACGCAGAGGAGACGTGAGATGTCACATTCCATCAGCCGCCGCGCGGCGCTCATGGCCGGCGCGGCGCTGCCGCTGGCTGCGAGCGCGGGCCTGCCCGGTACCGCCATTGCCCAGACCGCCCCCTCGAGCGACGCGGTCGAGCTTCCGACGCACCGCGCCTTCACGCTGGGCGACGTCAAGGTGACCACCCTGCTTGCCGGCAGCCGCGTCGTGCCCGAGCCGCACTCGATCTTCGGGCTCAATGTCGACGACGAGACCTTCGCGCAGGTCAGCGAGGAGAACTTCATCCCCTCCGACGAGGCGCGGTTCTTCTTCAACCCGGTGCTGGTCGAGGCGGGCGAGAACGTGATCCTCGTCGATACCGGCCTCGACGCGGCGGGCATCACCGCGGCGCTGGAGGCCGCCGGCCGCTCGCCCGGGGACGTCACCCACGTGGTGCTGACCCACATGCATGGCGACCATATCGGCGGGCTGATGACCGAGGCCGGGGAAAAGACCTTTCCCAACGCCTCGCATCACGCGGGCTGGGTCGAGTTCGACCACTGGGCCGGGCAGAACAACGAGGGCTTCGAGGCCAAGGTGCGGCCGCTCGAGGGGGAGCTGCAATTCCTCGAGGACGGCGACCAGGTCGGCCCGCTTACCGCGATGGCGGCCTTCGGCCATACGCCGGGCCACCTCGTCTTCACCGTGGCGGGGAGCGAAGGCGAGCTGCTGCTGATGGCCGATACCGCCAACCACTACGTCTGGTCGGTGGGCGAGCCCGACTGGCATGTCAGCTTCGATTCCGACAAGGAGATGGCGGTCGAGACCCGGCGCCGGGTGCTGTCGATGGCGGCCGAGCGCAAGATGCCGGTGATCGGCTACCACATGCCCTTCCCGGGGGCGGGCTACGTCATGGCGGTGGATGACGGCTTTGCCTGGGTGCCGCACAGCTACCAGCTGACGCTGTGATCATTCCGCCGGGGTGGGCTCGGGCTTTCCGCCCGGTCCTTGCCCCGGCACGAGGCGCGGCTCGGGCAGCCGCCAGACCAGCAGCGCCACGGCGACGAAGGCGGCCGCGTTGAACCACAGCGCGGCCGTCAGCGCCTCCGGATAGCCGCCGCCCCCGCGCAGCATCCCGAAGAACAGCTGTCCCATCACCGCCACGCCCAGCGCGCCGCCGACCTGCTGGAAGCTTTGCAGCGCGCCCGAGCCCGCGCCGGTGTCGCGGTCGGCGACGTTGGCGAGCACCGTCTGGAACAGCGGCGAGACGGCGGTGCCGAGGCCGAGCCCCGAGAGCGCCAGAGGCAGGATGAAAGCCGCGCGCGACAGCGCCTCGCCCGCCTCGGGGAGCATCAGCCGCAGCGCGGTCATGCCGATCACCAGCAGCACCGCGCCTGCCGTGATCCGCTCGCGCGGCCAGCGGGTGCCGAGACGGCCCGACAGGACCGATGCGCCCAGCACCCCGAGCGAGAACGGCATGGTGGTGACCCCGGATTCGAGCGGCGTCAGCCCGTAGCCCACCTGCAGGAAGATCGCGAAGACGAGGAAGAAGCCGGGGATGCCGGCGAAGAGCAGCGTCGCCAGCACCGAGCCGGTGACGTAGTCGGCATTCGCCAGAAGGCTCGCCGGGATCAGCTGCGGCGCACCCCGCCGCGCCTGCCGCCGCTGCCATGCGACGAAGCCCGCGCCGGTCGGCATGGCGGCGACCATCATCGCGAAAACCCAGACGGGCCAGCCGAGCTGGCGCCCCTCGATCAGCGGAAACAGCAGCAGCATCAGCCCGGTGCCCGCCAGCGCCATGCCGACGAGGTCGAGCCTGAGCGCCGCGTCGCCCGGCACCTTGGGCACGAAGCGCAGCGCCCCGAGCACCGCCACCGCGCCGACCGGGATATTGACGAGAAAGATCGGCCGCCAGTCGAGCCCCATGATATCGGCCCCGATCAGCACCCCGCCCAAGAGCGGGCCGGCGACGCTGGCGAGCCCGGCCGAAAGCCCGAACAGCGCGAAGGCGGCACCGCGTTCGCGCGGCGGGAATAGCGCCGGCACCAGCGCCAGCGTCTGCGGCGTCATCATCGCGCCGCCTAAGCCCTGCAGCACCCGTGCGGCCACGAGGCTGCCGATGCCGGGCGCGAGGCCGCATAGCGCCGAGGCGATGGTGAAGACCGTGACCCCGATCACGAACATCCGCCGCCGCCCGACCACGTCGCCGAGACGACCGGCGGGCAGCAGAAACAGCGCGAAGCTCAGGATATAGGCCGCGACGACCCATTCGATCTGGCTGTCGCTGGCTTGAAAGGCGCCCTGCAGCGAGGGGATGGCGACGTTGACGATGGTGACGTCGATCAGGTTCATGAAACCCGCCACCAACAGCGCCGCCATGGCGATCCAGCGGCCCCTGAGCGGGGTGTCCTCTTCGGTCATGGCGATCCCTGGCGCGCGCCGCCGCTCAGATCGGATGCACCGGCCAATACCCCGCCAGCCGGTCGAGCCCGTGCCGGATCAGCTCCGCCAGCGCGCCGCGATCCACGTCGGCGAGCTTGTTGATGTAAAGGCACGACTTGCCCATCCGGTGCTTGCCCAGCCGGGTAAGGATCGGGTTGGCCTCGTCGTATCCCGGCATGATGTAGAGCACGAGATTGGCCTTTCGAGGCGAAAACCCGGTGGCGAGGAAGCGTCCGGCATGGCCGCTTTCGTAGACGTAGTCGTAGGAGCCATAGCCCACGATCGACGGCCCCCACATCTGCGGCACGAAACCGGTCACTTCCCGGAACAGCGCATCCAGTGCCAGGGCGTCCTCGCGTCGGCGGTCCGGGGTCACGGCCTCGAGGAACGCCTCGACGCTGGCGCCGGTGGGCAGGGTCTTGTTCTCGGACATGGCGCCTCCCGGCGGGGTTGGGGATCGGGCCGAGATTAGTTACCCGGCGGCGTGGCGCAAGCGCGGCGTTGCCGAAGGGCCGCGGGCGTCTAGACTACTGCGCATGAGCCCTGTCCGCCGCATCCGTGTCGCCGCCAATGGCGGCATTCCGAACCACCCGCGCTGGCCGGCGCTGCTCCATGCGCGCGCCTTCGCGCCCGAGGCGGCGGAAGCTTTGCTGCGCCGCCATGGCTGGGGCGGTATCTGGCGCTGGGGCGTCTTCGATTATCACCATTTCCACCCCGACGCGCATGAGGCGCTGCTTTGCGTCGCCGGCAGCGCCCGGCTGCGGATCGGCGGCGAGGCGGGCGAGGATCTCGACGTCGCGCCCGGCGACGCGCTGGTGCTGCCGGCGGGGTTCGGTCACCGCTGCCTCGAGCGCCGGCCGGGTTTCGCGGTACTCGGGGCCTATCCGCCGCGCCAGGAAGCGCCATCGGTCGAGCGTGCGGCCGTGGATGCCAGGCACCGCTTCGGCGCCCAAATCGCCGCCCTGCCCTGCCCGGAGCGCGATCCGGTCACCGGCGGCCCGATGTCGGACACGTGGCCCGATACCGTGGCCGATCCGCCGCGCAAGTGACTGAGGTGCCGGGGCTGTTGTCTTGAGCGGGGGCCGTCGTTACTCTGCACCAAAGCGGAAACTTGGACCGGTCGCACCGGGTCCAGCGATCGGGGGCAATCGGTCATGTCGGCAGGAGCCAAGCGCGCGTTCACACTCGCGGCGGCGATGATGCTCGCGCAGGCGCCCGGCGCGCAGGCGCAGGAAGCCACCATCAAGCAATACGAGGACGGGGGCGTCTACGAGGGCACCTTCCTCAACGGGCGCCAGCACGGGCGCGGCAGTTACCGACTGCCCAATGGCTACGAGTATGTCGGCGAATGGTTCGAGGGCGAGATCCGCGGCGAGGGTCAGGCCACCTTCCCGAACGGTTCGGTCTATGAGGGCCAGTTCGCGCGCGGCAAGCCCGAAGGGGTGGGTCGGATCACCTTCGCCGATGGCGGCAATTACGAGGGCGAGTGGGAAGACGGCAAGATCACCGGCCGCGGCACCGCCGAATACGCCAACGGCACCCGCTACGAAGGCGAATTCCGCAACGCCATGCATCACGGCACCGGCCGGCTGAGCAGCCCCGACGGCTATGTCTATGACGGCCAGTGGGTCAACGGCGTCAAGGAAGGCGAAGGCAAGATCACCTATCCCGACGGCTCGACCTACGAGGGCACGCTCAAGGCCGGCGAGCGCGACGGGCAAGGCACGCTCACCATGCCCGACGGGCTGGTCTATGAAGGTAATTGGGTCGACGGCCAGATCGAAGGCGAGGGCCGGCTCGAACAGCCCAATGGCGACGTCTATATCGGCCAGTTCGCGGCGGGCAAGCGCGAGGGCACGGGCCGGGTCCAATACGCCAATGGCGACGTCTACGAAGGCGCGTTCAAGGATGATCGCCGCCATGGTCAGGGCACCTTCACCGGCACCGACGGCTATCGCTATGTCGGTGAATGGGTCGAGGGGCGGATCGAGGGTCAGGGCGAGGTCACCTATCCCGACGGGTCGGTGTATGTCGGCCAGTTCGAGAACGACCTCGCGCATGGCACCGGCAAGATCACCTATCCCGACGGCTCGACCTATGAGGGCGACTGGAGCGAGGGCGTGATCGAGGGCACCGGCACCGCCACCTACGCCAACGGCCTCGTCTACGAGGGCGAGTTCCTCGACGCGCGCAATCACGGGCGCGGCAAGATGACCTATGCCGACGGCTACAGCTACGAAGGCGATTGGGTCGAGGGCCAGCGCGAGGGCCAGGGCCTGGCGATCTATGCCGACGGCACCCGCTACGAGGGCGGCTTCGAGGACGGCCAGCGCCATGGCCAGGGCCGGATCACCATGCCCGACGGCTTTACCTATGAAGGCCAGTGGGTCGATGGCGAGATCGAGGGCGAAGGCGTCGCGACCTATGCCAATGGCGACATCTATGAGGGCCAGTTCCGCGACGGTCGCCGCCAAGGGCGCGGCGTGATGCGCTATGCCACGGGCGAGACCGAGGAAGGCGGCTGGCGCGACGGCGCCTTTGTCGGCGACGCGCCGGTCGAGCCCCCGGAGGCAGAGGAGGACGCGACCGGCACCGATGCCGATGCCGATGCCGATGCCGTCGAAGAGGACACGGCCGGCACGCCACCGAAAGAGCCTGTCGAGACGGAGGCCCCGGACACGCCCGAAACCCCGGATACCCCTGAAACCTCGGAAGACGGCATCGAGGGAGATGAGCCCGCCCAAGCCCCTGCGGAGGATGATGCCGACGGCGACGGGACCGAGGAGGTCGGGGAGGAGAGCTGAGCGTCTAGACCCGCTCGCCCTGGTTCATCCGATCAAGGAAGCCGCCGCCTCGCGCAACACGGCGCGGCGCTTGTCGGCCCCTTTCCGGTCCCGCCTCCGGTACATCTGCGAACCTGCGCATGGCAGGAAACAGAAAGGCGTCTTCCCGGGGTGATGCGGGACGTCGCCGACCTCGGCCATCACCACCATCTCGCGGCCCTTGTCGGCCTTGCGCAGCGCCGAGAGAGACGGGGTGCGTGACCGCCGAAAGTGAGGACCGGCCTCACCACGGCACCTCCTCTCCGCGCCAGTCGTAAAAGCCCCCCGATTGCGCCGGATCGAGATTGTCCATGACCTGCAACAGGTTCTTCGCCGCCTCCTCGGCCGAAACCATCTTGTGGCGTCCGGCATAGGGGGCGGTGAACTCGGTCTCGACCGTGCCGGGATGCAGGGCCACGAGCACCGCGCCCTTGTCCTGTCGTTTCAACTCCAGCGCCGCGCCATGCAGGATCTGGTTCAGCGCCGCCTTCGAGGCGCGGTAGGAATACCAGCCGCCCATGGCGTTGTCGCCGATGGAGCCGACTCGCGCCGAGAGCACGCCGCAGCGCCCGCCCGGCTCGATCAGCCGGGACAGCTGCCGCAGCACCAGCGCCGGGCCGATGGCGTTGACCGCGATGACCCGGGCCATGTGATCGGCCTCGATCGCGTCGAGCGCCTTTTCCGGCCCCTGCCCTTCGGGCGCGAGAATGCCGATGGCGACGAGGATCAGCGCGAAGGGCCTCTCGACAGCGCCAAGGACCCTTTCGACCGAGGCCGGATCGGTGACGTCGAGCCCGTCATCCCGGCGCGACAGCCGGGTGACGGCCGTGCCGCGCCGCTCCAGTTCGGTGGCGAGCGCCGCGCCGATGCCGCCCGACGCGCCGATCACGAGGGCGGTCGCAGGAACGGTCGCCGGGATGGCGGCGTCAGTCGGCATAGATCATCTTCCGGGTCATGCCCCCGTCGAGCAGGATGCTCTCGCCGGTCATGAACCCCGCCCCGGCGAGCCAGAGCACTGCCTCGGCCACGTCCTCGGGGCGGCCCGCACGGCCCGCCGGATGCTGCGCATGGTCGATCTCGCGCAGCTCGTCCCAGCCGGTCGTCACGATCCAGCCGGGCGCGATGGCGTTCACGCGGATCTCGGGTCCGAGCGAGATGGCGAGCGCGTGGGTCAGCGCCGTCAGCCCGCCCTTGGCGGCAGCGTAGGGTTCGGTCTGCGGCTCGGACTGGTGGGCGCGCGACGAGGTGATGTTGACGATCGCGCCGCGCCGTGCGCGCAACAGCGGCACGCAGTGCTTGGTCATCAGGAAGGCACCGGTGAGATTGGTGCCGATCCATTTCTGCCAATCGGCCAGCGCCAGCTCCTCGATCGGTCCCGCCTCCGGGCTCGCCAGCCCGGCATTGTTGACCAGCAGGTCGAGCCCGTCCCAGCCGGTGGCGGCGATGGCGGCCCGGACCGAGGCCTCGTCCGAGACGTCGCCCTCGATCGCCCGCGCGCCCTCGGGCAGCCCCTGCAACGCCCCGGCGTCGCGGTCCATCGCCGCGACCTCCCAGCCCTCCTGCGCCAGCCGCTCCACGAGGCCGCGCCCGATACCCTTGGCGCCGCCGGTGACGAGCGCCCGCTTCATGTGCTGTGTCATGCGCCGCGAGCTAGAAGGATGCGTTCGCCGGTCAATCCGTGACGGCGCGGCCCCGGCGTGGCATGATGTCCGTCGGAGAGGAGGATCGTCCATGACCCGACCGACCATCTACCATATCCCGGTCTGCCCGTTCTCGCAGCGGGTCGAGATCCTGCTGGCGCTCAAGGGGCTGAGGGATGCGGTCGATTTCCATGTCATAGACATCACCGAACCGCGCCCCGACTGGCTGCTGGAAAAGACCGGCGGCACCACGGCATTGCCGGTACTGGAGACCGAGGACGGCGGCATCCTCAAGGAGAGCCTGGTGATCCTGCGCTATGTCGAGGAACGCTGGGCCGAGCCGCGCATCGCCCGCGCCGACCCGTTCGAGCGCGGCATCGAGCGGCTGTTCATCACCCGCGAGGGGCCGTTCGGCATGTCCGGTTATCTCTACGTGATGAACACCGATCCCGCGAAGCGAGACGACAAGCGCGCGGCGCTGCTCGGGCATTACCGCTGGCTGGGCGAGATGCTGGAGCGGCACAACCCCCAGGGCACATGGCTGTTCGACCGCTACGGGCTGGCCGAGATCGTCTACACGCCGCTGATGATGCGGTTCTGGTTTCTCGAGCATTACGAGGGATTCGATCTGCCCGAGACCCCCGAATTCGATCGCGTGCGTCGCTGGCGCGACGCCTGTCTCGGCTTCGAGGCGGCGCAGCAGGTGCGCTACGAACAGATCGTCAAGCTCTACTACGATTACGCCGTGGGGTCGGGCAACGGCGCGCTGCCAGACGGGCGGCGGCGCTCGAGCTTCGTGTTCGAGCCCGACTGGCGCGACCGGCCGATGCCGCCCCGCGACAAGTACGACCGCGTCGCCTCGGATACCGAGTTGGGACTTCTGTCGGCTTAGGGGTTTTCATCCCGCGAACGGGCGATATAGTCCCGCCCATGAGCCGGAACCTCACCCTCTCGTCCCCCGCGGCCCTGCCCGCGCTTCGGACCCTCCTTCTCCTTACTCGCCTCTGAGCGTGCCCGTCGGCGCGACCGCTCAGAGGGGACAATCGCGCCGGATAACGCACCCGGACCCGAGAGGAATTGAGAGATGACCACCACCCCCGACACCCGCCCCGAAAACCGCGTCCTGATCTTCGACACGACGCTGCGCGACGGCGAGCAATCGCCCGGCGCCACCATGACCCATGCCGAAAAGCTGGAGATCGCCGAGCTGCTCGACGAGATGGGCGTCGACATCATCGAGGCCGGCTTCCCGATCGCCTCGGAGGGCGACTTCAAGGCGGTGAGCGAGATCGCCCGCCAGTCGAAGAACGCCACGATCTGCGGCCTCGCCCGCGCCAACTACAAGGACATCGACCGCTGCTGGGAGGCGGTGAAGCACGCCCGCTCGCCGCGCATCCACACCTTCATCGGCACCTCGCCGCTGCACCGCGCCATTCCGAACCTGACGCAGGACGAGATGGCCCAGCGCATCCACGACACCGTGACCCACGCGCGCAACCTGTGCGACAACGTGCAGTGGTCGCCGATGGATGCGACCCGGACCGAGTGGGACTACCTCGCCCGCGTGGTCGAGATCGCGATCAAGGCGGGCGCGACGACGATCAACATCCCCGACACGGTGGGCTATACCGCGCCGATGGAAAGCGCCGACCTGATCCGCCGGCTGATCGCCGAGGTGCCGGGCGCCGACGAGATCATCTTCGCGACCCATTGCCACAACGATCTGGGCATGGCGACGGCGAACGCGCTGGCCGCGGTCGAGGGCGGCGCGCGGCAGATCGAATGCACGATCAACGGCCTCGGCGAGCGCGCCGGCAACACCGCGCTGGAGGAAGTGGTGATGGCGCTGAAGGTGCGCCACGACATCCTGCCCTGGGACACCGGCATCGACACCCGCAAGATCATGAACATCTCGCGTCGCGTCGCCACCGTCTCGGGCTTCCCGGTGCAGTTCAACAAGGCGATCGTCGGCAAGAACGCCTTCGCGCATGAGAGCGGCATCCACCAGGACGGGATGCTGAAGAACGCCGAGACCTTCGAGATCATGCGCCCCGAGGATGTCGGCCTCAACGCCACCAACATCGTGCTGGGCAAGCATTCCGGCCGCGCCGCGCTGCGCTCCAAGCTGAAGGAGCTGGGCTTCGAGCTGGCCGACAATCAGCTCAACGACGTCTTCGTGCGGTTCAAGGAACTGGCCGACCGCAAGAAGGAGGTCTACGACGACGACCTGATCGCGCTGGTGCGCCAGAACGAGGCGGTCTCGGACCGGCTGCGGCTCAAGTCGCTGAAGGTGGTCTGCGGCACCGAAGGGCCGCAGCACGCCGAGATGACCCTGACCATCGACGACGCGGAGAAGTCGGTCGACGCCACCGGCGACGGCCCCGTGGATGCCACTTTCAACGCGATCAAGGCGCTGTTCCCGCACGAGGCGCGGCTGCAACTCTACCAGGTGGCGGCCGTCACCGAAGGCACCGACGCGCAGGCGACCGTCTCGGTGCGGCTGGAGGAGGACGGGCGCATCGCGACCGGCCAATCCGCCGATACCGACACCGTGGTGGCGAGCGCCAAGGCCTATATCAACGCCGTGAACCGGCTGCTGGTGCGGCGCGAGAAGACCGCCCCGAATGCCGATGTGAAGGGCGTGGGTTATCTCGACGCCGGGGAATGACATCGCGCCGACGCGGCGCCCCGGCGCCGCGTCTTCCATGCAACGGTACGTGAAACGGCGAAAATGCGCTGACCGCAGGGGTTGCAGGCCTTTCCGCGCCGGGCCGTCATGCCTATAAGGCGCGAGGTCCGCAGGCCCTCGGAGTCGCGGAACATCACAGCACTGGGAACGGGATAGATCACGCCATGTTCGGATTGGGCAGCTTGTTTTCGTCTGACATGGCGATCGACCTCGGGACGGCGAACACGCTGGTCTACGTCAAGGGACGTGGCATCGTGCTGTCCGAACCCTCCGTCGTGGCCTACCACGTCAAGGACGGCGTCAAGAAGGTGCTCGCCGTGGGCGAGGACGCCAAGCTGATGCTGGGCCGGACCCCGGGCTCGATCGAGGCGATCCGGCCGATGCGCGAGGGCGTCATCGCCGATTTCGACGTCGCCGAGGAGATGATCAAGTATTTCATCCGCAAGGTGCACAAGCGGACGACCTTCTCGAAGCCCAAAATCATCGTCTGCGTGCCGCATGGCGCCACCCCGGTTGAAAAGCGGGCGATCCGGCAATCGGTCCTTTCGGCCGGCGCGCGGCGCGCAGGCCTGATCGCCGAGCCGATCGCGGCGGCGATCGGATCGGGCATGCCGATCACCGATCCCACCGGCAACATGGTGGTCGATATCGGCGGCGGCACCACCGAGGTGGCGGTGCTGTCGCTCGGCGACATCGTCTATGCCCGCTCGGTCCGCGTCGGCGGCGACCGGATGGACGAGGCGATCGTCAGCTACCTGCGGCGCCAGCACAATCTGCTGGTGGGCGAGGCCACGGCCGAGCGGATCAAGACCCAGATCGGCACCGCCCGGATGCCCGATGACGGCCGCGGCCAGTCGATGCATATCCGGGGCCGCGACCTCCTGAACGGCGTGCCGAAGGAAACCGAGATTTCCCAGGCGCAGATCGCCGAGGCGCTGGCCGAGCCGGTGCAGCAGATCTGCGAGGCGGTGATGACCGCGCTCGAGGCGACACCGCCGGATCTCGCCGCCGACATCGTCGACCGGGGCGTGATGCTCACGGGGGGCGGCGCGCTTCTGGGTCAGCTCGACCTCGCGCTGCGCGAGCAGACCGGGCTCGCCATCTCGGTCGCCGACGAGTCACTCAACTGTGTGGCGCTCGGCACCGGCAAGGCGCTGGAATACGAGAAGCAGCTGCGGCATGTGATAGACTACGACAGCTGAGACGACGCCCCCGCCGGGGACGTCCCGACCCTCCCTCGCGGAGGGTTCCTGCCAGATGACGAGGGGGTGCGCGCTCCTTGGCGAGACCGAGACATAGCGGCGAGGATTACGCCCGCCCGATCCGCAGGCTGCTGGTCGGGCTCTTGCTGCTCGCCCTTCTGGCGCTGTTCGCCCTGTGGCGCATCGACAGCCCCCGCGTGGAGCGGATGCGCGCCGAGGTAGTGGACCGGGTGCTGCCCAGCTTCGACTGGGCGCTGGCGCCCGTCACCGGCCTCGCGACCATGGCCGGCAATTTCCAGAGCTACGCGCATCTGCACGAGCAGAACCAGCAGCTCCGCCGCGAGCTGCAGCAGATGCGCGCGTGGCGCGAGGCGGCGTTGCAGCTCGAGCAGGAGAACGCGAAGCTTCTCGACCTCAACAACGTGCGGCTCGACCCGAGGCTCACCTACATCACCGGCGTGGTGATGGCCGATAGCGGCTCGCCGTTCCGGCAGTCGGTGCTGGTCAATGTCGGCGCCCGCGACGGCGTGCTCGACGGCTGGCCCGCGATGGACGGGATCGGGCTGGTCGGCCGGATCTCTGGCGTGGGGCATGCCTCGAGCCGGGTGCTGCTGCTCACCGATACCTCGTCGCGCATTCCCGTCACGATCCAGCCCTCGGGGCAGCGCGCGATCCTCGCCGGCGACAACACGATCTATCCGCCGATCGACTTCCTCGAGAACCCCGACCTCGTGCGCCCCGGCGACCGGGTCGTTTCCTCGGGCGATGGCGGCATGTTCCCGGCCGACCTGCTGGTGGGACAGGTGACGATGGGCTCGGACGGGCGGCTGCGGATCCGTCTTGCCGCCGACTACGAGCGGCTCGAATTCCTGCGGGTGCTGCGCAGCCATCAAGCCGAGACCGTCGACGAGACGGGCCGGCTGATCGTGCCCGAGCCGCGCGAGGTCTTCGGCCCGCCGGCACCGGCGCCCGAAAGCCTCGGGCTGGCCGAACCAGAACCGGACGAGGCCGCGGAGGCGCCCGATGGCTAGCCCCCGGCAGGCCCGGCTCTGGCTCGGCCGCGCGGGTTTCGCCGCGCTGGCCATGGGGCTGATCTTCCTGCGGCTGCTGCCGCTCGACACGCTGCCGCCGCGCTGGGCCGGGCCGGACCTCCTGCTGGTGGCGGTGCTGTTATGGGTGGTGCGGCGGCCCGGCTTCCTGCCGGTCTGGCTGGTGGCCGCGGTGGTGCTGCTGGCCGATTTCCTGTTCCAGCGGCCGCCGGGGCTGATGGCGGCACTGACGGTGATCGCGACCGAGATGCTCAGGCGACGGCACATGCGGCTGCGCGCCGGCGGCTTCGCCGCCGAATGGGCGGCGACGAGCCTCGCCGTGGCGGGGATCCTCGCGGCGACGCAGCTGGCGCTGCTGATCACCGTGGTGCCCGCACCACCGCTCGGCCTCGTGGCGAGCCAGGCCGTCACCACCGCGCTGGCCTACCCGCTCGCCGCCATCGCCGCGCGCTGGCTGTTCCGCATCGGCCACCGCCCCACCGATAGCCGTCGGAGGATTTCCGTATGAAACGACCGCCGAAGGAAACCGCCGAAAGCGCCCGTCGCATCGGGCGGCGCAGCCTCGTCATCGGTGCCTCGCAGCTTGCCATGATCGGCGTGCTGGGCTGGCGGATGCGGTCGATGCAGGTCGACGAGGGCGAGATCTACCGCTCTCTCGCCGAGGAGAACCGTATCAACATGCGGCTGATCCCGCCGGCGCGCGGGCTGATCTTCGACCGCAACGGCGTGCCGCTCGCGGTCAACGAACAGAACTACCGCGTCGTGATAACCCGCGAGGATGCGGGCGATGTCGACGACACGCTCGACCGGCTGGCGCGGCTGATCGACCTGCCGCCCGAGGCGATCGAAAGCGCCAAGGCCGAGATGGCCCGTCGCCCCGCCTTCGTTCCGGTCACCGTGGCCGAGCGGGTGCCGTGGGACGACGTGGCCAAGGTCACCGTCAACGCCCCTGCCCTGCCCGGCATCACCGCCGAGGTCGGCCTGTCGCGCCATTACCCGCGCGGCTCCGATACCGCGCATGTGGTGGGCTATGTGGGTCCGGTCTCCGATTACGACCTGTCGAAGATGGAGAACCCCGACCCGCTGATGCAGATCCCGCGCTTCCAGATCGGCAAGACCGGGGTCGAGGCCAAGTTCGAGGAAGAGCTGCGCGGCTCCGCCGGCACCAAGCGGATCGAGGTCAACGCCGCGGGCCGGGTGATGCGCGAGATCGACCGCGAGGAGGGCAAGTCCGGCGCCGACATCCAGCTCACCCTCGACAGCAAGCTGCAAAGCTACACCGAGGCGCGGCTCGAGGGCGAGAGCGCCTCGGTGGTGGTGATCGATCTGGAGACCGGCGACCTGCGCGCCGTGGCCTCGGCCCCGACCTTCGACCCGAACCTCTTCGTGCGCGGCATCTCGGGGTCCGACTGGCGCGCCCTGAACGAGAACAAGTACCGCCCGCTCTCGGCCAAGACCGTGCAGGGCGCCTACCCGCCCGGTTCGACCTTCAAGATGGTGGTCGCCATGGCGGCGCTGGAATCGGGGCTCGTCGGCCCCGAGGACACCGAGTACTGCCCCGGCTATTCCGAGGTCGGCGGCACCCGCTTCCATTGCTGGAAGCGCGGCGGCCATGGCAACGTCAACATGCATCGCAGCCTGCAGGAAAGCTGCGACGTCTATTACTACGAGATCAGCCAGAAGATCGGCATCGACCGCATCGCCGAGATGGCGCGCAGGCTCGGCGTCGGCGTGCCGCTCGACGTGCCGATGTCGGCGGTGAGCGAGGGGGTGGCCCCCGACACCCAGTGGAAGCGCGACCGCTACGGTGAGAGCTGGCGCATCGGCGATACCGTCAACGCCTCGATCGGCCAGGGCTACGTGCTGGCGACGCCGCTCCAGCTCGCGGTGATGTCGGCGCGGCTTGCCACCGGGCGCGATGTGCGGCCACGGCTGGTGCATTCGATCGGCGGCGAGATCCAGCCCTCGGGCGCCGGCGAGCCGATGGGTCTCAACGAGAATTACCTGCGCCGGGTGCGCTCCGCGATGAACGATGTCTCGAACGCCCCGCGCGGCACCGGCTACGGCGCGCGGATCGTGGCCGAGGGGATGCAGATGGCAGGCAAGTCCGGCACCAGCCAGGTGCGCCGCATCACCGCCGAGGAGCGGGCCCGCGGCGTTACCTCGAACGCCGACCTGCCGTGGGAACGGCGCGACCACGCGCTCTGGGTCAACTTCGCCCCCTACGATAACCCGCGCTTCGCCGTCTCGGTCGTGGTCGAGCATGGCGGCGGCGGCTCCTCGGTCGCCGCCCCGATCGCGCGCGACGTGACGCTGCAGGCGCTCTATGACGGGCCGCCGCCGCTCGAGGCCTATCCCTCGAACCTGCGCGACGCGATCGCCGAGCAGCAAAAGCGCATCGAGAACCACGTGGCGCGCGGCATGACCGCCTCCGACAGGGCCTGAGATGAGCTACCTCGAGACCAACGCCAAGTTCGTCCCCACGGGCTTTCGCAAGCTGCTTTACCTCAACTGGCCGGTGATCCTGCTGATCACCGCCGTCTGCAGCTTCGGCTTCCTGATGCTCTACTCGGTCGCCGGCGGTTCGCCCCGGCCCTGGATGGAGCCGCAGATGAAGCGTTTCGGCGTCGGCATGGTGGCGATGATCGTCGTCGCCATGGTGCCGATCTGGTTCTGGCGCAACATGGCGCTCGTGGCCTATGGCGGCTCTCTGGCATTGCTCGTGGCGGTGGACATGTTCGGCGAGGTCGGCATGGGCGCCCAGCGCTGGATCGACCTCGGGCCGATCCGGCTGCAGCCCTCGGAGCTGATGAAGGTCAGCCTCGTGATGTTCCTCGCCGCCTATTACGACTGGCTGCCGCTCAGGCGCACCTCGCACATCTTCTGGGTGCTGCTGCCGGTCGTCTTCATCTCGATCCCGACGCTGCTGACGCTGGCCCAGCCCGATCTCGGCACGGCGCTGCTCTTGCTGATCGGCGGCGCAACGGTGATGTTCGCGGCAGGCGTCCACTGGGCCTATTTCGCCACCGTGATCGCGGCAGGGGTCGGCACGGTCTATGCCGTCTTCGTGTCGCGGGGCACGCCATGGCAGCTTCTCAAGGATTACCAGTACCGCCGCATCGACACGTTTCTCGATCCCTCGAACGATCCCTTGGGCGCGGGCTACCACATCACTCAGGCCAAGATCGCACTGGGCTCGGGCGGCTGGACCGGGCGCGGCTTCATGCAGGGCACGCAGTCGCGGCTCAACTTCCTGCCCGAGAAGCACACCGACTTCATCTTCACCACGCTGGCCGAGGAGTTCGGCTTCGTCGGCGCCTCGACGCTGCTGGCGCTCTATGCGCTGATCATCTTCTTCTGCGTGGTGTCGGCGGTGAACAACCGCGACCGCTTCGCCTCGCTGCTCACGATCGGCATCACCATGACGTTCTTCCTGTTCTTCGCGGTGAACATGTCGATGGTGATGGGGCTCGCCCCGGTGGTCGGCGTGCCGCTGCCGCTGGTGAGCTATGGTGGCTCGGCGATGCTGGTGCTGCTGCTGGCTTTCGGGCTGGTGCAGAGCGCGCATGTCCACAAGCCGAGGTGACATGAGAATTCTGTTTTCCGCGCCCGACACGGACTGGGCCGATTATCGCGAATTGCTGCCCCGGGGGCTTACCGAGGCCGGCATCGAGGCGGAGCTGTCGCGGGACGCCGATCCGGAGACGGTCGATTACATCGTCTATGCGCCCAATGACGCGCTGCGCGACTTCACGCCATTCATCCGCGCCCGTGCCGTGCTCAGCCTCTGGGCCGGGGTGGAGCGGATCGTCGGCAACGCGACGTTGACCCAGCCGCTGACCCGGATGGTCGATGCGGGGCTCGAACGGGGCATGGTGGAATACGTGTCCGGTCACGTGCTGCGTCATCACCTCGGCATGGATGCGCATATCCTCAACCCGGAGCGCGCTTGGCATCCGACGCCGCCGCCTCTGGCCGCCGACCGTCCCGTGACCGTGCTGGGTCTTGGCGCGCTGGGGCGGGCCTGCGCCGAGACGCTTGCGGGGCTGGGTTTCCCGGTGACTGGTTGGAGCCGCACGCCGAAAGAGATCGAGGGGCTGCGTTGCCTGTCCGGTGAGGACGGCCTGACGCAGGCGCTGCGCGACGCGCAGATCGTGGTGACGCTGCTGCCGCTGACCCCCGAGACGGAGAACCTGCTTGATGACACGCGCCTTGCCCTGCCCGCGCGCGGCGCGGCGCTCATCAATCCCGGGCGCGGGCCGCTGATCGACGACGCGGCCTTGCTGGCGGCGTTGGACGAGGGGCGGATCGGCCATGCGACGCTCGACGTGTTCCGCATCGAGCCGCTGCCTGCGGACCATCGCTACTGGCGGCATCCGCAGGTCACGGTGACGCCGCATGTCGCCTCGGCCACCCGCCCCGCCACGGCGGCGCGGGTGATCGTCGAGAATATCCGGCGCTCGGAGGCGGGCGAGCCACTCTTGCACCTCGTGGACCGGGGACGCGGCTATTGAGACCGTCCGAACGGGGCTGGCGGCGTGTTTGCGTATTTCTGGAACAAAGTGGCCTGAAGGAGCCTAGTGCAGCCGCGGCGGTTTTTCCGGGTCCATGCCCGGGGCCTTGGGTCCCGGCGCGACATGCGGCTGCGGCAGCTTGAGACGCAGGCCGACGCGGGCGATGCGCCTCGCGGTTTCGCTGCCGCCCTTAAGGAAGGCCACGTCGAGCGCGCCCTCTTCCAGCCCCGAGAAGGTCAGCGCCTCGCCCACGGCAACGGCAAGGCCGCGCTCAGCCACCGGTGCCGGATCGATGAAGGCCAGAAGCGGTGCTTCGCGGCCATCGGCATATTCGACCCGCACCAGCCAAGCCTCTTGCGCCAGACCGCGCGCCGAAGCCAGCTTTTCGTCGAGCGCGGCCAGGAGCTTTTCCGAGAAATCCTTGGGCGGGTTCACCGCCACCGGCCGGTCGGCGGCCTGTTGCGGCGCATGGGTCAGCGTCTCGGCCAGCCAGACCAGCGCCTCCGGCGGCAGCAGCCGTGCCGAGGCCGCCACGCGCGGGTTGAGCGCGAGACCCAGACCCTGCGCACCGAGGATCTGCGCCAGCGCCCGCCCGGGCACCGCGGCGTGGAAGGCGGCCGCGCCCGCATAGTCCGACAGGCGCTCTTCGCGATCGAAGGCCACCGCATAGCTCTGCCCGGCCTCGTCGATGGTCACGGGGGTCACGTTCTCGTCGCCCGCCTCCTCGGCCAGCAGCAGGTACAACTCGGCATCGGCGAGACGCCCGTAATAGCGCAGCCGCGCCGCATCATCCTCGGGCGACGCATCCATCATGGCCGAGGCCACGTCGAGACCGGTTTCCATGTGTCAGTCCTCCATGACCTCTCGCACGCGGGCCTTCAGATCCGGGAGAACCTCCCCGCCGAACCACGGGTTGCGCTTGAGCCATGCGGTATTGCGCCACGACGGATGAGGCAAGGGAAACAGCTCGGGGCCGTATTCGCGCCAGCGTCGCACCCGTTCGGTCACGCCCGGCCCGCGACCCAGATGCCAGTTCATCGCCGCGCCGCCGATCAGCACGGTGAGCCGGATATCGCTCAGCTCGGACAGCACCCGGTCGCGCCAGACCTGCGCGCAGACCGGCGGCGGCGGCAGGTCCGAGCCCTTGGCGTCATATCCGGGAAAGCAGAAGGCCATCGGCACGATGGCCACGCGCGTTCGGTCGTAGAAGGCGTCCTCGTCGAGACCCAGCCAGTCGCGCAGACGGGTGCCGGAGCGATCCCAGAACGGGGTGCCGGCCTCGTGCACGCGAAGCCCCGGCGCCTGGCTCGCGATCAGGAGCCGGGCGCCGGGGCGAAACCAGACCACCGGACGCGGCGTGTGGCGCGTCGCGGTGGCGGCAAAGCGGTCGGCGCAGAGGCGGCAGGCGGAAAGATCGGAACGAAGCTGGTCCATCGCCGATCATCTATGTGCCCAAGGCCCCCGCGCAAGGGCCCGATCAGACCCGGCGGCCGCCGCGCAGGAACTTGCGTGCGAGTTTCCAGATCGCGAAATACTTGACGAACTTGCGCATGACGTCACTCCTTCACTAAGGGGGTTCGGCCACTAAACGCGCGGCCGAAGCCGAAGGTCCATGCGGTGGCGAAGGACGCGCAAGGCCCCGACGGGAAACAGTCCCCCAGTTTGGCGAGGATTTCGGCGCTCTTTCGCCTTAAAGCCCTTCTAGACAGGGCTTCAGGGCATCCGGTACCGGCCCTATGTGGTTGAACGGGGCGACGAGGGCAGAAACGGGGAGCCGATGCTCGAATTCGATGAGGTCAGCAAGTCCTTCTGGACCGGCAAACGCCGCAAGGTGATCCTCGACCGGGCCTCGTTCCGGGTCGAGCTCGGCCGTTCGCTCGGGATTCTGGCGCCGAACGGCACCGGCAAGACGACGCTGATCAACATGATGGCCGGGCTGGAAAAGCCCGATGAGGGGCGGATCATCCGCAGTTCCCGGATTTCCTTTCCGCTCGGCTTCATGGGGGGCGTGGTGCCGCGTCACAGCGCGCGGGAGAACGCGCGTTACATCGCCCGCCTCTACGGGCTCGATCCCGATTACGTCGAGGCCTTCTGCCGCTGGCTCTGCGGCATCGCCGAGTATTTCGATCGTCCCGTCGGCACCTACAGCCAAGGCATGCGCGCGCGTTTCGGCTTTTCGTTGATGCTGGCGCTCGATTTCGACATCTACCTGATCGACGAGGGCATGCCACAGACCACGGATGCCGAGTTCAACCGCAAGGCGGGCGAGATATTGCGCGAGCGGCTGGAAACGACGACGGTCGTGATCGTCTCGCACCAGCCGCAGACGCTGGAACGCTTTGCCCGGCAGGCCGCCGTGCTCCGCCACGGCCAGCTGCACATGTTCGACAGTCTCGAGGAGGCACGGGAGCTCTATGACTACCAAGCCTAGGGTGACCCGCTACCGCCTGCGCGCAGGCGCGCCGCTCGCTCCGCCCGCGCTCGAGGCGGCCCGGGGCGTCGCCGACGCCGACACCGAGGCCAGCACGGCCGAGGCCGAAGCCGGGCATAGGCAGGCCGGGACCGCCGTCGCGATGCGCCCGGTTCAGCAATGGCTGGCCGAGGACGAGGCCGGGCCGGCCAACGCTGCCCGACCCGCGACGCCGGCCTCCGCGTCCGGCGGAAGCTTCGCCAATGTCGAGGACGAGATCGACCGGATCCGCCAGGAGGGGCTGAGTGGCAGGCAGCTGCGCATGGCGCGGCGCGTGGCGCAGAAGCAGGGGCTGGAGGTGAGCTCTGATTACGACGCGGTGCGCCAGCTTCGCGCGCGCGGTGTCGATCCGTTCCAGCGCTCGAACATCATCGAGCTGGTCGTGCCACGGCAGCAGGACGATGAGACCGGGATGTCGCCCCGCGTGCAGCTTCCCTCCACCGTGCCCGATCCCGATCGCAGCCTGCCCTCGACCAAGCGGGCTGACCCCGGCGCCTCGGCCGAGCGCCGCGCCTCCGAGATCGGTCGGATCCAGCGCGACCTCGCGAAGCGCCGCCGCCGCCGCATGGCGCTCCTGTGCCTGCGGCTGGCGCTCTTCGTGCTGCTGCCGACGGTGCTGGCCGGCTACTACTTCTTCGCGGTCGCCACCCCGATGTACGCCACTCGCTCGGAATTCGTGATCCAGCAGGCCGAACCGCAGGCCGGCCCCGGTCTGGGCGGGCTGTTCCAGGGCACCTCCATGGCGACGCAGCAGGACAGCATCACCGTTCAGTCCTACCTGACCTCGCGTGCGGCCATGGTCCGGCTCGACGAGGAGGAGGACTTCAAGGAGGTGTTCTCCGACCCCGCCATCGACCCGTTGCAGCGCCTGCCCCGTCCCGCCACGAACGAGGCCGCCTACGATCTCTACCAGGATCACGTGAGGATTTCCTACGACCCCACCGAGGGCATCGTGAAGATGGAGGTGATCGCCCCCGACCCCGAAACCTCGCAGCGCTTTTCCGAGGCGCTTCTGGGTTATGCCGAGGAACAGGTCGACCAGCTCACCGCTCGGCTGCGCACCGACCAGATGCAGGGCGCGCGAGAGAGTTACGAGACAGCCGAGGCGCGCCGCGCCGAAGCCCTGGCCAACTGGCTCAGGATCCAGCAGGAGGTGCAGCAGATCGACCCGGTGGGCGAGACCGCGGCGCGCACGTCGCAGATCTCGGCGCTCGAGACCCAGCGCCAGCAATTGCAGCTGGAGTTGCAGACCCGTCTCGCGGTGCGCCGCCCGAACGAGGCGCAGGTGAACTCGCTCAGAAGCCAGATCGCGGGCATCGAGGCGCTGATCTCGGACCTGCGCCGCGAGATGACCGAAGCCTCGGAACAGGGCGCTTCGCTCGCCGCGCGCAATACCGAACTGCGGCTGGCCGAAGAGGATTACGGTTTCCAGACGCTTCTGGTGCAGCAGGCGCTGCAGCAGATGGAGGCGGCGCAGATCGAGGCCAACCGGCAGGTGCGCTACCTGTCGCTCGGGGTCGAACCTGTGGCCCCGGACGAGCCGACCTATCCCAAGGCGCTTGAGAACACGGCACTGGCCTTCCTGATCTTCTCGGGCATCTACCTGATGCTCTCGCTCACCGTTTCGATCCTGCGCGAGCAGGTGTCGGGCTGAGCGGCGGGGGGGGGGGGGGGGGGCGCCCCCCCCCCCCCCCGCCGCGCTAGACCGGGCCCCGACAGCATGCGAAAGGCCCCTGCCCCATGATCGACATCCAGATAGGCTCACTCACGGTCGGCAACGACCGCCCCCTCACCCTGATCGCCGGACCCTGCCAGCTCGAATCCTCGGACCACGCGCAGATGATCGCGGGCCAGATGGCCGAGGCCTGCGCCGCCCACGGCGCGCAATTCGTGTTCAAGGGCAGCTACGACAAGGCCAACCGCACCTCGATTTCGGGCAAGCGCGGCCTCGGCATGGAGGCCGGGCTGCGCGTGCTCGACGACGTGAAGCGTGCCATCGGCTGCCCGGTGTTGACCGACATCCATGGCGCCGATCACTGCGCGCCCGTGGCCGAGGTGGCCGACATCCTGCAGATTCCGGCCTTCCTGTGCCGCCAGACCGATCTGCTCCTGGCCGCTGGCGAGACCGGCGCTGCCATCAACGTCAAGAAGGGCCAGTTCCTGGCGCCATGGGACATGGCCAACGTCGCGGAGAAGATCGCCTCGACCGGCAACCGCCGTATCCTCCTGACCGAGCGCGGCGTCTCCTTCGGCTACAACACGCTGGTGGCCGACATGCGGTCGCTGCCCGAGATGATGAAGACCGGCTACCCGGTGGTGATGGACGCGACCCATTCGGTGCAGCAGCCCGGCGGCCTGGGCGGGGCTTCGGGCGGGCAGCGCGAATTCGCGCCGGTGATGGCGCGCGCGGCGGCGAGCCTCGGCATCGCGGCGGTGTTCATCGAGACCCACGAAGCGCCCGACACCGCACCTTCGGACGGGCCGAACATGGTGCCGCTGTCGCAGATGCCGAAGCTGGTCGCCACGCTCATGGGCTTCGACCGTCTCGCCAAGACCGACCCGATCCGCCTTTGATCCCCGCCGCGCGGGCCGCGTCCCGGTCCGCGCCACCCCGCCTTGGCGATGCGGAAAAATGCCCCGGCGGAAGCCGCAAAAATCCCGCATCTGGCTCTTGCAGCCGCCAGCCGACAAGGTTAGACAGCCGCCACACCTGCTGGGGTGTAGCCAAGTGGTAAGGCAGCGGTTTTTGGTACCGTGTACCGTAGGTTCGAATCCTACCACCCCAGCCATGTTTCCCCCAAAACCGCCAAAAGCCCAAGAATATAGGGTCGACAGATCGCTGTCGCAAAACGCCGTGTCACACCCGCCCGAGGGTATGACACAAACTATGACACAGCGCGTGTCACAGGCCCCGAGACTGCGGCGCATGGCTGCCCCCCCGCCGGGGCATAGATCGCCTCGTCCCCGCTCGGCCGGACCCTACCTCCAGCGGCGCGGGCGCATCTACTACTTCCGAAAACGCTTACCCAACGTCATCGCAATTCATGGTGGCAGATCCTTTCTGTGTTTGTCCCTTCGAACCGCTCTACTGTCCGAGGCGATGAGCCGGACGGCTCGTCTCCTCGCAATCGTAGAGCGCGAAGAGACAAGAATAATGACCGACTCCACCTACCAAGACATGCCGGCCGAAGAGATCACGGCGGTTCTGACGGAAGCGCTGCGGCAGGAGCTTGGCCGCATCCTCATCGAGCAAGATCAAGGCCCCCTCCTCGGCGACGAGGAGATCGACGCCCGCATTGAGCTTCTCGAGCAGGAAAACCTTACGCTCAAGCGCCGCGCCCGTCACAACGACTTTGCCCAGGTTGCAGAGCCGCTTCGAGCCGCCGCTCAGGTTCTCGGCATCACGCTGCCGGAGACGATCCCCAGCGACCTTGGCCGCCGCGCCGTCGACCTGTTCCGCGACTTGAAAGATATCGAAGGCAAGGCGCTCGATGGCGTGGATGCACGCACGGAGGCTGCCCCTCTCGTGGCCCGCTTCAGTGCGGCCCCGGTCGACACGTTCGTGTCCTGCGGCCCCGTCCTGCTCTCGGAGTGCTGGGAGCGCGCACTGAAGCTATACCCCACCAAGAGCATGAAGGGGAATATCGACGCGATCGCCAAGGTCGCGATCGAGTTCCTCGGCGACGTTCCGGTGACCATGATCACCAAGCGAAAACAGGAAGAGTTCTTTGCCTGGATGGCACGCCTGCCGAAAAGCCAAGGGCGGAGCCACGGCAAGAACCGGTTCACCGAAAAGGCCCGCAGTGAGGGCCGCCCCGTCAAAGAACGCCGGCAGCTCACGAAGCAGGACGAGATCGACATCGCCGACGCGGCGGACGAGGCCGCAACCGAAGAGATCCGTGCGCAGACGGACATCTGCGACCTCGAGAAGCGCGCGCTCCTCGTCGAAAAGCTGGTGCCTCGGCTGACCATGACTACGCTGCGCCGCAACCGCGACGGGCTCAACCGTCTCTTCAAGGCGGCCTCCGACCTCGGATGCAAGGAGGCACCCAGCGCCCTCTCCTACAAGGAAGTCGAGCGGACAATCCAGGCAGCGGCACCTGACGATCCCCTCTATATCCGCGTCACCAAGCCCAAGCTCCGCATGCCGTGGACCGAAGAGCGGCTTGCACAATTCCTCACTTGCCCAATTTACACGGGCTGCGCCTCGGAGCATCGCCGATGGAAGCCCGGGTCAGTCATCGTGCGCGACGCCTTCTACTGGGTGCCGCTCATTCTTCTCACGGTGGGTACCCGAATCGAGGAAGTCCTCCTGCTCAAGCGCAACAGCCTGCGGCTGCGGAACCAGGTGCACTGTCTTGCCCTTGGGTTCACCAGCGAGGCCCTCGGTAAGACGGAAGACGCCGAGCGGATCATCCCGATTCCGCAGCTTCTACTTGACCTTGGCTTCGTGGACTGGATCAAGTCACTCGATGACGTTCATGGCCCCCTTCTCTTCCCAGAAATCGCGCGCCGTACCGAAACTGGAAAGGTCACCGAGACCTTCGGCAAAGCACTGACGCGGACCCTTGGCCATCTTGAACTCGCGGATTTTGACGAGGACATTTATGCCGCGCGCAAGACGCTGAGCTCCATGCTGCGGAGCGCACATGTGGAAGACGGGCAGCGGCAAGCGCTCGCTGGTCACAAGTCCGGGTCGATCTTGAACCGCCATTATACCGCGCATCACACCAAGGACCTCAAAACCGCGGTCGACAAGGCAGATTTCAAGCTCGAGATCGCTCCCAGCCTGGAGCATGGCCACCCCGTCATCCGGGCTTGCGACCTGGCACCCCTGGAAAGCTTTTCGGTAGAGGTCGTTCTGGGAAAGGACGGCGAAGCGGACGCCATTCGGGTCCACGGCTCCGACAGTAGCGTAAGCCTTTTCAGCTTCGAGCGAGATAAGACGCCAAACGGCGTAGCGTCGAAGCGTGCCAAAGTATTGGCTGCCGCGAAGGAGTTTCGCGAAGTTGTCGGGACCCGCCCCCTCCGTCTGCCGCGCAGCCCGCTGAAGCGGTCCGCCATCGAGCACTTCCATGCATTGGGATGAGTCGACCGGAAAACCTTCTTTCGAGGGAACTTCAGACTTGGAAATCTCGCTGGACGGTCGGGTTTTGCCAGACTGCTGATGACCGGCTTCACCGAGAGACGCACCCTCATTATGCTCAGCCCTCAGGGGAGAAGTCTATTGAAGCCGGATTCGCGACATGTGGAACGGGTGATGGAAACCGCCGGGCACCCTACCGCGGCGGCGCGATCACGGCTTGCAGCATCTTGGCGTCGCTCGCTTGATCATCACGGGCTGGACCCCGGCCAGCGGGATGAAGTGCGGAGGATCACTGAAAGCGAGTTGTTCAGGCGGCGCGAGAAGGCGGAGGACATGCGCCGCATCGCGATGCCCAAGCTCGACAGCCTGTACCAGCTGGTCGGCAGCTCCGGCTGCGGCGTATTGCTGACGGACGCCGACGGCGTTGTGCTGGACCTACGTGCGTCCAAAGGCGACCAATCGGTGTTCGAGTGCTGGGGGCTGACTCCCGGTGCGGACTGGTCGGAAGCGTCGGAGGGCACCAACGGCATCGGGACCTGCATAGCCGAAAGCCGCCGCGTCATCATACACCGGGATGAGCATTTCCATGCACGGAACACGGGCATGAGTTGCATCGACGCACCCGTCTTCGGGCCGGAAGGCGAACTGATCGGAGCGCTCGATGTCTTGTCGGCCCGGGCCGACCAGACCGAGACGATCAACCGGCTGATTGCGGCGCAGGTGGCGCAAACTGCACGCCAGATCGAAATGGACTATTTCCGCGCCACGTTCCCGGATGCACGCATCATCGTCGCGGACGTCGACGATACCAACTCGGTCATGTTGCTGGCGGTAGATGGCGACGACCTTGTTCTCGGCGCCACGCGCGGAGCACGGATTGCATTCGGCCTTGGTGCCACTGGGCCGATCCGGTCGATCCCGGCAGCGGACCTCTTCGGGTGCGGGGACGGCCCAACTGGGTTCGAGAAAGCCGAACGCGCCGCGGTGAAACGAGCTCTGTCACGCGCCAACGGCAACGTGTCCGAGACCGCGCGGGCACTCGGTGTGGGCCGTGCGACGCTTTACCGGCGGATGAAACGACTTGGCTTGGGTGAGAGCCTGACCTGACCTGTCTCAGGGCTGAGACAAGGCCGGGTCAGGATTTGCGGTGCTCGGATGACAGATCACAGAGTAATGCGCAGCCTGCTTCCAGTCCCGGCGGAGGACCGGGATGGATGGAGGAGCTTTCATGAACGAGATGACGCAAGTCTCAGGCGAATACACCTCGCCGTTCAAAACGCGTTACGACAATTTCATCGGCGGCAAGTTCGTCGCACCAGTGAAGGGCCAGTATTTCGACAACATCACGCCGATTACGGGCGAAAAGGTCTGCGAGGTGGCGCGGTCTACGGCCGAAGACGTCGAACTGGCGCTCGATGCGGCCCATGCCGCGAGAGAGGCCTGGGGGAGGACCAGCGCCGCAGAACGTTCGAACATCCTTTTGACAATCGCCGACCGGGTCGAAGAAAACCTCGACCTGATCGCGACGGCCGAAACATGGGACAACGGCAAGCCCATCCGCGAGACGACCGCCGCCGACATTCCCCTGTCCGTCGATCACTTCCGCTACTTCGCCGGGGTGCTGCGCGCGCAAGAAGGGAACATGTCCGAGATCGACCACGACACCGTGGCCTATCACTTCCACGAGCCGCTGGGCGTGGTCGGCCAGATCATCCCGTGGAACTTCTCGGTGCTGATGGCGGCGTGGAAGCTGGCGCCGGCCCTCGCTGCGGGCAACTGCGTGGTGCTGAAACCGGCGGAGCAGACCCCGGCGGGAATAATGGTGTTGGCCGAGATCATCGCGGACCTGCTGCCGGACGGAGTCCTGAACATCGTCAACGGCATGGGACCCGAGGTGGGTGGTCCTTTGGCCGAGAGCCCGCGCATCGCCAAGATTGCCTTCACAGGGTCCACCGAGACGGGCCGCATCATCATGAAGGCCGCGACCAAAAACCTGATCCCCGTCACGCTCGAGCTGGGCGGCAAGTCACCGAACATCTTCTTCTCCGACGTGATGGCGGAGGACGATGCTTTCCTCGACAAGGCGGTCGAAGGCTTCGTGCTTTTCGCCTTCAATCAGGGCGAGGTCTGCACCTGCCCGTCCCGGGCCCTGATACAAGAAGACATCTACGAGGAGTTCATCAAGCGCTGCATCGCTCGCGTCGAGGCGATCAAGCAGGGTGACCCGCGCGAGATGGACACTATGGTCGGCGCCCAAGCCAGCCAGGAGCAGCAGGATAAGATCACGTCCTACCTGACCATCGGCGTCGAGGAAGGGGCCGAGGTTCTCACCGGCGGTGCCGCGGCCAAATTCAACGGCGACCTCGCGAACGGCTTCTACATCCAGCCGACGATCCTAAAGGGCCACAACAAGATGCGGGTCTTCCAGGAGGAGATTTTCGGCCCCGTGGTCTCGGTCACCACCTTCAAGGACGAGGCCGAGGCGCTCGCCATCGCCAATGACACAATGTACGGCCTCGGCGCCGGCGTTTGGACCCGCGACGGCACCCGCGCCTACCGGTTCGGCCGCAGCATCGAGGCCGGCCGTGTTTGGGTGAACAACTACCACGCCTACCCAGCGCACGCGGCATTCGGCGGTTACAAGCAGTCCGGCATCGGGCGCGAGACGCACAAGATGATGCTCGACCACTACCAGCAGACCAAGAACATGCTCGTCAGCTACAACCCTAACAAGCTCGGCTTCTTCTGATCCAACAGTCTCGGAATCTCGTTGTCGGCCGCACTTTGCGACCGACATTTGTCAGGGTGGTGTTCGCCGAGCACTGGACTTCCACTCTTCCGGCAGGCGGGCCTCGAAGGTTCGGCCGTTGAGGGCCCGATTACGGCCCTTTCCTGATATTGGTGGATGTCGCAGCGAATGTCAGCTTTGACTACGTCAATCTGGATCTAATCGGTAGGAGTCTCGGCTACTCCGAAGAAATCGAAGCCGAAATTGGTTGTGGCAGCGCCCACCCCGTGGTTCCCGCCGTAGTACTTCGCGCATTTCGGGCAGGTCGTTTAGATGAAGTAGCCCTTGCCCTCCATGGCGGCGTCCTGCCCTGCCAGCTGCTACATATCGTGATGCCAGTGCCTCGCATCTTGGTAAGGGCCCTCGAAGACCTTCGTGATGAAGTCACCCAAGAGGGTGGTGCCTTCCTCCTCGGGGACCGGATTCGAAAGCTAACACTCCACAGGGGAATGGACTGCAAGTGATCGAACGCGTGATCCGAGCTCAGTATCAGATTGATATCTGCTGGCCAATTTCTATGACCCTGTTTGATGGCAGACGATAAAAGCTTGTCGGACCGGCCGCGCTGCGCACCAGGTTCGCATAGAGCTTTGCCTGCCATAGCGGCATTTCCCGTTTCGAGCCGACTTGAAGGAACCTGCGGTGCAGAAAGAAAGACGTGGACATGATATCAAATCGAATGCCCGCTTGTCGTGCCATCTTGAGTATCTTGGGGACATCCGGCCGCTCGGCGTAACCGAATGTCATCTTGATCCTATAGAAACCGTTCTTCATTTCTTCGATCTGCATTCGATTGGCATCGGAAACATAAGGTCGAGCCTCGACCTGAACCGATATGATGACGTTCTGTTCATGCAAAACCGAGTTATGTTTGATATTGTGCAGCAAGGCGGATGGGGCCATTTCGCTGTCAGCACTCAAGAAAACTGCCGTTCCTGGAACCCGAACCAATCTCCCAGAGCGCCCCAGAGTTTCGATCAATGTTGATAGAGGCACACCAGTAAGCCGGAGCTTCTTCTGAATGATACGGGTACCTCTGACCCAGGTCCACATCATGATTACGATCAAGGCGGCAACGCCAACGGTCAGGTAGCCACCGTCAAGGAACTTGGTCAGGTTCGCCATCAAGAACGACAGCTCCACGACAAGCATTGGCCCTACGATCAAGCCGACAAGAGGCAAAGACCATTTCCAGCCGCGGCGAAACAGAATGATTGCAAGGATCGATGTGATAATCATATCGCCCGTCACGGCGATGCCGTATGCGCTCGCGAGTGCTTCGGAGGATTGGAATACGACGACCAGGGCAACGACACCAATATAGAGTAGCGTGTTTACCCGAGGCATGTAGATTTGGCCGATTTGCGTATCCGACGTATGCACGGAACGGAGCCGAGGCAACAAGCCCAGTTGAACGGCCTGATGCGCCAAGGAATAGGCTCCCGATATGACGGCCTGGCTTGCAATGATCGTGGCCAGTGTGGTCAAGATGACGAGAGGCAGAAGCGCCCAACCAGGCGCCATCAGAAAGAACGGGTCACTCGCCGCCTCTGGGTTAGTCATTACCAGTGCACCTTGGCCCAGATAGGTCAAAGCAAGCGCAGGAAGAATGAGCGTAGCCCACGCAATCCGTATCGGGCCGCGCCCGAAATGCCCCATATCTGCGTATAGAGCCTCGGCACCGGTAACAGCCAGAAAGACAGCAGCCATGACCGGGAGTGCCCCAGCACCTTGTTCGATAATGAATGCAATCCCGTGGGCCGGGTTCAGTGCCGCCAGGACGGCCGGAAAGGCTGCTACCTGAGCAAGACCGAGGCAGCCCAGGGCCAGGAACCAGATCAGCATGATAGGCCCAAAAAGGATCGATACCCGACCGGTGCCGAGTGATTGGGCCCAGAATAAGGCTGTTAGGATGACCAGGGCAATTGGGAGAGTGCTGCCCTCAAGTGATGGCTGGACGAGGATCATACCCTCGACTGCGGCCAATACCGATACCGCAGGGGTGATGATCGCGTCTCCGAAGAACAATGCGGTGCCAACCATGCCGAGCCCCAGAAGGAACATCGAGCGCCGACCGGTCGCCTGTTCGACGAGGGCGAACAACGACATGGTCCCCCCTTCGCCGCGGTTATCTGCCCGAAGGATGAGTACCACATACTTCAAAGTGACAATGAGTATCAGGGTCCATAGGAGCAGGCTGACCAGCCCGATGACGTCTCCTGATGGCCGAGTACCGGTAGCACTCGCTCGCAGCCCCTCGCGCAAGGCGTAGATCGGCGAGGTTCCGATGTCTCCGTAGACCACCCCGACAGAGCCGAGGATAAGTTTCCAGCGTGGTTCAGCATGGCCTTGTTGGAAGGAAGAAGATGATCGCTCTATTTGCGAGGACATTGTTTTTCTGCCATTTCATGACCCGTAACTTTGACGAGTTGCTGCTCAGCTTCTCTGGCGCATCTCACAAAACGAGCGGGCATCAAGATGGCACGTTTTGTCGTTCCGGCGAGCCCCTGAGAACGGTTAATTTAGCAATGCGCCTCTGCTGAGCAAACATAGCTCTTGCGGTGATGGGCCCGCGTACTCGCATCCCCATCACCAGTATGGTGCAAAGCAACAAACGACATGGGGAGATCTCTCAGCACCTGCTGGAGAAGGTGTGGGACATTACCTTGAACGGCTCCGGCCTTCCCGCCCGTTGTAACGTTGCGTCCGAGATCCTGCTCGAGGAAAAGATATCGCGAGCCTGATCTTGCAATGGGAGCGCCGCGCCCCGATCTTCCACTTCGCCCGTCGCAGGAGCGTTGGTGGTTCTCACCGGGCCGCGCCTCCACCCTGCGCTGGACATGAGGTCCTGCCCGGACAGTCGGGCTTTTGCGGAGCACATCTTGAAAATACCGGTCTGGCGCCTTGTGGCCTACGCCCTCGTGGTAGTGGCAGGGCTGTTGCTTGCCGTGCCCTCCTTCCTGTCACCCGCCATGCTCGGCCAAGTGCCGTCCTGGCTTCCTCACCAAGCGGTGGCGCTCGGTCTCGACCTGCGCGGGGGCGCATCGCTGACCCTTCAGGCCGATCAGGCCGCCCTCGAAGAGGCCATGCTCGACGACTACCGCGAACGGCTTGAGGCCGCGGCACAGGAGCGTGATCTTCCAGCGCCCGGGATCGCGCGCGACGGCAACGCGCTGCTGCTTGCGTCGGGTGATCGAGTTGAGAATGTCGACCTGCGCGGCCTCGCAGAGGCGGCGATGCCCCGGTTTCAGCGCAGCGGGCTCGGCCAGACCGAGCCCTCCTTCGACATCGCGGAAGCGCCCGAGGGACAGCTGCGGCTGACCTTGCGCGAAGCCGCGATCGAGGCGGCGCGGAGCGACGCCGTCGGTCGCAGCATCGAGGTCGTCCGCCAGCGGGTGGACGAGGCCGGCATCGCCGAGCCGTCGATCCAGCAGGTCGGTGGCGACCGCATCATGGTGCAGATGCCCGGTGTCAGCGACCCCTCGGCGCTGCGGGTGCTCTTGGGCAGCACGGCCAAGCTCGGTTTCCATCGGGTGCTTCTCGATCAGGGTACGGATCAATCTCTACCCGACGGCTACGAGCGGCTGCCGGCCGCGAATGGCGAGGGCGACTATGTCGTCGAGAGGCGGTCCGCGCTCGATGGCGAGCATCTGAGCGACGCGCAATCCGGCTTTCACCCGCAGACCGGTCAGCCGGTCGTGCAGTTCCGCTTCGACACCGAGGGCGCACTGGCCTTCGGTGAGCTGACCCAGGCCCTGGTTGGCCAGCCCTTCGCCATCGTTCTCGACGGCGAGGTGCTGAGCGCACCGGTGGTTCAGGAGGCGATCCTCGGCGGCTCGGGCGAGATCACGGGCAGTTTCACCGTCGATGAAACAACGACCCTCGCCGCGCTGCTGCGCGCGGGCGCGCTGCCGGTGCCGCTGGAGGTGATCGAGGAGCGCACGGTCGGTGCCGATCTGGGGCAGGACGCCATCAGTATAGGGCTGTGGACCGGCGTAGCCGGCTTCGGTCTCGTGGCCGCCATCATGATCGTCCTCTACGGAGCTTGGGGCGCGGTGGCGACCGGCGCGCTGCTGATCAACCTTGCGCTGACCATCGCCGCACTGACCCTGCTCGGCGGCACGCTCACCCTCCCGGGCATTGCCGGCCTTGTGCTTGGCATGGGCTTCGCAGTCGACGCTAACGTGCTCATCAACGAACGTATCCGGGAGGAGACGCAGCGCGGCAAGCGTGCGGCTTCGGCCGTGCAGGCGGGTTTCGACCGGGCCTATCGCGCCATCCTCGACTCCAACCTGACCACTCTGATCGCGACGACGCTGCTGTTCTGGCTGGGCTCGGGCCCGGTGCGCGGCTTCGCCATTACCATGGGCCTTGGCATCCTGATGTCGCTCTTTACCGCCGTGACGGTGGTGCGGGCGGTGATGGACGTCTACCTGCGCGTCCGAAAGCCGAAGGTCTTCGAGGTGCGTCCCCTGCTGCCGTGGCTGGCACGCGGCGGGGTTCCGGCCTTCCGCTTCATGCGCGCGCGCTATCTCGGCCTCGCGGTCTCCCTGGTGCTGTCCACCGCCTCGATCACTCTCTTCGTCTCACCGGGGCTGAACTACGGTGTCGATTTCCGAGGCGGCACGCTGATCGAGGCACAACTCGGCCAGACGACGACGCTCTCGGATGTCCGCGAACCGCTCGAAGCGCTCGGGCTGGGTGAGGTGACCCTGCAAGAAAGCGGCGATGATCGCGGCCTGCTGATCCGGGTCGAAAGCCAGCCCGGTGGCGAAGCCGCACAGACCCGCGCTGCCGAGACCGTGAAAGCTGCCGTGGCCGAGATCGCACCCGACACCGTGTTCCAGCGGGTTGAGGTGGTCGGACCGAAGGTGAGCGGCGAGCTGGCGCTGGCCGGCATCCTCGCAAGCGTCGCGGCGAGCCTGGCCATGCTGGTCTACATCTGGGCCCGCTTCGATTGGCCCTTCGCGGTCGGCGCGATCGCGACGCTGGTTCTCGACCTGACCAAGACCATCGGCTTCTTCGCGCTGACCGGTCTCGACTTCAACCTCACTGCCATCGCCGCCCTGCTGACGCTGATCGGCTACTCGGTCAACGACAAGGTCGTGGTCTATGACCGGATGCGCGAAAACATGGCCATGCACCCCCTGATGCCGCTGCGGCAGATCATCGACCTGTCGATCAACCAGACGCTGGGCCGATCGCTATACACCTCGATGACAGCGTTGGCGGCCATGCTGCCGATGGCGATCTGGGGTGGCGCCGCCGTGCAGAGCTTCGCCGTGCCGATGGTGTTCGGCATCGTGATCGCCGCGAGTTCCTCCGTGTTCATTGCCGCGCCGATCCTGCTGTTCCTCGGGGACTGGCGGACCCGCCGGGGGGCTGTGCCGGTGCCGCCGGAAGGCGTTCAACATGGGTGACGCCTTCTGGCAGATCGTCGTGGTGGGCTTCGCGGCCCAGATGGTCGATGGTGCGCTCGGCATGGCCTACGGACTGACCTCGACTTCGCTGCTGCTGACGCTGGGCTTCACCCCGGCGGCGGCGAGCGCGGCGGTGCATCTTGCCGAAACCGCCACCACCGGTGTCAGCGCGACCTCGCATCATCTGGCGCGCAACGTCGACTGGAAGCTGGTCTGGCCCCTGGCGATCTCGGGTGCGCTTGGGGGTATCGCCGGCGCCAGTCTGCTGGCCACGGGGCTGGGTGACATGCTCGCGCCGCTGGTCTCTGGCTATCTCGTGCTGATGGGCGGCGTGGTGCTTTGGAAGGCTTTCCTTGCCGTTCCCGGCATCCATCCGCCCCGGGGCGTGCGCCGGCTCGGTCTTGCGGGCGGCTTCGTCGACGCCGTGGGCGGCGGCGGCTGGGGCCCGGTGGTGTCGAGCACGCTGCTCGCCTCGGGTGGCTCGGCCCGACACATGATCGGCTCGTCAAACGCGGCAGAGTTCTTCGTCACCGCGGCGATCACCGTCACCTTTGCCGGTCATCTCGGCCTGTCCGAGTTCGGCATGACAGCGCTGGCGCTGGTGCTGGGCGGGCTGCCGGCCGCGCCCTTCGCCGCCATCGCCGTGCGCTACGCACCGCGGCGGCCGCTGATGATGATCGTCGGCCTGCTGATCATCGCGCTTGGCGTTCGGGGCGTGCTTCGGGCCTTCTCGGGCTGAACGGCCTCGACCCCCGGCAGGTCCTGCGGCAGGATCTGCCGGCATGGCCGCAGACCACGGCCCGGTCCTGCGTGCCGCTGTCCAGTCCGCGGAGCCGCCTGTTCCCGAAGCAGGCGGCTCCGCATCCTTTATGAGGTTCCCCATGCTGCTCGAAGCCGCGGTCATCCTGGCCCTGATCGTCCTGAACGGCGTCTTGGCGATGTCCGAGCTGGCCGTCGTCTCCTCGCGGCCCGCCCGGCTCCAGGCCCGCGCCAATCGCGGCGACCGAGGGGCCCGGGCGGCGCTCGCGTTGGCCGAAACGCCTGGCCGGTTCCTCTCCACGGTCCAGATCGGCATCACCCTCGTCGGCATCCTTTCCGGCGCGCTCTCCGGCGCGACGCTCGGCCTGCGCCTCGCCGCTGTCCTGCCGCAGATCGGCGTGCCGAAGCGGCTGGCCGAGGAGGTGGGCGTCGGCCTCGTGGTCATCGTGATCACCTACCTGTCGCTGATCATTGGCGAACTGGTCCCGAAGCGGATCGCGCTGTCAAACCCCGAGGCCATTGCCGCGCGCGTTGCACCTGCCATGGCCCTGCTGGCCCGCGGTGCGTTGCCGCTGGTCTGGCTGCTCGACCGCTCCGGCGGCCTCATTCTCGCGCTGCTCGGCCAGTCCGGCCGGCGCGAGGCGACGGTCAGCGACGAGGAGATCCGGATGCTGATTTCGGAGGCGGAGGGCGCGGGCGTCATCGAGAAGGCCGAGACCGAGATGATCGCCGGGGTCATGCGCGTCGCCGACCGGACGGCGCGCGGCCTGATGACGCCGCGCCAAGATGTCGAGATCGCGCTGACCGAGGAAAGCCGGGAGGAGATCCTCGCGCGCTTCGCGACTTCTGGACGCTCGCGCCTGCCGCTGCGCCAAGGCGGTCCCGATGAGATCATTGGTGTGCTGCACAGCCGCGATCTGCTCGCGGCGCCCGACGGCGCCTTCGAGCCAGCCGCCTTGGCGCAGCCGGCGCCCGTGATCCACGAGGCGCTTCCGGCCACGCAGGTGATCGAACGGCTGAAGGGCGCTCCGGCGCACATGCTGCTGGTCTACGACGAGTATGGCCATTTCGAGGGTATCATCACGCCGATGGACATCCTGGGCGCCATAGCCGGCGGCTTCGACGAGACCGAGCGGGACGAACCCAGGGTGGTGGAGCGCAAGGATGGCTCGCTGCTCGTCGCGGGCTGGATGCCGGTGGACGAGTTCGCGGCAAGGATCGACATCGAGCTCGAAGACAACCCTTCTTACGAGACGGTGAGCGGACTCGTCCTCGACCGCGCGGGAGAACTCCTTCAGGTGGGGCAACACGTCATCATTGACGACTGGCGCATCGAGGTCGTGGATCTGGATGGCCGACGGATCGACAAGCTGCTCGTTTCTAAACCCAAGGGTTCGTCTGTGCCGGGAAGCTGAAATAGCGCTTGTACCGACTCTGGGGAATGGCTCCGCCAAGTCGGCTCCCGGCCCCTAACGGACCTTCGGCGACCACGCGGCAAACGGCAGTCGCAAGCCCTTCGCGAACTCCTTCCTTCAAGCGTAAATAGAATACAGGCTGACCGCGAGCCGTTGCGACACCTTCCCTGCCCGGGTGACCCCGCTTGGCGATCTGCGCGACTGCATCGCGC
Source organism: Limimaricola sp. G21655-S1 (assembly GCF_027213785.1). Lineage (GTDB taxonomy): Bacteria > Pseudomonadota > Alphaproteobacteria > Rhodobacterales > Rhodobacteraceae > Limimaricola. Next base: position 24,717 of record NZ_JAPWGO010000017.1, on the reverse strand, counting down.
ATGATCTCGTCGCTAAACCTGTTGCCGCTCCTCGTGGTTAAATCGCCTCAAAATTTGCAAAGAAAGCGTCGTTCAAGACGCGGGGCTATTTGAGCGGATATCGCCGTCGGGGCTGACAGAGGAAGCGTACGGGCCCGGCATCACCATGCCGAGCCCTCCCTGCCACGTGGTCTGCGGACGGCGGCCAGTCAGCTCTCGGGTGTGACCGGTATCGCGACCGCCGGAGCCGTCGGTTTTTCCGCATGGACCGGCCGCTGCCGCCCGGTCTTCCACAGCGAGAACGCCATGCCAGCACCGAGGATCGCGAAGGTGATGCCGAGCGACCATGCCGGCGGGAACTTCTCCCAGCCCAGGGCCTCGGCCACGAAGACCTTGGAGCCGATGAACACCAGCAGCAGTGACAGCGCGTATTTCAGGTAAGCGAAGCGGTGCAGCAGCGCCGCCAGCGCGAAGTAGAGCGCCCGCAGGCCGAGGATCGCGAAGATGTTTGAAGTATAGACGATGTAGGGGTCGGTGGTGATCGTGAACACCGCCGGCACCGAGTCCACCGCGAAGACCAGATCGGCCACTTCGATCAGCATCAAGGCCAGCAGCAGCGGCGTAACGTAGCGCCTCATCTTGCCCGTCGCCGGGTCGGCGCGCTTCACGGTGAAGGCATGGCCGTGCAGTTCGTCAGTCACTGGCAGGCGGCGCTTGAGGAACTTCAGCAGCCTGTTGTCCGAAATGTCATGATCACCCTCCGTGACGAACAGCATCTTGATGCCGGTGACGATCAGGAAGGCGGCGAAGATGTAGAGCACCCAGTGATACTCTGCGACGATGGTGGCGCCGAGGCCGATCATCAGGCCGCGCAGCGCGATCACGCCGAGGATGCCCCAGAACAGCACCCGGTGCTGATACTGCCGCGGGATCGCGAAGAAGCCGAAGATCAGCGCGATGACGAAGATGTTGTCCATCGCCAGCGTTTTCTCGACGACGAAGGCGGTGAGATATTGCGCCGTCGCCTCGCCACCTATCTGCCACCAGATGAAGCCCGCGAAGGAGAGGCCAAACGTGATATACACGGCCGAGAGCTTCAGGCTTTCGGCGACGCCGATCTCGTGATCGTCGCTGTGCAGCACGCCCAGATCGAAGATCAGCAGAGCGGCGACCAGCGCCATGAAGACCAGCCACATCCAGAGCGGCTGGCTGAGAAACAGAAGAAACAGGATGTCCACGATGACCTCTTGTGCATGACCGCACCCGAGGTCGGGGGTGTTTGGACCCTAATACCATCGGGCACACCCGATGCGGTCCGACATCACGTGGAAGATCCAACGTCAGAGGGGCCCGGCCCGCACGATGATAGATCCCCCTCTCAAGAGGCGATTACAAGAGGCGGTAAGAAATATTCCAGCACGCCCCGTGGTTGCACTCGCCATGTGCCGCTCCCCGCCACCGTGACGCTGCGTCGTGTGGCGGGATCTGCAACTGCGCATTCCAATTGTGTCCCTTGTAAGCGTCGGAATTTGGTCGGAATGTAGCTCGCGTCTTAAATGCCGATACCGGCTGCTTCTCCGGTTTGCATCTGGCAAAGGCATTCGGGAAAGGGTGAGGCCTGTGGTCGCGAATGACGATTTTCAGGTCGTCGCAGCAGCGGGGAACGGCCCGACAAATTCGACGTCATAGTCCCGGCATGCCGCCATGATCACCGCCTGGTCCATCGGTTCATCAGGATCTTCAGCTTCATTGGGGACTCTGGAGATGGCCCGGTAGAACTCCCCATGGTGGGGCGTAGTCAAGAGCAAGAAACGTGCCGTCTCGCTTTCCACCCTGAAGCCATGAATTGCACCGAGCGCGAAATGCGCAAAGGCCCCCGCGGTGTCCGACCGGCAGGGAAGGCACTCGAGAAAGATAGAGAGCTCCCCCTCGATGACATAGAGGGATTCGATGTCGGCGGCATGCCGGTGCAGCGGCACCGTCTCGCCTCGACGCGCGGTTTCATCAATCAGGGCGAAAGCACCGCCCGTCGTGCCACCGGAAGCGAGAAAGTGAGTGCGCGTTTTTCCTGAGTGCCGCAGTTCGCCCATGCCGGACTTGAGAAAGTAGGCATCGAGAATTTGGTCTTGGTCCATCAACATGGCCATGGAATCCGCTCCCCAAACGACCCGTTGGGATCACAGTCGGTGCCCCTGCATCGGGTCTCGGTCAGGGGGTAATTATAGCATGACCTGGATAACAGCGGCGCACTTATCGGAGATGGTACACTTCTCGGCCATGAGCGTCTCACCAGCACCCTGAGCCATTCATTACCCGGGACAGACCTCGCCAAGTTTGAGGGCATAATTTTACCATTGAAGCCTCTCTTCCATCGCTTTTCCCAATGAAGCAGCGAAGCCTGCCATTCGACTTACTTCAGTGACCAGTCAACGCGTCGATCCCGAAGGCCGCCATCGCCGCGAGCCAGCCTGCGTGCAGAGCCACGATCAGCGGGTAGTACCCCGCGCCGTGCTCATCCGCGCCGCGCGCCATCAGCCGCGTGGTGTTGCGCCGGGGGATGACCAGCGCGGCCAGTCGCTGTAGCCCGAGGAAGCTGAGAAACAGCAGCGCGCCTGCGCTCATGCGGCCACGTCCAGCACGACGAAGGCGGCGGTGAAGCCCGGACCCAGCGCGCAGGCCAGCATCCGCCCCGTGGTGCCGGAGGCCAGCACACGATCAAGCACGAAGAGCACGCTTGGTGCACTCATGTTGCCGAAATCGCGCAGCACCTCACGCTCGGCGTCGAGCGTGCCCTCGCCGAGCTCCAGCGCCGATTCGATTGCCATGACCACCTTGGCGCCGCCGGGATGGCAGACGTAGCGGTCGATATCGGCGCGCCGCAGCCCCGCCGCGGCCAGCGCGCCGTCGACGGCTCCGGCGAAATGCTCAGTGGCGAAGCCCGGGATGGCTCGGTCGAACACCACACCCAGCCCCTCATCGTCGACCTCCCAGCCCATGATCCGCAGCGTATCGGGCCACATGTGCTGATGCGCCGGCCCGATCGCCACCGGGCCGGTGCCGCCCCCGGCGTCGCAGCTCAGGCAGGCCGCCGCCGCGCCGTCGCCGAACAGCACCGTGGCGATGATGTCGGCCTTCTGCAATCGGTCCGAGCGAAAGGAGGGGGTGCAGGCCTCGATCACCACTAAGAGCACCTTCGTCCCGGGGCGGGCGCGGGCGAGGTCGGCGGCGATGCCGAGACCCGCCGTGCCACCGGCGCAGCCCAGGCCGAAGACCGGCACCCGCGTGACATCGCCCCGAAATCCCATTGCCGCCGCCGCGCGCGCCTCGAAACTCGGTGTGGCGATGCCAGTGGTGGAGACGGTGACGATGGTGTCGACCTCATCGGCGCGCCAGCCGGCGCGCTCGAGCGCGCCCGTGGCGGCGTCGCGGAACATCTTCTCGCCGCCCTTGAGATAGACGGCGTTGCGGTCGGCCCAACCATGCGGTTCCTCGAACCACTCTATCGGAGTGACCGACCAGCGGCGCTCGATGCCGGATTGGGCGAAACTCGCAGCGAGGCGTTCGAATTGCGGGAAGCGCGGTCCAAAAATTCGTTCGGCGCTATGCCGGACGAGATCTTGCGATAACTCGTACACGGGGTGGGCTGTCGCCAATCCGTGTAGCACGACACCCATTTAGCGCTTCCTCTCTGAAGGCAGGCAGTGCCGTCATGTGGGCCGGGGCGCCCGCTCGGAAGTCGTACTGCAAATGCCGAGCAATCGCCTCCGTAGGGGTATTGGTTCCTATCGGCACTACGAGTCGAAACACCTCTGCGCCACGAATAGATCTTAATCTTCAAGAGCTCACGCGGCAAGGTGCTTGAAAACGCCCATGGCATGTTTGCCAAGGCAAGAGGGGACAAACTTTCGTGTGCAGTCTGTTACCCGATCGCTCAACTTTCATTGCGTGAGATGGAAATTTGAAGAAAACGACGAGGAGTTGAAATAGCGCTACTTTAGAAAATATTTAACAACCCCAAGGCAGCACATCTAATAATTCGGCCAAAGAATAGAACGTAAAAAAGGTGCACCAATTTTGGAAGCACCGGCGCTCGCTCTCCTAATTTTGCATTCAGGTTCGCCGCGAACAGCAGAATGCTGCTCTGAAACGTCGAAGCCATCCTCAAAAGGCGATCAATCCCTCATTGACTGCTCTATTCTTAGTAGCTGTCGGCTGAAGGAAGCGTCCCACCCATACGCCTTTTTCCTTTGTCCTTTGGCTTCGAGGGCGCAGTGTGGATGCAGGCCGATGAGGAACTGGAGATGGGCCTGTTTTCTTGCGAAATTCCGGGCTTGTCGGCCTTGCTTGCTGCCTGTGCCCTGCCGCCGCCGTTTGCGACCGGATATGTGGAGGGCGACTTTATCCTCGTTGCACCAGTTTCCATAGCACAGATCGCCGATATCTCGGTCACGCGAGGGGATAGGGTCGAGACCGGTGAACAGATCGTGCGCATGGAACAGCATGATGCCGAGATTGCGCTTGCCGATGCGGAAGCTTCCCTGGCGCAGGCTCGCAGTCATCTTGCAGACTTGATGGAAGGCCGTCGCCCGGAGGAACTCAAGGTCATAGAGGCGGATTTGGCGTCGGCGCGCGCCCAAGCTGCCGAAGCGAAGCGCACGATGAACAGGCTGGCGGATCTGGCCGCGCGGGGAGCGGCCACACGCACACAGCGCGACGATGCCGCCACCGCCTTGGAGATCGCCGAGGCGCACGTCGCCGAGATCGAGGCTGATCTCATCGTGGCCCGGATGCCGGCCCGCACGCACGAGATCGCAGCCGCCGAAGCCTTGGTGGCCAAAGCTGAAGCTGCGCTGGAAATGGCAAAGTGGCTGCTTGACCAGCGTGTGCTGCACGCACCGGCCACCGGAACGATACATGATGTGATCCGGACCTCCGGCGAGATCGCCGGCCCGGCTGCTCCGATCCTGTCCCTCCTTGCGGATGATGCGATCAAGCTGCGACTTTATATCCCGGAAACATCGTTCCATCTGGTCGAGGTCGGGACAGAACTTGTCGTTCATTGCGATGGGTGCTCCGCAGATGCCACGGCACGGGTGGTCTTTGTCTCCGACAGGGCTGAGTTCACGCCCCCGGTGATCTACTCGCTCGAAAGCCGCCAAAAGCTTGTCTATCTCGTCGAGGCCGTTCCATCGCAGGCGGATGAGTTCAAACCTGGCCAAATCGTCGATGTCGCGCTCCCGGATGGTCGCAGATGATTGAACCCGCCATCTCGGTGACCGGCCTCACCAAGCGCTTCGACGGCAGGACGGTGGTCGACAACCTCTCTCTCGAGGTGGGTACGGGTGAAATACGCGGGTTTCTCGGGCCCAACGGGTCGGGCAAGACCACCACCCTGCGGATGATCTGCGGGTTGCTGACCCTCGACGGCGGCGCAGGCCGTGTGCTCGGTCACGACATCCGCACCGCTCCCGGCGCGATCAAGCGCCAGATCGGCTACATGACCCAGCGGTTTTCCTCTTATGACGACCTGAACATCGAGGAGAACCTGCGCTTCGTGGCGGGACTGTATGGCTTGCGGCCTGCCCGTCAGATCGTACGGGACACGCTCGAAGATTTCGGTCTCGCCTCGCGCAAACATCAGTTGGCGGGCACACTTTCGGGCGGATGGAAGCAAAGACTGGCGCTGGCGGCGTGCGTCATGCACCGCCCGCACCTGTTGCTGCTGGACGAACCGACCGCTGGAGTTGACCCGAAGGCCCGGCGGGAGTTCTGGAACGAGATCCACCAGTTGGCTGCGCAAGCGATCACTGTTCTGGTGTCGACCCACTACATGGATGAGGCCGAACGTTGCCACAAGATCAGCTACATCGCCAACGGCCGGATGATCGCTCAAGGCACCGTGGATGAGGTCGCGCTGGTATCGGCGCTGAAGACCTACTTGTTCAGGGGGCCACGCATGGCTGAGGCGGCACAGATCCTTGCTGCCAACCGGCATGTCGAACAGGTCGCTTCCTTCGCCAGCACGCTGCATGTCGTTGGGAGAGATAGTGACCAGTTCCGCCACGCCGTGGCGGCGGCCGCCGCCGCGACAGGGGCCAGTATAGAGGTGATTGACACCAGTCTGGAGGACATCTTCATCCACCTCATGCGCGAGGCCGGTACGAGATGACCTGGTTCTTCTCTTTCCGGCGTCTGGGGGCCATCTTGGCGAAGGAAACGATCCAGATGCGTCGAGATCGCCTGACCTTTGCCATGATGCTTGGTATTCCAATATTACAGCTTCTGCTGTTCGGCTTCGCGATCAACACCGACCCCAAGCATCTTCCCGCCGCTCTCGTTGCGCCTACGCAGGACCGGTTCACCCGGGCAATGGTGACGGCGCTCGAGCTCACCGGCTATTACAACTTCGTCGCGCCTCACGCTTCTGCGGCCGAGGCCGACGCGATGATGGAACGTGGCGAGGTTGTCTTCGTCGTCACAGTGCCATCCGATTTCGGACGGCGGGTCGAGAGGGGCGACCGCCCAACGCTCCTGATCGAGGCCGATGCTACCGACCCACCCGTGGCCTCCGGTGCGATCTCCACGCTGGGCACAGTGGCGGCCGAGGCGCTGCTGCGCGAAATCGGGAACGAGGCCGTCCAACGCCAAAGCGCCTCCGATCAGCTCTCCATCATCGTTCACCGCAGATTCAATCCGGAGGGCGTTACCCAGTACAACATCGTTCCGGGTCTGCTTGGCGTGATTTTGCAGCTTACCATGGTCATGATGACCGCCATGGCACTTACACGCGAGATCGAGAGGGGAACGATGGAGAATCTGCTCTCGATGCCCGCGACGCCTTTCGAGATCATGCTGGGCAAGATCATGCCCTATCTGGGGGTCGGTGCAGTTCAGGTCGTGGTGGTTCTGAGCGCGGCACGTGCCATTTTTGGCGTTCCCTTCATAGGCGACCTGTCACTGATCCTCGCGGGCGTACTGATCTTCGTCTTGGCGCTGGTGCTTCTCGGCTACCTGATCTCGACCGTGGCCCGAACGCAAATGCAGGCGATGCAACTGACGTTTTTCTTCTTCCTGCCATCCCTGATGCTGTCTGGGTTCATGTTTCCCTTCAGGGGTATGCCGACTTGGGCCCAGATCATGGGAGAAGTGTTTCCGCTCACCCATTTCTTGCGCCTGATCCGTGCGGTCATGCTGAAGGGAGCCGGCGCAGCCGCGGTGTCCAACTCCCTGGCGGCATTGATCGGCTTCGCCGTTCTGTTATCGGTCGTCGCACTGATCCGGTTTCGACGGACATTGGATTGAGGAGCATGGAACGAACCGGAGGCGGCTCCTCCGAGCAACCTGCAACCGAGCCCAAGCGTGCCAAGAATTCGGGTGTCTTCCGGACATGCGGGTCGATACGCCGAGACCAATGGATTCGGCTTCAGCTCTCCGTTGTCCGGGGCTGGATCGAAACGCGGTGGTCGCGGCCCTCCCAGCCGTCCTGACGTCGCCGTGTGAAGACCAGTTCTCTCGCACCTTCGGAGACCTCAACCGTCGCGCCGAACAACCCTCTGAACGGAAGAGCTTCTGCCTCGAGATCAGATGTGGTCCGCCAGTCATCCTCACTGGCGTGCAAGGTGAACGGACCACGATCCATGACGCAAAGGCGTGTCCCCTGAAGGATCTGGCGCAGTGGAGTCGGGTCCCTCCAGTACCGGGTTTTTGGATTCGGGCGCAGTGTCCCGTACCGTGCCGCGACGCAGTCCAGCAATTCGATCGGTTTGCCGGTACAGGCCGCTGCGGCAAGCCGTAGGTATTCCGAATGCGCCCAAACCAACGGCATCGCGGCGCCGGTCGGCTGCCCCGGCCTCAAACCCCGATCGGGCAGATCCGGAGCCTCCCATACCTGTTCCGGGATCAGGCCCCCGGGGCCGGTCATACCCGCCATTGCGGACAACCAAGGATTAGGGTCTTCGCCTATTTGCATCGCGAAATGGCCCCTCTCACCGGTCAATAGAGGCCAAGCGCGTCCGATCCCCTGCCCATCGAATGGCGCCCCGTTGGCATGCTCGCCATAGCCGTCACCGTTGTAGCGGTAGAAAGAGCGGCCCCTCGGCGTATCGACACCCAACAGAGCATCACAAACCTTCACCGTGTCGCAGAGCCCTCGGTCGTCGGACGGGCGCAATCCGAAGCGTGCCAAGGATAGGAAATCCAGTGCCACCAAGTCTTCGACGTTGGTGATCAGCCCTCCGCGGTTGCGTACCTCCACCTGCTGCCCGGCAGGAGGGCGCCTGCCGTCCGGCACGATGCGGACATAATGCCCCGCAATGTCATGCGCGTGGTCCAGACCTGTGCCGCTTACGAAGGTCCAGTTCTCGATGCGCGCATTCCAGTCATCTGCCATCGCCAGAGCCAGATCCCGCGGCGCACCGCTCAACCACTGGCCCGCTGCGACGAGCGCCGTCACCTGCACCGACAGGCTGTAACAATTCAGGCCCGCATTCTCTTCCCAACGGTCCTGTTCAGTGAGCGGCCCGTTGCGCAGGATGTAGCCAGTAGCACGTTCGACCATGCGCCAGACGTGGTCGTACATCGGGCCGTCCGGCAGAATGAGACCAGTCTCCAGCAGCTTCGTGGCAAGGATCACTGGAAGGCCAACCTCGTCCATCTGAATGCCTCGCCAGTAGGGGCGGCCGTCGGGATAGAAGTTCTGTCCCCAATGCCCATCGGGCTGTTGCATGGCGACCAGGTAGGACAGCATACGGCGCGCATCCTCAGTCTGGCCAGTTACCAACAGGCCGAGACCAGAGTTCACCGCGTCGCGGGCCCAGACGAGGTGGTAGCCGCCCAGATCGTCGTGGGCGTTGCCCCATGGAATGCTGAGCGAGGCCACGATGGCTCCAGGATAAGTGCGGTCCTCATGCGTTTTCAGAACCGCCGCCGAGCGGTGCGCCTGCGCCGCGAGATCGGCGGGCACAGCGTCCGATGGCAACCGCAGCTGCGCGGCCCAGTCGGTCCAGCCCGACAAGGCCGCCGCCCGCACCTCCGGCAGACCCACGACGAGGGCCGATCGTGCCAACGTCGCCGCGCCCTCCCTCGTGGTGGCAAAGGCCAATGCCAGAGTGCCGGTCGTGGTGCTCAGTTCACCCATCAGTGCCACGTTTCCCGGTCCGGCCAGATCGTGGTCCCATGTCATTGCGCCATGGCGATCGAAATCCTGCCAGCCATCGGACGTCCCGACGAAGCCGGCCGAGCTGCGGGTGAAGCCCGGCTCTGCTTCCAAGTGCAGCCAGTCGCCGCCACCCTCGGCACTCAGAGCCGCGCCTGCATACGCCGTGTTGTCTCCGTTGGTGAGCCCCAATCGAGGCGCCAACAGTGGATAAAGGCGGCACCCGTCACCTCTGAGATCAAAGCCGATCAAGAGAACATCCCGGTCCGGATCGGGGACGAACTCGAGCAACAGCCTGTAGCCTGGTCCTTCATGCGTGATGGTAGGAAGCGGTATATCGGGCTGCGGTGTCGCAATTTCATAGCTGTTGACGCGCTTGACCTCGAACCATCCTGCCGGTCCAGCGACGATGAAGCCGAGATCGCGGGTCTGCGGGCTTCCTGTCGAGGGCCAATAGACCTCGTTGAGGATGCCGTAGCCGAGCGTGGCCCAGACGCGGCTTCCCCCGAGCGACGTAAAAACGAGGTCCTTCGCCGACGAACTCCATGTCGGAGCGAGATCCGATGCGCTGCTCGGCGCGATGCTTTCACCTATTAGCCCTGACATGACGCGAAGACCCGAGCACGGCGAATGAGGATGCCCGTTCAGAGCATGGATCATAGACATGCCGGCGGCAATCTATCGATAGGCGGGGATGATGGAGCAGAGGTACGCGGGACCGGCCGCGAGGCTGATAATCCGGCCCTTGGTCGAAAGGCAGGGAAGAGGCATGGTCCCAGGTGCGCGTCGCCATCGGAAGGCGGCTGGAACGTGTTGCGAGCGCTGCTCGAAACGGTGGGAGGGTCGTCATGCCGAAGCCACAGGATGGACCATCAGACTTCGATCGATGCGTTGTTTGTGGGCGCAGTCTCCCGATGAGCGAACTGCGCCCGTACGCTGCCGTCCGGCCTGGAATATCGGAAATGCTTGCCAGAGACGTATCAGGTTGGGCCCAGGGTGCGTTCATCTGCGGCCTCGATCTTGCGCGTTATCGCGCGCGGCGTGTCGAGGCACTGTTGCTGGACGAGCGCGGGGCTCTGCACGATCTCGATCGCCAAGTCATCGACAGCTTTGTTTCAGGCGGCCTCGTCGTGCGCCTTCCGGATATAGCCGAGGAACAGGCTGCTCGCAGGGGCGATCGTATCGCCGATGCCGTGGCCCGTATCGGCGGCAGCTGGGGCTTTATCGTCGGCTTCGCGATCGTCCTGGTCGCTTGGGTCACCCTCAACCTGTCAAGCTGGCTCGCCAAGCCTTTCGACCCTTACCCTTTTATCCTTCTGAACCTCGTACTCTCGACCGTCGCGGCGCTTCAAGCTCCGGTCATCATGATGAGCCAGCGCCGGCAGGAGGCGAAAGACCGCGCCCGAGCCGAGAACGACTATCGCATCAATCTGAAGGCCGAGCTGGAGGTGCGACAGTTGCACGAAAAGATTGACCATCAAATTACAGCGCAATGGCATCGGCTCGCAGAGTTGCAGCAGATCCAGATCGAACTTCTGGAGGAGCGACTTGGTGAACGCAAATAACGAAGCATTCCGTAATCCCTCACTGCATGTTGGTTTTTGCCCGTTACAAGTGAAGCGGCTGTTCAGCACCTTTCGTGACTTATTTGAAAGGGCCGAGAGCTTCGACCTGAAGCTCCATTCAGGTCTTCGATTTAAGACTCAAACTTGGACCACGGGCGGCCAGCGGAATCCGCACCCTGCTGGTTCGAGTCCAGCATAGGATTGCACGATGCCAATTGGCAATGCGGACCTGCCAAATCCTGCTTCTCGGTCTATCGGTGCGATCTGACGGATTTGAGCCTCCATGGCGTTGATCGGTGACGGGGCACGTTCATCCCGGCCTAATATGCCTCCGCAGCAGCCGCCATTCGTGCCAGATTAGGATGACGACAACCAAGTCGAAGATCGTCAGCACGAGCAGCCCTGAAGCATAAGTGTAGCTGTAACGATAGATTTGGTAGATCATGAAGCCCCCAAGCGCCACGAGCGACAGCGGGTAAGCGACCAGCTTCTCGCGCAGAAGCCCCGCCACAAGGACAATTTTAATTAAGCCATGGCTGAGGAGGTAGAAAGAATAGAAGGCCTATGCTTCTATGGAGAGTTGCTGTGCTGCGATAAGTAGATGCGTGGCCAAGAAGTCGCGCGGATCTTCGATCAGCTCATCTTGCATCACCAAGTTGGCCCAGTGCAAGATCTTTGGTACAGGGACGAAATGGAATACAAGCCCGCCAGCGATTTCCATCAGCGCATGTAGCCCCTTGAGAGTGACGCCAATTTGAAAGACTCTATGCCAACGGAGCTTGGGAAGTGCCATATATGGGTCTCTTCGATAATTGAAGAAGGCAGGGCGATGACATCTCTCTCTATATGGGTTTCTGCGCGTTAGTAGCTTCCTTCCTTTCCGATCTAATAGCGTTTCTATCAGACAGGTCAGTACACCCGTTAGCCGCTTTTCAAAGGTCGCGATGGAGTTTGCTGACTTCGTTCACGTCCCCACGAACTACTCGATGGCCAAGTTCAGCATGTCCCTCACCGAGCTGCTTGGGAAGCATGACGAAGGTAATTTCCTTTGCTTATCGCCGAAGCAGCCCATCGTCTTATCAGAAAACTGAGGTCGAAGTCGGGCTTGACCACGGCCACCTTGAGCAGATCGAGCCCACCAATGATACCGCAAAGGTTTTCGTGACCGGGTATGCGGCAGACGCCTCGCCACGCTGGGCCTTCGCGTGCCAAGTCAAAGCAGGGCGGCCACCCCACCAGAGCTCTTTAAGGCCGGGCCGCCCTCAGTCGGCAGCCCACATCCGGTAGAGGTTGCTCTTGGCCTTGAGCAGACGGTCGAAGGCCGGCGACTTGCCCTGGCTGTCGAAGACCGCGCGCGCGGCAACGTCGAGATCGTGCAGGACCTCGCGCTGCTCTGCCGACCGCACCCAGCTGGTAACCCAGCCGACCACGGCCACGCGCGTGCCCTGTGCAACCGGCTCCACCCGGTGCAGGGCGCTGGTCGGGTAAAGCACGAGATCGCCGGGCTCCAGCCGGATCACGCGCTCCTCGATCGCGTCTTCCATGACGAGACCGCCGCCCTCATAGCTGTCGGTCTCGCTTAGGAAGAGAGTGAAGGACATGTCGGTCCGGCTGCCCTTCATGATCGGGTCGTCGACATGGGTGCCGTATGCCATGCCGGGTCCATAGCGCGAGACCAGCATGCGCGCGAACTTGCGGGGCCGGGCCACGCTGGTGAACACCTCGTTCGCACTGAGCGCCTTGCGCACCTTGGCGAAGATCGCCTCGCGGGCCGGTGTGTCCGCCGCCTGCTCGTTGCTCTTCACGCCCTTCGCATAGCGCCCGGCGGTGCGCCGACCGTCTTCGAACTCAAGTGCCTCGATCGCCTCGCGCAACGCGGCGACCTCGTGAGGATCGAGGACGCCTCCGATCACATGGACCATGGGATCAGCGCAGCTTCAGAGCGGAGAGCTCGACCCGCGCAGCGGCGGCATGAAGCAGGCTGGCTTCCGGCGTGGCGATGTCTTCGCCGGCCGATCCACCGAACGCGGCACCGGCCTCCTCGATCTGGGCGCGCACTTCCGCGCCGACCTCGGCGACCGCGGCCTCATCCGATGCCGCCAGTGCATCGGCCTCCGCCTTCACCGCCTCATAGATCCCGAAGGCTTCAAGGTATTCCGTCCGATCGCTCACGGCGCCGTCCGTGACCGCCTCGGCGTAGTGCTCGCCGGCCGCGCGCAGCCCCAAGGAGATCGCTTCCAGCCGATCCGCGGCCGTGGCCTCGGCCCGGGCGGCAGCCAGACGCTCGTGTAGTTCGGCAAAGCCTTGGTCGTCCGCGGCCGCTTCGAGTTCTTCGATGCGTTCATAAAGCTCGCCCGCGAGCGCCCCTTCGAGCCCGTGCTCGGCCAGTTCGGCGGCCTCCTCGATCAGCTCGGCCGCGTCCTCGCCGCTCCCGCGCTGCGCCTCGGCGGCGCGCAGCAGCCCGTCGATTACCAGCAGGCTGCGCGCGTGGGCCAGAGCCGGCTCGAGCGCCGAGCTGCCGCCCTCAGACTCGCCTTCGCCGGCAGCATCAGCTTCGCCCTCGGCTTCCATGGCACCTTCGGCCTCCACGGCGCCCTCACCTTCGCCCTCGGCCTCCACGGCGCCTTCACCCTCGCCATCGGCCTCAACTGCGCCCTCGCCATCGCCTTCAGCTTCCACCGAGCCTTCGCCCTCGACCTCTACAGCGCCCTCACCTTCGCCTTCGGCCCCCGCAGCGCCTTCACCCTCGCCTTCGACCTCGATTGCGCCCCTTTCGCCTTCAGCTTCCGCGGCACCTTCGCCCTCGGTTTCGATCTCGACAGCGCCCTCACCTTCAGCCTCGATCTGGTGGACGAGGCCCTGCGGGTCCGACAGGTCGGTGGCGACGGAGGCGGCCCCGGCAGTGGAGCCGATCATGGCGGCCGAAGCGCCGAGAGCGAGGACGCGGCGGGCGGTGACGACACGGCGGGGTTTGCGGGTGATCGTGCTCATGATCGAGCCCCTAAATCCTACTGTTTGCGTCAGAGATACAGGTCGCGACTGGGAGGTCAAGGAAGGCGGGTGCTTGGCGATGTAACTTGCGGGCTGCCTTGCGGTTCGCCTCAAATGGTGTTTGAGATCCCGGCAGCGCTGGCCCTCTCCGTCGCACAACCTGGGCCGACTCCTCCGGACAGGAGAACTCCCTTGCATTTTGTTCTTCTGATCAATGGCATCGCCTGCCTGTTCATGGGCGTGCTGCTGGCGCTCGACGCACTGTTCTTCCCGGCGACCTGGCGGGTCTTTCTCACCGCGGGAGGTCTGACCTGTTTCGTCGGGACCGCCCTGACGTTGGTGGCGTGGGATGCAAAGGGGCGGCTGAAGCGCAACCACACTTTTCTGCTGACGGCGACGATGTGGCTGACCGGCGCCGGCATCGGCGCCTTGCCGCTCTGGCTCTGGGCCATGACCCCGACGGACGCCTTCTTCGAAGCCATGTCCGGCATCACCACCACCGGCTCCACGGTGCTGACAGGGCTCGATGAGAAACCGCATGGCATTCTGTGGTGGCGCGCGATCCTGCAATGGATCGGTGGCGTCGGCTTCATCGTCACCGGCATGGCGCTGCTGCCGATTTTGCGCACGGGGGGCATGCAGCTTTTCCGCACCGAAAGCTCCGAGCGCGGGGAAAAGGAACTTCATAGCGCGACTTCGGTCGCCGCGGCGACCCTGTGGGTCTATGTCGGGCTGACCACCCTGTGCCTGCTGGTCTATCTGGTGGGCGGCATGTCGCCCTTCGACGCAGTCACCCATGCGATGACGACACTCTCGACCGGGGGCTATTCCACGCACGACGCATCGTTCGGGCATTTCGACAGCGCCTTCCTCCAATGGGCCGGCACGTTCTTCATGTTCTGCGGGGCGCTGCCCTTCGTCTGGTATATCCGCGCAGCAAACCGCGGCATCTTCCGCAGCGAGCAGGTCCGGGCCTTCGCCATCGGGCTGACCATCGTCATCCTGCTGCTGACCTTCTGGCGGATGGTGGACCACGACGCGATGCCGCTCCCGGCGCTGCGCGAGGTCGCCTTCAATGTGGTCTCCGTGGTGACAACCACCGGCTTCGCCACGGTGGACTACACGCTCTGGGGACCCGCGGCGCAGGTGGCATTCTTTTTCCTGACGGCCATCGGCGGCTGCACCGGTTCGACGGCAGGCGGCGTGAAGATCATGCGCTGGATCATCCTGTCGCGCAGCATTGGGAGCTGTGCGCGGCAACTGTTGCACCCAAGCGGGATCTTTCCCATCCGTTACGAGGGACGGTCTGTCAAGGACGACGTCATCAGCGGCGTCGCGGCCTTCTTCACCTTCTTCGCGCTCACGGTTTTCGGACTTGCCGTCGCGCTCGCGCTCATCGGACTCGATCCGGTGACGGCCATCACCGGGGCGCTCACGGCGGTCACCAATGTCGGCCCCGGGCTCGGACCGATCATCGGCCCGGCAGGCAACTTCGCGCCCCTGCCGGACCTGGCCAAATGGCTTCTGAGCTTCGGAATGTATGCCGGGCGGCTCGAGATGCTGACCGTCTTCGTGTTGCTGACCCGGCTATTCTGGGAATGACCGGGGCGGCCAGTATTTCGGTGAGGTGGTCCCCATTTCCCGGACAAGTTCGCGGCGCTGCTAAGCTTGCCTGTTAATCATGCCGCCGCTTTCAGGCCGGGGCCCGCATGGGCCTCGACCGGTGTTCGCCCACCGAGCGCCGTGTGAGGCCGCGCAGTGTTGTAGAAATCGATCCACCTTCCGATACCCGCCCGGGCCGCCGAGCCGGTCTCGAACGCGTTCAGATAGACGCACTCGTATTTCAGGGACCGCCATAGGCGCTCGATCATGACGTTATCCATCCAGCGTCCACGGCCGTCCATCGAGATCTTCACCGTTGCATCCAGCAAAAGCTGGGTGAAGCGCGGGCTGGTGAATTGGCTGCCTTGATCTGAGTTGAAGATCTTCGGCAGCCCGTGACGCTGTATCGCGTCCTCCAACGCCTCGATGCAGAACTCGACATCCATCGTGTTTGACAGCCGCCAGGAGAGAACGCGGCGCGTTGCCCAATCCATGATCGCGACGAGATAGAGGAACCCCCTCTGCATCGGAATGTAGGTAATATCCGCGCACCAGACTTGGTTCGGTCGGTCGATCACCATACCGCGCAGCAGGTAGGGCCGTTTGCGGTGCTCCGGGTGGGGCGCGGTGGTGCGTGGCCTCTGGTAGACCGCGCGCAGGCCCATCTTCGCCATTAGCCGCCGGACGCGCTTACGTCCCACGCTGTAGCCTTGGTTGCGCAGGTGTCGCGCCATTTGCCGGCTGCCATAGAACGGCGTTTCCAGAAACTGCGCGTCGATCAGTTTCATCAGCGCGAGGTTCAGCGAGCTCTCCTCCTTTCTCAGCCCATACCAGGCCGAGCGGCTGATGCCGATCAACGCGCATTGGCGACTGACAGACAACGCGGGGTGCTGAGGTTCGATCATCTCTCGCCTCCGGGCCACGCTCACCGGCCGGAGGCTTTGGCTAAAAAATCGCGCTCAACCACGAGCTGCCCGATCTTCGTGTGAAGTTTCTCGATCTGACTGTCCTTCTCGGCCGCGTTCGCTTCGGCCTTGCCAGAGAATATCCCGGCCATGCCCTCAAGCGCTTGGCGCTTCCAAGTATTGATTACCATCTGATGCACGCCGTGCTTCGCCACCAGTTCGGCGACCGTCGCCTCACCCCGTATGGCCTCGAGGGCCACCTTCGCCTTGAACTCGGCGCTGTAGTTCTTCCGTTTGCCAGCCACGCTGTTCGTCCTCGCCATCGTTGGCGGCAAGCTTAGCAGGGGGTCCGGATTTCGGGGACCACCTCAGTCTTTGGCATGGCAAGTTTGCCTTTCGGTTTGTCGAACCAGGTTAGACAAACCCAGCTCGGCAGTTGCGTATGAAGGGAAGATTGGTTCGTTTCAAAATCACGGAAGAAATATTTGTCTCAAGGTGGGAAGCTGGGCTCCAGATCTGGCCACAGCGCCTTTGCCGTTGAGAGCGGATCACCAGGACAGTCGAGGATGATAGCTGGAACAGCTTTGCCGCCCGTGGTCCGCCGCAACTCAAGCGGAACGATCTGCCACCCGTTGGTCGCGGCGATACGCTCACAAAGCGCTATCATGTGTTCCCGATCCCGTCCCCGCCGAAAGGCATGTGCGACGGCTTCAGTCCTGAAGCTATGGGGAAGGTCAGCTGCAAGCCCAACTTCCGACAGCCGTGTGCCCCTCATCGGCTGCCCCAAAGTCATGGCCAGAGCCTTTTCCAGACGCTCAAAGCCTTCCACGTCCGGTTCTTTCTCGAGATCCAGCTCAAGTGCGCGAAATGTCGTCAGATGCGTTACTGGGAAATCATGCAATGGCAGATTGCTCAGGATTACTACCCGCTTGGAACGGCTCGGCGAAACGAGCCGTAGCCGCGCGATCGCTTGGAGCGTACCACATTCACGAGTTTGAGCGAGGATCGCCTGTGCGCGCGGGTCGGGATGAGCACGCAGTCTGAGCTCTCGGCTCGATCCGTCTGCCAGAAGCTGCTGTGCGGCAGCAGCTGGAAGTGGTCCTGAAGAATGCAATGCGATTGGCCGTTCATCCTTTGCGAATACCGCGCGCGCAGATGCCTCGATGGAGGCGGTGTCAGGCTGAAGTCGACCGATGACGATGATGGTTGCGTAGTTCTCGAAATCGTTCACCCCTTGGGTACTGGGGCCGAACCATCGTGGGTCGGCCCCAAGGAGGGGCTGTCGAAGAGCCTCACGCTCACTGCCTTCGACTGAATTACCGACATCTGCATGTAGCGCTTGAAGGACTGCTTTTGTTGCCACCACCAAAACGCCGTCGTTCGCTGCTCTACCGACTTCCCGCTTGAGAATTGTCAACACAGCACCACGCCTTTGCCTCCCATGCCGGGCGTCAAGCAACCAGCTATTCGAAGCGGTCACGTCGGAGATCTGAACAATATCGGCAGTCGGCTTAGATAGAATGGACTCGAACCTGGCACCGGGAAAAACGTGCTCTGTAATATTCGGATCGGCGTCCGCATCGAGAAGGAGCAGCGGAGCGTCACGAGGTACGTCAGCGAGGCCAGGAACCTCGATAACCTGTTGTGCCCCATCCTCCGTCTTTTTCGCGTATAGCCGCATAGAGCCATTTCCGCCGGTGGCGTCATCCGCGAGTCGTGCAAAGATCTGCTGCCTCTTCCGGGAGGCCGTGAACGATCTCTTGTCGAACTTCTCTTCCCGTTCCTGCATTCGCCGGGGGGGATGCCATGGGCCAATATTCAAATATTCGCGTGACTCAGCCTCAGCTTTCTCCAACCAATTCAATTTGTCTGCGGTAACATTCACTCCGAGGAGATGATCACGCAGCGGAGCGTTGGACTGGAGCCCCTCCAATATCGCGGCCCTCGCCCGCAGAAGTGTGGGACGAAGGGTCGGCAGATAAGTGGCCGGCGGTGCTCCCATGAAGTCCTCAACGGACAGATGCATGGTGCGTATCAGAGAGGGCCAGACCTTTTCATCGATGACCCGTAATGCGACGGGGACGTCGCTATCGACAGGAGGATGTACGGTCAGATAAGCATGAGATAGGAAAACGACATGAGGACCTGATGTGTCCTTCTGGCCGAGATATGGACAACCCTCAGCACAAGCGGACGCCACGAAATAGCCGTTCGAGTCGTACGAGCGGCACAGAGCTTTTGTGACCGATGGAACAAAACTCGCGATTGATTTCGCCAGTTCAGCACGCTCACACATCTGCCGATTTCGATCGTCGGGGTGCGCTGCCTCGCGTCCCCGGATAACGCGGGAGGGGCAGCTCGGGGCAAGGGCTTGGAATTCTTCGTGCGCTCGTTCAGCCAGTTCGAGCGTCGGGACGAAGATCATCACGTGGCCGCGCGCCAGTAGGGCTTCGCCATGGCGCGCGATCATGCGTAGCATGGTTGCCGTCTTGCCAAGTCCGGCCGTCACTTTCAGGGCGAGGGCAGCGTTGGGCTCTACCTTCTTTTCGGCGGCACCCTGCACAAATTCTTCGATCTTCTGTCTAAGCTGGTCTCGTGCGTCAGACGGCTCCGACCAGAACGGGACCCGGATCGTTGGTTCAAATTGTTGCTCGTGCTTCATCTGCATCCTCCGTTTCGGAGGAACTGGGCACAAAAGTTGTCATAGAAAAACGCATCTGATCACGACAGCGTGATCGCAGTCGTGGGAGCAAAGGTGCTGACCGCCAATAAATATTCCTAATTAGGGCATGACACCTTTGGTCACGGCGCTCGCCATTTCAGCGGCGCGCACTCGGGGACTAATTCCTTGTCAGGATCAACCTGATGAGGAAAAAATGCTATCTATAGAAGAAGTTGCCCGCCACTTTCGCCTGCGGCCTGACACGGTTCGGCGCAAAATCCGAGCGCGTGAAATTGACGCTGTACGTATCGGCAGAGTCTACCGTTTGGCTTGGCCGGACGTCTGGGCCTGCGAAGACGGTCCAATGCCGAAACGAGCGCTTACCGCCCGCTACCAAGATGATCTGCTAACAAAGAAAGACATTGCCGCAGCACTCAGTGTCAGCGTGCGCACCGTCGAGCGTTGGATCGAGGACGGCATGCCGACGCGGAATGTGTTCCGCGTTGTCCGCTGCAATCCGCATGATGTTTCCGACTGGCTCAAGCGTCGGGGCATCGACCTTCCGGCGGAGTGGTGGCGGTGAAGCCGCCTGCCCATCGCACAGGAGCAATAGGCATTCTCGCGACACGGGCAGGTTTGCTCCGCCCGTCGCACAGCGGTCCCCAAACATTTATTGGCGTTATGCTTGGGGACGACCCTGCGAACCGCGGAAAAATCACGACAGACTGTGCGAAGCGTCCCTTCGGGCGCGATCTCCTGGAAGGACCGGATGAGGTCCATGGCCCGGACCACGCGAGCCGCCTTTGTGCCTGAAGGCGGCCCGCGAGGCCCCTACCCTGGAGATCGAATAAATGAAGCACGACCGAATACTGACCAGCGCCGATGGCCCAATGGTGCCGGACTTTCTGAAATGGGCGAAAGAAACCGGCGAGAGCCGCGATACGATTTGCGAGATCGAGAAGATTGCCGCGCGTCTTAATCTGACCAAGGAGGAATTGGACCTCCTTCCGGCTGATCTCGCCTATTTCGAAAAGGTGATCGCGGTATCCCCTTACGGCACGGTCTCGCGGTCGAAAGACCTTGAGAAGGCCCGCAAGCGTGGCAACTCCCGCATCCGCAGCGCCTTGGGGCGGTTTCTCGCGGCGCGCGGATACGAGACCTCGGACGCCACCGTCCGGGCCAGCTACGACAGGGCGATCGCGTTCATCTCGGACCACGAGGGCTTTCTCGATCGCGGGGCTCTCTTCACCAGGAACACGCACCGACCGTTTCTGCTGGTTCGGGCACGGGCTCAGGTCGGCCTGCCTGACCTCGACCAAGCCGAGTTCGACCGACTGTGGCACGACGCGACGCCCGATGGGCGCAAATCGATGCGGAAATTCGCGCGGCGCATTGCCGAACTTTGGCGCGGCCACAACCGCTGGCCGGAGCTTGCGGACTTGCTTCCGCGTCAGGATTTTGTCGTTCCGATCGCGTCAGACCGGGCCCGTCGCATCGTGTGGCAATCGCTGCCAGCGCCCTTTCGTGCGGATGCCCAGGAGGTATTTCGTCAGACCCTGCGTCAGCCTACCGATCTGAGAATTTGGGCGAAAGAGCAGCTGCGTCTCGGCCGGCCTGCGGTTGAGGTTGATGCCGAGGTCGTGGCGCGGCGCGGCAAGAAGAACAAGCCACCGAAGAATCTGAAGTCCGCGCTTGCCGGCTACCGGCAGGCGACGACATGGCTGATCCGCGAGAGTCATGCACCCGAGACCGGGTTCGCGGGGCTCGAGACGCTACGGGATCTCATCTCGACTGACGCGCTGGAGGCAGCCTGTGACGCCCAGATCGCGCGGAGTGCGGCATCCATGACGCTGAAGGATGCCGACAAAAGCTCCGTTCTGTGGTCGCGCTTCACCAATCTTACGACCATCGCGCGCCACGGCCTGCGCGATCCAGAGGTCCTTGCGCGGATCGGTCTCGTGCGCATGTTCTACGCAGATTACGTGCTTTCACCGGTCGAGATGACCGCCGACGCAGAGGCAATCTGCGACCGGCTGCGCAAGTCACCGCATCTCGCGGCTGCGTTCGTAAACGCACCGTTCCGCCTTAGCACCATCTCGACAGAGGCACTGGAGACAGCAACGACCGACTTTGCAACGGAGCGTGGGCTGCGACTTTCCGCATGCGCGGCTGCCTATGCGGTGCAGGTCAGTCGGGCGCTGCGGCCGGCCAACCTGTTCATGATCCGCCGCAAGGCGACGGCCGGCTGCCCACGGAACCTGACGTGGGTCGTGGACAAGGAGCATGCAGAGATTCGCTTCTCCGGTGGAGAGGTCAAGAACGGCCAGACTATTGTCGTCGACGTTCACGGCCAAGATGCGCGTATCTTGTGGGAGTGGGACCAAGTCCATCGCCCGGCTCTTCTAAAGCTTCGTGGTATCGAAGCTTCGCCCTACCTTTTCCCGGGAACTGCCGCCCCGAGGCTTCGCAAGCCGGCGCTGAACCTGCCGTCCGGATGCATGTCCGTCGCTTCGATCATGGAACTCTGGGATCTCGGGGATAGGCACCTCGGGCTCGGGCTAACCCCTCATCAATGCCGCCATGCGCTCGCGACGCTAATGCTCGCTGTCCGGCCCGGCGATTTCGCCAAGGTGGCGTCGGTCTTGGCAAACACCGAAAAAGTCGCGCGACGCCATTACGGCAAGGACAGCGGCGAGGCTGCGGCAGTGGCCGTGCGCGAGTCCTTGCTCGCTCGCCATCCCGACATCTTCGCCCGCATGAAACGGAGGACGTAACATGAGAGGCGATCTCACCGAGATCCTGAAGGACGCGCCGGCTGCTGTTCGTCGCGCCATGGTCGCAGATGCGCCAAACCTCGCGCCGGGTGCCGCCCATGCCATGGGCCGCTTCTGGTCCGCCGTTCGAGGGCGGAAGAGCAATCCATTGATGCCGGCAGCGGAGGCCTATCGCGCCGCCGCCGCTTCGGAGTCGACGTTTCGGTGTCTGCTGCGCGCCCTCTCGGTATACGCGCCCCACGTGTGCACCGCGCCAGCCAAGCTGGTGAGCGAGGAATGGTATGCGCTTCGACCCAAAGCAGCTTCGTGGGTCGCCCACCCGGTAGAACAGACCGTCGGAGCAAACTGGCCCAAAGCTTGGCGAGAAATGAAATCGGGACTCGATGCAGCACGGATCACAAGCAGCACTCGGAAGCGCTACTTCGCCAGCATCGACCGCTGCGCCACCGTCGTCGCTGAGGGTCTCGCTTCTGACACGCTTGGGTTCGTCGCAGCGTGTGAATTGTCTGAGGCATTCCTGTTTCATCCCGACAAAGAGCGACGCGTGAAGCCTGTGACGGCCGCCAACTACATCGAGGGGTTGATCGCCCTGGGGGCAAGGGGTGGCGTCGCGGAGGACAGCCTGGCCGCTATGCGGGTAGTCTTGTGCGATCTCCGTGACCAGGCCGCATTGGCGGAGAAGAGCAAGCAGGAGCGCCTGTCCGGCCTGATGGAACGGGGAGGCTACGCCTACGTCGCCGACAGGATCGGAGAGCTGAGGTCGCGCGCCCAAGACCTGCCTGCGCACAGTGCCGCCCGTCGCCGCTGCATGCAGCAAGCCGTCGTCTGCGCCGTTATCCTCAACAAGCCACCACGCAAGGGCGACCTTGTGTCATGGCGGTTCGGCGACCAGATCGTCCGTGACATCGACGGCGCCTGGCATGCCGAGTGGGAGCAAGAGAAGACGGGAGGCAAGACAGAGACGGGCACGATCTGGCCCGAGATCGGCGACATCCTCGATGAGTGGGTTCTGGACGGTCGCCCCGATCGATTGGTCCATGTTCGCTACCAAGAACTTGTCGGGCGGAACTGGCTGACGCTTTCTGACAGCGAGCCCTATCGCAACCTACCCACAGAGCTCACGAGGGCTGCGATCGGCGTGCCGTCCCACGACCTGAGAACCCTCGCCGCAGACTACATGCGACGTCACGACCCAGCGCACGCTGCGGATATCATCGCCACGCACCTCGGTCACGGCACCCGCGAGGCCGGCGTGGCCTATCGTGCCGAGTGTGAAGGAGCAGCGTCACAGGTAATTTGGCAAAAGGCGAGGACGACCATTGCAGCGCAGTCCTTGGCCCGATCAGCAAACAATCGTATGAAGCGGAGTCGCGGCAGAAAGGCATAGCGTTGCATGCGAATGCCAAAAAAAAAGCCGCCGAACCCGAGAGCTTCATCGACAGACCGGGCCATAATCGTGAATCTCGCACGGCAATGCAGACCAATTCCATCTACCTTCGCCGACGCGGACCGCCGCAGATTCAGCATCAAGTTGAAAACGGGGTGTCGCCACCCGCACGGAATGGAATGCGCCCGTTCTCAACTTTTTCCGGCGGTCGCCGCAACTTCGACAGGCCGCTGGGCTGTTGCGAGCCGCCATCAACCTCTCATCGGAACGATAGCTTTCGAGATCCGAATGCAAGCCAGAGGGGACGTTGTGGGCCGGTTCGGTCCGCGCCCTTTCGACGAGGGCGCGGCCGACCAGGCCGCATACACGAGAGAGAAAGGAAGGAGGTAGGTCAGGCAAACATGAGGACCGGGAGCGCGGTCCAACTTGACGGATCAATCATGGTCCGGGTTCTCAAGGAGACCGAATATGAACTACGACACCAAGAACATGCGTGCCGCGCTCCGGGCCGCAAATCTCCGCCAGGACTTCACCGATTGGCTTCGCACCGATGCGGACCGGCTCATTTCCGCAGCCGTACTTCTCGGCGGCGAGCTTTGGGAGGAGCGTGCTGCTGCCGTGGTCGACGCCATCGCCTTCGGAGCAGAACCCGAAGAGGTCGTCCAGGACCTGGACGATCTGCACCGGCTTCTGACGCTGGAATATACCGACGACATCGACAGTCCCGAAGCGCTTTGCTTTCAGAGCGTGCATCCCGATGATCCTCGTGCCGACGATGCGCGGCTCTGTGCCGAGGCCCTCGAACGCGGCCTCGAGGCAATACGAAAATACGCCGCTACTACGGTGAAGGAGGTGGCATGATGGACAAGATCTCGAAACTCGTCGCCGATGCACTCGGCCAAGCACGCGCTGTGCGCAAACGCCTCGAGACAAAGGTCATTCCGCTCCTCGAACCTCGCCAACGTACTACCGCGGTCGCCATCAGCCGCCAGATTGAGGCGAAGACCATCATGGAAGAAGCACTTCTGCGTGACATCAAAGCCTTCATCATGCTGATCGGGGAGGAGGTCGAAGATGGGTCAACGCTGGCTTGGCACGGCCGCGAACACGACCCCGAGAGCGGGTACTACGTATTACTCCGCACCGAACGGGCTCGGGCACTTCTCATCACACAGGATGAACTTGCTAAACTTGCTACGGCCATTGAAGCGGCTCTCGATGGCGCGGAAGCCTACACCATCGCTAACGCGCTCCTCGTAACCTAAAAGGATCGGCGCACTCTCAAGTGCGCCGCCTTGAAAGCGGCGGTATCCCGTGTCCCGAGGGGATCTGTGAATAGCTCCGCGTTTCTTAGCAGGCCGCTGAAGAAGTCGCTGGGGCAGAACGGTTTCCCTTTGACTGGTCCGGCTGCCTCGAGTTCCCGATATGTCGTCGCGAGCGGTATGCGCTGCTGATGCTACCTTTCGGCGTCATGCATCCAGCAATCGAGGCAACCTTGCGAGGTTGCTGGCTGCCATCGTCAGAACGAAGCGGGAGCGCACTCGCTCGACGCCGCGATAGACCGTCTGGGTCATCCCGCCGACGGTCTTGGCCCAACCGAATGCCTCTTCGATCCGCTTTCTGTAGACCGTCAACCTCTTTGGCCGGCACCGACAACCAAGATGGCCGGTTCTGACCGCTACGAACGGAACTGTTAGC
>NZ_JAPWGO010000179.1 GCF_027213785.1 Limimaricola sp. G21655-S1 | reverse complement strand
ACCCACAGCAACAGGCTGGCTTGCAGCAGCCAGACGATGATCCCCACCAGCAGCGCGCCAATCGGTGCCAGCAGCAGGAACAGCTGGGAGTGCTGCCAGGCAATCTCGTTCTCCTCGGCCCCGAGCCGGTGGCCGAGCAGGGTGGAGCAGGCCACCGCCAGTCCGAAGAAGAGGGAGATAAGGATGCTCTCCAGGGTGCCGAGGGTGGTCATGATGGCCAGCGAGTCGGTGCCCAGATGGGTGTAGAGAAAGCCGTAAATCAGCATGCCGAAGGCCCAGAG
>NZ_JAPWGO010000178.1 GCF_027213785.1 Limimaricola sp. G21655-S1 | reverse complement strand
CGCTCTCCCTGTTGCCGCGAATTGCGCTGGATTGCAACATCACTCATCGTCGCGCCATTGGCCGGCAGCTCTGCTTTTATGGTGCTCGCTGGTCATATCCGGAAGAGGTTGATTTGGCTCCGGTACTGAGCCATTGGCGCCACTGTTTCATGGTGCCGCAATCAGCGGCCGCTTCTGCTGAATCCCAAGAGGATCAGGTAAGCGTTCCAGCCTGATCTCGCCTCGACTCATATCAAGCCCCTTGGCAGCTTTCAGCAATAGGGGGTAATGCAGACTGTCCAGTGA
>NZ_JAPWGO010000177.1 GCF_027213785.1 Limimaricola sp. G21655-S1 | reverse complement strand
GTCACGGGGCGCCACTATATGACGGCGCGCCCCTTTCACCATGAGCTGGCCCTCGATACCCCCCTCATCTGCAGCAACGGCGCCTATCTCTATGATCCGGTGCAGAACCGGATCATCAGCGGCGACCCGCTGGCGGCCGCCCCGCTTACCGAGCTGCTGGCCGCGGTCGAGGCGCAGCAGATGGGCGCCCTGTTCCACCTGAGCGAGGGCATTGTCTACATCGGCTGTGAAGAACATGTCACCCGCATCCGCCACTGGTCGACCAATCAGCCGGACCACCTCAAGAT
>NZ_JAPWGO010000176.1 GCF_027213785.1 Limimaricola sp. G21655-S1 | reverse complement strand
CCGCAACAGATTGACCAGTCTGGGTTCGAGGTAGACCTCGCGGTCGGGGCGACACAACATGTTGTCGTCAACGCTCAGGGTCCAGTCGTGGATCTCAAAAACCGATTTGCTCATGATTCACTCGCTGCAGATGGGGACAATGCACGATGAGAGTGACGCAAGACCCGGACTGACTGAACGGAACAGAGCGCTGCCAGCAGGGACGCGGCAGAAAAGAGAACCGGGACAGTGAATATCGCTGTGAGTCAGTCTGGCCAGGCCATCCTGTTTACGTCTGAAGGGCATCCT
>NZ_JAPWGO010000175.1 GCF_027213785.1 Limimaricola sp. G21655-S1 | reverse complement strand
AGCCGAAATACTCTTCGGCCGGAATACGGTCAAAACTGCCGAGATCGAGCCAGTCGTCCTGCTTGAGCTTGCCGCTCTCGAACAGCTCGTTCACATACTCATCGTAGTGATCATCACATTCGGTGGGCACCAGATACCAGATCAAGCGTTTGCCCGCGATACGCATGGCACTGCGGTAGAACTCGTCGAGCAGCAGCAGGTGCTGGGCACTGCCGCAGCTCTCCCCCTGCATCTGGGCATCGTTGGTCTGGCGGAACTTGTCTTCCGGGATCAGGAAGAAGTTGAGATC
>NZ_JAPWGO010000174.1 GCF_027213785.1 Limimaricola sp. G21655-S1 | reverse complement strand
CGCCGCTTCGACATCGCCGTGGCCGACATCAACGAGCACGCCATCGGCGCGGTCAGTGACGCCGACGGCGCCACCCTCGACCGGATCGACGAGACCGCGGGCGCGGGCACGCTGGTCGGCATCCGGGCCCGCGCCGAGGACGCCGACGCCACCGCCACGGTGAGCTACGCGGTGGACGACGCGCGCTTCGCCATCGCCGCCGACGGCACGGTGCGGGTCGCCGCCGGCGCCAGCTTCGACGCCGAGACCGAGCCGAGCGTCGCGCTGACCGTCACCGCGACCTCCTCGGACGGC
>NZ_JAPWGO010000173.1 GCF_027213785.1 Limimaricola sp. G21655-S1 | reverse complement strand
CGCCGCTTCGACATCGCCGTGGCCGACATCAACGAGCACGCCATCGGCGCGGTCAGTGACGCCGACGGCGCCACCCTGGACCGGATCGACGAGACCGCGGGGGCGGGCACGCTGGTCGGGATCGAGGCCCGCGCCGAGGACGCCGACGCCACCGCCACGGTGAGCTACGCGGTGGACGATGCGCGCTTCGCCATCGCCGCCGACGGCACGGTGCGGGTCGCCGCCGGCGCCAGCTTCGACGCCGAGACCGAGCCGAGCGTCGCGCTGACCGTCACCGCGACCTCCTCGGACGGC
>NZ_JAPWGO010000172.1 GCF_027213785.1 Limimaricola sp. G21655-S1 | reverse complement strand
GAGCAGACCCAGCTTATCGCGCAAGGGATCCAGAAAGGCATCGACGAATACAAGAAACAGATGAAAGCGCGGGCCCGCGAAGCGAGCCGCCAGAAAAAATTGCAGGCCAAAGCCAGGCAGCCACAGGGCGCGCCGCAAACCGACGAGCAAGACGAACAGCTCGAGCTGGTTGAAGTCAGCCATCAGCATCCCCTGCCCTGGATCATGCTGGTACTGAGGTGGCTGGGATTTGCCGCCTGGTTCTGGTTGCGCTAAGGCGCATGGAAGCAAACCTTTATCCGGGATCCTCTTCAC
>NZ_JAPWGO010000171.1 GCF_027213785.1 Limimaricola sp. G21655-S1 | reverse complement strand
GGGTAGCCAAGGGCTCAATGCCCATAGGATACCAGACTTAAAACAACAGGTTATGACCGTGATGGGAGAAGAGGGAGGTAAAAGTGAGGCCACCAGCAGGTGGCCTCATGGTGAGTTGCCGACGATCCCTCAGGCGAGGGCGCCCTGAGCCTGTGGTGCCGCGCCAAACCAGGCGAGCTGGTCGGCCAGGGTCACCACCGAGCCCACCATAATCAGCGCCGGACTCTCGACCCCCACCGCCAGCGCGGGCAGCTCATCGAGGGTGCCGCGAATGACCCGCTGGCAGGGCTGGGT
>NZ_JAPWGO010000170.1 GCF_027213785.1 Limimaricola sp. G21655-S1 | reverse complement strand
CTTCACCATGCTGGCTCGGGCTCATGGTGCCCGGATCCACGTTGATGTACGGGTCCAGTTTCATGATGGTCACATCCAGACCACGGGCTTCCAGAATGGCTGCCAGAGAAGCTGCGGCAATGCCTTTGCCGAGGGATGAAACAACGCCACCAGTAACAAAAATATATTTGGTCGTCATGCTGAACCTGAAAGAAGTTTAGGGAATTTTAAGGGGTGCTTCGGGGATGAAGCAGGACGGGGAAACAGTATACCAAAAACCCCTCTCCCAAACAATGAGCAAAAATCTATCAGGCTC
>NZ_JAPWGO010000016.1 GCF_027213785.1 Limimaricola sp. G21655-S1 | reverse complement strand
GCTAACAGTTCCGTTCGTAGCGGTCAGAACCGGCCATCTTGGTTGTCGGTGCCGGCCAAAGAGGTTGACGGTCTACACCAGCGGCCTTCCTGCCGCCGCTCTCGACGCACCCTACATCAAAGAGCGGCTGTGCAGTGAGCATGGCGTGAAGGGCTCGATCCGGCAGGAGACGCTCGAAAGCCTTGTCGAAGCCGCTCATACCGAGATCCGCGAGGCCGATAGCCGAGCACTCCTTGCAAAGCTGCCTGAGGGGATCGCTGCTGCGGTATCCGCAGCAGTGGCTGCTACCGAGAAGGATTTGCTGTTGGTCGTTGCCCAGCAGCATGTCGGGTCGCTGGCCCTTGCCAAACAAGAATGCGATGAGCTTCGGGCTGACAAACGGAACGCGCAGAACTGCATGACAGTACTTGAGGGAACACTCGCCGAGAAGGAAGTGGTTACGAAGGCCCTTGAAAAAGAGCGGAACATGCTCGCTGAGGAACTTGCGCAGGTGCGCGAAGAACTTCGGATTGCGCGCGCGGACTTGGAGCGTCTTACCAGCGAACAGAGTGGGGTCGGTCAGCTCTTTGCTGAGCTGCGGAATCCGGAGATCCGCGAGGACATACGTGCTGTTCTGGCGGACCTCGTTGTGCTTGCTCCGTCAGGAAAGCCCAGTTAACGCATCTTCGAGCAATACCGCCACTTTCAATAGTCTCTTTGCCGCGCGTGATGCGCCGCAAGGAGGCTGTTTGGTTTCAGCTACGCGGCCATGCTCGATGTTTCCAGAGCCGCGTAGTATTTCGCCTCGGCTTCCACTGGAGGGATATTACCGATGGGCTCAAGCAGGCGGCGGTTATTGAACCAATCGACCCATTCGAGGGTCGCATATTCTACCGCTTCGGCGCTGCGCCATGGCTCCCTGCGGTGAATGACTTCGGCCTTGAGGAGGCCATTCATGGTCTCGGCCAGTGCGTTGCCATAGCTGTCACCCACGCTGCCTACAGAAGGTTCGATACCAGCCTCGCCAAGGCGCTCGGTGTAGCGAATGGCAAGGTATTGCAAGCCTCTGACGGAATGGTGGAGTAGCCCGGCTCCTTTCACCGGCCGGCGCTGTTTGACCGCCTGCTCCAAGGCATCAAGGACGAAGCTCGTATGGGGCGTGCGGCTCACACGCCAGCCGATAATCCGTCTGGCATATGCGTCGATGACGAAGGCCACATAAACGAAGCCCTGCCAGATCGCGACATAGGCGAAGTTGCTCACCAATAGCCGGTTGGGCGCCGGCGCCCGGAACTGGCGGTTCACCTTGTCGAGCGGGCAAGGGGCGGCCTTGTCCGATCGGGTCGTCTCGATCGGCTTGCCGCGGATGATGCCCTGTAGCTCCATGGACCTCATCAGTCGCGCCACCTCGCAGCGCGCCACGTCCAAGCCCTCCCGCTCCAGCCGGCGCCACACCTCGCGGACGCCGTAGGCGCGGAAGCTGGCATCGAACACGCGCGCAATCTCGGGACGCAGCTCTGCATCCAGCTTGGCACGCTCAGATAGCCGGGCCGAGTCGACCCGTTTTGCCAGATGGTCATAGTAGGTAGAGGGGGCGATCGGCAGCACCTTGCAGATTGGCTCGACCCCGTGCTCTGGGCAATGCTCCCACTGCTGCCGGAGCTGCTGGCGCAGATCCCGCCGGAGGAGACGATCGGCATGGTCACCGCAGATGGCGCTTACGATACACGACAATGCCATGGTGCGATCATCGACCGAGGCGCGGATGCTGTCATACCGATCCGTCGCAACGGTCGCGTCTGGAAAGAAGACTGTGTCACCGCCATCGCACGAAACGAGATCCTGGGAGCGACCCGGCATCTGGGGCGAGCGCTCTGGAAGAAGCGGACCGGCTACCAAGTCCGAAGTCGCGTCGAAGCCCGGATGAACTGCCTGAAGCTCTTCGGCGAGAGGATCATGTCACGAGACCCTGACCGCCAGACTGCCGAAATCCAAATCCGCATCGCCATCATGAACCGCTATTCGGCCCTCGGCAGGGCCGAGATCGAAGCCGTCCGCTGAAGAATGGCGGGAAAGGGTGCAGTCATGCTCGGGGCTGATTTGCGCAACATGTGTAACCGCCCCGGGCGCAAGAGGTATATTCAAAGCTGATCTTGGCGCGTCGTCGGGTGCTGACATGTGTCCGGCCTCTGATGCGGCCCTACATGCCGCCGGCCCGTATGGTGTGCGCAGGTCGGGTCCAAATCATCGCCGCGTGCTCGAAGGCACTTTGTTGCGCTCTGGTTTTCCCGATCCCGTCTCACGACCGTTGCGCCATACAACTCCTTGCCCTCTTTCGCTCCGACGCCCTCGTGGCCGACGCTGGCTTACGTCATCGCGACCGGAGACCTGTAGACGCCGCCTCGAGCCATCAAAGCCCAGACGATCCGCGCCATCTTGTTGGCCAGCGCCACTCGCACCAACATCGGCGGCTTGCGCGTCAGCAGGCCGCCCAGCCAAGTGCCCGGCTGCGCCTCCTTGTGAACGTGTCGTTTGATGATGACGCTGTTGGCGCCGATGATGAGAAGACGTCGTAAAGACCGCTCCCCCATCTTCGTGGTGGCGCCCAAGCGCTGCTTGCCGCCCGTCGAATGCTGTCGCGGCACCAGGCCGAGCCAGGCGGCGAAATCTCGACCTCTTCGGAATGTCTCTGGCGGGGGCGCCAGAACCGCAATTGCCGTGGCGATCAGCGGGCCGATGCCCGGGACCGTCATCAGCCGTCGCGCGACGTCGTTCTCCTTGGCGCGACGGGCAATCTCCGCGTCGAGCTTTCCGATCTGGGCGTCGAGCTGGGCCAGCGTTCCGACCAGAACTTCCAGTGTGCCTCGTGCGTCGTCGGGTAGGCCGCTGTCCCGATCCTTCACCAGGGCCACCAGGCGCCCGGCGTTGGTGGCCCCTTGCGGCACCACCGCCCCGAACTCGGCCAGATGGCCGCGCAGGGCATTGATCGCTTGGGTGCGCTGTCGGATCAGAAGCTCCCGGACGCGGAAGACCATGGCCGCACCCTGGGTCTCTTCGCTCTTTACCGGCACGAAGCGCATCGACGGACCCTGCGCGGCCTCGCAGATCGCCTCGGCATCAGCCGCATCGTTCTTTTGGCGTTTGACGAAGGGCTTCACATACGTCGGCGGGATCAGACGCACCTCGTGGCCCAGCTTGCCGATCTCACGCGCCCAGAAGTGGGCGCCGCCGCAGGCTTCCATGGCGACAACACACAGGGGCAGCTGGCTGAAAAAGGACAGGGTCTGATCCCGGCGCAACTTCTTGCGAAGGACCGCATGGCCGGAGCTATCAGCTCCATGCACCTGAAACACGTTCTTCGCCAGATCCAGACCGATTATGGTAACTTCCGACATGACCGCCCTCCAATGTGGAATGTTGCAAACCCACCTTGGCACACCGATGCCGTCGGGGGGCGGTTACATCATCATCGCCGTGCTGACGGAGGACATGCCGGAACGAGATCTACCGCAGCGGGCTCATACCAGGCCAGCGTCCGGGTTCCTTGAAAAGCCAGGAGATTTCTTTTCGCTTATCATGCGATGCCTACCCAACCCAGCTGCATCAGTCCTAAGCGACCTCTATCCTTTTCTGCATCAGTTGAAGAACTGATGCACTGTCCAGTTCTGGGCCTGTTCTGGGTGGGTTCGCACCAGTTCCACCGATGCAAACCTGCCCAAAAACGATATAACCTACTAATTATCCGATACGATAGTTCGGCGACTCCCGCGTGATCTGCACGTCGTGCACGTGGCTCTCCTTGAGGCCCGCGCCGGTGATCTTCACGAAGTTGCAGTTGCCCCGCATCGCGGCAACGGTCGGATGGCCGGTATAGCCCATCGCGGCGCGCAAGCCGCCGACGAGCTGATGGATCACCGCCGTCGCCGTGCCCTTGTACGGCACCTGGCCCTCGATGCCCTCGGGTACCAGCTTGTCGGAAGCCGCATCCTTCTGGAAGTAGCGGTCGGCCGATCCGCGTGCCATCGCGCCCAGGGAGCCCATGCCACGATAGGATTTGAAGGTCCGGCCCTGATAGAGGATCACCTCGCCCGGGCTCTCGTCGGTGCCCGCGATCATGCTGCCGACCATGGCGCAGCTGGCGCCCGCGGCGATCGCCTTGGCGAAGTCGCCCGAGAACTTGATGCCGCCATCGGCGATCACCGGCACGTCACCGGCAGCCTCGGCGCAATCCATGATCGCGGTGAGCTGCGGCACGCCCACACCCGCCACCATCCGCGTAGTGCAGATCGAGCCCGGCCCGATGCCGACCTTGATCGCGTCGGCGCCAGCATCGATCAGCGCGCGCGTGGCGTCGCCCGTGGCGACGTTGCCGGCCATGATCTGCACGTCGCCCGCCTCGCGCTTGAGACGGCGCACTGCCTCGGCGACTCCTTCGGAATGCCCATGCGCGGTATCGATCACGACGATGTCGACCCCGGCCTCGACCAACGCCATCGAGCGTTCGAACCCGGCATCACCGACGGTCGAGGCCGCGGCGACGCGCAGACGGCCGAGGCGATCCTTGCAGGCCGAGGGGTTCAGCACCGCCTGTTCGCTGTCCTTGAGCGTCAGGAGGCCGGTCAGGCGGCCTTCGGCGTCGGTGACGAGCAGCTTCTCGATCCGCCGCTCCTTCATCAGGTTGCGCGCCTCGTCTAGATCGGCCGGCTCGGTCAGCATGGCGAGGTTGTCAGCGGTCATCATCGCCTTGACCGGCGTGCGGTCATCGGCGGCGAAGCGCATGTCGCGGTTGGTGACGATGCCGACGACGCGGCCGCCCTCGCCCACCACCGGAAAACCGGTAACGCTGTACTGCTCCATCAACCGCCGGGCATCCGCGAGCGTCTGATCGGGCGTCAGGGTGATCGGGTTGTAGACGATGCCCGAAACGAAGCGTTTGACCTGGCGGATCTGGTCGGCCTGCTCCTGGACGCCGAGATTGCGGTGCACCACGCCGATGCCGCCGGACTGCGCCATGCAGATCGCCATGCGCGCCTCGGTCACGGTATCCATCGCGCTCGACAGGAGCGGGATGTTCATCGCGATGTCGCGCGTCACCTTTGTGCGGGTATCGGCCGTGGACGGCATGACGCTCGAGGCGGCGGGAACCAGCAGAACGTCATCGAAGGTCAGAGCCTCGCGAATCTCCATCGGGACCACTCCTTTGGGATGCTTCGTTTGGCACGTCCCTATCGCACCGATCTTCCCGAGGGGAAAGGGCGAAACGGCCGCGTCGCTTTGACCGCATGATCTGCCGCCCGGATGCCCTTTTCCTCCGGGCGCAATCGCCTATGGTCCGCGCAAACGACCCCGCCGCCCCGAAAGGCCCGCCATGACCCAGGATCCGCTCGTCATCTTCACCCCGTCGGGCAAACGCGGCCGCGTGGCCCAGGGCACCACGGTGCTAAGTGCCGCACGGCGGCTCGGCGTCGATCTCGACAGCGTCTGCGGCGGCCGGGGCATCTGCTCCAAGTGCCAAGTCAGCCCGGGGCGCGGCCAGTTCTCCAAGCATGGCGTGACGGTGGCCGAGGACGCGCTGAGCGAGATCAACGCGGTCGAGGAACGCTACGACCGGATCCGTGGCCTGAAGCCCGGTCGCCGCCTCGGCTGCCAGGCGCAGATCCTTTCGGACGTGGTGCTCGACGTGCCGCCCGAGAGCCAGGTGCACCGGCAGGTGGTGCGCAAGAACGCCGATGCCCGGCCCATCGTCATGGACCCGGCAACGCGCAAGTATTTCGTGACGGTGTCCGAGCCCGACATGCACGAGCCAAAGGGCGATCTCGAACGTCTTGCCGAGGCGCTGCGCGGCCAGTGGCGCATCGACGAGGTGATCGCCGCCCCGCCGGTTCTGGCCAAGTTGCAGCAGGCGCTCCGGAAGGGCGAATGGGAGGTGACCGTCGCGCTGCACCGTGCCGACGAGAACGGGCCGCACCATATCATCGATCTCTGGCCGGGCTTTCGCGCGGAGCCGCTTTGGGGGCTGGCCGTCGATCTCGGCTCGACCACCGTCGCCGCGCATCTGACCTCGCTCGAGGACGGTCATGTCGAGGCCTCCGCCGGGGTGATGAACCCGCAGATCCGTTTCGGCGAGGACCTGATGAGCCGCGTCAGCTATTCGATGATGAACGAGGGCGGCGCGGCGGAGATGACCTCCGCCGTGCGGCTCGCGATCGACGATCTGGCGCGAGAGCTGGCCGCCGAGGCCGGGATCGAGCCGCGTGACATCGTCGAGACGGTCTTCGTCTGCAACCCGGTGATGCACCACCTGCTTCTGGGCATCGATCCGGTCGAGCTGGGACAGGCCCCCTTCGCGCTCGCCACCTCCGACGCCGTGGCCCTGCCCGCCCGCGATCTGGACCTCTCGGCGCTGAATCCCGGCGCGCAGGTCTACGTGCTGCCCTGCATCGCGGGCCATGTCGGCGCCGACGCCGCCGCCGTGGCGCTGTCCGAGCGGCCCGACCAGTCGGACGATCTCGTGCTCATCGTCGATGTCGGCACCAATGCCGAACTGCTCCTGGGCGACCGGGCGCGGGTGCTGGCCTGCTCATCGCCCACCGGCCCGGCCTTCGAGGGGGCGCAAATCAGTTCCGGCCAGCGCGCGGCGCCGGGCGCGATCGAGGCGATCCGCATCGACCCCGAGACCAAGGCGCCGCGCTTCCGCGTCATCGGCTGCGAGACCTGGTCCGACGAGCCGGGGTTCTGGGACGCGGTCGGCCCGGGTGGCGTCACCGGCATCTGCGGATCGGGCATCATCGAGGCGGTGGCCGAGATGCGCATCGCCGGGCTGGTCGACGCCAAGGGGCTGATCGGCTCGGCCGAGCAGACCGGCACCGACCGGATGATCGCCGAGGGCCGTACCCATGCCTATCTGATCCATGACGGCTCGGAGGCGGGCGGGCCGCGCATCACCGTGACGCAAGGCGACATCCGCGCGATCCAGCTCGCCAAATCGGCGCTCTACGCGGGCGCGCGACTGCTGATGGACGAGCGCGAGGTCGAGGCGGTGGACCGGGTGGTGCTCGCGGGCGCCTTCGGCGCGCATATCAGCCCCAAGCACGCCTTGGTGCTGGGCATGATCCCCGACGTCGCGGTCGAGAAGGTGACGAGCGCCGGCAACGCGGCGGGCACCGGCGCGCGGATCGCGCTGTGTTCGGTCGCGGCACGGCGCGAGGCGGAGGCGCTGGTCCGGCAGATCACCAAGGTCGAAACCGCGATCGAACCGCGGTTTCAGGAGCACTTCGTCGCCGCGAACGCGATCCCGCACGCCACGGCCCCCTTCGCGGGGCTGCGCGAGACGCAGCCATTGCCCGAGCCCAGCTTTAATCAGGGCGGTAGCGGCGAGGGTGGCGCACGGCGTCGTAGGCGGGCCCGCGACTGAACCGTTCCGGGCCGCGAAACCGGCTTGACGATACCCGCGGGCTTGGCTACCTCGGGGCCTGAGCGCGCGGGTATGGTGAAAAGGTATCACGAAAGCTTCCCAAGCTTCAGTTACGGGTTCGATTCCCGTTACCCGCTCCATCCACTCCCGCCGGTCGTCACCACAGGGAGCCTTCCATGACAGACATCACCCGCTTCGAATCCAACGGCCGCATGAGCCAAGTCGTCGTGCATAACGGCATCGCCTATCTGGCGGGCCAGGTCGAAGCCCCCGGCGCCGATGCCGGTGAGCAGACCCGCGCCACGCTGGCCGAGATCGACCGTCTCCTGGCGTTGGCCGGCACCGACAAGACCCGCATCCTGACCGCGCAGATCTGGCTCGCCGACATCGCCGATTTCGCCGCGATGAACGAGGTCTGGGACGGCTGGGTCCCCAAGGAGCACGCCCCGGCGCGCTATACCGGCGAATCCAAGCTCGCCTCGCCCGATTACCGCGTCGAGATCATCGTCACCGCCGCCGTCTGAAGACGGCGCTGGCCAAGCGCAACGCCTGCAAATCCGCAGAAACGACAAGGGGCGGTCATCATCGCGACCGCCCCTTTCAATCAGCGACGCCGGACCTCAGAGGCCGTTGGCGCGCAGGAAGCCCACGAGCTGCGCCGTGGAGCCATCCTTGCTGTCTGGGCTCTCCTCGCCATCGACGATCGGTTGCAGCGCCGTGGCGAGCTCCTTGCCCAGTTCCACGCCCCACTGGTCGTAGGAGTTGATGCCGAGCACGACGCCCTCGACGAAGACCCGGTGTTCGTACAGCGCGATGATCTTGCCCAGTGTCTCGGGATCGAGCTTCGGGTAGGCCAGCGTGGTCGAGGGGCGGTTGCCGGGGAACACCCGATGCTTTGCCTGGCGCTCCAGCTCGTCGCCTTCGAACTTGCCGGCGACCTTGCCCCGCGCATCGTCGAGATCGCGCCCCTTCATCAGTGCCTCGGACTGCGCGAGGCAGTTGGCGACCAGCAGCCGGTGCTGGTGCTCCAGCCCCTCCTCGTGGCCCTCGGCGGCGACGAGGAACTCGCACGGAACCACCCGGGTACCCTGGTGGATCAGCTGGTAAAACGCGTGCTGGCCGTTGGTGCCGGGCTCGCCCCAGACCACCGGGCCGCTGTGGAAGGACAGCGTCTCGCCATCCATCGAGACCCGCTTGCCGTTGCTCTCCATCTCCAGCTGCTGGAGATAGGCGGGCAGCCGGGCGAGGCGGTTGTCGTAAGGCAGCACGGCACGGGTGGCATGACCCAGCACCTGGTTGTGCCACAGCCCCACCAGCGCCAGCATCGCCGGCAGGTTCTCGTGCCACGCGGCGGCACGGAAATGCCGGTCCATCGCCTCGCCGCCACGCAGGAAGGCGCGGAACGCCTCCGGCCCGATGGCGAGCATCAGCGACAGCCCGATCGGCCCCCACATGGAGTAGCGCCCGCCGACCCAATCCTCGAAACCGAACACCCGTTCGGGCGCGATGCCGAAATCGGCTGTCTTGTCGGCGGCGGTGGAGAGCGCGGCGAACTGTGCGCCGGTATCCGAGACCGCCTGCCCCATCCACGCCTTGGCGGTGCGGGCGTTGGTCATGGTCTCGATGGTGGTGAAGGTCTTGGAGGCGACGATCACCAGAGTCGTCGTCGGATCGCAGGCCGCGAGCACGTCGGCGATGTCGGCCGGGTCGACGTTCGAAACGAAGTGGCAGCGTGGGCCGTCATGATAGGGCGCGAGCGCGCGGGCTGCCATCGCGGGCCCGAGATCCGAACCGCCGATGCCGATATTGACCACGTCGGTGATGGCGCCGCCCTGTCCCTTGAACTCGCCCGAGCGCACGGCGCGGGCAAAGCCCTCCATCCGCCCCAGCGTATCGAGCACCTCGGGCATGACGTCCTTGCCCTCGACCCTCACGGGCGCGCCGTCGAGGTTGCGCAGCGCCGTGTGCAGCACCGCCCGCCCCTCGGTCTCGTTGATCGCCGCGCCGGAGAACATCGCCTCGCGTCGGGCCGCCAGATCGGCCTTGTCGAGCAGGGCGATCAGCGCCTCGCGCGTCTCGGCGTCGATATTGGTCTTGGCATAATCGAACAGCATGCCCAGCGCGCTGACCGAAAAGTCGCGCGCCCGGTCGGGATCCTCGAACAGCGTCTCGATGCGCCGGTCGGCAATGGCCTCGGACTTGGTCTTCAGCTCGTTCCACATCTTTCAGCTCTCCGCCCAATGCACGGTCGCGCCCTTGAGGATCGCCGCCACCGGCGCCTCCTCCGGGCTCAGCCCCTGCGCTTTCTCCAACGCGGCGCGCTTTTCGGCGCCGATGATCACGATGTGGCGGCGCATCGCGTCGTTCAGCACCTTCGCCGAAAGCGTGATGCGCGGCTCCGGCGCACCCGGTGCGCGCATCGCCACCAGCGCCTCATCGCCATGCAGCGCCGCGTCGAGTCGGTCGGCGCCCGGGAAGATCGAGGCCGTGTGCATGTCGGCG
This sequence comes from Limimaricola sp. G21655-S1, assembly GCF_027213785.1. Classification (GTDB taxonomy): domain Bacteria; phylum Pseudomonadota; class Alphaproteobacteria; order Rhodobacterales; family Rhodobacteraceae; genus Limimaricola. The sequence goes on along the minus strand of NZ_JAPWGO010000016.1, from coordinate 90,710 downwards.
CCCATGCCGAGCAGCACCACCGAGAGGGGCAGATGCGGCGCCAGCGTCTCTTGCAGCGCGTCGAGCTTTTCCTCTGGGCGCTCGGCCTCGGCATAGAGCGGCAGGTAATGCGCCGCCGCCGCCTCGCCGGTGAAGAGACGCCGCTTCAGCAGCCCGGTGTTCGACCGCTCGGAGCTCTCCGGCACCCAGCGCTCGTCGGTGAGCATCACGTGAACCTTGTCCCAGTCGAGCTTGATCGCCGAGAGCGTGTCGAAGACAGGGCCCGGCGTGGTGCCGCCGGGCACCGCGAGGCTGGCGCGGCCATCGGCGGCGATCGCCGCGCGCAGCTCGCTCGCCAGCCGGTCGGCGAGGTCGATCATCATCATCTCGGAATCGGCGTATTCGACGAATTCCATGCCGTGTTTCCTTTCGGTTTCGTATCGGTGGCACGGCGGAGCCGCGGCACCCGAGCCCTTCAGCTCTTGATCTCGCGCCAGCGGCGGCCGTCACGATGCATCAGCATCATCGCGTCCTCGGGCCCGGCGGTTCCGGCGTCGTAGAGCTTGGGCACGTCGTTGCGTGCCTCCCAGCCCTTGATGATCGGATCGGTCCAGGCCCAAGCGGCCTCGACCTCGTCGCCGCGCATGAACAGCGTCTGGTTGCCACGGATCACGTCCATGATCAGCCGCTCATAGGCGTCGGGGGCGTCCTGATCGGGGCCCAGCGCATCGGCGAAGCTCATGTCGAGCGGCACGTCGACGAGCCGCATGCCGCCAGGGCCCGGCTCCTTGATCGTCACCTGCAGGTCCATCCCCTCGTTCGGCTGCAGCCGGATCGACAGGATGTTGCGGTGCCGCGCCGTGTCGCCCTCGAAGATGGTATGGCCGAGATCCTTGAAGACGACGGCGATCTCGGAGGAGCGCGCCTTCATGCGCTTGCCGGTGCGGATGTAGAACGGCACCTTGGCCCAGCGCCAGTTGGCGATATGGCACTTGAGCGCGAGAAAGCTCTCGGTGAAGCTGCGCGGGTTCTCGGCATCCTCGCGATAGGACGGCCCCTCGGCGGAGGCCTCGTACTGGCCGCGCACGATCTGATGCGGCTCGACCGGCTGCAGCGCCCGGATCACCTTGAGCTTCTCGTCGCGCACCGTGTCGGCATCGTAGACCGAGGGCGGCTCCATGGCGATCAGGCACAGAAGCTGCATCAGGTGGTTCTGCACCATGTCGCGCATCGCGCCCGACTTGTCGTAGTAGCTGCCGCGACCGGTGACGCCCACGGTTTCGGCCACGGTGATCTGGATGTGGTCGATGTAATGCGAATTCCACAGCGGCTCGAACAGCACGTTGCCGAAGCGCACCGCCATCAGGTTCTGGACCGTTTCCTTCCCGAGATAATGGTCGATCCTGTAGATCTGGCTCTCGTCGAAATGCTCGGCCAAGGTCGCGTTCAGCGCCTTCGCGGTGTCGAGATCGCGGCCGAAGGGCTTTTCCACGACGATCCGGCTCGTGTCGTCGGCGATGCCGTGCTGGTGCAGCCGCTCGGCCAAGGCGCCGAACAGCGACGGGGCGACCGAGAAATAGAAGGCGCGGATCACGCCCTCGCGCATCAGGTCGCGCAGCTGGTGCCAGCCGCCCTCTCCGGTGGCGTCGATCGCCACGTAGTGCAGACGCTCGATGAACTCGTCGATGCCGGCGGCATCGTTCTTCTCGTCCGAGCCGAACTCGGCGATCGCGTCGCGGATCATCTGCCGGTAGCCCGCATCGTCCATCTCCGAGCGCGCGGCCCCGATGATCCGCGCCTCGGCGGGCATCTGACCCGAGCGGAAGCGGCGGAACAGTCCCGGCAGGATCTTGCGCCGGGCGAGATCGCCGGTGCCGCCGAAGATGACGAGGTCGAAGCTGTCGACCGGGATGACGCGCGATACCATGGCTGTCTCCGTCTGGGCGGCCTGCATAGGCCGTGCAGTTAGCGCTAACGCCGCCCTCTTAGCGGCCCGTGCGCGCGCAGTCTAGGCATCGGCGACCAAGCCGCAACCCGATCGCCCGACATTGCGGCCCAACGCGCGATCAAGCTTCCAGTTCTGCGTCCCAGTACAGGTAGTCGACCCAGCTTTCATGCAGGTGGTTCGGCGGAAAGCGGCGCCCGGTATCTCGCAATTCCTCGGCGCCGGGGCGGCGCGGCGGGCGCTGCAGGCTCATCCCCGACTGGCGCAGGCTCTTCGAGCCCTTGCGCAGGTTGCAGCGCGCGCAGGCCGCGACCACGTTCTCCCAGCTCGTGACGCCGCCGCGCGCGCGGGGGATCACGTGGTCGAAGGTAAGATCGCCCTTCGATCCGCAATACTGGCAGCGGAAACCGTCCCTCAGAAAAAGATTGAAGCGCGTGAATGCCACGCGCTTCTGGGGTTTGACGTAATCTCTGAGGACGACGACCGAGGGTATTCGGATCACCGTGGACGGGCTGTGCACCACCGCCTCGTACTCCGCGACGATGTCGACCCGGTCGAGAAACACCGCCTTGATCGCCTCCTGCCAGGGCCAGAGCGAAAGCGGATAATAGGAGAGCGGACGGTAATCCGCGTTGAGCACCAGCGCCGGATGCTGCCGGAGCGCCACCGGATCGCGCACGAACTCGGTCCTGAAATCGCCTTGCATCGTGAGTCCGTCCTCGCTCTCGCTGCCCATTCGGACGACCAGAGCGGGAGCCCCGCTCCTGCCGTTATTCGACTATATCTGGCGGCAGGAAGCTGGCAAGTCTCAAGGTCGTGTCACCGCCGCAACCTTGATGCCAGCGGCGAATGACAACGAAGTGACAGGGTGCGGAGGATTTCGCCCGAATGTCAGGCGATACCGAGACGTTCGCGCATGAAGGCCAGCGCCACCTCGAGCCCGTCGGGCGCGATTCCATGGGCGGTGCCCTTCATCACATGGGCATAGAGGTCGGTCCAGCCGGCCTCCTGCAGCGCCTGCGCCGCTTCGGGCAGCGACTGCGGCGGCACCACCTCGTCCATGTCGCCATGCACGAGAAGGATCGGCAGCCGGTTCTGCACCTCATCGGCCAGAAGCTCGGGCTCGAGCAGCCGGCCCGAGAAGGCCACCAGCCCGGCGATCGGATCCTCGCGGCGCGGCAGCACGTGCAGCGCCATCATGGTACCTTGGGAAAAGCCCACGACCATCACCTGCTCGGGCAACAGGTCTTCGTCGACCATGACGCCATCGAGAAACGCGTTGAGATCCTCGGCGGCGCGGGCGAGCCCTTGGCGGCTCTCTTCCTCGCTCGACCCGTCGATCCAGGGGATCGGGAACCACTGGAAGCCCATCGGCGCACCGATGCAGGCCTCGGGCGCGTCCGGGGCAAGGAACAGCGTGTCCGGCATGTGCTCTGCCAGCGGCTCGGCGAGGCCCAGAAGATCGGCGCCGTTGGCGCCGTAACCATGCAGGAAGATCACGGCGGAGCGCATCTCGCCGCTGAGCGGCTCCACCCGGCCCGATTGCAATGCGCGCGTCATAGGATTCCTTCCCTGCCCTTCACGTGGTGGTAGTATTCCCACAGCCCGCGCGCCGCAACCGCACGCCATGGCGACCATTGCTGCGCGATCTCGCGCAATGCCCGTTCCCGGGGCCGCTCGTTCAGCCCCAGCAGGTGCCGCGCTCCCTCCTGCAGTGCCAGGTCGCCCGGCGCGAAGACATCGGCCCGACCCAGCGCGAACATCGCATAGATCTCGGCGGTCCAGACGCCGATGCCGGTCACGGCGGTGAGGGTCGAGACGACCTCCTCCGTGGGGGCGGTGCGCAGCGCGTCGAAATCGATTCCCGAAGCGGCCAAGGCCCGCAGGTAGCGCATCTTCTGCCGCGACAGCCCGCAGCCGCGCAGCGCCTCCTCGTCGGCGGCGGCGATGGTTTCGGGCCGCAGCAGGTCAGCCGCCTCCAACCGCCCCCGGATCGCCCGCGCCGAGGCGGTCGAGACCTGCTGGCTGACGATGGCGGAGCAAAGCTGCGCGAAGCCGTCCGGCGTCCGGCGCAGCGGCAGCGGCCCGGTGATCTCGAGCAACCGTCCGAAGTGATCGGTGTTGGCGGCGAGCCATGCCGCCCCTTCGGCCACGTGATCCTCGTGGGTGATGATGCGTTCGGTCACAGTCCCTCCGCCCAATGCAGCGCCTCTTCCATCGTCTCGACCACGCGCGCGCCCTCGGGCAGGCGCGGCCGGTCGAGAAGCACGACCCGAAGCCCCAGCGCGCGCGCCGCCTCGAGCTTGGCCCGGCCGTCCTCGCCGCCCGAATCCTTGGTCGCCAACACGTCCACGCCCAAGAGTGCGAATAGCGCCGTTTCGTCCTCGACCGAAAATGGCGGGCGCGAAACCACCCAATCGCCGTTGTCATAAGGGAACGGCCCCGGGGCCGGATCGATCCGACGACACAAAACCCGGCGCCCCTCGAGCCCGGTGAATGCCTCGAGCCGCTGCGGCCCGGTGGCGAGGAACACCGTCGCACCGCGTGGTACATGCGCGGCCAGATCGGCCTCGCGCACGATACGTGTCCAGTCATCGCCGGGCTGCGGCTTCCAGCCCGGCCTGCGGAGGATCAGATGCGGCAGCCCGTCCTCGCGGCAGAGGCGCGCGGTGCGCGCGGTAATTTCCTCGGCGAAGGGATGGGTCGCGTCGATCACCGCCGTGATGCCCTGCGCCGCCACGGTATCGCGGAAGCCCTGCGCGCCGCCGAAACCACCCGTCCGCAGCGGCACACCCGGCTCCAGCGGCCGGCGGGTCCGCCCTGCCAGCGACGCCAGCACCGGGATCGCGCGCGCGGCCAGACCCGCCGCGATCTCGCGCCCCTCCCGCGTTCCGGCAAGGACGAGAACCGTCATGAAGCCCGGCCCAGAACCGCACCGCCCCGGTCGATCACCACCACGTCGAAGGCGATACGGCTGCCGTCAGCGGCGTTTCCGAACCGTTCCGATAGCCGGGCCAGCGCCGCCTCGGCCACGCGCTGGCCAAGATCGGGCGCCAGGCGCGCGGCCTCCAACGCCGTATTGGCCCCGGCGATGTCGGCCACGCCACTCAGCGTCGCCAGCGCCGCGAAATCGACCTGGCTGCGGGCGGAATGCAGATCGACCGCCCCTTGGGCGAGCTTGGTGATCTTGCCGATGCCGCCGCCGATCGTGACGCGCGGGACCGGGTGTTTCACGAGGTATTTCAGCAGCCCGCCGGCGAAATCGCCCATGTCGAGCATCGCGTGATCCGGCAGGCGATGCAGCGCCTGCACCACCCGCTCGGAGGTCGCGCCGGTGCAGCCCGCAACGTGGGAGAGCCCCGCCGCGCGCGCCACGTCGACGCCGCGATGGATCGAGGCGATCCAGGCGGCACAGGAAAACGGCCGCACGATGCCGGTGGTGCCGAGGATCGAAATGCCCCCCGTGATCCCCAGCCGCGGGTTCCAGGTCCTTTCGGCCAAGGCCGCCCCGCCGGGAACCGAGATGGTGATCTCGACATCGGGCGCGCGGGCGAGATCGGCGGCGATCTCGACCACCGCCTCCTCCATCATCGCGCGTGGCACCGGGTTGATCGCCGGCTCTCCTGGCGGCACCGGCAGGCCGGGCTTGGTCACTATGCCCACCCCCTCGCCCGCGCGGAAGCTCACCCCGCCCGCCGCTTCGTGCACCCGGGCCACGATCAGCGCGCCATGCGTCACATCCGGATCGTCGCCAGCATCCTTGACGATCCCGGCCTCGGCCCAGCCCGGTCCTTCGGCGCGATGCGCCACGTCGAAAACCGGCCTCTCGCCGCGCGGCAGGGTGATCGACACCGTCTCGGGCCAGTCACCGCCCCAGAGCCGCAACAGCGCCGCCCGCGTCGCCGCGGTTGCGCAGGCGCCGGTGGTCCAGCCGCGGCGAAGAGGGGCAGGCGTGCTCATGCGCGCGACATTAGGCGCGTGGAAGGCGGGAGGAAAGCGCGGCCGGGGCTTCCCTCGCGCCGGTCGCAGGGCAATAACGCTGACATGACCGACTCGATCTCCCTCCCCGCCCATCACTGGCCCATTCTCGAACCCGGCTGGGTCTGGCTCTGTGGCGCGGGTCCGGGCGATCCAGGCCTCTTGACCCTGCATGCGCTCAACGCGCTGCGACAGGCCGACGCCATCGTCTATGACGCGCTGGTCGACGAGCGCATCCTCGACTGGGCGCCGGAGGCCGAAAAGATCTATGCTGGCAAGCGCGGTGGCAAACCCTCGGCCAAGCAGCGCGACATCTCTCTCAGGCTGGTCGAGCTGGCCCGCGCCGGACGGCGGGTGCTGCGGCTCAAGGGCGGCGACCCCTTCGTCTTCGGTCGCGGCGGGGAGGAAGCGCAAACGCTGGTGCAGCACGGGGTGCAGCTGCGCATCATTCCCGGCATCAGCGCCGGTATCGGCGGGCTGGCCTATGCCGGCATCCCGGTGACGCATCGCGACGTGAACCAATCGGTGACCTTCGTCACGGGGCACGACCAGTCCGGCTCCGCGCCCTCCTCGATCGATTGGGGTGCCATCTCGCGCGGCAGCCAGGTCATCGTGATCTACATGGGGATCAAGCATGCTGCACAGATCGCGCAGGCGCTGCTGGGCGCCGGACGCGACCCGGCCGAGCCCGTTGCGGTGGTAGCGGGCGCCACGACCCCGTCGCAGAAGGTGCTCGAAACCCGGCTCGACCGGATGGCCGGGGACATCGCCCATACCCGGCTCGAGCCCCCGGCCATCATCTGCATCGGCCGCGCCGCGCTGATGCGGCAGGTGCTCGATTGGCAGGGGCAGATCGCGGGCGAGACGCCGCGCGACCTCGACCCGCTGGGACGCGGACGGCCCGCCGAGCAGGGCTGATGTCCGGCCTGCTGATCGCCGCGCCGTCCTCCGGCTCGGGCAAGACCACGGTGACCCTCGGGCTGCTGCGGGCGCTGTGGCGGCGCGGTGTGGCGGTCAGAGGCGCGAAATCAGGGCCCGATTACATCGATCCGCGGTTTCACGAGGCGGCCTGCGGTGCGCAGTGCTTCAATCTCGATGCATGGGCCATGGGCGAGCAGCGACTGCGCGCGCTGGCCGGCGACCGCGACCTGCTGGTGGTCGAGGGCGCCATGGGGCTGTTCGATGGCGCTCCCCCGGATGGGCGCGGCGCCAGCGCCGATCTGGCGCGGCTCTTCGATCTGCCGGTCGTTCTGGTGGTCGATGCGGCACGCATGGCGCAATCCGTGGCCCCGCTCGTGGCGGGCTTTGCGGGATTCGATCCTAGGTTGCGGATCGGCGGCGTGATCCTGAACCGGGTGGGATCCGCTCGACATGAAGCGATGCTGCGCAGGGCGCTGACGCCGACCTTGATACCGGTGCTGGGCGCGCTGCCGCGTGATGCCGCTCTGGCGCATCCATCGCGACACCTGGGTCTGGTGCAGGCGCATGAGCGCCCCGATCTCGAGAATTTCCTCGACATGGCGGCGGGGATGGTCGAGCGGCATCTCGATATGGATGCGCTGCTCGCGCTGTCCGAGACGGCCGCACCGCGCCCGCAGGTATCCGCCCCCTCCGTGCCCCCCCCCGCGCAGCGCATCGCGGTGGCGCGGGATGCCGCCTTCGCCTTCGCCTACCCGCATCTCCTAGAGGACTGGCGGGCGGCCGGGGCAGAGATCCTACCGTTCTCACCGCTCGCCGACGAAGCGGTGCCCGAGGCGGATCTCGTGGTGTTGCCCGGTGGGTACCCGGAGCTTCACGCCGGTCGATTGGCGGCCGCCCAGAACTTCATGCAGAGCCTTCGCGTCGCATCTCATAATACTGATATTTATGGAGAATGCGGCGGATACATGGCGCTTGGCCAAGGACTGACAGACGCCGAGGGTACGGTACACCGCATGGCCGGGCTGCTCGATCTTTCGACCTCCTTCGCACAGCGGCGGTTGCATCTGGGGTACAGGAACGTCACCGCGGATCGGGGGCCATTCGCCGGCGACTGGTCGGCGCACGAGTTTCACTATGCCACGACGCTTGCCGCCCGGGGCGATGCGCTCTTCACCGCCCGCGACGCCGAGGGAACGGTTCTGCCGCCGATGGGACTGCGCGCAGGGCGGGTCTGCGGCTCCTTCGCGCATCTGATCGATCGCAGGTGACAGGAGCGCCGGTGACCGCTACCGGTAATGCATGACAAACGCACCCATCACCGACGACCGCCGCGCCAAGCGCAACACCGCGATCCTTGCCGCAGCGCAGGCGGTGCTGGGCGCGCAGATGCCGATCCTCTTCGTGATCGGCGGGCTGGTGGGGGCAGAGCTGTCGCCCAACCCCTGCCTCGCGACGCTGCCGATCTCGCTGATCGTTTTTGGCTCGATGACCACCGCACCATGGATTTCGCCGCTGATGCAGCGACGCGGCCGTCGCGCGGGCTTCGTGATCGGCGGGCTTGCCGGTGCGCTTGGCGCCGCGCTGGGCGCGCTGGGCCTTCTGATGGGCTCCTTCGCGGTGCTGCTGCTCGGCTCCTACGTCACCGGTATCTACATGTCGGCGCAGGGCTTCTACCGCTTTGCCGCCGCTGATTCGGCCTCGGAGAGCTTTCGGCCGAAGGCGATTTCCTGGGTCATGGCGGGCGGGCTTGGCGCCGCGATCATTGGTCCGCAACTCAACAAGGTCGTGCTCGACGCCCTCGTGGTGCCGTTCCTGGGCAGCTACCTCGCGGTCGTGGCGCTCAACCTCGTGGGGCTGACGCTGTTTCTCGGGCTCGACCTGCCGCGCGGCACGACATCTGACCCGACGGTCGCTCCGACCCATGCCCGGTCCCGTCGGACGCTGCTGCGCGAACCCGGTATTCTGGTGGCGATCCTGTGCGGCATGATGGCGTTCGGGCTCATGAACCTCGTGATGACCTCGACGCCTCTGGCGGTGGTCGGCACCGGGCACGGGCGCGGCCACGCCAACGACATCGTCTCGGCGCATGTGCTGGCGATGTATTTCCCCTCCTTCTTCACGGGCCACCTGATCGCCCGCTTCGGCGCGGCGAACGTCGTCGGGGCCGGGCTGGCGCTTCTTGGGCTTGCCGGGCTGACCGGGCTGGCCGGCACCGGCCTGCCGATGTTCTACGGCGACCTGATCCTGTTGGGGCTGGGCTGGAATTTCGGCTTCATCGGCGCGACGGCGATGCTGACCGCAGAGCACCGGCCCGAAGAACGCGGGCTGGTTCAGGGCCTCAACGACACGATGGTCTTCGGCTTCGTCACCTTCGCCTCGCTCTCTTCGGGCGGACTGATGAACTGCTCGGGCGGGCTCCCCGCCCAGGGCTGGCTTTCGGTCAACACGGCGATGTTCCCGGGGCTGGCGCTGGCGGGCGGCGCGCTCGTCTGGCTGCGCTGGCGTCGCCGCGCGGTCACCAGCGCCCCGTAGCCGCCTTCAACGCCAGCGCCGCCGCGCTTGCCGCAGGCCCGGGGACCAGCGCGCCGCGGGCCGCGCGCCCGGGATCGGCCACCGCCCGCCGAAGGATGCCCTCGGCCTGCCACGCCGCGCGCAGCGCCGGGATCGCCGGTTTGGTCAAGCGCGCGCCTCGGGCCTCGCGCAGAGCGTCTAGTCCGCGCCGGGCAAATTGCGCCACCGCCTCCGGCCGCCCGTCGACGAGCGGACGCTTGCCGCGCTCCTCGAAGCCCGGGATCGCGACGAGCCACAGCGCAACGCCGTGACCGAAGCCCAAGCGACGGATCGCGGCCTCTTCCTCAGCCTTCGCGCCCAGCGCCTTGGCCGAGAGCCACATCAGCGCCCCGGCAGTGGCATCGAGATGCGCATCAAGCTCGGCCTGATCCTCGAACGGATCGGCATAGATGTCCCAGCGCCGGGCCGCGACAAGCCTGTCAAGCGCGGCCTCCGGCAGATCCGCCTCCCGCGCCACCTGTGCCAGAGGCGTCGCCACCTCATGCGCGCGCACCGGCCCGTCGCCGGCGATCTGCTCGACCACGTCGCGCCACCATTGCAGCCGCATCTCGGCGATCATCGGCTCCTTGGTCACGAAGGGCGCGCGCGCCACTTCGAGGTTGAAGGCATAGAGCGGAAACAGCTTTTCGCGCGCAGCCACGGGAGCAGCCATCGCGGCGCGAAACCGCTCGGGATCGCCGCGTTCGACCAGCCGCGCGCAGGCTTCGAGGCTCATGCGATTCCCCTGTTCATCTTTCCTGAAATACGCGGTCACGACCTCAGCGCCGCGCGACCGGCTCGGCCTTGTCGCGCACCAGCTTCCATCGGATGGCGTCGACCAGCGCGTCGAAGCTGGCATCGACGATGTTGGCCGAGACGCCGACCGTGGACCAGCGGTTGCCGTCGCCATCCTCGCTGTCGATGATGACGCGGGTGACCGCCTCGGTGCCGCCATCGGTGATGCGCACCTTGAAGTCCACCAGATGCACGTCGTCGATCACCGATTGGTAAGGGCCGAGATCCTTGCCCAGCGCCCGGCTGAGCGCGTTGACCGGGCCGCGATCCGAACCGTCCGGCCCGGCGCTTTCCGACACGCTCATCACCTTCTCGCCGCCGATCTTCACCACGACGACCGCCTCCGAGAGCGACACCATTTTGCCGCGCTTGTTGCGGCGGCGCTCGACGGTCACGCGATAGCGCTTGACCTCGAAGAAGTCCGGCAGGCGCCCCAGCTCGTCCAGCGCCAGAAGCTCGAAGCTGGCCTGCGCCGTGTCGTAGGAATAGCCGCGCGATTCCTGTTCCTTGATCCGGTCGAGGATGCGGGCCAGCGCCGGATCGCCCTTTTCCACCTCGATGCCCGCGCGGGCGAGACGTTCGCGCAGGTTCGACTGCCCGGCCTGGTTCGACATCGGCACGATGCGGCTGTTGCCGACCAGCGAGGGTTCGACATGCTCATAGGTCGAAGGGTTCTTGGCGATGGCCGAGGCGTGCAGCCCTGCCTTGTGCGCGAAGGCCGAGGCGCCGACATATGGCGCCTGCTTCATCGGCACCCGGTTGAGAATGTCGTCGAGGAGCCGCGAGGCATGGCGCAGCCCCTTCAACGCCTCGAAGCTCACCCCCGTCTCATAGGCCGAGGCGTAGGGCTCCTTGAGCAGCAGCGTGGGGATCAGCGTGGTCAGATTGGCATTGCCGCAGCGCTCACCAAGCCCGTTGAGCGTGCCCTGAATCTGCCGGGCGCCCGCTTCGACGGCGGCGAGCGAACAGGCCACGGCCTGACCGGTATCGTCGTGGCAATGGATGCCGAGATGATCTCCGGGGATGCCGGCCGCGATCACCTCTCGGGTGATGGTGGCAATCTCGTGCGGCATCGAGCCGCCATTGGTATCGCACAGCACGACCCAGCGGGCCCCGGCCTCGTAGGCAGCGCGGATCGCGGCGAGGCTGTAATTCGGGTTCGCCTTCCAGCCGTCGAAGAAATGCTCGGCGTCGAACAGCGCCTCGCGCCCCTGCGCCACGATATGGGCGATGGAGTCGCGGATATTGGCGAGGTTCTCGTCGAGCGTGATGCCGAGCGCCGTGGTGACGTGGAAATCATGCGCCTTGCCGACGATGCAGACCGACGGCGTGTTGGCGTTCAGCACCGCGGCCAGCACCTCGTCATTGGCGGCGGAGCGCCCGGCGCGCTTGGTCATGCCAAAGGCGGTCATCGGCGCGCGCGTCGCCGGGGCGGTCTCGAAGAACTCGCTGTCCGTGGGATTGGCGCCGGGCCAGCCGCCCTCGATCTGGTCGATGCCGAGCGCGTCGAGCGCCTCGGCGATCTGGATCTTCTCGCGGGTCGAGAACTGGACGCCTTGTGTCTGCTGCCCGTCGCGCAGCGTCGTGTCGTAGAGATAGAGCCGGTCGGTCACGATTGTTCCCCCAGCTTGGCGGCGTCGAAGCCGGGCCCGGGCTGCCAGCTTGCCTGCCCGCCCATGTCGGTGACCTGCACGCCGGCGGCGTTGAGGATATCGCGGATGCGGTCGGCCTCGGCCCAGTTCTTGGCGGCGCGCGCCTGCGCCCGCTGCGCGAGAAGCGCGGTCACGGCGGCATCGACCTCGGGCGCGACCTCGGGCCCGGCATCGGCGCCGGCCAGTTCGGCCAACGCGTCCCAATCCTCGATCAGCCCCATCAGTTCGAGCGCGACGGCGAAGGGCACCAGCTTGGCAGGCGTCCGGGCCTGCGCGAGCACATGCATCCGGGCGATCGCACCGGGGGTGTTGAGATCGTTCGCGAGTACGCCGAGGAACTCATCGTCCATGGCCCAGTCGCCCGAGGTCTTGAGATCGCGCACCATCTTCGCAGTGAAGCCATGCGCGTGCAGGACCCCGTACCACTTGGCCAGCGTCGCCTCGGCCTCGGCACGTTTTTCCTCGGTCCAATCCATCGGCTTGCGGTAATGCGTGCCCAGCGTGACGAGGCGGATCACCTCGCCCGCAATGCCCCGATCCAACAGGTCGCGCACGGTGAAGAAGTTGCCCAGCGACTTGGACATCTTCTTGCCCTCGACCTGCAGCATCTCGTTATGCATCCAGATCCGCGCGAAGTCGCCCTCGGGATGGGCGCAGGCGGACTGCGCGATCTCGTTCTCGTGGTGCGGAAACTGCAGGTCGATGCCGCCGCCGTGGATGTCGAAGCTTTCGCCGAAGAGCTGGTACGACATGGCCGAGCATTCGATATGCCATCCCGGCCGCCCGCGCCCGACGCTCTGGCCCTCGATCACCGGCCCGTCCCAGCCCGGCTCGTCACCAGTCGAGGGCTTCCACAGCACGAAATCCATCGGGTCGCGCTTGTAGGGCGCGACCTCGACCCGGGCCCCGGCGAGCATGTCCTCGACATCGCGTCCCGAGAGGCGGCCATATTCGGCATAGCTCGCCACCGAGAACATCACGTGGCCTTCGGCGGCATAGGCGTGGCCCGACAGCGCGAGGCGTTCGATCATCGCGACCATCTGGCCGATATAATCGGTGGCGCGCGGCTCGTGATCGGGGCGCAGCGCACCGAGCGCGTCCATGTCCTGATGGTACCAGAGCACCGTTTCCTCGGTGATCTCGCGGATCGGGCGGCCGGTGGCCGCGGCGCGGGCGTTGATCTTGTCGTCGACGTCGGTGAAGTTGCGCGCATAGGTCACGTGGTCGCGGCCATAGACCTCGCGCAGCAGCCGGTAGAGCAGATCGAACACCAGCACCGGGCGGGCATTGCCCAGATGCGCCCGGTCATAGACCGTCGGCCCGCAGACATAGAGCCGGACGTTGTCCGGATCGATCGGCGTGAACTCCACCTTGCGGCGGGTCTTGGTGTCGTGCAGGCGGATCGTCGTCATGTGGGCCTCGCAGGCGGTGACGCCGGCGGGCTGATCCTGTGTTCCATCGGGGAAACGTGAGAGCGGCCCGCGTGACGCAAGTCAGCAGGAAATGATGCAGCCGATGATGTTGCTCGTGCTCGTCATGGCATGCGATCTAGCAGCCGGGCCGCGCCGCGTCCAGCGTCTCGGGCGATTGACAGCACCGCATCCGCACGGCCTTTTGGGCGCCATGACAGTTTCGCATCGCATCACGCATATCACCGGCGGCGGCTCGGATGGCTGGGACCTTTTCCGCAAGGCCCGCCGGATGATCGCCCAAGGCCGCCCCGTCATCGAACTGACCATCGGCGAGCATGACATCCGCACCGATCCGCGGATCCTCGACGCCATGGATGCGGCGGCCCGCGGCGGTCATACCGGCTATGCCGCTGTACCGGGCATTCCCGATCTGCGCGCCGAGATCGCGGCGCGCGTGACGGTTCAGAGCGGCATCGAGACCACCCCCGAGGAGGTGCTCGTCGTGCCCGGCGGGCAGGCCGGGTTGTTCATGGCGCACCACGCGACCTGCGATGTCGGCGACGGCGCGCTCTACATCGATCCCTACTACGCTACCTATCCCGGCACGATCCGCGGCGCGGGCGCGGTGGCGCTCCCGGTCGAAGCGCGTGCGCGCGACGGCTTCGTGCCTCGCGTGGCCGATATCGAGGCCGCGATCGCAGGCTTCGACGGGCGGGTGCGCTCGTTGCTTCTCAACACCCCCAACAACCCCACCGGCGCCGTCTATGGGCGCGAGGCGCTGGCCGAGATCGCGGAACTCTGCACACGGCGTGACCTGTGGCTGATCTCGGACGAGGTCTATGAGGGTCAGGTCTGGGAAGGCGAGCATATCAGCCCGCGCGCCCTGCCCGGCATGGCCAAGCGCACCCTGGTCGTGGGATCGATGTCCAAGGGTCATGCGATGACCGGAAGCCGGGTCGGCTGGATCGTCGGACCCAGCGAGGCGGTCGCGGCGCTCGAGGACCTTGCCACTCACATGACCTACGGCATCCCCGGCTTCATCCAAGACGCGGCGCTGGAGGCGCTGCGGATGGGCGTGGGGTTCGAGACGGAGGTGGCAGCGCCGTTCCGGCGACGGCGTGACATCGCGGCGCGGCTGCTGGCGGCGCAGCAGGTGGTGCGCGCGGTGCCAATGCAGGGCGCGATGTACGCCTTTCTCGACATCCGCGCGACCGGCCTCGACGGCGAGGGATTTGCCGATCGGTTGCTCGAGGAGCGGCAAATCGCCGTGATGCCGGGCGAAAGCTTCGGACGGGCGGCGGCGGGCCATGTGCGGGTCGCCCTCACCGTCGACGATGCACGGCTCGAGCATGCCTTGGAAGAACTGCTTGCTCTCGCGGCGCAGCTGGCACGAAAAAGGGGGTCGGAACCGACCCCCCGAACCGCCTGAACGGTCATGTTCCGATCGAAGCCGGCCCGGCATGACGCCGGGCCGGTTCCGGATCAGAACTGGTAGGACACGCGCGCGGCGGCGGTGGTCGCGTCGAGATCGTTGTCGGTTTCGCCCAGATCCTCGAACTCGTGCTGGAGGATCTCGCCGCCCACCACGATGTTCTCGGTGACCTTGTAGTCCACGCCGGCACCATAGACGTAGCCGTCGAACTGGTCGTCGCCGGCGACTTCGTCGGCGGTGTAGGCGCTGGCGTAGCCGGCGGTCACGTAGGGCATGAAGGCGCCCGCGTCGTAACCGGCGCGCAGCTTGGCAGCGGCAACGCCGTCGATCTCGGCGCCGGCGTCCTCGTCACCGATCTCGGTGCCGACATAGGAGAGTTCGCCACCCATCACGAAGCGGCCGAAATCGTAGTTGTAGCCGACCTGGCCACCATAGACGGCGCCATCTTCGTCGAAGCCGAGGTCATCGGACTCGGACTGGCCGTAGCCGAGCTGGCCACCGGCGTAGAAGCCGGTCCAGTCGGCGCTGGGCGCGACGACGGGGGCGACGGCCACGGGGGCCGCGGGGGCGACGGGGTCGGCGACGGGCATGGCCAGACCGCCGGCGAAGGCGGGGGCAGCTGCGAGGCCGAGAACAACGGCGAGGGAGGAAGTCGAGAATTTCATTTGTAGCTCCTGTTCCTTCTGTCCCTGGACGCACGTGTTTGGGAGGTGGCGTCCAAGGCGAACGGCCGGAAAATGTCCGGCGCGTCCGGCCTAGAACACATGAACGAAGCGGAAGTTCGAGCCCATTGCAGAAAAATGCACAGCCCTGTCGCAGCCGATCGGCGGAACCCTGCTGAGGTTCTGAGCGGATCAGTGCCGGGCGCTGTCGCGCAGCACGCCGAGCACTGCCTCAGGTTGCACGTCGGAGGTGACGAAGGCTTGACCGATACCGCGCGCCAACACGAAGCGCAGCCTGCCATCCTGCACCTTCTTGTCCTGCCGCATCAGCCCGAGCAGCGCTTCGGCCGGCGGCAGATCGCCGGGAATCGCCCTGAGATCGGCGCGCATGCCCATTTCGGCCAGATGCGCGCGGACCCGGGACGGGTCTTCCTGCGCGCAGAGCCCGAGCCGGGCGGACAGGTCGAAGGCCAGCGCGCAGCCGATCGCCACGCCTTCGCCATGCCGGAGCCGGTCGGAATAGCCCGTCGCCGCCTCGAGGGCGTGGCAGAAGGTATGGCCGAGATTAAGAAGGGCCCGGTCCCCCTGCTCGGTTTCGTCGCGCATCACGATCTCGGCCTTCATCTCGCAGGACCGGCGCACCGCCTCGAGCCGTGCCGCGGCGTCGCCGTCGCGCAGGCTGGCACCATTGGCCTCCAGCCATTCGAAGAAGGCCGCGTCGCCCAGCAGGCCGTATTTCACCACCTCGCCATAGCCCGAAAGGAATTCGCGCTCGGGCAACGTGTCGAGAAGGGAGATGTCGGCGAGCACCACGACCGGCTGATGAAATGCCCCGGCAAGGTTCTTGCCCTGCGCAGTGTTGATGCCGGTCTTGCCACCGACAGAGCTGTCGACTTGCGCCAGCAGGGTGGTCGGGATCTGCGCGAAGCGGATGCCGCGCCGGGTGATGGCCGCGGCGAAGCCCGCGAGATCGCCGATCACGCCGCCACCGAAGGCCACGACCAGATCGCCGCGTTCGACCCGCTCCTCGATCAGCCATTCGGTGGCACGGGCCAGCCCTTCCCAGGACTTGGTGCCCTCGCCCGGCGGCAGCGCGAGACTGACCGACTCGATTCCTTCGACCGCGAGCCCCGCCTCGAGCGCGCCCAGATGCTCCCGCGCCACGGTTTCGTCGGTGATGATCGCGACCCGCCCGCGCCGCAGCAGCGGCTTGAGCCGTTGCCCGGCCTGCGCCACGAGCCCGGCCCCGACATGGATGTCATAGGCACGGCCCGGCAGATCGACGCGAACCGTGGCGATGCGCGAGGCGGTGGCGAAAGCGTTCATGGGCGGGTCTCCAGTATATCGGGCCGCTGCGCGAGTGTCTCGATCACGCGGTCGGTCGTGACCTCGATCGAATCGCCGGGCCGGGCGACGAGGCGCATCGGCGCCTCGGCATAGATCGGGCGCCGCTCGTCGAGCAGCCGGGACAGCGTGCCGCGCGGGTCGGGGGTGCGCAGCAGCGGCCGGGTGGATTTGTGACGGACCCGCTCCCAGAGCAGGTCGAGATCCGCGTCGAGCCAGAGCGCGGCGCCCCGCGCCGCGATCGCATCGCGATTGCGCGGAGCAAGAAACGCACCGCCGCCGGTCGAAACGACGCGTGGTCCGGCCTCGAGCAACCGTTCCAGCACCTCGCTCTCGCGGGCCCGAAAGAACGCTTCGCCGTCGCGAGCGAAGATTTCGGCGATGGAGCATTTGGCGGCCTCTTCGATGGCCGTGTCGCTGTCGACGAAGCCGCAACCAAGCCGGGCCGAGAGGGCGCGGCCGATCGCGGTCTTGCCGGAGCCCATCATGCCGACCAGCACCACCGGCCGGCGCAAACGCATCGCGCTGCCGTCACCGCTCCTGCGCGCCTTTCCTGCCGCCATAATGCCCCCGTCGCGGCCCGACCTGCGGGCCCTCGCAAATTCCTGCCCTGAATGACGTGATCTCGGCCGAAAGACCAGTTATGAATCGCTCGTAAGAGGCGGCGCGCGGCCGCCCGTGACCCGGGGCAAGAGGACGAGCGGGATGTTGAGACGACTGATCTGGGCGCTGGTGAAGGCGGCGTTGATCCTCGTGGTGCTGGCGGCTCTGGGCCTGCTGGCCTACGCCTATGTGGGGCCGATGCTGTTCCCCGCCGATTTCGCGGCCCCTGTGTCGGAGGTGGTGAAGCCCGTCACCATCGAGATCGGGCGGTGAGGAAGGCGGGCCTCCTTCTCGCGCTGGTTCTGGGTCAGCCGCTGCTGGCGCAGGATGCCGAGACCGGCGGAGAACCGCTGTCGGCGATCGACTGGCTGTCGCGTTCCGTCGCCCCGAATCCGCCCCCCGCTCCGACGGTCGAGCCGCCCGTGGCCGAAAGCGCGGCCGCGCCGCAGGTCTCGGTGCAGCCGCTCGATTCGCGTTCGCCGGACGCGGTCGGCCTCGTCGCGCCACGCATTTCGGGGCTGCCCCGCGGGCTGTGGTCGGCCAGCGAGCAGGAGCGGCTGGCGGCGCTGATCGCCGCGCAGAAGCTCGACACCCTGCCCGCCATCGAACAGCTCATGCGGCTGCTGATGGTCGCCGAGGCCGACCCGCCCGTGGATGCCGATGCCCTCGGCACCCTGTTCCTCGCCCGGATCGACCGGCTGCTCGAAATGGGCGCTCTCGAACCTGCGGCAGAGATGCTGGTCGAGGCCGGCCCCGACGATCCGGACCGCTTCCGGCGCTGGTTCGACACCGCGCTGCTCACCGGCGAGGAGACCCAAGCCTGCCACGCGATGCGCAACAAGCCGACCATCGCCCCCACCCGCCCCGCGCAAATCTTCTGTCTTGCCCGTGACGGCGACTGGCAGGCGGCGGCCCTGACGCTGAACTCCGCCCGCGCGCTGGGCGAGGTGACCGATGCCGAGGACGCGATGCTGTCGCGTTTTCTCGACCCCGATCTCTACGAGGGCGAGCCGCCGCTGGCAGAGCCCGAACGTGTGACGCCGCTGGTCTATCGCCTGCGCGAAGCGGTCGGCGAGGCGATGCCCTCTGGCTCCCTGCCCCGCGCCTTCAGCCACGCGGATCTGCGACAGACCAAGGCGTGGCGCGCTCAGATCGAGGCGGCGGAGCGGCTGGCGCGACACGGTGCCATCGAGCCGACGCGGCTGTTCGGCATCTATACCGACCGGGTGCCAGCCGCGTCCGGTGGAATCTGGGACCGTGCGAGCGCCATTCAGGCCTTTGACGCCGCGCTGCGAAAGGCCGACGCGATGGCCGTGGCCGAGAAATTGCCGGAGGTCTGGGAAATCATGCGCGAGGCGCGCCTCGGCACGGCCTTCGCCCAGCATTTCGGCCCGCAGATCGCCGAGATGGACCTGCCAAAGGACGTTGCCGAAACCGCCTTCACCATCGGCCTGCTCGGTCCCGACTACGAGGCCGTGGCCTTGGAACACGAGGCGCGCGATGCGGAGGAGGAGATGCTCGTCGCCTTGGCGCGCGGCCTGCCCGAGGGGACGCGATCCGACCTCGCCCCCGAGGACGACCCGATCGCGCTGGCGCTTTTGAACGGGTTCGAGGCGGAGCAGCCGTCCGAGGCACTGGTGCAGATGATCGATGAAGGCCGGGTCGGCGAGGTGATCCTGCGGGCGATCTCGTTGATCGACGAGGGCCGGGCCGGCGATACCGGCGCGCTGAGCGAGGGCCTGGCGGCGCTGCGCGCGGTCGGGCTCGAGGACCCGGCGCGCCGCATCGCACTGCAGATGCTCATTCTGGAGCGCGACGCGTGAGCGATGCGGCGTCGGTGCCGATGGCCCATTGGATCTCCGCCTTTCTGGAGGCGCAGGCCGCCGAGCTAGACGCCGCCCGCAACACGCTTCTCGCCTATGGCCGCGACCTGTCGGATTTCTCGGGCTGGCTGGCGTATCGCGACGCGCATTTCGCCACGGCCACGCAGGCGATGGTCGAGGACTACCTCGTTTCCTGCGAGGCCGAGGGGCTTTCGGCCGCGACCCGGGCGAGGCGACTCTCATCGATCCGACAGCTCTACCGTTTCGCCTTCGAGGAAGGCTGGCGCGAGGACAATCCGGCGATCCGTCTCAAGGGGCCGGGGCGCAGCCGCCGATTGCCGGGCACGCTGTCGCGCGAGGAGGTGGAGGCGCTGCTCCTGGCCGCCCGCGACCACCCGCGCGATCCGTTGCGCGCCACTTGCCTGATGGAGCTGCTATACGCCACGGGCCTGCGCGTCTCCGAACTCGTGAGCCTGCCGGTGGCGTCTCTGCGCGGCGATCCCGAGATGCTGCTGGTGCGCGGCAAGGGCGGGCGCGAGCGCATGGTGCCGCTGTCCCGCCCCGCCCGCGCCGCCGTCGCGGCCTGGCTGGCCCGGCGCGACGAAGCCGAGGCGGCGGCCAGCGCCGCTGGCAAGCCCGCTTCGAAATTCCTGTTTCCGGCGCGCGGCCGCAACGGGCACCTGACGCGCCAGAGCTTTTTCGTGATGGTCAAGGAACTGGCGATCGCCGCCGGTCTTTCGCCCGATCAGGTGACGCCGCACGTGCTGCGCCATGCCTTTGCCAGCCATTTGCTGGCGGGCGGTGCCGATCTGCGGGCGATCCAAGCGTTGCTTGGCCACGCGGATCTGTCCACCACCGAGATCTACACACATGTCCAAAGCGAGCGATTGAGCGCGCTGGTGCACGAACACCACCCCCTGGCCCGGGCCACTCCGCGACAAGTCCCGCCCGGCAAGGGTTGAACAAGCGCCCCTCTCGTCCATAACTCAGGGGATCAATCATTTCGCGAAGGACCCCATGGACACCGCCCTAGACGCCGCTTTCTGGATCACCAGCGTCGCGATCCTTCTCCTGCTGGTGGCCTCGGCCTTTTTCTCGGGCTCGGAGACTGCACTCACCGCCGCATCGCGGGGCAAGCTGCGCTCCGCCGCAGATCGCGGTTCCAAGGGCGCGGCGCAGGCGCTGCATGTCACCGAGGATAACGAGCGGCTGATCGGCTCGGTGCTCCTTGGCAACAACGTCGTCAACATCCTCGCCACCTCTTTGGCCACCGCCCTTCTCACCCGCGTCTTCGGCGATAGCGGCGTCGCGGCGGCCACATTGGTCATGACGCTTCTGGTGCTGATCTTCGCCGAAGTGCTGCCCAAGACCTACGCGATCACCAATGCCGAAACCTTCGCAAGCCGTGTCGCCCGACCGATCGGCCTCGTGATCCTGATCTTCGCGCCCGTCGTCTCGGCGGTGCAGGTGCTCGTCCGCGCGCTCCTGCGGATGTTCGGGGTGCGCACCGACCCCGACACCAAGGTGTTGGCGGTACGCGAGGAAATCGCCGGCGCGCTGTCGCTCGGCCATGAGGAAGGGGTGGTCGACCGCGAGGATCGCGACCGCATCCTCGGTGCGCTGGATCTCGGCGAACGCACGGTCGAGGAGGTGATGCTGCATCGCTCCAACATCGCGATGATCGACGCCAACCTGCCCGCCACCGAGATCCTCACGCTCTGTCTGGAGAGCCCGCATACGCGGCTGCCGCTCTATCGCGACGAGCCGGAGAACATCGTCGGCATCCTGCACGCCAAGGACCTGCTGCGCGCCATGCACAAGATGATGGCCGACGGGGCGGTGGACACCGCAGAGCTGGAGAGCTTCGACATCATGGATGTCGCGATGACGCCCTATTTCATCCCCGAAACCACCACGCTCGACGACCAGATGCGCCAGTTCCTCAAGCGGCATACGCATTTCGCCCTCGTGGTGGACGAGTATGGCGCGTTGCGCGGGCTGATCACCCTGGAGGATATCCTCGAAGAGATCGTCGGCGAGATCTCGGACGAATTCGACGCCGAGCGCGAAGAGCCGATCGCGATGACCGAGGATGGCGCCTACGTGATCGACGGCTCGATGACGATCCGCGACCTGAACCGGCGACAGGACTGGAACCTGCCCGACGAAGAGGCCAACACCATCGCGGGACTGGTGATCCACGAGGCGCAGATGATCCCGACCGAAGGCCAGGTGTTCAGCTTCCACGGCTTCCGCTTCGAGGTGATCGCGAAGGAGGAGAACCGCCTCGCGACGCTCAAGATCCGGCCCCTCGACGCCGCTTGAGCCGAAAAGGACAAGGCCAGCTCGCACATGCGAGCCGGCCTCGAAGTTCGGGCTTCGGAAAAGATCCCTTACGCGGCCCCAAGATGCGCGACGACGCGCGTGGGGCGCTTGAGAACGGACACCTTACCCTTCGTATCATCAACATCGAGCGGCTCGCGCTCGTGGGAAAGCCTCAACCAGGTGCCGTCATCGTCGAGATAGGTGGACGCGCAGCTGGCGCGCAGCGGTTCGGGGCAGCAATCGCGCCAAGCCACCACGCGGTAGCTCAGGAGAACGGTTTCGCCGTGCCGGGTGACGCTCTGGTCATGCAGCTCCACTGCCTCCCACTGCCGGGCCGGGCACTGACCGCTCAGCGCGGCGACACGGTCCTGAAGCCCCGACGGATAGGGAATGACCATCGCGGCATCGGGGGCAAGCTGGCGTTCGTAGAACTCGGCGCCATCGAGCCAGCGCCGCTTTTCCAAAGCCCAGAGTTCCTCGACCTTCGAATCCATGCGGTACCTCCCATTATGAAAAACCTCACTCCCGTGGCGCAAACGTTACACTATTGTTTCCGTTCCGTCAGCACTGCTACCTTTCAAGTTTTGTATTATTCCGTACGCGCCACCCAAAGATGCAAGACGACCGGTTTCGACCCCGAGGACACAGCCGTCGCGCCGATCCATCTCATGCCACGATTCTCGTAAAGCGCCGGTAACCATTCCGTGGCATGATGTAGGTGTCGGGCATGTCGCCCGACGTCCTCCCTGTCAGACTTGCCGCGCCTTCGGGCGCGGTTTTTTTGCGCCCCGCCCGGGGGTTGCGCTGCGATACCGGTTGACGTCGGGATCGCCTTCTCGTAGCGTCCCGGCAATTAGTCGGCCAAGTCCGACAGGGAGAACATGGGAAGGGGGTCGCATCGCGGCCCCTTTTTCATCTTGGCGGAAACCCGCATGATTCCCGACCCTTTCCCGCCTGACAGTCGCGCCACGCCATGCTAAGCCCCCGTGGACACTGACAAACGGGATCGCGACATGCCGAACCGACTGACACTTCTGGCCAGCGCCGCGCTGCTGGCCCTTTCCACGCCGCTGGCCGCGCAGGACGAAACCGCGCAGGCGAACACCCGGACCACCACCACCGAGGCGCCAGCCGAGACCTCGACCGAGGCTCCCGCGGCGCCGGAAGCGCCCGCGACTCCGGCCGCGCCAGCCGAGACCGAGGCCCCCGCGCAGGCCGAGTCGCCGGCTGCGCCAGCGGACCTGCAGGCCCCCGCCGCCCCGGCCGAAGCCGGGACCGAGCGCCCCGGCCAGCCCTACGTGGCCGAGACCCATGGCGACTGGTCGCTGCGCTGCATGCGCGTCGCCGAGGGCGAGGCCGAGCCCTGCCAGCTCTACCAGCTGCTCGAGGATGGTGACGGCAATGCCGTGGCCGAAGTCACCGTGCTGCCGCTGGCGGCCGAGGCGCAGGCGGCGGCAGGCGTCACCGTCGTGGTGCCGCTGGAAACCCTTCTCACCGAGCAGCTCTCGCTCACGGTCGATAGCGGCCAGACCGCGCGCTACCCGTTCAGCTTCTGCAACCGCGCGGGCTGCGTCGCCCGCTTCGGCCTGTCGGACCAGCAGCTCGGCGCCTTCAAGGGCGGCCGCGCCGGCACGCTGCGCATCGTCCCCGCCGCCGCGCCGGATCAGGAGGTGCGTCTCGACATGTCGCTGTCCGGCTTCACCGCGGGCTTCGGAGCCGTCACTGCCCGGGCGCAGTAACGCAAGAAGGGCAACGAATATGGAAAGGGCGCGGTCTCCCGGAGGCCGCGCCTTTTTCTCTTTACGCTGGCAGGGTTCAGGCCGCGCGCAGAGCCAGCACCGCGTTGAGACCGCCGAAGGCGAAGGCATTGGACAGCACCGCGCTCACCTTCGCCTCGCGCGCCGTGTTCGGCACCACGTCGAGCGCGCATTCCGGATCCGGCTCCTCATAGCCGATGGTCGGCGCGATGACGCCGTCGCGCAGCGCCATGATGCAGGCCAGAAGCTCCACCGCACCGGTGCCGCCGATCAGATGGCCATGCATCGACTTGGTCGAGGAAATCATCAGCCGGTCGGCCGCTGGCCCGAAGACATGCGAGACGGAGGCGCATTCGCTCTTGTCATTCGCCGCCGTGCCGGTGCCATGCGCATTGATGTAGCCGATCTGTTCGGGCGCTAGCCCGGCCTCGCGCATCGCGCCCCGCATCGCACGCTCGGCGCCCTGGGCCGAGGGCATGACGATATCGGCCGCATCCGCCGTCATGCCAAAGCCCGCGACCTCGCACAGAATCTCGGCACCGCGCGCGCGGGCATGCTCGAATTCCTCGAACACGAACACCGCCGCGCCCTCGCCCTGCACCATGCCGTTGCGGTTGGCGCTGAACGGGCGGCAGGCATCCTTGGACATCACCCTGAGCCCTTCCCATGCCTTCACGCCGCCAAAGCACAGCATCGCCTCGGAGCCGCCCGTCAGCATCGCGCGACACATGCCCGACCGGATCATCTGGAAGGCCAGGCCCATCGCGTGGTTCGAACTGGAACAGGCCGTGGCCACGGTAAAGCTCGGGCCGCGCAGGTTGTACTCCATGCTGACATGGCTTGCGGCCGCGTTGTTCATCAGCTTCGGCACGACGAAGGGGTGGACCCGGTTCTTCCCTTCTTCATAGACGGTGCGGTAGTTCTCGTCCCAAGTGTTCACCCCACCCCCGGCGGTGCCGAGCACCACGCCGGACATCTCGCTTTCCTCGTCGGAGAAACTGATGCCGGACTGCGCCATGGCCTGCCGCGCGGCGAGCAGCGTGAACTGGGTGAAGCGGTCGTATAGGGCGATCTGCTGGCGGTTGAAGTGGGCCTGCTCATCATAGCCCTTTACCTGTCCGCCGATCTGGACCGACAGCCGCTCGACATCCCGCAGATCGAGCGGACCGATGCCGCAGCGACCCTCGCGCATCGCCTCCAGCGTCGAGGGCACATCATGGCCGAGACTGTTGATGGTTCCGGCGCCGGTGATGACGACGCGTCGGGCGCCACCGGTCATGCGCTGGCGTGCTGCTTTTGAACGAGACGCTCCACAGCCGCGACGATGGCGGCGACCGAGGAAATGTCGAACTCGCTTTCCTCGGGCGCATTGGCGTTGAACGGCACCGAGATGTCGAAGGTCTCCTCGATCGCGAAGATGCTCTCCACCAGACCGAGGCTGTCGATTCCGAGATCGGCCGGGCTGTTGTCGAGCGATACGTCGCCCGGCTCGAGCATTGCCTGCTCGGCGATGATCGCAATCACCTTGTCGCGCAATTCCATCCGACCCGCATCCCCTACAGTGCTTCTCCTCACCCCGATCTAATCGCTGCGACGCCGCATTGAAACCATGAAGCGCCGGTATCAGCCCTTGCGAGATGCCGCGAGATCACGCATCAGCCGCGGCAGTCGGCGCAGCGCCTTGTAGCTTTCGACCTGACTGTCGATCTTGGTGGCGGGATAGCCCATCATCACACGCCCGGCGGGCACGTTCGACAACACGATCGAACCGCCGGTGAGGACGACGTCGGCACCGATATTGAGATTGTCGGACACGCCCACCTTGCCACCGAGCACTGACCGGTCGCCGATGTTCACCGAGCCGGCAAGTCCGACGTGACCGCAGAGCAGACAGTGGTCGCCGATCACGCAGTTATGGCCGACCTGCACGAGGTTGTCGATCTTGGAGCCGTTGCCCACGCGGGTCGGGCGGATCGTACCCGCATCGATCGTGGCGCAGGCGCCGATCTCGACATCGTCGCCGAGGATCACCGAGCCGAGGCTGTGGATCCGATGCCAGGTCGGATCGGCCTCTTGCGAAACCTTGCCCTGTCCCAGCTCGGCACGCGCGGATTCGACGTGGCTTTCGCTTTCGGTGACGAAGGAGAATCCGTCGCCACCGATCACCGCATTCGGCTGCACGATGAGCCGGTCGCCCGCCACCACATTGCGCCCCAGCCGTGCGCCCGAATGGATGAGCGCGCCCTGCCCCAGCCGCACACCGGGCCCGATCGACGCCTGTGCCATGATCCGGCAGTTCGGGCCGATCACCGCGCCCGCGCCGATCACCGCCAGCGGACCGACAAAGACCCCTTCGCCGATCTCGGCGGAAGCGTCGACCACCGCAGAAGGATGAATGCCGGTCTCGGCCCCGGGGGCATCGAGAAGCTGGGTCAGACCCGCCATGGCGAGACGGCCACGCGGGGCGACGATGGCGCCCTGCAGCCCCATCTCGCGCCAGTCGGCCCCGGGCCAGACCAGCGCGGCACGCGCGCGTCCCTGTTGCAGCGCCTCGGCCCATTTCGGTGACATCGCCAGCGCGAGGTCATCCTCGCCCGCCTGCCCGGGTTCGGCGGCACCGGTGACACGCAGGCTGCCATCGCCCTGAAGCTCGGCGTTCAGCGCGGTGGCGATCTCGCTCAGCGTAAAATCCATGACGGTTCCCTCGGGTTTTCGAGGGATCTAGCTTGCGGGGCGCGAGATCGCCACCCCTTCGCGGGCAAGCGCCGCCCAGATCGCGGCGTCCCGCTCGTAGACATCGCGGCGGAAATGCAGCCGCCCCTCCTCGTCGGTAAAGGCCGTGCGGTAGATCAGATGCACCGGCACCGGCGCCTCGAGGTTCACCCGCGTCTCGCGCCCAGTGGCGAGGCGAGACTGGAAGAAGCCGACCGGATCCTCCTCCTGCGCGGCCAGCAGCGCATAGGCGAAATCGAACGGTTCGCTCAGCCGCACGCAGCCATGGCTGAAGGCGCGGCGCTCGCGCCCGAACAGCGACTTGGCCGGCGTGTCGTGCAGGTAGATGTTGTAGCGGTTGGGAAACAGGAATTTCACCAGTCCCAGCGCATTCGAATTGGAGGGGGGCTGGCGCATCGAGAAGGGAAAGTTGCGCTCGTTGTAGCGCGAGAAGTCGATTGAATTGCGGCTGATTTCCCGACCCGACCGGTCGGTGATCAGGATCTGGCTCGCGGCGTGGCGGTTGCGCTTGAGCTGCGGCAGGTATTCGCCCACCACGATGGAGCGCGGCACGTACCAGCTCGGATTGATCACCATGTATTCCATGACGTCCGAAAATTCTGGCGTTTGACGGTCGGGCACTTCCGCGCCGATCACCGAGGCCGTGCGGAAGGTTTCGCGGCCGTCGTCGATGATGGTGGCGCTGAAATCGGTGAGGTTCACCAGCACGTGGCGCTCCCCGCGCTCCATGTTGATCCAGCGCTCGCGCTCCATCGCGACCAGCACGGACTGCAACCGTTCCTCGACCGAGCGGTTGAGCTCGGCGCGTGTCCCCGGCCCGACGACGCCATCGACCAGGAGGCCGTTGCGGCTCTGGAAATCCCGGACCGCCGCGACGAGCGCCTCGTCCATGACCGCGCTGCTCGTAGGAGCCAGATGGCCCATGGCGATCAACCGGTCGCGCAGTGCCACGACATCGGCGCCACTGTCACCGGCCTCGATCTTGGCCTCGGAGAGCCGCGCGCCCCAGCCACCTGCGTCCAAGGCGCGCTGCAGTTCGGCGCGGGCCCGCATCAAACGGCCATATTCCGGCGATGCCGGCGCGAGGTCTCGCAGGAAGGCCACGGGATCGGCTTCGAGAAAGCTCGCAAGCGTCTCTGCAGGATCACGCAGCGGCACCTCGCGGCGGATCATCTCGACCACGCGACCGGGCTCGAGCATGCCGCTTTGCACATCCCGTGCGTACCGCAGGAAGACCCGGGTCAGCTCGACATCCATCGCGGCGCGGTCCTCGGCGCTTCGTGCGGCGCGGAGCTTGCGGATCAGACCTTCCGGATCATAGCGCGAGACCGGCAGGCCATGCGCGTCGGCATCGGACAGTGCCGCCAGCAAAGCGTTGCGCCGGGTGATCGCGGCGGCATCGGCACCGGTCCAGATGCCCGTAAAGCCACGCGTCCTGTAGCTGGGCGCGAGATCGGACTGGCCGGCGACACTCTCGGCCACGGCCTGCCGGAACACGCTGACCTGAGCCTGTCCGGCAACGGGCTGCATGACACTCAACGTGATACCGATGGGCAGGGCCAGATGGCGCAGACGGGGCACCAAAGGGGGGCGGGACAGGGGCAACATTAGACACCGTGAGTTCGGGACGGATCCGGACAGGACCTCTGGGAAGAAATAGGCACCGGCATTCTGTCCGGCCATCGGTTCGCCGATAAGAGCCCTGCGGCGTGGCAAAAGCGCAGCAAATCGACCGAACCGGGGCTCAACCGAGCGGCATTTGCGCAAGTTCCCGCCGATTGGGGCTTTCTTCACTATGTTATCCGATAACCACACTTGGTCGAGTCGTCCTCCCGTGCGATAGAGGGTCTGCATCTGGGGATGGATGGCAAAAAAATGTCCGTGAAAATGCGGGCCCACAGGTAAGCGACGGGACAGGCGCTCACATGATTGATAAAATTCGCTCGGCGGGCATGACCCGCCGCGGTCTCCTTGGCGCGTTCGCGGCCACGGCAGTCACCGCAGCACCCACCTACTCGAATGCGGCCGGCTTTCTGAGGCGCGCGGGCGATGTGCGCAGGCTTTCGATGTATTCGGAGCGGACCGGCGAAAAGATCGACACGATCTACTGGATCGAGGGCGAGTACATCGCCGAGGCGATCCGCGAGATCAACGTCTTCATGCGCGACTGGCGCAACAACCAGATGATGGATATCGACACCCGGACCGTCGACATCATGGCCGCCAGCCACAGCCTTCTCGAAGTCAACGAACCCTACATGCTGCTGTCGGGCTACCGCTCGCCGGCCACCAACGCGATGCTGCGCAGCCGCTCCTCCGGCGTCGCCAAGAACTCGCTTCACCTCAAGGGCCAGGCGGCCGACCTGCGGCTCTCGGGCCGTTCGGTGAGCCAGATGGCGCGCGCGGCAGCCGCCTGCAAGGCGGGCGGCGTCGGCAAGTATTCCGGCTCGAACTTCGTCCACATGGACTGCGGCCCGGTCCGCAGCTGGGGCAGCTGAGCCAACTCGAGTTTCTGGACCTGCTGCACAGGTTTGAAGGGGCGTCCCGTTCGGGGCGCCTTCTTCGCTTCAGCCCTCCGCGGCTTCGAGCCGCGCCGCGACCTCGGTGACCAGCTTGGCGACCCGTTCGACCCGGGCCGGCAACTCCCGGCCCCGGCGGCGCAGCAGCCACAGATCGCGATGTCGCGGGCGGTCCAGTTCCGCCACGGCGATGCGGTCGCGATCAACGAATGCCTCGTACCCGCTGCGCGGCAGCAAGGTATAGCCGACACCCTGCGCGACCGGCGCCGGGATCTGACCGATCTGGTTGAGGAAAGCCCGCACGGCAAGCTGTTCGGCACCCCGGAAGTCCGTAGGGTAATTCAGGGAAAACAGCTCTTCGGCATAAAGCCATCCATCGGGATGGGCGATGAATCCCAGCTCCTCCAATGCCCCGAAACGGGTATCTGTGACCCCGGCAGGCAACAGGAGGCACAACGCCTCGCGGCCGATCCGCTCAGCCTCCAGCCGGGGATCGCCGGGCTCGTGATCGACTACGCCGAGATCGAACCGTCCCTCGGCGACGCCGTCGATCACGCCCCGCTGCGGCATGGCCTCGAGCCGCAGGCGAAGTTGCGGCGCGGCGCTCAGCAGCGACCAGAAGGCGGGCTGCAGAGCCATGGCAAAGCTGCCGGAACAGGCCACCGCCACCTCGCCCGCCTCCGGATCATCGGCGCGGATGGCTTCGCGCAGCTGGCGCTCCTCCTCGCGCCGCGCGCGGGCCATGTCGAACACCGCCTCCCCGGCGGGTGTCAGCGTGAACCCCTTTCCATGTCGGCTCAACAAGGGCCGCCCGATCTGGGCTTCGAGCTTGCGAAGATGCTGCGACACACCCGGCTGGGTCATGTTCAGCCGGGCGGCGGCGCGGGTGAAATGCCCGGTCTCGGCCAATGTGGCGAAGGTCTCCAGCCAAAGCGCATTCAGCATGCATCATCACTATAAGTTATCAAAACCATCTCGAATGATAATTTTTCAAACGCTGTAGACAAGCCTAACTACCTCTCATGCCTTTCGATGGAGACATGAATGACGCCCTATCCCAGAAGCTTTTCGCATATCGGCCTGTCGGTGCCGGATCTCGACGCCGCGCTGACCTTCTACCGTGATGTACTCGGCCTTTACGTGATCATGGAGCCGACCGAAGTGGTCGAGGATGACAGCGATATCGGCCGCATGTGCACGGACGTGTTCGGGCCCGGCTGGAATCGGCTGCGGATCGCACATATGGCCACGGCCGACCGGATCGGGCTCGAGCTGTTCGAAATGGATGGCAACCGCGCCCCCGATGACAATCTCGATTTCCGCCGTCACGGCACCTTTCACTTCGCGATCCAGGACCCGGATGTCGAAGGCTTGGTCGAACGGATCGTCGCCGCCGGCGGCAAGCAGCGGATGCCGATCCGCGAATACTTCCCGGGCGAAAAGCCCTACCGCATGTGCTACGTCGAGGATCCGTTCGGCATCGTGTTCGAGGTCTACAGCCACAGCTACGAGCTGACCTACTCGGCCGGCGCCTATAGCTGAGGCGCCCGGCATCGGGCGCGGAAACGGCAAGGGCCGCCCCCAAGGGGCGGCCCTTTTCTAGTCCGGGTCCGATCGAGAGGCTCAGGCCTCGTCGTCGAGCGCCTCGACGGCCTTTTGCAGATCGTCCTTGGAGACTTCCTTCTCCTCGACCTTGGCCTGCTCGAAGATATGGTCGATGACCTTGTCCTCGAAGATCGGGGCCTGGATCTGCTGGCGCATCTGCGGGTTGTTCTGCACGAATTCGAAGAACTGCCGCTCCTGGCCACGATACTGGCGCGCCTGGTTGAGGATCGCCTGCGTCAGCTCCTGGTCGGTGACCTTCACATCGGCCTTCTGGCCGATCTCGGCCAGCAACAGGCCAAGCTTCACGCGACGCTCGGCGAGCTTTGTGTGCTCCTCGGTCGGCTCGATCTTGCCGTGGTCGTGGCCGTGATCCTCGGGGTGCTCCTCGTGGTAGAGCTGATGCGCGATCTGGTTCGCCTCGGCCTCGACGAGCGACGGCGGCAGGTCGAACGAGACCTTCTCGTCGAGGATGTCGAGCAGCTTGCGCTTGGCGACAGCACGCGAGGCACCCGAATACTCGGCCTCGAGACGCTCGGCGATCTGCGCCTTCAGCGCGGCGAGATCCTCGGCGCCGAACTTCTTCGCGAGCTCGTCGTCGATCTCGGCCTTCTGCGGGGCCTTCACCGCCTTGACCTTGCACTCGAACACCGCGGCTTTGCCGGCGAGGTTCTGGGCCTGGTAGTCCTCGGGGAAGTTGACCTCGACGTTCTTCTCGTCGCCGGCCTTCACGCCCTTGAGGCCATCCTCGAAGCCGGGGATGAAGGAGTTCGAGCCGAGCACCAGCGGATAGTCCTCGGCAGCGCCGCCCTCGAAGGCTTCGCCGTCGATCTTGCCGGTGAAGTCGATCACGACCTGATCGCCCTCTTCGGCCTCGCCGTCCTTGTCCTCGAAGTTCTGCGCGGTCTCGGCGAGGTTGCCCAGCGCCTCGTCGATCGCGGCATCGTCGGCCGAGACCTTCAGCCGCTCGATCGAGATGTCGGAGAAATCGGTCTCGGGGATCTCGGGCAGCTTCTCGTAGGAGACGGTGACTTCGACGTCGTCGCCTTCCTTCCAGTCGTCATTGGCCATCTTCACCTCGGGCTGCATCGCCGGGCGATCGCCGCTTTCCTCGAGGTGGTTCGACAGCGCACCGTCGATGCTCTCCTGCATGGCTTCGCCGAGCACGCGCGGGCCGAACTGCTTTTTCAGCAGCGACAGCGGCACCTTGCCCTTGCGGAAGCCCTTCATGGCGACCTCGGGCTGGGCTTCGACCAGCTTTTCCTGGACCTTGGCGTCCAGTTCGGCGGCGGGCAGCGTGATCTTGTAGCCGCGCTTGAGGCCGTCGTTGAGGGTCTCGGTGACCTGCATCTGTCGTCCTTTTCTCAGTCGTGTTTCTTGGTGCGGGTGAAGGGACTCGAACCCCCACGCCTTGCGGCGCCAGAACCTAAATCTGGTGCGTCTACCAGTTCCGCCACACCCGCATGTCTCTCATGGGGAGCGGAACGGCCCCCCGGAAATCTCGGCGTTGTCTAGCAAAGCCCGAAGCGGCGCGCCACGGGAAAAAATGCCGACTGCCGCAGCGGCCTCAAAGTCCCATTTCGCGCATCACGGCGGGCAGCATCTCGGGCAGGTCCTCGGCGATCAGCCCCGGGCCGAAACGGCGCGCCGCCTCGACATGCAGCCACGCCGCCTCCTGCCCCGCGGCGAAACCGTCGCGGCCGCGTGCCATCAGCCCCGCCGCGATCCCGGCCAACACGTCGCCCGCTCCTGCTGTAGCAAGCCATGGCGCGGAGCGACCATGAACCGCGGCATTGATCACCGCGCGCCCATCGGGTGCCGCGATCACCGTATCCGGCCCCTTGAGCAGCACCGTGCAGTCCAACCGCCCCGCCGCCTCGCGCGCCGCATCGAGCCGCGAGTAGGCCGGGCCGCTTGCGACCGGCCCCCTCATGCGATTGGCGATGTCAGGCACCAGACGCGCGAATTCGCCATCATGCGGCGTGAGCAGGCATCCCTCGTGCAGCGCAGCCCGCAAAGCCGCATCCCCGGCCAAGAGCGTGAGCGCGTCGGCGTCGAGCACCGTTGACCGCCCCGCCGCAAGCGCCCGCCCCACCAGTTCGCCTTCGCGCATGCCGGTCCCGAGACCCGGGCCGAGCAGAAGCGCGTTCAGCCTGGAATCCTCCAGCAATTGCTCCAGCGCCTCCGCATTCCGCAGCGACCGCAGCATGATCGCGTCCAGCCGGGCCGCGTTTTCCTGCAGGGCCGCGGGCGGGCAGGCCAGCGTCACCAGCCCCGCACCGCTCCTGAGCGCGGCCCGAGCCGCCATGCGCGCCGCGCCGCCGCGCCCAACCCCGCCGGACAGCACCAGCGCGTGGCCGTGACCGTATTTGTGACCTGCGCGCTTGCCGAACCGCTCAGGTCTGCGGGTCAGCCTGACGCTCCCGCCCTCCTCCGGGAGGCCGATGCCGCGAATATCCAGCGTGCCGCAACGGGCCGGGCCTTCAGCAAGAATATGGCCGCACTTCGGTGTATGAAAGCTCACCGTGAGATCGGCGTCGAAGCATCGCTCGCCGATCACGCGCCCGCTGTCGGAACACAGGCCGGATGGCAGGTCGATCGCCAGCACCCGCTGCGCCCCGGCCTTCAGCACCCGGTCGAACTCGGGGCCGAGCGGCCGCGCAAGCCCGATGCCGAACAGCGCGTCGATCACGAGGTCGGCTGCCTCGACCGACTCCCCTGCCCGGTTCCACTCCTCGATGGCCCCCATTTCCGACCAAAGCCGCGCCTGCCCGGCGGCATCCGCATGACGCGCCGGGGCCAGCGCGTGAAGCCGGACCGTCCAGCCGCGCATTGCCAACTGCCTTGCCACCGCATAGCCGTCACCGCCATTGCCGCCCGGCCCGCACAGCACGCAGACGCGCCCTCCGGATGAGAGCTGCGGCCAATACTCGAACAGCGCGGCAATCACGGCAGCCCCCGCCCGTTCCATGAGCACCGCGCCCGGTGTGCCGGCCGAGACGGCCCGCGCCTCTGCATCGCGCATTTCACTGGCAGTCAGAACCGCCATTCCGTCGAGACTGCTCACGGAACGAGCGGTTTCCGGGGTGTCGGCCGGGCAAGAATTTTCAAACTGCATCGAATACACCCATTATGCACAAATTTTAGGCACCGATCTGGAATTTCGGCATTGGCTCCATTCCGGGCCGGGAGCGGCGATTGAGGTGGCCGGGGCGTCATGGTTTCACCCCTGAGAACGCGGATGCAAGGGAGTCGCGCGACATGAAGAAGATCGAGGCGATCATCAAGCCGTTCAAGCTCGACGAGGTGAAGGAGGCGCTTCAGGAGGCCGGCGTGCAGGGCCTCTCCGTTGTCGAGGTGAAAGGCTTTGGACGCCAGAAGGGCCATACCGAGCTTTATCGCGGCGCCGAATACGTCGTCGATTTTCTGCCGAAGGTGAAGATCGAGGTGGTTCTGCCCGACGATCAGGTCGAGCGCGCGATCGCGGCCATCGTCGATGCCGCGAAGACCGACAAGATCGGCGACGGCAAGATCTTCGTTTCGCCCGTCGAACAGGCGATCCGCATCCGCACCGGAGAATTCGGCGACGACGCGATCTGAGTCGCGCGCCGCGGGGGGCGACCCCTTTTCACGAACACGAGATAAACAAGGAAAGCATTGAGATGGACAGCTCCAAGCTTCTGAAGATGATGAAGGACGAGGAGGTCGAATACGTCGACATCCGTTTCACCGACCCCAAGGGCAAGCTGCAGCACGTCACCGTGGTCGCCGACCTCGTCGACGAGGACTTCCTCGAAGAAGGCTTCATGTTCGACGGCTCCTCGATCGCCGGCTGGAAGTCGATCGACCAGTCCGACATGAAGCTGATGCCCGCCAATGACAGCGCCTATATCGACCCGTTCTACGCCGAGAAGACGCTGTGCCTCCACTGCACCGTGGTCGAGCCCGACACCGGCGAGCCCTATGACCGCGACCCGCGCGGCACCGCGTTGAAGGCCGAAGCCTACCTGAAGTCGAGCGGCATCGGCGACACCGCCTATATGGGCCCCGAGGCCGAGTTCTTCATTTTCGACGACGTCCGCTTCGCCGTGACCTCGAACAAGGTCTCCTTCTCGGTCGACGCGATCGACGGCGCCTGGAACACCGACACCGAGTACGAGGTCGGCAACACCGGCCATCGTCCGGGCGTCAAGGGCGGCTACTTCCCGGTCAACCCGATCGACGACGCGCAGGACATGCGCGGCGAGATGCTCTCGACCATGAAGCGCATGGGCATGAAGGTCGACAAGCACCACCATGAGGTGGCGTCGTGCCAGCACGAGCTGGGCCTGATCTTCGGCACGCTGACGCATCAGGCCGACGAGATCCAGAAGTACAAATACGTGATCCACAACGTGGCCCAGGCCTACGGCAAGTCGGCGACCTTCATGCCGAAGCCGATCTCGGGCGACAACGGCTCGGGCATGCACGTCAACATGTCGATCTGGAAGGACGGCAAGCCGCTCTTCGCCGGCGACAAGTATGCCGATCTGAGCCAGGAAGCGCTCTACTTCATCGGCGGCATCCTGAAGCACGCCAAGGCGCTCAACGCGATCACCAACCCGACCACCAACAGCTACAAGCGCCTGATCCCGGGCTTCGAAGCCCCGGTGCTGCGCGCCTACTCGGCTCGCAACCGCTCGGGCTGCGTCCGGATCCCGTGGTCGGAAAGCCCGAAGGCCAAGCGCGTCGAGGCCCGTTTCCCCGACCCGGCCGCGAACCCCTACCTCGCCTTCTCGGCGCTGCTGATGGCCGGCCTCGACGGCATCAAGAACAAGATCGATCCGGGCCCGTCCTCGGACAAGGACCTCTACGACCTGCCGCCCGAAGAGCTGGCGCAGATCCCGACGGTCTGTGGTTCGCTGCGCGAGGCGCTCG
This sequence comes from Limimaricola sp. G21655-S1, assembly GCF_027213785.1. GTDB lineage: Bacteria > Pseudomonadota > Alphaproteobacteria > Rhodobacterales > Rhodobacteraceae > Limimaricola. The sequence goes on along the minus strand of NZ_JAPWGO010000016.1, from coordinate 55,761 downwards.
AGGCGCTGGAAGCCGATCACGAGTTCCTGCTTGCCGGTGACGTGTTCACCCGCGACCAGCTCGAAGGCTACATGGCGCTCAAGTGGGAAGAGGTCTACGCCTACGAGCACACGCCGCACCCGGTCGAGTACAAGCTCTACTACAGCTGCTGATCGTTTCAGCCGCCATTTCAAGACCATGCGGGGCGCCAATCGGCGCCCCGTTTGCGTTGCGATCGCGCCGGGTCGAGCGACAAGGCGGCGCCTGACGCCACGTATCGGGGCCGAATTGCGGCGGTGAGAGGGCAGTTCCAGCGTCGCGATCTTGCTAATTCCCCGGTTCGCGCTCAGCGGGAACACAATTCCTAAACATGGATGAAAGGAACCACTCACGCGGCCCACGTGCCGACTCATCTTGGAGACCGGTCCATGCCAGACCCGATCACCAGTACCGTTGCCCAGCTTCTGTTCCGCGCCGCTCCCGAACTCGACTTCCCCAACCTGGTCGACGACCTGCGCACGGCGCTCAACGACGGTCCTGCCCGCGATTGCGGGTTGAACTGGGATCACGAGGACGTCGCTGTCTTCGACCTCGACAATGCCCGCATCATCCTCGCCTACACCCAGATGCTTCCCGGCCGGTACGCCGCCTGCCTGTCGATCGGCGTCGGCGCCGCCGAGAGCGGTGATTGCCAGGTCGGCATCGCGAGCCACCAAGGCACGATCACCCGGCTGCTCGCCGACCGGATCAACGCGCGCTTCATGTCCGACCGGATGCTGTGGAAGACCAGCCCCCGCGCGGCCAGCGTCGAGATGATCGACGCGATGATCGACGAGTTGCCCGGTCTCGACCCGGCCCGGCCCGGGCTGCATGCCACCGAGCACGAGATCGACCGGATGCTGGCCCGCTTCGATGCCGAGACCGCGGAGCAGGTCTCGGAACTGGCGCCCGAAGTGCCGGAAACACGCCCGCTGCGACCGCGCCGGCCCGAGCGCCCGAGCTACCGCACCGAGCGGCCGAAGCTGCGCACCACGGCCGAGCGGGTACGGCCGGCCAACGACATGCCGGCGGCCGCGCATCCCATGGTCGAGGAGATGCAGCGCATCCGCGAGGCGCTGGAGCCCACCAAGGACGAGGCACTGGCCGAGCGTCGGCCGCGCAGCATTCTCGGGCTGTCCCTGCCGGGACTGCGCAAGCGATCCAACAGCGCCGCGGTGGCGGGGGTGATCCTGACACTGGGCGCGCATGGCGCGGCGCTGGGCCCGGTGATCCCCGGAATCTGACCCTTCGCAGTTGGGGGCGCGCGGACAGTGCCGCCGGGTCATCCGGCGACCTTGTGCGCCCGTCCCCATGCCCCTATGACCCCGGCGTACCCTTCCCCGATCGAAGAGAGCGCCGATGATCCCCCGCTATTCCCGCCCCGAGATGACCGCCATCTGGGAACCCGCCACCAAGTTCCGCATCTGGTACGAGATCGAGGCCCATGCGGGCGACGCGATGGCCGATCTGGGCGTGATCCCGCGCGAGAATGCCGACGCTGTTTGGAAGGCGAAGGATGTCGAGTTCGACGTCGCGCGCATCGACGAGATCGAGGCCGTAACAAAGCACGACGTCATCGCCTTCCTGACCCATCTCGCCGAGCATGTGGGCTCGGACCAGGCCCGCTTCGTGCATCAGGGCATGACCTCGTCGGACGTGCTCGACACCACTTTCAACGTACAGCTTACCCGTGCCGCCGACCTGCTGATCGCCGACATGGAGCGCGTTCTGGCCGCGCTCAAGGCGCGCGCGATCGAGCACAAGGACACGGTCCGTATCGGTCGGTCCCACGGCATCCATGCCGAGCCGACCACCATGGGGCTGACCTTTGCGCGTTTCTACGCCGAGATGGATCGCGGTCTCGCCCGGCTCCGGAACGCCCGCGACGAGATCGCCACCGGCGCCATCTCGGGCGCGGTCGGCACCTTCGCCAATGTCGATCCGCGCGTCGAGGAGCATGTCTGCGCCAAGATGGGCCTCAAGCCCGAACCGATCTCGACCCAGGTGATCCCGCGCGATCGCCATGCCATGTTCTTTGCCACGCTGGGCGTGATCGCCTCGTCGATGGAGAACATCGCCACCGAGATCCGCCACATGCAGCGGACGGAAGTCCTCGAAGCGGAGGAGTTCTTCTCCAAGGGCCAGAAGGGGTCCTCGGCCATGCCGCACAAGCGCAACCCGGTGCTGACCGAGAACCTGACCGGCCTCGCCCGTCTGGTGCGCATGTCGGTGGTGCCAGCGATGGAGAACGTCACGCTCTGGCACGAGCGCGACATCTCGCACTCCTCGGTCGAGCGGGCGATCGGCCCCGACACCACGGTGACGCTCGACTTTGCTCTGAACCGCCTCGCGGGCGTGATTGAAAAGCTGGTGATCTACCCGCGGCACATGCTCGACAACATGAATAAGTTCCGCGGTCTGGTGATGAGCCAGCGGGTCCTGCTGGCGCTGACGCAGGCGGGCGTGAGCCGCGAGGACGCCTACCGTCTGGTGCAGCGCAACGCGATGCGGGTCTGGGAACAGGGCGCCGATTTCAAGACCGAGCTTCTGGCCGACCCCGAAGTGACGGCGGCGCTGACGCCCGAACAGATCGAGGAGAAGTTCGACCTCGGCTATCACACCAAGCATGTCGACACGATCTTCGCGCGCGTGTTCGGCTAAAGCCTCATGCGGCGGGCTTCGGCCCGCCGCCTTCTTCAGATCAGGCCGAAGCCCGAGGCCAGTGTCGCGGCCTGCGTGGCCGTCGAGGCGCCGAGCTTCGTCCGGGCATTCTTCAGGCGCTGCTTGATCGCCCCCTCGGTCACGCCCAGCGCATGGGCGATCTGCTTGAGCCGGTAGCCGTTCTTGACCATCCGCAGCACCTCGATCTCGGCTTGCGTCAGGTTGGTCGGCGGTGCCGCCCTCTCATGCAGGGTCAGCAACATGCCGTGCAGCACGCCCAGTTCGCGATCGCTGAACTCGCGGTCCTCGCGCAAGAAGATGCCGTAGGAGCGCAGCCCGCTCTCCTCGTCCGAGACCGACGCGACCGCGCCGTGACGCAGCCCCAGCCGCCAGGCCTTCGCGAAGATGCCGAGCGGGTCGTCGAGCGCGCTCCAGCGCGCGATCCCCTCGTTGGCATAGGCCCAACGGATCGCCGGATCGTCGAGCAGGAACCGCTCGGACGTATAGAGGTCGATCCAGGGCTGAGGCAGGTTGTTATATTCTTCGAGCGGGAACGCGAAGCCGATCCGCAAGGCAAGGTAGTGACCAACCGGCGCCAAGCGACCGAGCAGCTCGCTATCGATCGAGACGCTCATTTAATGGACCCGTTCCAGCTGCATGGTCGCGATCGGTCCGCTCATCGTGCCAAGTTCGATCTTCAGTCCTCCCCAGGACGAGCCTCCCGGACAAGACCTCGGAAACGCGACTTCAGACTGCATAAACGAACTTGCCCAATACATACAGTATCGGTCGGGAATTGCTTCACCTCAAGTGGATTACACTACGGATCTGAACACTTCGATAGCGCCGTGGCCTATTTCGCCTGAAATGGCGACATCGTCGAGAACCTTCGGGACATCATGACTCGGGGTCATCTTTGGAACGAACTGAGAACCACCTGTTTACCCAGATCTTCTATGACGTTCGAACCGACCGCATCAGGAGACCGCATCCGTGTCAGCCCCCCAGCCCATAGATCCTGCCGGGGCTCGCCCGGTCAGCGGCAGCCGCGACCTGAGTCGTCGTCGCAAGGCCGCGATGGTGGTGCAACTGGCGATCGCCGAGGGGCGCAAGCTCGATCTGGCCGCCTTGCCGGAGGAGGTGCAGATCAGCCTGACTCGCGAACTGGGGGCCCTTCGCCTCGTCGATCGTACGACGCTGGCCGCCGTGGCGGCGGAATTCTCCGACCGCATCGAAGGGCTGGGCCTCGCTGCACCACGCGGCATGGACGGGGTTCTGGCCGCGCTCGACGGACGGATCAGCCCGGCGACGGCGGCGCGGTTGCGGGCCGAGACCGGACCGCCCTCTAGCGACGATTCATGGGCGCGACTGACGGCGCTGCCCTGCCCCGATCTGGTACCGCTGATGACCGGCGAATGCGCAGAGATCGCGGCGGTCACCCTGTCGAAGCTGCCGGTCGCCAAGGCTGCGGAACTGCTTGGATTGCTACCGGGGGAACGGGCCCGCCGGATCACCCATGCGATGTCGCAGACCTCGACCATCGCACCCGACGCAGTCGAGCGGATCGGCGCGGCCTTGGCAACCGAGCATTGCCGCCCGGCGCACCATGCCTTCGCAGATCCGGCACCCGACCGGCTGGGCGAAATCCTCAATTCCAGCGGCAGCGCCACACGCGACACCGTGCTGGACGGTCTCGAGGCCGATGATCCCGATTTCGCGCGCGATGTACGCCGATCCATCTTCACCTTCGGCGACATTCCCGACCGGCTCGCGGCTTCGGACGCACCGGCCATATTGCGCCGGATCGAACAACCGGTGCTGATCACCGCTCTCGCGGCGGCACTGGCCCAGGGCGGCGGTTTCGCCACCGCCGCCGCGCATCTGCTCGACAACATCTCGCAACGCATGGCCCAAGGGCTGCGAGACGAGATCGCCGAACGCGGCGAGATTCGCCTGATCGAGGCCGAGGCGGCGATGAGCGAGATCACCGGCGCCATACGCGCCGCCGCCGATGCCGGCGAAATCACGCTCGTCTCGCCGGAACCCGACGACGCCATGGGCTAGTGCCTCGCGGGGCGCATCTTGGCTTTCGGCCCTCCCCGTCCTATGGCCAATGAGGGGCAGCGTCAGGATAGCGGAGCGGCCATGGCAGGCGACACGGCAAGACCCTCGGGGCGTGGCCCCGCCGATCGGGCGGTCGATCTGGCCCTGCGTGCCGCGATCGGCACCGTGATGGCCCTGCCCTACGAGCGGCGCGTCGCAGCGATGGGGGCGCTCACCGCGCGCGCGATCGGACCCCTCGCGGGCTATCGCCGCCGCGCCAGCGCAAATCTCGCGCTGATCTGGCCCGACCTCGCACCCGAGCGCCGCGCCACCCTTGCGCGCGCGGTCTGCGACAATCTCGGGCGTACCCTGATCGAGAACTACTCGGGAGCCGAGTTCGCCCGCGCCCTGCCCTCCGAACCGCAGCAATCCGATGGCATGGAAGCGGTTGCGCGTGCCCGCGCCGAAGGCCGTCCGGTGATCTTCGTCACCGGGCATTTCGGCAATCACGAAGCGCCCCGGCGCGTGCTCACCGGCATGGGCTACGACATCGGCGGGCTCTATCGCGAAATGTCGAACCGCTTCGTCAACGACCACTACGCGGCGACGATGCAGGACGTGTCGGGGCCGGTTTTCGCAAAAGGGCGTCGCGGTCTGACCGGGTTCCTGCGCCATCTCAAGGCGGGCGGCATGGCGACGATCCTGTTCGACCTGCACGACCGCGGTGGCGTCGAGATCGATTTCCTGGGTCGGCCCGCCCGCACCGCGCTGACCGCCGCCGAGCTTGCGCGGCGCTTCGATGCGCTGCTCGTGCCGTATTACGGCACCCGTCGCGCCGACGGCATCTCATTCGATGTGGCGGTCGAGGCCCCGATTCCACATGACGCACCGCTCGACATGATGCGCGAGGCGACCGCCCGGCTCGAGACGCGGGTGAGGCGCGATCCCGGACAATGGTTCTGGGTGCACAACCGGTGGAAGGCAGCCCGCCGCTAGGGCAGCCGCGCCGCAGCGAGGATCGCGCCCGGCCCCTCTTCCTGAACGATCACGGCGCCGGGCTGGTCGCCCTCGATCGGCGTCTCGATTTCGAGATCCTCGGTTCCGCTCCATCGCACCAGCAGACCCCATGACGTCACGATATTGGCATAGGTCAGATCGTGCCCCGCATTCTCGCCATTCTTGATCGAGACCTTTGCCTCGGGCATGAAACGCACGAGCTGCACCATCAGCGGTTCCGTATGATCGGTCATGCGTCGCGCCTTGATTCGCAGCAGCCCGCCATCGCGCTTGGCCTGCATCGTCACCGTCGCGGGCATCTCGGCGTGGTTCATCACCGCTTCCATCACCTTCATCGGCTTGGCCCCGACGATCCGCTCGACACCGCCGACCACGAATTGCGGCGTATAGACCATCCGTTCGCCCACGGCGGCAGCATAGGCCTTCTGACGCTTGGTGAAGCCCGGTTGGGCAAAGCTGTCGGCCCAGCCGATATAGTCCCAGTAATCGACATGCAGCCCCAGTGCGATGACGTCTTCCCGCGTGGCAAGGTCGCGCACCATCTGGTCGGCGGGCGGGCAGCTCGAACAGCCCTGCGAGGTGAACAGCTCGATCACCACCGGCGACTCGGCCCGGACCGGAGTGAAGGCAAGACAGGCCGCGCTGACCAAAGCCGCCAAGAATCCGCGCATGCCTTCTCTCCAATCCGAAATTACCCTGTCCGGTCTAAGCGGTTCCGCCCCTCCTTGCCAATCAAGCCGCCGCGAGAGCGACGTGCGCGAAACGCGAGGCGGCCGCATCTGGACATTTGTGTGCCGTTGTATACATAGACGGCGACGGCCTTGATCGCCTGCTGCCGTTGCGGCAGAACCGGGGCCAGACCCACAGCTCGCAGCCAGAAGGGACACTTCATGCCGATTCAAGTTGGCCAGGACAGCGCCAAGACCCGCCGGAAGCTCACGGTCGGGTCGCAGAGCCTGTCGTATTACTCGATTCCCGCCGCCACCGAGGCGGGCCTGGGCGATTTCGATCGCCTGCCGGCCGCGCTCAAGGTGGTGCTGGAGAACCTGCTGCGCTTCGAGGATGGCGGTTTCTCCGTCTCGACCGACGACATCAAGGCCTTTGCCGAGTGGGGCGCCAATGGCGGCAAGAACCCCCGCGAGATCGCCTACCGCCCGGCCCGCGTGCTGATGCAGGACTTCACCGGCGTTCCGGCGGTGGTCGACCTCGCCGCGATGCGCGACGGCATCAAGGCGCTGGGCGGCGACGCGCAGCTGATCAACCCGCTCAACCCGGTCGATCTGGTGATCGACCACTCGGTGATGATCGACGAGTTCGGCAACCCGCGCGCGTTCCAGATGAACGTCGACCGCGAATACGAGCGCAACATCGAGCGTTACCAGTTCCTGAAGTGGGGCCAGAAGGCGTTCCAGAACTTCCGCGTGGTGCCGCCGGGCACCGGTATCTGCCACCAGGTGAACCTCGAATACCTCGCGCAGGTGGTCTGGTCGGACAAGGACCAGAACGGTGAGGAAGTGGCCTATCCGGACACGCTCGTCGGCACCGACAGCCACACCACCATGGTCAACGGCGCGGCCGTTCTCGGCTGGGGCGTGGGCGGCATCGAGGCCGAGGCCGCAATGCTAGGCCAGCCGATCTCGATGCTGATCCCCGAGGTCATCGGCTTCAAGCTGACCGGCAAGATGGTCGAGGGCACCACCGCCACCGACCTCGTGCTGCGCGTCGTGAAGATGCTGCGCGAGAAGGGCGTGGTCGGCAAGTTCGTCGAATTCTACGGCGACGGCCTCGACAACGTGCCGCTGGCCGACCGTGCCACGATCGGCAACATGGCTCCCGAATACGGCGCCACCTGCGGCTTCTTCCCGATCGATCAGGAAACGCTGCGCTACATGGAGCAGACCGGCCGCGACAAGGATCGCATCGCGCTGGTCGAGGCCTATGCCAAGGAAAACGGCATGTGGCGCGACAAGGGCTACGAGCCGGTCTACACCGACACGCTCGAGCTCGACATGGGCACCGTCGTTCCCGCCATTTCGGGTCCGAAGCGCCCGCAGGACCACATCGCGCTCGACGAGGCCGCTCGTGCCTTCGGCGAATACGTGAAGGGCCAGCGCAAGGGCGAGGACACCTCGGCCAATTCCGAGATCCGCTGGGAAGGTGAAGGCGGCCAGCCCGAGCCGGTCGACATCCCCGGCGACGAGGGCCATCACAAGCGCGGCTTCGTGGAGACCGAGGACGGCCATTACCAGATGCATGACGGCTCGATCGTGATCGCCTCGATCACGTCCTGCACCAACACCTCGAACCCCTACGTGATGATCGGCGCGGGTCTCGTTGCCCGCAAGGCGCGCGAGCTGGGGCTGAACCGCAAGCCGTGGGTCAAGACCTCGCTGGCACCGGGCAGCCAGGTCGTGTCGCACTATCTCGAAGCGGCCGGGCTGCAGGACGATCTCGACGCGATCGGCTTCAACCTCGTCGGCTACGGCTGCACCACCTGCATCGGCAACTCGGGCCCGCTCGAGGCCGAGATCTCCAAGGCGATCAACGACAACGACCTGATCGCCACCTCGGTGCTCTCGGGCAACCGCAACTTCGAGGGCCGGATCAGCCCCGACGTGCGCGCCAACTACCTCGCCTCACCGCCGCTTGTGGTGGCCTACGCGCTGGTCGGCGACATGAATGTCGACATCACCCGCGAGCCGCTGGGTCAGGACAAGAACGGCAACGACGTCTACCTCAAGGACATCTGGCCGTCGCAGTCCGAGATCGCCCAGCTTGTCGAGAAGACCGTCACCCGCGAAGCGTTCCAGGAGAAATACGCCGACGTCTTCAAGGGCGACGAGAAGTGGCAGTCGGTCGAGACCCCCGACAGCGAGACCTATGACTGGCCCGCGACCTCGACCTACGTGCAGAACCCGCCCTATTTCCAGAACATGTCCAAGGAGCCGGGCCAGATCCACGACATCGAGGACGCCCGCGTTCTGGCGATCCTCGGCGACATGGTGACGACCGACCACATCTCGCCCGCCGGCTCCTTCAAGGAGACCACCCCGGCCGGCAAGTACCTGGTCGAGCGGCAGGTGCCGGTCCGCGAGTTCAACTCCTATGGTAGCCGCCGCGGCAACCACGAGGTGATGATGCGCGGTACCTTCGCCAACATCCGCATCCGCAACGAGATGCTGGACGGGGTCGAAGGCGGCTACACCAAGGGTCCCGACGGCAGCCAGATGGCGATCTACGACGCCGCCATGGCGTGGCAGGAACAGGGCAAGCCGCTCGTCATCTTCGGCGGCGAGCAGTACGGCGCAGGCTCCTCGCGCGACTGGGCCGCGAAGGGCACCGCCCTTCTGGGCGTGAAGGCGGTCATCGCCGAGAACTTCGAGCGCATCCACCGCTCGAACCTCGTCGGCATGGGCGTGATCCCGTTTGAGTTCACCGGCGGCGACACCCGCAAGTCGCTGGCCCTCACCGGCGAGGAGAGCGTATCGATCAAGGGCCTCTCCGACGTGAAGCCGTTGCAGGAAGTGACGGCGACGATCACCATGGGTGACGGCTCGACCAAGGAGGTTACGCTGCGCTGCCGGATCGATACGGCGGTGGAGATCGACTACATCAAGAACGGCGGCGTGCTGCACTACGTGCTGCGCAACCTCGCGCAGTCGGCCGCCTGATCCGTTTCGGATCGCGGCGCGGAAACAGACCGCCCCGGCCGATGGCCGGGGCGGTTTTTCTTCGGGAATCTGCGAACATGGAATGAAATCGACCGTTTCCTTCCGCTACTCCAACCCGGCGCCGTCGGGCAACGGTGGCAACTGCCGCAGATAGGCGATGACGGCGTCCAGATCCTCCTCCGTCATCCTGGCATAGTTGGCATAGGGCATCGGTGGCGACATCCGTTCGCCGTCCGGGCGCAGTCCCTGGGTGATCATCGCCCTCAGATCCTCGTCCGAATACTCCGCGACGCCGTCCTCGCCGGAAGTGATATTGGGCGAGATCACAGTGCCCCACGGCCCATGGAATTCGAACCCGCCCGCACCGGTATGCGTGTCGCTCATCGGGCCCTGCGGACCCATCGGCGAGTGGCATTCGATGCAATGCGCCACGGGCCCCGCCAGATAGGCACCGTACTCCACCGTTGCCCCGCGATCGGGCGCGCTCGCGCTCTCCACCGGGGGGCCGTAGCTAGGCGGTAGCGGAATGTCGTAGCGGCTTTCGCCCGGGTCGTTCTCCACGGCCGGGACCTGCCGCAGATAGATCACCATGCTCATTACGTCATCATCCGACAGCCCGCGATAGAGCGGGATCGGCATCGGCGGACCGATCACGCTACCATCGGGACGGATGCCCTCGCGGATCGCGCGGGCGAGTTCCGCGTCGGACCACTCCGCCACACGGCTCGCGGGCGTGATATTCGGCGCGATTGCGGTAAAATCGAGCGTTTCCTCGACCAAGCGACCGGAGAGATGCATGTCGGGCAGTGGTCCCTCGGGTCCCATCGGACTGTGGCAATTGCCGCAGGCGGCAGGCCCCTCGACGAGATAGGTCCCGCGTTCGAGCGTCGGTTCGGCCAGACCCCCCGTAGCGGCGAAAATGAGGGACGAACTCAGGAAACCGGAAACCTTCATGACAAACTCCCCATGATTGGCGGGAGCGTATCACGCGGGCGTGAGTTTACCTAGAGGCAGCCTGTTCCAGCGCGGGCTGCAACCGATCGGTGATGGCGCGCTGGGTCACCGGACCGGCCATGCGTTCGAGGATTCGTCCCTCGCCATCGACGACGAAGGTTTCCGGCACGCCATAGACACCCCAATCGCGCGCCACGCGGCCGTCATCTGTGCCGATGGCCTTGTAGGGGTCGCCCAGCTCGGCGAGAAAGGCCGCCGCGTTCCGCGGATCGTCCTTGTAGTTGATGCCGTAGACCGGCAGCCCGCCCTCGGCCAGTTCCGCGAGGTTCGGATGCTCGACCCGGCAAGGCGCGCACCAGCTGGCCCAGAAGTTCACCAGCTTGACCTCGCCATCGGCGAGCACGGCCGGATCGAAAGGTGGCTTGCCGGACAGGGTTCCCGTTTCGGTCAACGGCGCCTCGCGGCCGATCAGGGCCGACGGCAGCTCGTCGGGGTTGTCGCGCAGCATGCCGGCGGCGAATAACCCGGCCAGCGCCGCGAAGATCGCCGGGGGCAGGATGATCAGGGGCGAGATCCTAGCCATGGTCGCGCTCGGTCCTTTCCAGTTCGGCCCGAACCTTGCGGTCGCGCCTGACGCTCCACCAGACCAGACCTGCCAGCGCCGCGAGGCTGATGCCCCAGGCCGAGATCACCTCGGCCGCGTATTTGCCCAGATCCATCATGCGCGCACCGGCTCGACCCGGCGGGCGCGGGCCCGCAGGGCCGCGATGCGGCGGGCGCGGATCTCGGTGCCGGTGCGCAACAGCACCAACGCGAGGAACAGCAACACGAAGCCTGCCATGCAGACGAGCAGCGGCACCCAGAACACGTCGGCCACGTTCTCCTGCTTGTCGAGCGACAGCGAGGCGCCCTGATGCAGCCCCTGGTTCCAGAAGTTCACGGCGTATCGCGACAGGATCGCGAAGACCGAGCCGACGAGGCAGAGCACCGATGTCAGATCGGCGGCGCTGTCGGGGTCGGGAATCGCGGTCCAGAGCGCGATGTAGCCGAGATAGAACAGGAACAGGATCAGGAACGAGGTCAGCCGCGGGTCCCAAGCCCACCATGTGCCCCACATCGGCTGGCCCCAGATCGCGCCGGTGATCAGCGCGATCACCGTCATCACCATGCCTACCGGCGCCGCCGCACGGGCCGCAAGCGCGCTGACGTGATGCCTGCGGATCAGCCAGATCAGCGAGGCCACGAGCATCATCAGCCAGGCATTGATCGCCATCAGCGCCGAGGGGACATGCAGGTAGATGATCTTCACCGAGGAGCCGAAACGCTCGGCCTCGGGCGTGAAGAAGAATCCCCAGACCAGCCCGACCGCCAGAACGGCGGCGGCGAGCCACATGAGCCACGGCACCCAAGGGGCCGTCGTGTCGAGGAACTTCCTCGGATTGGCGTAGGACCAGATCGACATGACTTTTCCTATCCTGCCGCGCAAGACGGCTCAATGCCCGGCTGCGTCAACGCAACGTGACCCGTAGCGCGGCGGCCGTGGCGAATGGCAGCAAGGCCGCACAGCCCAGCCCGATGCCCGCGAGCAGCATGAGCGGCGTGGCCGCCGGCAGGCCCTCGGCCCCGCGTCGGGCCGCCTCGGCGCCGAAGATGAGGATCGGCACGTAGAGCGGCAGCACGATCAGCGACAGCAGGAGGCCACCCCGGCGCAGCCCCACGGTCAGAGCGGCACCGAAGGTCCCGATCAGCGACAGCGCCGGGGTACCGATGGCCAGCGACACCAGCAGCCAAGGCATCGCCTCTCCCGGCAGATGCAGCAGCACGCCCAGCAGCGGCGCCGCGACGACAAGTGGCAGCCCGGTGGTGATCCAGTGCGCCAGAGCCTTGGCCAGCGCCAGCATCTCCAGCGGCAGCGGCGCCGTGGCGAGAAGCGGCAGCGAGCCATCCTCGTGATCGAGTGCGAAGATCCGATCGAGCGACAGGAGTGCCGCGAGCAACGCCGCGACCCACAGGATGCCCGGCGCGATGCGCGCGAGTATCGCCGTTTCCGGCCCCACGCCGAATGGCACCAGCACCACCACGATGAGAAAGAAGGCAAGGCCGAGGCCGAAGCCGCCACCGGCGCGCACGGCGAGCCGCAGATCTCGCGCGAGAAGTGCTCTCACAGGAACGCCTCGTCGGAGCCACCCTGCGCCTCCAGCGCGGCACGGTGCGGCGTCAGATCCAGAACCGGGAGATCGAGGCCGAGATCGATATGGGTAGCGATCACGGCGATACCGCCACGCACGAGATGGCGATCCCGCAGGAAAAACGCAAAGCGCTTTACGGAAAAAGCGTCGAGCGAAACGGTGGGTTCGTCGAGCAGCAGCACCTCGCGGCCGATCACCGCGAGCCGGGCAAGGCCGAGCCTGCGGCCCTGCCCGGCCGAAAGCGTCCCGGCCGGACGATCCCGCAGATCCTCGAGATCGAAGAGTTCGAACACGTCAGCGGGCAACTCGGTGCGGTAGAGATCGGCCCAGAAGCGCAGCGTCTCGGCGACGGTGAGCGCGGGCTTGATGCCGTCGGCGTGGCTGGCATATCCGGCGCGCTCCCCCGCACCCGCGATCTGGCCGGAGAGCTGTGGTTGAAGCCCCGCGATGGTTCGCAGGAGCGTCGTCTTGCCAATGCCATTGGCGCCGCGCAGTACGAGGCCCTGCCCCGGCGAGAGGCGGAACGACACGCCGGTGAGCACCGGCATGCCGCCGCGCTCGACCGCGAGGTCGGTGACGACGAGGTCGGTCAGACCGGCAGCAGCGCGACCGCGACGCGCCGCCCCTCCGACAAGAGCACGTTGTATGTGCGGCAGGCGGCCGGCGTGGCCATGGTCTCGACGCCGATCCCCGCCTCCTCCAGCCGGTCGCGGAATGTACGTGGCGCATGGGCGATCTCGGCGCCGGTGCCGACGAAGAGCACGTCGACGCGACCCACGAGCGCCAGAACGGCGTCGAGGTCCTCGTAACCGCCCCAGCTCCTGAGACCGGTCGGCGCGAGCGTCACCGCGCCCTCGACCACCTTGCCGCCGATCCGGAAGTAGCCCGGACCGTAGCCGTCGATGGGCATCGAGTCGTCGTAGTCGATCTCGGTCAACCGCATGGCCGCGCCTCCCCCTTCATCTTTCCCAAAATACGCAGATCCGACGCCGCGACCTGCTCAGGCGTCGATATTCGCGAACTGCGTCCCCGCCTTCGGATCGTCCTTCTTGTCCCAATCGCGCTTCACGCCAAGCATCAGCACGATGTTCTTGGCGACGTAGATCGAGGAATAGGTCCCGACCAGAACGCCCCAGAAGATCGCGAAGACAAAGCCACGGATCACGTCGCCGCCCAGCACGATCAGCGCCAGCAGCGCCAGAAGCGTGGTGCCGGAGGTCATCACGGTCCGGCTCAGCGTCTCATTGGCCGAAAGGTTGAGCAGGTCGCGCAGCGGCATGGTCTTGTATTTGCGCAGGTTCTCGCGGGCCCGGTCGAACACCACCACGGTGTCGTTGATCGAATAGCCGACGATGGTCAGCAGCGCCGCGATGATCGCGAGGTCGAACTTGATCTGGATCGCCGCGAACAGGCCGATCGTCAGCACCACGTCATGCACCAGTGCCGCGAGCGCCCCCACCGCGAACTGCCACTCGAAGCGAAGCCAGATATAGAACAGGATCGCCACGAGCGAACCCAGAACTGCGAAGATCGCGGACTGGATCAGCTCGCCCGAGACCTTCGGGCCAACGCTTTCGACGCTCGGAAAGGTGATGGTCGGATCGACGCCTTGCAGCGCTGTCTCGACCGCGGCGATGGTCTCGGCGCTGACGGCCTCGGCGCCTTCCTGCGCCTGGATCCGTACCGAGGCCACGTTCTTGTCGTCGCCGAAGGACGGGTCGAACACCTCGGTGATGATGACGTCACCGAGATCCAGCGGCGCGATCGCCTGTCGGTAGGCCGCGACGTCGACCGGGTTCTCGGCCTCGGTGCGGATCGTGGTGCCGCCCTGGAAATCGATGCCGAAGTTCAGCCCCATCGCGAAGAACAGCACGACGCTGGCGATCATCGCCAGGATCGAGGCGCCGAAGGTGATCCGTGCGGCGCGGAAGAAATCGATCTTGGTGTTGTCAGGTACGATGCGCAAACGCATGTCAGACCTCGATTGTTTTGGGGCGTCGGCGTTCGAACCAGATCACGATCAGCAGCCGCGTCACGAAGATCGCGGTGAAGACCGAGGTCAGGATACCGAGGCCGAGGGTGACGGCGAAACCACGTACCGGGCCGGAGCCCACGAGAAACAGGATCAACGCGGTGATCAGGGTGGTGATGTTGCCGTCGAGGATCGCCGAAAGCGCCTTTTCGTAGCCCAGATCGATGGCACGGGCCGGACCACGCGCGGTCTTGAGTTCCTCGCGGATGCGCTCGTAGACCAGCACGTTCGCGTCCACCGCCATGCCCATGGTGAGCACGATGCCGGCGATGCCCGGCAGGGTCAGCGTGGCGCCGAGGATCGACAGCACCGCGAAGATCAGGATCATGTTGATGGTCAGCGCCACGGTGGCGAAGACGCCGAACAGGCCGTAGGTCAGGATCATGAAGACGATGACGGCGAGCGCGCCGACGATGGCCGCGATCTTGCCGGCCGCGATGCTGTCGGCACCAAGTTCCGGCCCGATCGTCCGCTCTTCGAGGAATTCGAGACCGGCGGGCAGCGCCCCGGCCCGAAGCAGCACCGCGAGCTGGGTCGATTCCTCGACCGTGAAGTTGCCGGTGATGATGCCAGATCCGCCGGGAATGTGGCTCTGGATGACGGGGGCGGAGATCACCTCCTCGTCGAGCACGATGGCGAAGGGCGAGCCGATGTTCTCGGCCGTGTAGTCGCCGAAGGCGCGGGCGCCGGTCGGATTGAAGCGGAAGTTCACCGCCGGACGGCCGTTCTGGTCGAAGGCGGGCTGGGCATCGACAAGTTCCTCGCCCGACACCACGGGGTTGCGCTCGAGGATGTAGTAGACGCCCTCTTCGTCGAGCGAGGGCAGGATCTCGTTGTTGGGGCCGGGGCTTTCATTGGCGTCGCCGGTCCGCGACACGACCGGCTGGAAAGTCAGCTGCGCGGTCGTGCCGATGATTTCCTTGACCTCCTCGGCCGAGCCGACGCCCGGTACCTCGATCAGGATGCGGTCCTCGCCCTGGCGCTGGATCGTCGGCTCGCGGGTACCGACCTCGTCGATCCGGCGACGCACGATCTCAAGCGCCTGGCGGATGGTACGGTCATCGGTGGCGGCGCGCTCTGCCTCGCTCAGCGTGACGATGATCTCGGCGCCGTCGGCGCGTACCTCGATATCGTCGGCGCCGCCGCCGGTCAGGCTTTGGATCGGTGTGGCGAGGCCGCGCACGATCTCGAGCGCGGCGGCCGCCTGATCGGCATTGGAGATACGCACCCGCAGCTCGGTCGGATCACCGCCCTCTTCGCGGGTCACGAAGCCCACCGTGTCGCGCCGGGCCGCGAGCGCGTCGCGCACCTCGGGCCACATCGCCTCCATGCGCGCGGCATAGACCTCTTCGACCTGCACCTCGGCCAGAAGATGGGCGCCGCCCCGCAGGTCGAGCCCGAGATTGACGAGGCCCGAGGGCATCCATTCGGGCCAGAGGCCGGCATCGGCCTCGAGCTCGGCATTGGTCTGGCCGGTCTCGATCACGGCACGGGCGTCGTTCGCGGTCTCGACCCTGTCGTAGAACAGGTTCGGCAACGCGAAGAACAGCCCGCCCAGGCAGACCAGCCAGATCAGCACCCGGCGCCAGGTGGAGATGTGCATCATGTCGTTCGTCCTCTGGCGCGGGGCCGGATCGGGAAGATCAGGCCTTGGCCGGTTCGGTCTTCGAAGTCACGGTGGCGATGGTCGAGCGGACCACGCGAACGTTCACGCCCTGCGCGATCTCGACCTCGATCTCGTTGCTGTCGTCGCGGACCTTGACCACCTTGCCGATCACGCCGCCCTGGGTGATCACCTGGTCGCCGCGGCGCAGCGCCGCCACCATCTTCTGGTGTTCTTTCAGCTTCTTCTGCTGCGGGCGGATCAGGAAGAACCACATGATCGCGAAGATCAGGATCAGCGGGATGAAAGATTCGATGCCTTGCATGGCGGTCCTTTGCGTCGGTCCGGGGCGCGCTCTGTTTGCGGGCCTTTGAAAAAGTCGCGGCACCCTACTGCCGGGTCCGGTGATTGTCCACCGCGGCCCCGGCGTCGCGCGGGGCCGGTTTCGCGGTTCACAAGCGCGGGCGTTTCGGTCCATATGGGCGCGGCCCCCGGGCCCTGAAACCCCCTATCACGGACGAGACAATGCACGACATCCGCGCCATCCGCGACAATCCCGACGCCTTCGACGCCGCCTTGGCCCGCCGCGGGGTGTCTCCGGTGTCGTCGCAGATCCTGGCGCTCGATGACGCGCGCCGGGCCAAGATCCACGCCGCCGAGACCGCCAAGGCCGGCCAGAACCGCGCCTCGAAGGAAGTCGGCGCCGCCAAGGGGCGCGGCGATGAGGCCGAATTCGAGCGGCTGCGCGCCCTGGTGGCCGAAAAGAAGGCCGAGATCGCCCGGCTGAACGACGAGGCGCAGGCCGAGGACGAGGCGCTGCGGCAGCTGCTGCTGACCATTCCAAACCTGCCTGCCGATGACGTGCCCGCCGGCACCAGCGAGGACGACAACGTCGAGATCAAGCGCCACGGCACGCCGCGGCAGTTCAACTATGCCCCCAAGGAGCATTACGAGCTGCCCGCCGTGCAGGACGGCATGGATTTCGAGGTCGCGGCCAAGCTCTCGGGCTCGCGCTTCGTGGTGCTGTCGGGCGGGGTCGCGCGGCTGCACCGGGCCTTGGCGCAATTCATGCTCGACACCCATGTCGAGGAGCACGGGCTGACCGAGACGATGACTCCGGTGCTAGTCCGGGAAGAAGCGATGTACGGCACCGGCCAGCTGCCGAAATTCGGCGAGGACAGCTACCAGACCACCACCGGCTGGTGGCTGATCCCGACTGCCGAGGTGACGCTGACCAACCTCGTGGCCGATGCGATGATCGAGGCTTCCTACCTGCCGCGCCGCTACGTGGCCGACACCCAGTGTTTCCGCTCGGAAGCCGGCAGCGCCGGGCGCGACACCTCCGGCATGCTGCGCCAGCATCAGTTCGAGAAGGTCGAGATGGTCTCGGTGACGCATCCCGACGAGTCGGATGCCGAGCAGCAGCGGATGCTGGGATGCGCCGAGGCGATCCTCGAGAAGCTGGGCCTGCCCTACCGCACCATGCTGCTCTGCGCGGGCGACATGGGCGCCGGCGCACGGCGCACCTATGACATCGAGGTCTGGCTGCCCGGTCAGGACCGCTACCGCGAGATCAGCTCGGTCTCGACCTGCGGCGATTACCAGGCGCGGCGGATGAACGCGCGGTTCCGCCCCGAGGGCGGTGCCAAGCCCGAATTCGTTCATACGCTGAACGGGTCGGGCCTCGCGGTGGGGCGCACCCTGATCGCGGTGCTCGAGAACGGTCAGGAAGAGGATGGCTCGGTGACGCTGCCCGAGGTGCTGCATGGCTATCTCGGTGGGCGCAACCGGCTCTCGGCGACCGGCGAACTGATCCGCGACTGATTGCCTCTTGCCGCCGAAATTCGCGCCGCCCGGTTGAACCACCGGGCGGCGCGATGCGTAATGAGGGCATGAAAACCCTCATCTCATGGGCCGTTCTCGCCCTTTCCCTCGCCTTCGCGGCGGCGCCCCTCGTGACATCGCCCTTCACCGGCTTCACCGCCGAACAGCTGCCCAACCCGCAGATCGACCCGCCGGTGCAGCCGGCTGGCTGGGCCTTCTCGATCTGGGGACTGATCTATCTCTGGCTCATCGTCTCCGCGGGCTACGGTCTGTGGCGTCGCGCGGCAGCCGAGGACTGGCACAGCATGCGGCTGCCGCTTCTGGTGGCGCTCGCGGTGGGTGTGCCGTGGCTCGCCATCGCGAATGCCAGCGCGATCTGGGCCACGACCACGATCTTCATAATGGCAGCCGGCGCCATCGGTGCGTTTCTGGCCGCGCCGGAGCGGGACGTCTGGCTCGCCCGGGTGCCGATGGGGCTCTTCGCCGGCTGGCTTTCTGCCGCGAGCTTCGTGTCGCTGGGCTCCACGGCGGCAGGCTACGGCCTGTTCATGGGGCAGACCGGCTGGGCGATCCTGTGCGTGATCCTCGCCACCTTGCTCGCGCTCGTCGTGCAATCGCGGCGGCCGCGCGCGGCCTCCTACGGGCTTACGGTCTCCTGGGCCCTGTTCGCGATCGTCGTTGCCAATGGGCTGAACATTCCAGGCCTGATCGCCTTCGCGAGCCTCGCGGCCATGCTCGGGGCACTGGCCCTAGCACGACGCGTCGCAAGCTAGCCCCACCTCACCCAGTCGAATAGGCCAAAGAAAAGAGCGCCTTGCGGCGCTCTCTTCACATCAATCCTTGAGATGTTTCCGTAGCCTAGAAGGCTGCGCCTTCTTGCGGTTTTGATACGGGTTCTTCTTGCCCTGATCGCGCAGGAACAACCGGATCGGCGTTCCCGGCATGTCAAAGTCGTTCCGCAAGCCATTGACGAGATAACGGGAATAGCTCTCGGGCACCGCGTCGGGATGCGAGGTCATCACCACGAAAGCAGGGGGCCGGGTCTTAGCCTGGGTGACGTAACGCATCTTGATACGGCGGCCGCCCGGCGCGGGCGGCGGGTGCTGCTCCAGCATGCCGACCAGCCAGCGGTTGAGCTGCGCGGTCGAAACGCGACGATTCCAGACTTCGTGCGCTCGCAGGATCGCGTCGTGCAGCCGCTCGAGCCCCCGGCCGGTCTTGGCCGAAACCGTCACCAGCGGCGCGCCACGCAGCTGCGGCAGCAGTCGCTCGAAGCTTTCCTTCAACTCGCGCAGCTTGTCCTGCTTCTCGTCCTCGAGGTCCCACTTGTTGACCGCGATCACCACGGCGCGGCCCTCGCGCTCGGCCAGATCGGCGATGCGAAGGTCCTGCTGCTCGAAGGGGATTTCCACGTCGAGAAGCACTACCACGACCTCGGCGAACTTCACCGCGCGCAGGCCGTCGGACACCGAAAGCTTCTCGAGCTTTTCCTGAACCTTGGCCCGCTTTCGCATGCCCGCCGTGTCGAAGATCCGGAACGGCGTGCCGTTCCAGTCGATGGCAAGCGAGATCGCGTCGCGGGTGATCCCGGCCTCCGGGCCGGTGAGCAGCCGCTCCTCGCCCAGGATCTTGTTGATCAGCGTCGATTTTCCGGCGTTGGGGCGGCCCACCACGGCCACCTGCAGGGGGCGATCGACGGTCGGCGCCCAAGGCGCATCCTCGTCGGTTTCGCCCTCTTCGTCGACATCGACATCCATTACCGGCGCGTCTTCCTCGGCGCGGGCCTCGAATTCACCGGCCAGCGGCTCCAGCATCGCCAGAAGCTCGCTCATCCCCTCGCCATGCTCGGCCGAAAGGCCCAGCGGCTCGCCCAGCCCTAGCGCATAGGCCTCGAGCAGACCGCCCTGGCCGGCGCGGCCTTCGGCCTTGTTGGCGGCGAGGATCACGTGCTTGGCCCGCTTACGCAGGATGTCGGCAAAGATCTCGTCGGCCGGCAGCACGCCGGCGCGGGCGTCGATCATGAACAGACAGACATCGGCCATGTCCACCGCGCGCTCGGTCAGGCGCCGCATCCGGCCTTGCAGGCTTTCGTCCGTGGCGATCTCGAGGCCGGCGGTGTCGATCACGGTAAAGCGCAGCGGTCCGAGCTTCGCCGGACCCTCGCGCAGGTCGCGGGTGACGCCGGGCTGGTCGTCCACCAGAGCCAGCTTGCGCCCGACGAGGCGGTTGAACAGCGTGGACTTGCCGACATTGGGCCGTCCGACGATGGCGAGGGTGAAGCTCATCTCAGGGTCTTTCGCGTGCGGAAGAGGGCCCCATACACCGATTGCGCGTCAACGGAAAGCGGCAAGCGACCCGTCGGAGGTCACGACGTAGAGGATCCCCCCCGCGACCACAGGGGCCGAGGCAGCGCCGCCTTCGAGCGGCGTCTGTCGCATCAGCTGCCCGGCCAGGGGATCGAACTCGCGGATCAGGCCATCGGAACCCGCGACGATCAGGCGGCCACCGGCCAGGAGCGGGCCGTAATGGGCGATCCGGGTGTCACGACGCAAGAAACCCTGTGGCGCGCCTTCCGGCAGGTCGACCCGCCACAGCGCAGCGCCGGTCGCGGCGTCGAGCCGCACCAGCTGGTTCACGTCGTTGAGCAGGAACAGCGAGCCGCCGGCGGGAACCACGGGCGAGATCGCTCCGTCGGGTGCGCTCCACAGCGTCTCACCGGTGAAATCGTCGATTGCCGACATTCGGCCAGAGGCATTGCCCACATAGACCCGCCCGTCCTCGAGCACCGGATCGCCCGAAATGCCGTTCGCCGCGAGTGCGGCGGCGGCGCCGGGGCGGCGGCCCGCGACAACGGCGGACCAGCGCTGGCGACCGCTTTCGGGGAAGGTGCCGACAACCTCGCCCGAGGTGAAGGGAAACACCGCGAGGTCACCGTCCACGGCGGGGCCGGCGCCGCCATCGTAGCGCTGCAGGTCTTCGACCCCCGAAATCTGCCATTTGACCCGGCCCGTCCGTGTGTCTAGCGCGAGGCCGCGCCCGTCGCGCGATACGGCATAGACGGTGCCGTTCGCCACGGCTGGCGCTCCTGCGCCCGGCGCACCGAGATCCTGGGTCCAGAGCCGGGCCCCGGTTTCGGCGTCGAGCGCCACCAGCTCGCCGAAACCGGTGACAGCGTAAAGCCGTGCCCCGTCCGTGGCGAGACCGCCGCCCGAGGCCTGCCCCGCCGCGTCGGCGGCCGGTACGAGCGCACGCTGCCAAAGCAGGGCCCCGTTTGTGCCCAGCGCCGCAACGCCGGCCTCGGCATCCATGACGAAGACGCGGCCGCCCGCGACGACCGGCTCGGCGGTGATGCGCAGGCGCCGCGTCTCGGCGGCACCGAACCTGGTATTGAACAGCGGTGTCAGCTGCGCGCCGAGCGCCGGGTGGGCGATGTCGCGATCCGCGCCGCCACCGCGCTGCGGCCAATCGGCATTGGCGACGGGGGCCGTAAGCGAAAGGGCCGCAGCGGTGCCGCCTGCCGCTTCGGCAGCGCCGGGGATCGCCACGCCGATGCGCGTGCCGGGCAGCCGTACTTCCGGCTGGCTACAGGCCGCAAGAAGGGCCAGCGCCCCCGCTCCGATGACTCCGCTGCGACGCATGACTGCCCCTCGCCCCTATTCGTGGTTACCTGCGACCTGTCCCGGTCGCTTTTCGATCATTCGGCCGGGGCCGCCGTTGCGGCCGCGTCCTCGGGCGGGACGCCCAGCGCAACCATCAAGCTTGCGGCGCGGTCGCGCAAGTCCGGTGTCGTCTCGGCATCTTCCATGATGGCGCGCAGCTGGTCGAGGGCCGCATCCTGCTCGCCCTGCGCCAGCCGGACGAGGGCGATCTGCTCGAGCGCGAGCATGCGGAACGGCGCGCCGGGCGCCGACAGCGCCTCGAGCGCCAAGAGCTTGTCCTCGGGCGAGCGGCCGGCATCGATCAGGACCGATTTCAGCGCCGCGAGATCGCGGTAGATCTCGGCGACCTCGCCATTGCCGACCAGCGCATCGAGCGTGGCCACGGCGGCCTCGGCATCACCCGCGGCCTGCTGCTCCGCGGCGAGCGCCAGTTGCGGGACCACGGCATCGCCGGATTGCGCCGCGATCGGTGCCAGGGCCTCGGCGCGCGCGGCGGCCTCCGGCTCGGCCAGAGCGGCGAGGAGCGCGTCCCCCCGCGCCTGCGCCTCGGCGGCGATCTGCGACTGGCGCCATTCATAGACCGCCGCGCCGCCGACGATCAGCACGACGATGGCGAGACCGATCCAGCCATAGCGCCGCAGCAGGTGGAACAGCCGGTCGCGCCGGACTTCTTCGCTGACCTCGTCGATGAAGCTGTCGGGATTGCTCACGCCTCGTCTCCCCTTCGGGTTGCGCCTGGGCGCCATGTCGGATCGGGCCTGTCTTATCGTGAAGCCATGCGCGGGGACAAGGGCCGCGCGGCGACGGCAAGTTGCCCCCGTGACCCCATGTCGCGTCTACGAAATGTGCATTGAGTAGGATGCCGCCGAATCGTAGTTTGAACCGGACAGTTCAGTGCGTCGCGACGCTTCGTGCTTTCCCGGCACCAAGTTATCATCGCCTCGTCGACAGGGCGTGCGGGCGCCCCGAAAGGAACCTGATGAAACTGATCCCTGCCCTCACCGCGATTCTGGTGGCTGGCTTTCTCTATCTCCTGATCGTCGATCGCGATCGCCTCTACGCCATTGCCCAGATCGACGGCGCGGCTGCCGAGGATACCGATCTGGCAAAAGCCGAGGACGGCACGCCGCAGGTGGGTGTCGTGGCGTTGCGCAGCAGGGCGCGGGAGGTCGACGACACGGTCGTTCTGCGCGGTCGCACCGAGGCGGCGCGACAGGTCGAGGTGCGCGCCGAGACCTCGGGACGGGTGATTTCTGAGCCGTTGCGCAAGGGCGCCTTCGTGGAAACCGGCGAGGCGCTGTGCGAGCTCGACCCCGGCACCCGCGAGATCCAGCTTGCCGAAGCGCAGGCCCGGCTGAGCGAAGCCGAAAGCCGCGTGCCCACCGCACAGGCCGGCAAGGCCGAGGCCGAGGCGCGACTGCGCGAGGCCGAGATCAACCTCAGCAATGCGCGACGCCTGAGCCAGGGCGGATACCAGAGCGAGACCTCGGTGATCAGCGCCGAGGCGGCGCTCGAGGCGGCGACCGCACAAGTGCAGAGCGCGGAGTCCAACCTCGTCTCGGCCCGCGCCGGCATCGAGGCGGCGCAGGCCGCCGTGGCCTCGGCCGAGCGCGAGATCGACCGGCTGATCATCCGTGCGCCATTCGCCGGACTGCTGGAAACCGACACGGCGGAGCTGGGCCTGCTGATGCAGACCGGCTCGCCCTGCGCGACCATCGTTCAGCTCGACCCGATCAAGCTCGTGGGTTTCGTGCCCGAGGTCCATGTCGACGAAATCCGCGTCGGCGCCCGGGCCACCGGCCGCCTCGCCTCGGGGCGCGCGCTTTCGGGCGAGGTGAGCTTCGTGTCGCGCTCGGCCGACGAGACCACCCGCACCTTCCGGGTCGAGGTCGACGTGCCCAATGCCGATCTCGAAATACGCGACGGCCAGACCGCCGAAATTCTCGTCGATACCAACGGCACGGAGGCGCATCTGCTGCCGCAATCGGCGCTGACGCTCGACGATTCGGGCCAGCTCGGGGTCAGGACCGTCGGCGGTCCGGAAGCGGCGCCGGTGGCGCGCTTCATGCCGGTGGAGTTGCTGCGCGACACGCCCGAGGGCGTGCTGGTGGCAGGGCTCGACCCGGTGGCGTCGGTCATCGTGGTGGGTCAGGAATACGTGACCGACGGGGTCCGCGTCGCGCCGCGCTACAGGGAGCAGGCGCAATGACCGGCATCGTCGACTGGGCCGCCTCGCGCGCCCGGATGATCATCGCCTTCATCGTGCTCAGCCTCACGGCGGGCATCGCCGCCTATATCGGCCTGCCGAAAGAGGGCGAGCCCGATATCGAGATCCCGGCGCTCTTTGTCTCGGTGCCCTTCCCCGGCATCTCGGCCGAGGATGCCGAACAGCTTCTGGTCAAGCCGATGGAGACGCGGCTCGCCGATCTCGACGGCCTCGACACGATGATCTCCAACGCCTCCGAAGGCTATGCGGGGGTGGCGCTCGAATTCGCCTTCGGCTGGGACAAGACCAAGATCATGGCCGATGTGCGCGATGCGATGAACGCGGCCGAGGCCGAGTTTCCCGATGGCGCCGATGCCTGGTCCGTCACCGAGATCAACTTCTCCGAGTTTCCGATCATCATCGTCAACCTGACGGGCCCCCTGCCCGAGCGGACGCTGATCCGTGTCGGAAAGTCGCTTCAGGACCGGCTCGAAGGGCTCGACGCCGTGCTCTCGGCCAATCTCACCGGCCAGCGCGACGAGATGCTCGAGGTGGAGATCGACCCGCTCCGGCTCGAGGCCTACAACGTCACCGCCGCCGAGCTCTTGCAGGTGGTCACCAGCAACAACCTGCTGATCGCCGCGGGCGAGGTCGAGACGGCGCAAGGCACCTTCTCGGTGAAGATCCCGTCGAGCTTCGACGAGCCGCGCGACATCTACGACATCCCGGTGAAGACCAATGGCGACCGGGTGGTGACGCTGGGCGATCTTTCGACGATCCGCCTGACCTTCGAGGATCGCACCTCCACCGCGCGCTACAACGGCGAAACCACGGTGGCGCTGCAGGTGGTCAAGCGCAAGGGCTACAACCTGATCGATACAGCCGCGCTCGTGCGGGACACCGTCGAGGCCGAGCGCGCCTCGTGGCCCGAGGACCTGCGCGCGGCGATCGAGGTCGGCACATCCAACGACCAGAGCAGCAACGTCGCCTCTATGGTCAGCCAGCTCGAGGGCTCGGTGCTCACCGCGATCGCTCTGGTGATGATCGTGGTGCTGGCAACCCTCGGGCCGCGCCCGGCGCTGCTGGTCGGCTTCGCGATCCCGACATCCTTCCTGTTGTGCTTCGCGCTCTTGGCGGTGATGGGCATCTCCATCTCCAACATCGTGATGTTCGGCCTGATCCTCGCCGTGGGCATGCTGGTCGACGGCGCCATCGTCGTGGTCGAATATGCCGACAAGCGGATCTCCGAGGGCGTCGGGCCGATGCACGCCTACGTCGAGGCCGCCAAGCGGATGTTCTGGCCGGTGGTCTCTTCGACCGCGACCACGCTTTGCGCCTTTTTGCCGATGCTGTTCTGGCCCGGTGTCGCGGGGCAGTTCATGGGCATGCTGCCGGTCACGCTGATCTTCGTGCTCTCGGCCTCGCTGGTGGTGGCGCTGATCTATCTGCCGGTGATGGGCGGCGTGCTGGGCCGGATGAGCCGTGGCCTCCTGCATGTGTCGGAGGGGCTGCGGAGGCGACTGCCATGGGTGGTGCGCGCGGCGCTGGTGCCGCCGGCGGCGGGGCTCATCTTCGTGGGGCTGATGCTGGCGTTGAACCCAGGCTACCTGACCGGCGAGGCGCGCCCCTCCCGCAGCCTGATCGAGGCGGCCCCGGGGCTCGGCCTCGCTCTGGCCGGGGCGATCGCGACCACGATTTTCGGTGCGGCGGCCAAGATCCGGCGCGCCCCGAAACGACTGCGCGCGGGCTATCGCCGTTCGCCCTTCGGGCGGTTGATCGCGCTGATCGCGGGCAACCCGGTGATGCCGCTCGTGACCATCGCCGGCGTCGGCGCCTTCGTCTTCACGACCTTCACCTATTTCGGCACCCACAACAACGGCGTCGAGTTCTTCGTCGAGACCGAACCCGAGCAGGCGATCATCTACGTGCAGGCGCGCGGCAACCTCAGCCTCGCCGAGAAGGACGCTATGGTGGCCGAAGCCGAGGAGGTGGTGGTCGGCTTTCCCGGCATCCGCTCGGTCTTTGCCTTCGCGGGCGAAGGCGGCCTCAACTCCAACACCGCGGGTGCCGGTGGTCCGGCCGACGCGGTCGGCCAGCTGCAGATCGAGCTGGTGCCATGGGACGAGCGCCCCGCCTATGCGCGGGAGAACGGCTACGACCTCGCCGATCTGGATGGCGACGTGGTGCTCGAACGGCTGCAGGCCGAACTCGACGGCATTCCCGGCATCCGCATCGAGATCCTCAACCTCGCCCAGGGGCCGGGCGCGTCGAAACCGGTCAATCTGCGCCTCACCGGCGAGAATTTCGACGTCTTGCGCGCCGCAACGGCGCAGGCACGCGAGCGGTTCGAGGAGACGCCGGGACTGACCCTGATCGAGGACACGCTGCCGCTGCCCGGGATCGACTGGCAGATCGATGTCGATATCGAGAAGGCCGGTCGCTACGGCGCCGACGTGGCGACGGTGGGCGCGATGGTCCAGCTCGTCACCCGGGGCATCATGCTCGACACGATGCGCGTCGAAACATCCGACGAGGAGATCGAGATCCGGGTGCGCCTGCCTGAAGAAGATCGCGTGCTGTCCACGCTCGACAGCCTGCGGGTACGGACGCCCGCCGGGCTGGTGCCGCTGTCCAACTTCGTCACCCGTACCCCAGTGGCCAAGCTCGCCGAGATCACGCGGGTCGGCCAGCAGCGCTATTTTGAGGTGAAGGCCGACGTGCTGCCGGGCTTGGTCAAGCTGGTGGAGGGCGACGACAGTCGGGTCGTGCGCGAGGATGAGATCGGGCCCGAATTGCAGAAACGCATCGACGCGGGCGAAGTCACGCGCGTCAGCGTCAACGCCAACGAACGCATCGAGGTGCTGACCGAGTGGCTTGAGACGTCGCCCCTGCCCCCCGGGATCGGCTGGGAGTGGACCGGCGACCAGCAGGACCAGGCCGAAAGCCAAGCCTTCCTGCAATGGGCCTTCACCGGCGCGCTGGGGCTGATGTTCATCATCCTGCTGGCGCAGTTCAACAGCTTCTACAACGCGGTACTGGTGCTCCTCGCGGTGGTGATGTCCACCGCCGGAGTGCTGATCGGCATGCTGGTGATGGAGCAGACTTTCTCGATCATCATGACCGGCACAGGCATCGTGGCGCTGGCGGGGATCGTGGTGAACAACAACATCGTTCTGATCGACACCTATCAGGATTACGAGCGCTACATGCCGCGCACCGAGGCGGTGATCCGTACCGCCGAGGACCGCATCCGCCCGGTCTTTCTCACCACCGTCACCACCATGGCGGGCCTCGCGCCGATGATGTTCGGGCTGAGCCTCGACTTCTTCGGCGGCGGCTACACGATCGACAGCCCGACCGCCCTGTGGTGGAAGCAACTCGCCACCGCCGTGGTCTTCGGCCTCGGCATCGCCACGGTGCTGACGCTGGTCTTCACGCCGGCGATGCTCGCTCTGCGGATCTGGGCCGCGCGCTACGCGCACTGGATGTCGCGGTTGCTGGCCCGGCTCTCGATGGGACGCGGCAGCCGGGCGGCGCGCGACTGGGCGCTCCGGCGCGAGGCCCGCCGGATCAAGGCGCCGGAGATCCTGTGGGAGGGCGAGGACGGGCCGGTGCCGCCCGTGGCGGCGACGCTGCGCGCCGCCGAGTGAGCAACGGCGAAAGGGCCGCCCCGGGAGGGGTGGCCCTTTCGGCACCAGGCTTGGAGGGGTCGTCAGGCCGGCTGCGGCGTTCTCTCGCCCCGGCCCAGCGCCACGAGCGCGAGACCCAGCGCCATCACCGCGCAGCCCGCGATCACTGCGACCATCGGCAGCGCCGTGCCGTTGAAGAACGGCCCCGTGAGGGCGACCATCAGCCCGCCCGTCATCATCTGCAGCGTGCCCCCCAGCGACGAGGCGAGACCGGCGATCTCGCCATGCGGGTCGAGCGCCATGACCTGGCTCGTCGGAATGACGAGGCCGAGGCAGGCGTTGCCGCACAGAAGCAGCCCCATCAGCACCGGCAGCGAAGCGTAGCCCGCCGCCGTGATCGACAGGAGCGTCAGGCTGAAGACGGCAAAGCCCGCCAGCGCCAGCCGCAGCATCCGCAACAGGCCGATGCGGCGGCCCAGCGTCGCGGCGAACTGGCTCGCGCCGAAGAAGCCCACCGCATTGGTCGCGAAGGCGAGGCTGAACTGTAGCGGCGTCAGCCCGTATTGCTGCGTGTAGACGAAGCTGGCGGAGGCGATGAAGACGAAGAAGCTCGCCATGCCGAAGCCCGACACGAAGGTCAGCGCCATGAAGGTCGGGTCGCGGAACAGCCGCTTGGCCGAGACCGCAAGCAGGCGCGGACGCACCGGGCGGCGGCGCTCCGCAGGCAGCGTTTCCTTGAGGGCGAAGACCGACAACAGCAGCGCCAGTGCCGCCACGACCGCAAGCGCCCAGAAGATGCCGCGCCAGCCGGTGAAGGTCATCATGATCGCGCCAGACAGCGGCGCCAGCATCGGCGAGACCGAGATCACCAGCATGATCATCGCCACCAGCCGCGTCGCTTCGTGGCCGGTATACATGTCGCGCACCATGGCGCGCGGCACCACCATCAGCGCCGCGCAGCCCAGACCCTGCAAGGCGCGGAACGCCACCAGCCAGGGCAGCGACGGTGCCAAGGCGCAGCCGATCGTCGCCACGAGGAACACGCCGACGCCGATATAGACCGGCGCCTTGCGGCCTGCCGCGTCGGCGAAGGGCCCGTAGAAGAGCTGCGCCAAGCCGAAGGCTAGGAAATAGGCGCTGATCGTCGCCTGCGCCGCTGCCTCGTCGACGCCCAGATCGGCGGCAAGCCCCGGCAGGCCGGGCAGATACATGTCGATCGTGAAGGGACCCACGGCAGAGAGCAGGCCCAACACCAGCGCGGTGCGGAACATCGGCGAAAACATAGGGCTGTCCTTGAACTCCGCGCACGGGGCACGCGAAACGGCGATTGGCCCACGCGCGGCGGGCGACTCGCGCGCAGGCTAGACCGATCGGTTCAGAAGCGCAATCACGCGGCTTCGGCCTCCTCGGCCTGCTGGCGGGACCAGAGCTGCGCATAGCGGCCTTCCTGCGCCAAAAGATGCTCGTGGCGCCCGGATTCGACCACTTTTCCGGCTTCCAGCACGACGATCCGGTCGGCATCTGCAATTGTGGACAGCCGATGTGCGATGGTGATCACCGAGCGCCCTTGTCCCATGGCGCGTAGCTGGCCCTGAATTTCGCGCTCGGTATCGGTGTCGAGCGCGCTCGTGGCCTCGTCCAGAAGCAGGATCGGCGGATCCTTGAGCAAGGTGCGAGCGATACCGACCCGCTGTTTCTCACCGCCCGACAGCTTCAGCCCGCGTTCGCCGACCGTCGTGTCGTAACCCTCGGGCAGCGACATGATGAAATCATGGATCTGCGCCGCGCGCGCCACAGCCTCGATCTCCTCGCGCGTGGCGCCGTCGCGGCCATAGGCGATGTTGTAGAGGATCGTGTCGTTGAACAGCACCGTGTCCTGCGGCACCACGCCGATCTGTGCATGCAGGCTATGTTGGGTCACCTCGCGCAGGTCCTGACCGTCGATCCTGATCGCGCCCTCGGTCACGTCGTAGAAGCGGAACAGCAGCCGGCCGATGGTCGATTTTCCGGCCCCGGATGAACCGACGATGGCGACGGTCTCGCCGGGCTTCACGGTGAAGGACACGCCCTTCAGTATACCGCGCGCCGCCTCGTAACCGAAGCAGACATCGTCGAAGACGATCTCGCCGCGCGGCACCGCCAGCGCCTTGGCGTCCGGCCGGTCGGTGACCTCCGGCGGCTGGTTCAGCAGGTCGAACATCTCGCCCATGTCGATCAGCGCCTGCCGGATCTCCCGGTAGACGGTGCCGAGGAAGTTCAGCGGCATGGTGATCTGGATCATGTAGGCGTTGACCATGACGAAATCACCGACGCTGAGCGCGCCGCGCTGAACCCCCACGGCGGCCATGATCATGACCACGACGAGGCCGGTGGTGATGATCAGCGACTGTCCGAAATTGAGGAAGGCCAGCGAATAATTGGTGCGCGTCGCGGCGGCGGCGTATTTCTCCATCGCGGAATCATAGCGCGCGGCCTCCCGCCCCTCGGCCCCGAAATACTTCACCGTTTCGAAGTTGAGCAGACTGTCGATCGCCTTCTGATTGGCGTCGGTGTCCTGATCGTTCATCTGCTTGCGGATCCGGACCCGCCACTCCGTCACCTTGAAGGTGAAGGCGACGTAAAGGATGATCGTGCCCAGCACCACGACGAGATACCACACGTCGAACAGGAAGAAGAGCACCACCGCGACCAGCAGCAGTTCCAGGATCAGCGGACCGATCGAGAACAGCAGGAAGCGCAGCAGGAAATCCACGCCCTTCACGCCGCGCTCGATGATCCGGCTGAGACCGCCGGTCTTGCGACTGATGTGATAGCGCAGGCTCATGGCGTGGATATGCTGGAAGGTCCTGAGCGCGAGCTTTCGAAGCGCCCTCTGCCCCACCGGCGTAAACACCACGTCGCGCAGCTGCTGGAATCCGACATTGGCGAGCCGCGCCAGCCCGTAGATCAGCGTGAGCCCCGCCGCGCCGATCGCCAGCAGCATCGCCGCGCTCTCGCCCTCGCCCGCCAGCGCATCGACGGCGGCCTTGTAGAAGAGCGGCGTGGCGACGGCGATCAGCTTGGCGAAGACCAGAAGCGATACCGCCAGCACGACGCGGCGCTTCACCCACCCCTTACCTTCAGGCCACAGATAGGGGATCACCTGCCGGATCGTGTCCCATCCCCGCACGGGCTGGCCCGAAAGATTGGCGTCGGTCTTGGACAGGCGTCGCATCGGCTGGCTCCGGGCTGGCGGCGGCCGCCCCAAACTAGGATGCACGCTGCCGGATGGCCAGAGCACGGCGCCGAACCCCGCGCTTGAGCGGAGGGGGGCTGCGTTCTACGAGTGATGGGACACAACCCGGAGTTCCCAGATGCCCCTACCCGCCTTTTCCAACTCGGTCTGCGTCTATTGCGGCTCGCGTCCCGGCCTGCGCCCCGCCTACGAGGTCGCGGCCCGCGAAACCGGCGAGATGCTGGCGCGGCGCGGATGGCGGCTCGTTTACGGGGCCGGGGATGTCGGGCTGATGGGCGCGGTGGCGCGCGCGGCGCAGGGCATGGGCGGGTCGAGCTTCGGGGTGATCCCGCGCCATCTCGTCGATGCCGAGGTCGGCAAGACCGATCTCGACACCTATGTCGTCACCGAGACGATGCACGAGCGCAAGAAGGTCATGTTCATGAACGCCGAGGCGATCGTCATGCTGCCCGGCGGCGCCGGATCGCTCGACGAGTTCTTCGAGGTCCTCACCTGGCGCCAGCTCGGCCTGCATGGCAAGCCGATCCTGCTTTTGGACATCGAAGGTTACTGGCAACCGCTGCGCCAGCTCCTGAACCACGTCATCGACGAGGGTTTCGCGGATGAAAGCCTCAAGGCGTTCATCCAGTACGTTCCGAACGTGAAGGGGCTGGAACGGGCACTGGAAGCGGCCCTGCCGGGGTGAAAGGCCGCCCCCGGGGGGGCGGCCCGCAACCGTTCACCCGGCGATTTCGTCCGCCACGGCCTTTTCGATTTCGGCGACGGGGTGGTTGGTGAGCGTCTTCGGGACCTCGGCCACCACGGTGTCGGCCACCTCCTTGTGCCACTCGCCCCGCAGCGCCCCGAGCACCTGAGGGCTGGCGACCACGACCAGCTTCTCGAAGCGGCCCTTGTGGACGTTGCGGTAGAGGATGTCGGCGAGATCGGCGGCGAACCGATCCTTCGCGAGCTGGTGGAAATCCGTCTCGGCCAGGGCGGTGCGCTGTCCGGGACCGGTATCCGCCAACCGGCCCGCCTTGTCGGTGGCCTGCTCGCGGTCCGGCGGGTTCTCCTGTTCCTCCTTGCGCACGACGCGCAGGTTCGGGTGCTGGTCGTCAGTTACGTTCTCGAGGATCAACGCCTTTTCGCCATCGGCGACGAGAACCCAGGTTCCGTTGTCGATCTTCGCCATCACTCGGTATCCTTCTCGTCGCTCTTGCGCACGCGGGTGACGCCGGGATCGTCCTGCTCGGCACGCTTGAGATCGTCTCGAGTGCCGACCTTGCGGGTGAGATCCCCGCCTTCGCGGCCGGGCTGGTTGCCGGCGCCGCCTTGGTCTTCTTCGCTCACATAGGCGTCGGTTTCCTTCACGCCGTCCTTGGATCGTGCCCTGTCGGCCATGGGAGCCTCCTGTCTTGCGTTCGCGAGACCAACGATTCATGAGAGGCGGGGTTCCGGCGCGGAGCGGTACGGCAGCGCATGAGAAAGGCCCCCGCGATCGCTCGCGAGGGCCGGTTGCAGGGTCGATAGCCTTGCAGCGCCGGGCGCTTACATGCGCGAGGCGACGTTCTCCCAGTTCACCAGGTTGTCGAGGAAGTTCGAGATGTAGGCCGGGCGCTTGTTGCGGTAGTCGATGTAGTAGGAGTGCTCCCATACATCGAGGCCCAGCAGAGCGGTCTGGCCGAAGCAGAGCGGGTTCACGCCGTTCTCGGTCTTGGTGACCTTGAGGCCGCCATCGGCGTCCTTGACCAGCCAGGCCCAGCCCGAGCCGAACTGACCGGCACCGGCGGCGGCGAACTCTTCCTTGAACTTGTCGACCGAGCCGAAGCTGTCGGTGATCGCCTTTTCCAGTTCGCCCGGCATCTTGCTGTCGTTCGGGGTCATCATCTCCCAGAACTGGTTGTGGTTCCACAGCTGCGAGATGTTGTTGAAGATGCCGTTCTGCGCCACCGCCGACTTGTCATAGGTGCCGCGAATGATCTCCTCGAGCGACTTGCCATCCCACTCGGTGCCGGCGATCAGCTTGTTGCCGTTGTCGACATAGGCCTTGTGGTGCAGGTCGTGGTGGTACTCGAGCGTCTCCTTCGACATGCCCTTGGAGGCGAGCGCGTCGTGGGCGTAGGGGAGGTCGGGAAGTTCGAAAGCCATGTCGGTCTCGCTTTTCTGCCAGTGGTGGATTTGCGCCACATAACAGAACCTCCGGCCGCCAAAGGTCAATGGGACCAGTGGGAAATTCGGGACTTGCAATCGAACGCGGCGCGCTGGTCGCGGTTGCTCGGGCATCGGCGGTGACAGAAAGCCTGTCGCGCGCCAAGTAGAAGCGACAGGAGCCGCGGCCCGGGGGGCCACGGC
Organism: Limimaricola sp. G21655-S1; assembly: GCF_027213785.1. GTDB lineage: Bacteria > Pseudomonadota > Alphaproteobacteria > Rhodobacterales > Rhodobacteraceae > Limimaricola. The sequence goes on along the minus strand of NZ_JAPWGO010000016.1, from coordinate 22,689 downwards.
TCCTGCGATGTGAGGAACTCGTTCCTCAAGAACCACACCGGCCTCAGGCCGGAACGGATCGTTTACTGGACCACCTCGGCGTCGCCCTCGACCTCGATCGTGTCGGTCGAATCGGCCGGCGCCTCTTCGATCTCGGCTTCGGCCTCGGCGGCCTCTTCCTCGATCTCGGCCGCACCTTCCTCGACCTCGGTCTCGATGGCGGCACCCGCATCCTCGACCTCTTCGACCACGGCGGTGCCGGCATCCTCGATGCTTTCGGCGGCGCCTTCGGCCTCGGTCTCGACGCTGATGTTGGTTTCCTCGCCGACGACGTCGGCGTTATCGACCTCGCTGCCACCGGCGAACAGCCAGTAGAGGACGATCACGGCCACCACGAGGCCGCCGACGATCAGCGCGATCGAGCTGCCGCCGCTCTTCTTCGGCGGCGGATTCACGTTGTTGTTGTTGATGTTCGGGTCGGACATGCGAGATGCTCCGTCAATGTGACATTCGTCGGCCAACGTCACCCGGACGGGCGGGTTCCGGCCGTGAGTAAATTTTTTGCGATGTTTCGGGAGGGCTGCGGCGACGCCACAGTAGCTTTGGCGCCACCCCGCTCGCGCGGACGTGGCCGGGTGCGACCCTTGCGGGGGTTTCGGGGCCGGGCTCCGCGCTGTAGTGACGACACAAGACAGGAGTGACGCATGCTGTTCTGGATCATCGCGCTGGCCCTTAGCGGGGTCGTGGCCCTCGCCTTGGCGGCACCGCTGCTGCGGCCGGGCCACGAGGCCGGCAGCAATGCGGATCTCGATTTCTATCGCAACCAGCTCGCGGAGATCGAGGCGGACCGCGCGCGCGGGCTGATCGGTCCCGACGAGGCCGAGCGCGCCCGGGCCGAGATCGGCCGGCGGCTCATCGCGGCCGACCGCGCCGCGCGCGAACCCCGCCAACAGTCGCGCGGGCCGGTATGGCCGGTGGCATTGTTCGGCGGCATCGTGGTGATCGGCGGCGCCATCTGGCTCTACGCGGATCTCGGGGCCCCGGGCCGCCCCGATGCGCCCTTGTCCGAACGGTTGGAGATGGCGCGCGAGCGGCGCGCCGATCGCCCGAGCCAGGCCGAGGCCGAGGCCGTCACGCCCGCCATTCAGGCGGCCGCCCCCGAGGAATACCTCGCGATGGTCGAACAGCTGCGCGAGGCGGTGCCCGGACGGCCCGACGACCTGACCGGCTGGCAGCTTCTGTCGCGGCACGAGGCGGCCTTGGGCAATTACGCCGCCGCCGCCCGCGCACAGGAGCGGGTGATCGAAATCAAGGGCGACGACGCCAGCTTCGAGGATCGGCTGGCGCTGGTCGACCGGATGGTCGCGGCCACAGGCGGTCTCGTCACGCCCGAAAGCGAGGCGTTGCTGGCACGGCTGCTCGACGCCGATCCGGATGCGGCGGGGCCGCTTTACTACATGGGCCTGCTGCAGGCGCAGATCGAACGGCCCGACCTCGCCTTCCGATATTGGAAACGCGTGATCGAGCGAGGCGATCCTGCCTCGCCGCATGTGGAGCTGGCCCGCGCGCAGATCGGCCGCGCAGCGGCGCTTGCCGGGGTCGACTACACGCCGCCCTCGGCGCCCGGCCCATCGGCCGCCGATATCGCGGCGGCGCAGGACATGGATCCGGCCGCACGCGACGAGATGATCCGGGGCATGGTCGATGGCCTAGCCGCGCGGCTGGCCGAGAGCGGCGGCGCGGCGCCGGACTGGGCCCGGCTGATCGGGGCCCTCGGCGTGCTCGGTGAAACCGACCGCGCCGAGGCGATCTGGACCGAGGCGCAACAGGTTTTCGCCGGCACGCCCGATCTCGAGCAGATCCGGGACGCGGCACGCAAGGCGGGGGTGGCGGAATGATCTTCGAGACGGCCGAAGACTTTGCCGCCGCCCTGCCCCGCGCCGGCGCTTTGGCCGGTCTCGACTTCGGCACCAAGACCATCGGCGTCGCTGTCTCCGACGGGCTCCGCTCGGTCGCCACGCCGCTCGAGACGGTGAAGCGCAAGAAGTTCACCGACGATGCGGCGCGGCTTCTGGCCATTGCCGAAGGTCGTGGCATCGCCGGCTTCGTGCTAGGGCTGCCGCGCAACATGGACGGCTCCGAGGGGCCGCGCGCCCAGTCGACCCGTGCCTTCGCACGCAACCTGTCACGGCTGACCGAGATCCCGATCGGCTTTTGGGACGAACGGCTCTCGACCGTCGCGGCCGAGCGCGCGCTGCTCGAAGCCGACCATTCGCGCAAACGCCGGGGCGAACTGATCGACGCGGTCGCAGCCGGATACATTCTGCAGGGTCTCCTGGACCGTCTGAGCTACATGGGACGGTCATGAGCGACGAGGTCTGGAGCCGGGCCGAGATCGAAAGCCCCTGCGTGAAGCTCTGCACGATCCACCCCGAAACCCGGCTCTGCCTCGGCTGCGCCCGCTCGATCGACGAGATCGCCGCCTGGGGCCGGATGAGCGCCGAGGAGCGCCGCGCGGTGATGGCCGAGCTGCCCGGGCGCGAGCCTACGCCCAAGGGCCGGCGCGGCGGCCGCAAGGCACGGCTGGAGCGCTAGATCAGCGCCTTGCGCAGCATGTTGAGCGCGACGAGGATCAGAAAGACGCCGAACACCCGCTTGAGCCGCTTGGCATCCGTCCGATGCGCCAACGCGGCCCCGAGCGGCGCGGTCAGCAGCGTCATCGCGATGATCAGAAGAAAGGCCGGCAGGTTCACCGAGCCCAACGTCATCGGTGGCGCGACACCGGCGGGAAGCGGCGTCAGCAGGAAGCCCATCACCGAAGGCAGCGCGATCAGCAGGCCGAACCCGGCAGCCGTGGCCACGGCGCGGTGCATCGCCATGCCGTGCAGCGTCATGATCGGCACCCCGAAGCTGCCCCCGCCGATCCCCATCAGCACCGATAGGAGGCCGACCGCCGGGGCCGTCGCGGCGCGGCGCCAGCCGGAGGGCATGGTTTCGCCCAGTCGCCAGTGGCTGCGACCCAGCACCATGTAGAGCGCCACGCTCAGCGCCAGCCCGCCGAAGATGAGCTGGAGCACCGTGGTACGCAGCTGCGCCACCACTAGCACTCCCACCAGCGCGCCCAAGGCGATGCCGGGGGCCCAGCCGCGCAGGACGGTCCAATCGACCGCGCCCTTGCGATCGTGGCTCAGGACCGAGCGGGCCGAGGTGACGATGATCGTGGCAAGCGAAGTGGCAAGGCAGATCTGCATCAGCTGCGGCGTCTCGTAGCCGAGGGCGGCGAATGCGTAGAAGAAGGCCGGCACCAGAACGATGCCGCCGCCGACGCCCAAGAGCCCGGCCAGCACGCCCGCGAAGGCGCCGATGGCGAGCAGCATCGCCCCCATGGACAAAAGCAACGTGGTTTCAGGCATCTGGCGCTCCCGCTTGTTTCGCGACAGCGATGCCCGCCCCCCGTCTTGGCCACAAGGGGCCGTTTGGGAGGAAATAGTGCTCAGGCTGCCTGCTGCAGGTCCTCGACCCGGCCCAGCGCTTCGATCACCAGTTCCGGCCCGGCGCCCGGGCGCGACGCACCCTCGGACAGAACCCGCCGCCAGCCCCGCGCCCCCGGGCGACCCGCGAAGAGGCCGAGCATGTGCCGCGTCACCTGGTGCAACCGCCCCCCCGCCGAGAGATGCGCCTCGATATAGGGCAGCATGTCGCGCACCGCCGCTTCGGCGCGGCTCGTGCCCGGATCGGCCCAGATGCGCCGGTCGGCCTCGCACAGGATATCGGCAGGCGCATGATACGCGGCCCGGCCGATCATCACCCCGTCAAGACCGGCCTCCAGAAAGGTTTCGGCCTCGTCGAGCGAGCCGACGCCACCATTCACGGACAGGTGCAGATGCGGAAACGCGCGCTTCATCCTCGCCACCAGATCGTAGTCGAGCGGGGGAATGTCGCGGTTTTCCTTGGGGCTCAGCCCCTGCAGCCAAGCCTTGCGCGCATGGATGGTGAAGCGGCGAACGCCCGCCGCCGCGACCGTTTCGAGGAAACGGGGCAGAACCGTCTCGGGCTCCTGCTCGTCAACGCCAATGCGGCATTTCACCGTCACTTCGACCGGGCTCGCGGCGATCATCTCTGCGCAGCATTCGGCCACCAGATCAGGCCGCGTCATCAGCACTGCGCCGAAGGCACCGGACTGCACCCGGTCCGAGGGACAGCCGCAGTTGAGATTGATCTCATCATAGCCGAATTCGGCCCCGATCCGCGCTGCCTCGCGAAGTTCGGTCGGGTCCGACCCGCCGAGCTGCAGCGCCACGGGATGTTCGGTATCGCCAAAACCCAGAAGCCGCTCGCGATCGCCGTGGACCACGGCGGGCGCGGTCACCATCTCGGTATAAAGCAAGGCTCGCCGCGACAGCAGACGGTGCAGATGCCGGCAATGGCGGTCGGTCCAGTCCATCATCGGGGCGACGGACAGGCGGGCGGCGTCTGGCAATGCGGTCTGGCCTGAGGTCATGTCTCGATCCGGGCTGCGGTTGGGAGAGGCGCTGTCTAGCATCAGGTTGCATGACGGGCAAATCCGATAGGTTCCGCTTTGCCTCGCTCCCCTATGCCGGCGAAGCCGCATGTGCGACTGCGACAACGTGCTGCCGAAGTCTCAACGCCGTGCGAACGAGGAAAGGTCGGCATAACGGTCTCTCTCGGGTGGTCCCGGATGCATTCTCTGCTTCGATCCCATGGAAAATGTCATCCTCGACCGCCCGCGGCACCGACCGCGACATCGAAGGTCGGAGCCGTGTGATTCGTACCGAGACCTGATAACGCCGCCAAATGGAGATGCTCGGCCCCGGCCTCTCCACCGATCGACGCCACCAAGCAAGCCGCCACGACAGCGCCATGCGTCGCTGCGACAGAATAAAGCACCCCGGGGCGTCGTAAATTTCTGCCCGAGTCTGGTCGCCGCGCTTCGTCTCCGCGATAGTGCGCGCCATGTCGCTATTCATCATCGCCCTCCTCCCGTTCCTCGGCGCGCTGCTGCCCGGTCTTATGATCCGGGCCGGTCGCCAGGCCTGTTTCACCGCCACCTTCCTCGTCACGGCCTCGGCCGCGGTGGGGCTGCTCACGCATCTGCCCGCCGTGCTGCGGGGCGAGACGGTCTCGGCCCGGCTCGACTGGATGCCGGGGCTGGGGCTCAACGTGAACCTGTTCCTCGACCCGCTGGGCTTCATGTTCGCGGCGCTGATCCTCGGGATCGGGCTGCTGATCATCGCCTATGCGCGCCACTACCTGTCGCGCGACGACAACATGGGCGAGTTCTTCAGCTACCTGCTGCTGTTCCAGGGCGCGATGGTGGGCATCGTGATTTCCGACAACATCCTGCTCCTGCTGATCTTCTGGGAGCTGACCTCGCTCTCCTCCTTCCTGCTCATCGGGTTCTGGAAACACCTGCCCGAAGGCCGCCAAGGCGCGCGCATGGCGCTCGCCGTGACCGGCATGGGCGGGCTGGCGCTGATCGGCGGCATGCTGCTTCTGGGCCAGATCGTCGGCAGCTACGACCTGAGCGTCATCCTCGAACAACGCGACGTGGTACAGGCCTCGCCGCTCTATGTCCCGGCCCTGCTGCTGATCCTGCTGGGCTGCTTCACCAAATCGGCGCAGTTCCCGTTCCATTTCTGGCTGCCGCACGCGATGGCGGCCCCGACCCCGGTCTCGGCCTACCTGCACTCGGCCACCATGGTGAAGGCCGGGCTGTTCCTGCTGGCGCGGCTCTGGCCGGTGCTCGCGGGTACCGAGGAGTGGTTCTACATCGTCACGACGGCCGGCCTCGTGACCATGGTGCTCGGCGCCTTCATCGCGATCTTCAAGCACGATCTGAAGGCGCTGCTGGCCTTTTCGACCGTGTCGCATCTGGGACTGATCACCTTCCTGCTGGGCACCGGCACGGCCTTCGGCGCGATGGCGGCGGTGTTCCACATCCTCAACCATGCAAGCTTCAAGGCCGCGCTCTTCATGACCGCCGGCATCGTCGATCACGGCGTTCATACCCGCGATATGCGAAGGCTGGGCGGGCTGCGACGCCTGATGCCGATCTCGTTTGCCATCGCAACCTTGGCAGGCCTGTCGATGGCGGGCATTCCGCTGCTCAACGGTTTCCTGTCGAAGGAAATGATGCTCGAGGAGGCCGCGCATACGACGCTGTTCGGCATGCCGATGCTGGTCACGATCGTGGCGACGCTGGGGGCGCTGTTCTCGGCCGCCTATTCCTTCCGGTTGATCGCCCATACCTTCTTGGGCGCCGAACGCGACGATTACCCGGCGCATCCGCATGATCCGAACCCCGGCATGTGGCTGCCGCCGGCGCTGCTGATCATCCCCGTCGTGGTGATCGGCCTGTTCCCGGCGCTGGCCGAGCCCTTCGTGAAGCTCGTCACCGGCGCGGTGATCGGCTCGGCCGCCGAACTGCCCGACGCCCATCTCAAGCTCTGGCACGGCCTGACCCCGGCGCTGTTCATGTCGGCGATCGCGGTGATCGGCGGCGCGCTGCTGCTGATGGGCTTCGCGCCGCTGTCGCGGATCTGGGAAGCGGCGCGGCGGCCAGAGGCCAAGGACATCTTCGACCGGATCATCGCGGGCTGCGTCGCGCTGGCGCGCCCGGTGACGCGTGGCCTGCATGACGGGGCCTTCACCCGCTATGCCGCGATCATGGTGCTGACCGTGGTGGCGGTCGGCGCGCATGCATGGTTCTCGGGCACGACCGGCGCCGAGATCCGGCGCCCGCTCCTGCCCGTCACGCCCATCGCCATAGCGGCATGGGCGATGCTGATCGCCGCCACCGGTTTCCTCGTGGCGGTGCATCGCAACCGTCTGGCGGTGCTGATGCTCATGGGGGTCATCGGCCTGATGGTCTCCGTCGGCTTCAACCATTTCTCCGCCCCCGATCTCGCGCTCACGCAGATCTCGGTCGAGGTGGTGACGATCATCCTGCTGTTGCTGGCGCTGAACTTCCTGCCCAATACCACGCCCAACGAATCCGGAGCGGCGCGGCGCACCCGCGACGCGATCATCGCCGGGGCCGGCGGCATCGCCGCGGCGGGTCTGATCTGGTCCATTCTCTCGACCGAGTTCCCGATCGCGCCGATCTCGGACTACCACCTCGCCAACTCCTACAAGGGCGGCGGCGGAGACAACGTGGTCAACGTGATCCTGGTCGACTTCCGGGGCTTCGACACCTTCGGCGAGATCATCGTGCTCGGCATCGCCGCGCTGGTGATCTACGCGCTGACCGAAACCCTGCTTTCGGGCAAGGTGCGCCGCAAGCTGTTGAACCGCGGGCACGAGGAACCGCAGGCCGGCGACGCCCACCCGCTGATGATGGTGGTGCTGACGCGGGTGATGATGCCTCTGATCCTGATGGTCGGCGTCTACATCTTCCTGCGCGGCCACAACGATCCCGGCGGCGGCTTCGTCGCGGGCCTCGTGGTCGCGATCGCCGTGGTGACGCAATACATGGCCTCGGGCTTCGCCTGGGCGGCGCGGCGCCAGCGCTACCCCTATCACGGGATCATCGGCGCCGGCGTCTTCGTGGCCGGTCTCACCGGCATCGGCGCCTGGTTCGTCGGACAGCCCTTCCTGACCTCGGCCTTCGGCTATTTCCGGATCCCGCCGATGGAGGAGTTCGAGCTGGCCACCGCCATGGGCTTCGACCTCGGCGTGTTCCTCGCCGTGCTCGGCGCGGTGATGCTATCGCTCGAAAGTTTCTCGCGACTGGGTTACAGGGCCGGCACCGAGACCTCCGATCACGCGATGGACATCGATCCGTCGCGCGGCGAGGAGCTCGATCCGGTCGTGGATGCAAAGCGCGAGGGCAGCTGAGATGGAACTACTGATCGCGTCGGCCGTCGGCGTCCTGACCGCCGCCGGCATCTACCTGGTGCTGCGCCTGCGAACCTTCCCCGTCATCATCGGCACGTCGCTGCTGAGCTATGCCGTCAACGTCTTTCTCTTCGCTTCGGGGCGGCTGGCGATGGATGCGCCACCGGTTCTGCGGGACGGTGCCGAGCGCTATACCGATCCGCTGCCGCAGGCGCTGGTCCTGACCGCCATCGTTATCTCCTTCGGGATGACCGCCGTGGTGGTGATGATCGCGCTGGGCAGCTGGCTCTCGTCCGATGACGACCGGGTCGAACGGCCCGCGCTCACCGAGGACGACACCAACGCACCCTCTGTGACCGAAGGAGGTGCACGATGAGCCACTGGATCATCACCCCCATCGTGCTGCCGGCGCTGCTGGCGGCGATCCTCGTGCTGATGGTGCGCGAACACCTCGTGGTGCAGCGTGCGCTTTCAATGGCGGGAACCCTGGCGATCACCGCCATTGCCATCGGCATGTTCTGGCAGGCCTCCGATGGCACGATCACGCTCTACCAGCTCGGCAACTGGCCCGCGCCATTCGGCATCGTGCTGGTGGCGGACCGGCTTTCGACGCTGATGGTGCTGCTGACCGCGCTGCTCGCGCCCCTGGTGCTGCTCTACGCCATGGGCTCGGGCTGGGACGGGCGGGGGCGGCATTTCCACCCGCTGTTCCAGTTTCAGCTGATGGGCATCCTCGGTGCCTTCCTCACCGGCGACGCCTTCAACCTCTTCGTTTTCTTCGAGGTTCTGCTCATCGCCTCCTATGGTCTGATGATCCATGCGGGCGGCAAGGACCGGCTGCGCGCGGGCACGCAATACGTGCTCTACAACCTCCTCGGCTCCACGCTCTTCCTCTTTGCCCTGGGCACGATCTACGCCCAGACCGGCACGCTCAACATGGCCGATCTGGCGGGCCGCGTGGCCGAGCTCGACGCCGGGGCTTCGGCCGGCATTCGCGTCGCGGCGGTGCTGCTGCTGATGGTCTTCGCGATCAAGGCCGCTGTGCTGCCGCTGCATTTCTGGCTGCCCGACAGCTATGCCTATGCCCCTGCCCCCGTGGCCGCGCTCTTCGCGATCATGACCAAGGTCGGCGCCTACGGCATCATCCGCGTCTACACGCTGGTGTTCCCGCTCGATCTCGAGATCACCCAAGGTCTCTTCGACGTCTGGCTGATGCCGGCGGCGCTGCTGACGCTCGCGCTCGGCATGATCGGCGTGCTGGGCGCGCGCCGCATCGACCGGCTGGTGGCGTTTTCGGTGATCGGCTCGATGGGGCTCTTGCTCAGCGCCGTGTCGGTCTTCACCCCCGACGGCATCGCCGCCGCGCTCTACTATGCGATCCACTCGACCTTCGCGACGGCGGCCCTGTTCCTGCTCGTCGACCAGATCCGCGACCGGCGCGGCGCAGCCGGACCGCTGCTGGTGCATGCCCAGCCGATCGAAGGCGGCGCGCTGCTGGCGGGCATGTTCTTCGTGGCGGCGATCGCCATGACCGGCCTGCCGCCGCTCTCGGGTTTTCTCGGCAAGCTGCTGATCCTCGACGCCGCGGGCTCCAGCCCGCTGGTCTGGTGGGTCTGGACGGTGGTGCTCACGGGCTCGCTCGTCGCGGTGGTGGGCTTTTCACGCGCGGGCTCGCTCGTCTTCTGGAAGGCACATCAGGAGGGCCCGGACATCGAGCCGATCGATTGCGAAACCGCACCTGAGGTCGAGGACGATACAGCGCAGCCCGGCTCGACCCGTGGACCGCTGGTGCCGCGCCCGGTTCTGCCGATGATCGCGATCGGCGGGCTGATCGCGATGCTGGTGGCGCTTACCGTCTTTGCCGGGCCGGTCAACCGGACCCTGTCCGCGACGGCGGCGCAGCTCTTCTCGCCCGAACCCTATATCGAGCTGGTGCTGACCACGCCCGGCAAGCAGATCAAGGATGATCCGCATGCGGGCGAGGACGACCACGGAGGCGAAGCCGCCGCTGACGCCGGGGAGGATCACTGATGTCGATGCGTCTGACCCGAAAGCTGTTACCGCACCCGCTGCTCTCGGCGCTGCTGGTGCTGGTGTGGTGCCTGCTGATCAACGATCTCAGCCTCGGCACCGTCGTCTTCGGCGCGCTGCTCGGGATCGTGATCCCGATGGCGACCCGCGCCTTCTGGCCGGACCGCCCCAAGATCGGCAGGCCGGGACGCCTCGTCTCCTACCTCCTCATGGTGATCTGGGACATCTTGGTCGCCAACGTGCAGGTGGCGATGATCGTGCTGTTCAAGCGCAACGAGGACATGGCGCCCAACTGGGTGGTGATCCCGCTCGAAATCCGCACCCCCGAAGCGATCGCGATGCTGGCGGGAACGATCACCCTGACCCCCGGCACCGTCAGCGCCGATCTCTCGGCGGACGGGCACGCGCTGCTGGTCCATGCGCTCGACGCGCCCGACCCGGAGGCGGTGCGCGACGACATCAAGACCCGCTACGAGCGCCGGTTGAAGGAGATTTTCGAATGATCGACACCGCCCTCTTCATCGCCATCGGCGCGCTCGGGCTGGCGCAGATCCTCGCCATGATCCGGCTGGTGATCGGCCCGCATACCGGCGACCGCATCCTCGCGCTCGACACGATGGTGATCAACGCCATCGGCCTGATCATACTGCTCGGGCTTTATCTGGGCACCCAGATCTACTTCGAGAGCGCGCTGATCTTCGCCATGCTGGGCTTCGTCTCCACCGTGGCGCTGGCGCGCTTCGTGCTGCGCGGGGACATCATCGAATGACCGGGGGGATGATGCTGCTAGAGATCCTCGTGGCCGCGCTGCTGATCATCGGCGCCGCCTTCACGCTGATCGGCTCCTACGGGCTCCTGAAGCTCGATCAGCCGATGAAGCGGCTGCACGCCCCGACCAAGGCCTCGACTCTGGGGGTGGGTTCGCTGCTGCTGGCTTCAATGATCCATGCCTTTGCCTCGGGCGACGCCTCGCTGCACGAGCTCCTAGTGATGGCCTTCCTCTTCGTCACCGCGCCGATCTCTGGAAATTTCATCGCCAAGGTCCATCTGCATCGGCAGCGCGGCGGCAAGGAGCTTCCTCCGCCGCCCGAGGAAAAGAACTGGGCGACCTACGCCGAGCAATAGCGCCCGGCGTCGACCGGGCTCGAGGAGCCACGCCGTGACCATGAGCCCTGCCCCTCGCCATGCCGGCCCGATCCTGCATCTGCGGGGCCACGACTCCGACGGCCTGCGCCTTGCTGCGATCCTCATTCGACCCGAGGGCGAGGCTTGCGGAACACTGCGGGCCGGCGCCACCGAGCACCAGCCGCACCGCATCGCCACGCTGGAGGGGCTCGCGGTCTGGCGTTTCGACTTCAGGCTCGACAACACCGATCGCGGCTACCGCTTCGAAGATCGCGACTACCCTGTCGAAACCGATCTCTCGGGCGATCTGAGGTTCGCCTTCCTCTCCTGCAACGGCGAGGAGAATGGCGACATGGATCGCGATCCGGCCGAGCGCGACGCGATGTGGGAAAGGATGCGCGCCGAGCACGAGGTCCAGCCCTTCGCGGCGCTGCTGCAGGGTGGCGACCAGATCTATGCCGACGAGGTGACGCAGGGCCATCCGCTCAGCGATGGCTGGCCCGAGGATCTGCCCGAGGGGACGAGTGCGGCCGATCTCGAAGGGCTGGCGGGGCATCTGCGCCGGGGCTTCGTCGCGCGCTACATGCGCGGCTTCGCCGGGCCCGCCTTCGGTGCCCTCGCCGCACGGGTTCCGACGCTGGCGATCTGGGACGATCACGACATCTGCGACGGCTGGGGATCTCTTCCCAGTGAGGCCACCGACAGCGCCGTGGGCCAGACGCTGTTCCGGGTGGCGCGCGAGATGTACCTGCTGTTCCAGCACGGCGCGGTCGAGGCCGACATTCCGGAGATCTTCACCGATCCGACCGGCGCCCAGCTCGGTTGGCGCCGCAGCCTGCCGGGCGTCACGCTGATGGCCCCCGACCTGCGTTCCGAGCGCCGCCGCAGGCGGGTGATGGGCGAAGCAGGCTGGCGACTATTGGAATCACCGGTACCCGAACCCGCGCGTACCTTCATCGTCTCTTCTGTGCCGATGCTGGGGCCCCGGCTGTCGCTGGTCGAGGCGGTGATGTGGCTCTGGCCCGGCATGCAGAAATACGAGGACGATCTGCGCGACCAGTGGCAGAGTCGGGCGCATCGCGCCGATTGGCGGCGGGCGCTGCGCGCGGTGCTGAACCTGCGCGCGCGGGGCCCGGTGACGGTGCTCTCGGGTGAGATCCACCTCGCCACCCGGGCCGAGATGGCCGCCGAGCCCGGCGCCGTCCATCAACTCGTTGCCTCCGGCATCGCCCATCGCGCGCCCCCCAAGGGCTATGCGCGCGGCCTCGGCTGGCTCGGCAGCCTCGGCGAAGGGCCGCTTTCGGGTCACCCGATCCGCATCCTGCCGCTGCCGGGGATGCGACGGCGCTACGTGGCCGAGCGCAATTTCCTGACGCTGGAACGGCGCGGCGGCGCATGGAGCGCGGTCTGGCATCTTGAGGAGAGCGGCAAGACCCCGCCGCTGCCGATCTAGCCCGCAGGCAGTTCGACACGCGCCTCGAGCCCCCCCTCCGGGCGGTTCGACAGGCGGATCTCGCCACCATGGGCGCGGATGATGGTGCGGGTGATCGACAGGCCGAGCCCGGCCCCGCCGGTGTCGAGACTGCGACTGTCCTCGCCCCGTACGAATGGCTCGAACATGCCCTCGAGGCGTGCCTCGGGGATGCCCGGCCCCTCATCCACAACGCGCACCACCGCCATGCCGTCCTCCTGCATCAGCCGCACCCTTGCCGAGCCGCCATAGCGGATCGCATTGTCGACCAAGTTGCCGAAGGCCCGCGACAGCGCCACGGGGCGGCCGCTCACCGGCGGAGCCCCACCGCCCTCGAACCGTGCACCGCGCTCCTCACAAAGGCGTGGCAGCAGCACTGCCAGATCGATCCTGCCACTGGGTTCGGCCTCATGGCCGCTCTTGGCGAAGGTCACGAGCCCCTCGGCCATCACCGCCATCTCGTCGAGGGTGCGGATCATCGGCTCCCCCTCCTCCTCGTCGAGCATCTCGGCACGAATACGCAGGCTGGTGATCGGCGTGCGCAGATCGTGCCCTACAGCGGCGAGGGTACGGGTCCGCTCGGCTTCGAACCGGGCGATCCGCCCCTGCATGTCGTTGAAGGCCGCTGCGGCCGCCCGCATCTCGCGGGCACCGGTCTCAGGCACCCGCACGCCGCGATCGCCGCGACCCGCGGCATGCGCCGCCTCGGCCAAAGCGGCCAGCGGACGGGTAAGCTGGCGCACGAACCACAGCCCCACCGCAAGCACGGTAAGCAGCGACAGGCCGAGCACCAGCATGAAGACTTCGCCCCGGACCCCGTCGGGTGGCCGCAGCCCCGCCGCCGTGACGTTGAGCCAAACCGGACCCTCCGCCTGCAGAGCGATCGACACGGCGATGGTTCCGCCGCGCGGTGCGGCATGGCCAGCGGAACTACGCCCGGAAGCGGCGCGCTCCGAAATCGCGACGCGCACCTCGCGCTCCTCGAGCGCCGCGCCGATCCGCGCCTCAAGTGCCCCGGCCCGACCACTGCGCGCTGGCGCCGCGACGGCCGGCACCGGCTCGACCGAAATTCGCGCGAGCCGGGTCGAGGCCTGGCGTGCCAGTTGCTGTCGCGCCCGCGGCGGCAGGGCCTCCATCGCCGGCACCAGCGCCACGATCCGCTCCAGCTCCCGCGCGGCCCCCGCCTCGCGGTCGAGCCGGTCGCGCTCGAAGGCCAGAAGCCCCAGTGCCACGAGATTGGCCGTCACCAGTGCCGCCGCGAGCAGCAGGGCAAAGCGCGCGGCCAGCCCCGCGGGCAACAGCCTCTTGATCACGGGGCCACCTCGACATCTGCGGCCAGCAGGTAACCGCCGCCCCATTCGGTGACGATCAGGCGCGGCTGCTTTGGGTCGTCCTCGATCTTGCGCCGCAACCGGCTGATCTGGTTGTCGATCGCGCGATCATAGGCCTTGGCCTCGCGCCCCGCCATCAGGTCGAGCAGCCGCGCCCGATCGAGCACCGTGCGCGGCGAGTCCAGAAACAGCGCCAGCAGCCGGCTTTCGCCCGAGGTCAGCTCGGCCGCGCGCCCATCCTCGTGCCGCAGCGACTTGGTCGCCGGATCATGGGTCCAGCCCGCGAAGCTGCGGCGCGTGGTGTCGAGCGTCGGTGCCGCCGGCGGCGCCCGGCGCAACACGGCGCGGATGCGCGCCAGCAATTCACGCGGGTTGAAGGGCTTGGTCACGTAATCATCGGCGCCGAGCTCCAGCCCGACGATGCGGTCCGTCTCGTCGGCCATCGCGGTGAGCAGGATCACCGGCGGCCCACCCCGCGCCACCAGCCAGCGGCACAGGCTCAGCCCGTCCTCGCCCGGCATCATCACGTCGAGCACGACGAGACCGATCCGCGCCGTCTCGACGATACCGCGCGCATCGGCGGCGCTGGCAGCGAGGCGGACGCGGTAGCCCTGCTTCTTGAGATACTGGCCCAGCGGCTCACGGATATCGCGCGCGTCGTCGACGACGAGGATCTGCTCTGCGGTCTCGGTCATGGGCGGGTCTCCTGCGGACTGGCGGCTTCCCTTCTAGGGCGCGCGTGCCCCTTAAGGCCAGCACCTGCCCCTTGCGAGAACGTGAAGTTTTGTCGCCGGATGTAACACGCGCCACCGCCAAGCCGCTTGCCTCCCTCGCGCGGTCTGGCTACATCGGGCCCTGGGGCCGGCATAGCTCAGCTGGTAGAGCGTCTGATTTGTAATCAGGGGGTCGGGGGTTCGAGTCCCTCTGCCGGCACCACAAGATCCTCCAACATACTGTTTCGCCTCGGCTTTCGATCGGATCAAGCCAAGGCGTAGCACATGTCGGAGTACATTTCCGCACCTCACACTTTCACCAAAGACGGCATCTTCCGCTTCCGTAGGCACGTGCCGGTGGAGCTAAGGCGTCACTATTCCTCACCAAAGATCTCGTATTCGCTGCGTACGAAGGTCAGCCCGAGTAGCGGCAGCCAGAGCCGTGCGACCTGCGAACCAGGTAGACGAATTCTGATAGCACCTGCGTTGTCGGGACGTAGATCTGCCGGGCAAGCACATGCTGCGGATGGGTGTTGCCGGTCCGGAACTGCAGCCATCGGGGGGCAGCAACGTCAACGCCGACTGCATGAGCCTCTCCGAGGATGTAGTGACGTCTCTTCGCCTCAAGGGCGATGGGAAGGGCATCAGCTTCCTTCAGGCGGCAGAACGGGCCGGTGGCTACGTCATCGATGCGCGCGGCAACAAGACTTGGTAGCGGTCGACAAGGCGGCATGCTGAATACGTTTGTGCGGACGGCTCACATCGTCCTCGAATTGGCGCCCGCACCGGGGCGGATCATACGTTTGGGCTAGCCGCCCTAAGGTGGTCGCGGATACCGATGCTGTCGATCCTTTGCCGGGTACTGGGCACGGCTCCGTTCCGATTGAGGATTTCCATGATCTTTTCTCAGAACCTCAATAGCGTCCGGCGCCGGAACTGTCGGTAAGCGCTCGATCATTTTCGGAATACTTCGAACCGAACGCACTAGAAGGCCCATCCGGCGATTCATATTTTTCCATTGAAAACTCACCAATGATCAGGTGGCTTTCGTAAACTGATGGCGCGAAAAACGAAGACAAAAAAGCCAAAAATGCAACGTCTTTTTGTCTGACGTTACGTCTCATGCCTAGCCGATCCCCGCCGCAGGGCCCCTTAGAACTTAGTCATTAGACCGTGCGGATAGTTTCTCCCGATGTGAACTAAGGCAAAATGATTATGAGCCCCTCCTAGCGCGTTGATTCATCTAATTCGTTCGCATCATGATCCACCTTTTGCCTTAGGGACTTTGCTGGATTGATGCGACCGGCACTATCAAATCATTATCCTCATGGATGCGTGGAGTGCTCTGCGTGATCGCCGGCTTTTGAGAGTATTATGGCTTTCCGTTCGTCGTGTTTCGGCAAAGCCTTTTTAGGAGAGTTGTTATGGCGAACTACATCAAATCCGATCTCGATTTCATTCTGGCGCAGATCAAGATCGCAGAGGCACATACCGAAGCCATGAAATCCGGCGCCGATCCCCGGACGAGTCTTCTCCAACTGATCGGCAACGCGCCCAATCTGAGCTTCGGCTTGCGCACCGTCGATGGCAGCCTGAACAACCTCGTCGCGGGGCAGACCGACTTCGGCCAAGCCGATCAGGCCTTTCCGCGTCTGACCACGCCCTACTACCTCGACGAGCAAGATGGCGACATGATGTCGTTCGGGCCGGGCGGCACGATCACCAACAACGATTACGGGACGAACGGGGATGTCGCCGACGCCGATCCCCGGACCATCTCCAACCTGATCGTCACCCAGGACGTCTCCAACCCCGCTGCGATTCGCGCGGCGCTGAAGGCCGCAGGCGTCGAGGGCACCGCCCAGACGGCGGCCACGAACGCGATCAGTGCCGCCTACAAGGCCACGCTGAACGCCAATGGCGCGAATGCCGAGGTCGAGGCCGCCACGGCGGTCGTCTCCGGGGCCAGCGCCGATGCCTCGGCTGCCGTTGCCGCCCTGAACGCGGCCACGGCGCTGCAGCTGAGCTACACGGCGGGTGTGACCATGGCCACCGGGGTTCCCTCGGCCATCTCCGCCGCCCAGACTGCGGCCGGGAACCTGATCACCGCCCTCAACGACATGCCCGGCGAACCGGTTCCGGTCCCGCCATTCACCCTCACCGAGCCGGTGCAAGCGGATTACGTCGTCACGGCCGATTTCAATACGGCATATGCCCAGTGGGTCGATGCTGCGCCCACCGACCCCGAGCCCCTTGCCACCGATTTCCCGGGTGTCGCGGCGTTCGAGACGGCACATGCCTTGTGGGTCGAGGCGCAAGTGGCCCATGCCGCTAACGAGCCCGATCCTGCCGATTTCCCGGATTCCACGGCGTACGATACGGCACTTGCCGAGTGGGACGCCGATGCGCCCATCGAGCCCCTTGCCACCGATTTCCCGGATGTCGCGGCGTTCGAGACGGCATATGCCCAGTGGGTCGACGCGCAAGAGGCCCATGCCGCCGCCGAGCCCCTTCCCGCCGATTTCCCGGATGTCCCGGCGTTCGAGACGGCACATGACCAGTGGGCCACCGCGCAAGCCGCCCATGCCGCCGCCGAAACGCAGTACCAGGCCGATCTGGTCGCCTTCAACGACGCCACGACCGCCGCGACCAACGCCTTTGACGCGGCCATGGCTGCGGCCAGCAGTGCCGTCACGGCGGCCGGCGCCGTCGTGACCGCGCTTGGCGACAACCCCACAGATGGCGCTCAGGCCCTCGAGGCCCTGGCAAACGACCTCCGGACAGCGATCGAAGGGATCGAAGAAGGCGGTTTCCTTCCGGCCGATGCGGCGACAATCACGTCTGCCCTTGACGCCTTCAGCGGCGCGCCCGCTCTCGCGCAGTCGAACATCGGTGAACTCACGACGCTCAGGAACGATGCCGATGTAGACCGGGCCACGGCCCAGGTGGCGGCGGATAATGCCACAGCCGCGCTCGACGCGGCCAATGACGACCTCGCAATCGCGCAGGCCGCCGCCAACACGGCAGGTACGCCCGAGGAAACCGCGGCGGCCCTACAGGGTCTGCTCGACGATTTCGGCCTTCAGACCGATGAGAATGGGGGGCTGGTCATCGAGAACCGGGCGCCCGACGAAGGCCTCTCGGCACCCTTCAACTCATGGATGACGCTGTTCGGCCAGTTCTTCGACCACGGGCTCGATCTCGTGACCAAGGGAGGCAACGGCACCATCTACATGCCGCTGCAGCCCGACGATCCCCTCTATGTCGAGGGCAGCAATACCAATTTCATGGCACTGACCCGCGCGTCGATCGACCCCGAGAACCAGACGACGCCGCATGTCGACCAGAACCAGACCTACTCTTCGCACCCCTCGCATCAGGTGTTCCTGCGTGAGTGGATTCTCGACGCGAACAACAAGCCGGTCGAAACGGGCAAGCTCATCACCGGCAGCAATGGCGGCATGGCCACCTGGGCCGACGTCAAGGCACAGGCCCGCGACATTCTCGGCATCGAGCTCGACGATGCCGACGTGCTGGCGGTTCCGGCGCTGATCACCGATCTCTACGGCAACGCCGAGATGGGGCCGAACGGCTTCCCGCAGGTGGTGATGGCCGATGGCACGATCATGGAGGGCAACCCTAACGCCCGGGTGGACGCGACGTTCGCGGCGAAAACCGGCCACGCCTTCCTCGTCGACATCGCCCATAACGCCGTGCCGGGCACGGTCGACCATGACCGCAACCCCGCCACGCCGGACATCCAGATCACGCCGGACGATGACGGCATACCCAACAGCGTGCTGATCGCGAACGGCTTCGGGATCAACGAGCAATACGACAACGAACTGCTGGACGCGCACTTCATGGCCGGCGACGGGCGGGTGAACGAGAATATCGGCCTGACCGCGGTGCATCACATCTTCCATTCCGAGCACAACCGTCTGGTCGATTACTCGATCAACCAGGTGATCATGCCGGCCATGGTGAACGAGAGCGGGACGCCCGAAGAGACGGCGGCCGATCTCGCCTTCCTCAACGAGTGGCTGCGGGTCAAGCTGCCGGACGGCACCGATCCTGCGACCGTCGACTTCTCCACGCTGCAATGGGATGGCGCGCGGCTGTTCCAGCTCGCCAAGTTCGGCACCGAGATGCAGTACCAGCACCTCGTCTTCGAGGACTTCGCGCGCAAGATGCAGCCGCAGATCGACGTGTTCCTGGCCCCGGTCGGCTATGACACCACGATCGACCCGTCGATCCTCGCCGAGTTCGCGCATACGGTCTACCGCTTCGGTCACTCGATGCTGACCGAGACCATCGACCGGCTCGACCCGTCCTTCAACGCGGTCGGCACCGATTGGAGCACGCAGGACGCCGAGCAGATCGGTCTGATCGAGGCCTTCCTCAACCCGATCGAGTACAACAAGGGCGGCGAGATCCATGCCGACATGGCCGCCGGCGCGGTGGTGCGCGGCATGACCCGCCAGGTGGGCAACGAGATCGACGAGTTCGTCACCGACGCGCTGCGCTCGAACCTGCTGGGCCTGCCGCTCGATCTTGCGGCGATCAACCTCGCCCGCGGCCGCGACACGGCGATACCGACGCTGAACATGGCGCGGGAGCAGTTCTACACCATGACCGGCGACACCCAGCTCAAGCCCTATGACAGCTGGTTCGACTTCACCCTCAACATCAAGAACCCGGCCTCGGTCGTGAACTTCATCGCGGCCTATGGCACCCATGCCACCTTGGACGCCGCGCAGACCCTGGCCGAGAAGCGCGATGCCGCGATGAAGCTGGTCTTCGGCGGTGAAGGCGCGCCGCTCGACCGGCAGGCCTTCCTGAACGCCACCGGCAGCTATGCCAGCGACAAGGGTGGCCTCGACAAAGTCGATTTCTGGATCGGCGGTCTCGCCGAGGCGATCGCGCCCTTCGGCGGCATGCTCGGCTCCACCTTCAACTTCATCTTCGAGACCCAGCTCGAGGCGCTTCAGGACGGCGACCGGTTCTACTACCTGGCGCGCACGGCGAGCATGAACTTCCTGGCGGAACTCGAGAACAACTCCTTCGCCAGCATGATCGTCGAGAACACCGACGCCACGCACCTGCCGATCGACGTCTTCGCGACGCCGAGCTACGTCCTGGAGGTCGACCAGACCAAGCAGTACAACCACGGGATGGGCAGCGATGACCCGTTCGAGGCGTCGCTCTTCGACCCGCAGGTGAACAAGCTGGTGATCCGCGCCAACGAGAACTCGTTGCAGTTCACCGGCGGCGACCACGTGGTGCTCGGCGGCACCGACAACGATGACACCCTGATCGCCGGCATCGGCGACGACTCGATCTGGGGCGACGGCGGCAATGACCGCATCGAAGGCGGCCATGGCAACGACAACATCGACGGCGGCGCCGGCGACGACATCATCACCGATCTCGGTGGCGACGACGTCATCAAGGGCAATGACGGTAACGACGTCATCCATGGCGGCCCGGGCGAGAACCTGATCATCGGCGGCCGAGGCTCCGACTTCATCATCACCGGCGAGGACTTCTCGGAGGTCTTCGCGGGACCGGGCAACGACTTCATCCTCGGCACCACCACCAACGAGGCGCCGATCGGCGGTGAAGGCGACGACTGGTTCGAGGGCGGCAGCCAGGACGGCGCGATGGGCGACAATTCGGATGCCTTCGGCGCCGACACCATCGCCGGCCACGACGTCTTCTTCGGCCGCGACGGCTTCAACGAGTTCGTCGCCGAGGGCGGCGACGACATCATGGTCAGCGCCGTCGGCATCACCCGCAACGAGGGCATGTCCGGCTTCGACTGGGTCAGCTACATCGGGCGCAGTTCGGTCTATGCCGACCTGAACCTGCCGGCCTTCGACGAAACGCCGATCCCGCCGGACGAGAACACGGCCCTGGATCGCTACGAAGCGGTCGAGGGCCTGTCCGGCTCGCATGGCAATGACGTGCTGATCGGTTCCGAAGAGACCGATCTCGGCGCGATCCCGCCAGCCGAGCCCGTCGAAGAGGAAGAAGGCGGCGTGGTCGAGGAGGCACCGCTCGAGCCGGCCGCCAACGGCCAGCAGGGCAGCGTCCTGACCGCGGCGGGCATCGCCCGGATCAACGGGCTGCAGGAGTTGCTCGGGACGGGCGTGACCGAGTTCCGCACCGGCAACATCATTCTGGGCGGTGGCGGCAGCGACCGGATCGAAGGCTTGGGCGGCGACGACATCATTGACGGCGACAGCTATATCAATGTCCGCATTGCCCGGGATGGCACCAACGAGAGCTGGAGCACCATGGTCGGCGACCTGCAGAAAAGGATGCTGGCGGGCGAGATCAACCCGAGCGAGCTCTACATCGTGCGCGAGATCCTCGATGGCGGCAAACCGGGCGACATCGACACCGCCGTCTATGCGGGACCGGCCGTCGACTACGCCGTCTTCACGAATGCCGCCGGCACCCTCACGGTCATGGACATGAACCCCGATGACGGCGACACGGGATCCGACCAGCTCCACAATATCGAGCGGATCGAGTTCTCCGATCTGACAAGGGTCATTCAGGGCGATCCTCCGGTGCCGGTCGACGTCGTTCTGTCAATTGCGGATGCGCCGACGCGGATCGAGACCGGCGACACCGGGTCCACCGACCTGGCCTTCGGCCTGAGCCTGGACGACACGAGCTTCAGCGGCAGTCTGCGGGTGGGCTTCGACGTCGGTGCGGTGACTGGTCAGGCCCAGATCGTCGACTTCGTCGACGGGCTCGGCACGCTGACCGTGTCGGTCGTCAATGACAACGTGCCCAACGGCACCGATACGAGGGTGGTCACCCTGACCGGGGCCATTGGAATCGGCGCGACGGTGACGCTCGGCACCGCCACCGCCAGCGGCATGGTCACCGAGGACGACGTCACTGCCATCCTTCTCTCGATCGCCGACGCGCCGATGCTGGTCGAGAACGGCGATACCGGAGCCACCACCCTGGCCTTCGGCCTGAACCTGAACGATACCGGCTTCAACGGCGATCTGCAGGTGGGCTTCGACACCGGCACGGCGACCGGTCAGACCCAAACCGTCACTTTCACGGGAGGCATCGGCACGCTGAACGTGCAGGTCCCCAATGACGACCTGGCCAACGGCACCGAGATGGTGGCGGTCACCCTGACCGGGGCCACAGGTACCGGCACGACGGTGGCGCTCGGCGCCACGACGGCCAGCGGCATGGTCACCGAAGACGACGGCACGGCCATCGTTCTCTCGATCGCCGATGCGCCGATGATGACCGAGACCGGTGATACGGGGGCCACCAACCTGGCCTTCGACCTGAGCGTGGACGACACCGCCTTCAGCGGCACTCTGCAGGTGAGCTTCAGCGTCGGCACAGCGGCCGCCCAGACTCAGGACGTCATCTTCGTCAATGGCCTCGGCACGCTGATCGTGCCGGTCGACAATGACGATGTCGACGACGGCGACGAGATGGTGGGGGTCACCCTGACCGGGGCCACCGGCACCGGCGTGGTGGCGACGCTCGGCACCGCGACCGCCAGCGGCACGGTCACCGAGGACGACGTCGTTCCCGTCATACTGTCGATCGCCAATGCGCCGACGATGGCCGAGAGCGGCGACACCGGAACCACCGATCTCGCCTTCGGCCTGAGCCTGGACGACACCAGCTTCAGCGGCGCTCTGCAGGTGAGCTTCGACACCGGCACGGCGACCAACCAAACCCAGACCGTCAACTTCACGAACGGGGTCGGCACGCTGACCATGTCGGTCGCCAATGACGACGTCGACGACGGCGACGAAATGGTGACGGTCACCCTGACCGGGGCGACCGGGACCGGTGCGGCGGTGACGCTCGGCACCGCCATGGCCACCGGCATGGTCACCGAGGACGATGTGGCGCCCCCGCCTGTCGACGTCCTTCTGTCGATCACCAACGCGCCGATGCAGGTCGAGACCGGCGACACCGGGACCACCGACCTCGCCTTCGGGCTGAGCCTGAGCGACACCGGCTTCACCGGCACCCTGACGGTGACCTACGACACCGGCACGGCGACGGGCCAGAGCCAAGACGTCAGCTTCACGAACGGGGTCGGCACGCTGACCATGTCGGTCGCCAATGACGACGTCGACGACGGCGACGAAATGGTGACGGTCACCCTGACCGGGGCGACCGG
>NZ_JAPWGO010000169.1 GCF_027213785.1 Limimaricola sp. G21655-S1 | reverse complement strand
GGCAAAGGGCGCCTGCAAGGTCCGCAGGGAGAGCTCGTAGCGGGCGGCATCGAGGCGTGCCTGCACCTGGGCCACGGTGGCCTCCTGCCCCTCCAGCTCGGATTGGGTCACGGCGCCACGGGCCACCAGCTTGCGCATATCACTCAGCTTGCGGTTCTCGTCGCGCAGACTGGCGCTCTGCTCGGCCAGCTCAGCCTGCTGCTTGCCCGAATCCAGTGCGAGCAGGGGCTCTGCCTTGGCCACGCTCTGACCCGACTGCACCGCAATCTTGACGATGCGACCGGTCACTTCGGGGC
>NZ_JAPWGO010000168.1 GCF_027213785.1 Limimaricola sp. G21655-S1 | reverse complement strand
GCTGCGCCCCCTTGAGGGGGATGCATCCCTTGCCAATATTCTCTGCCCCAACCTGCTGCTGATGTCGACCACCCAGCTCTACGAACGGGGGATGCGCCACTTCTTTCGCCGTGAAGCCGATCAACTGGGCTGGCTACTGCCCGCCGTTACCCTCGGCGGTTTCGTCCTGTTTGCCCTGACCGCCCTGCAGCAACCTCTCTTTGATGTGCATAGCCGGATCATCGTGCTCTCCGGCGTGCTCTCGCTGCAGATTGCGCTGCTTATCTGGCAGCTCTGGCGCTACCAGCGGCTGGCCCC
>NZ_JAPWGO010000167.1 GCF_027213785.1 Limimaricola sp. G21655-S1 | reverse complement strand
TGCTCTAGGAGTGACTATGGAAATCCGTGAATTTCATTGGCTGATGAACATAGTCCAGAACCTGGACGTAGGCTTGGTGGTGCTCGACAAGGAGTACAAGGTACAGGTGTGGAACGGCTTTATGGAGAGCCACAGCGGCCGACTGGCCAGTGACGTGCGCGATGGCGTACTGTTCGAGCTCTTCCCCGATGTGGACAGAGCCTGGTTCGAGCGCAAGGCCAACATGGTCTTCAAGCTCAACAACCGCGCCTTCAGCACCTGGGAGCAGAAGCCCTATCTGCTGCGTTTCTCCAACTA
>NZ_JAPWGO010000166.1 GCF_027213785.1 Limimaricola sp. G21655-S1 | reverse complement strand
CATCAATACCCGGTGGGCAGTGCCCGCAGGCAGCCAGGCGGCACGGGTGGGCGGCAGCAGGCAGACCTGACCTTCCAGCTCCATGGTCATGCAGCCGGATTGGGCGAACAGCAGCTGGTGGCGCTGATGCTGATGCAGGCCCGAGTCGTGCCAGCCGAAGGCGGAGGCGATGCCGATCACGCTGCCCGTCAGCTGGTCGGGGTCAAAAGGGTGCTCGGGAAGAATAAAAGCCATGTGTCTTATTTTTGATGTTTTTAGTCCTGCTTATTGTAATCAGACAATCGGCATCTCTCTAGAAT
>NZ_JAPWGO010000165.1 GCF_027213785.1 Limimaricola sp. G21655-S1 | reverse complement strand
TGTGGCCAGTCTCGATGCTTCGTATCGAGGGGCTATGGAACGCCTCGATGGCTTGGAGCAAATGATGGCTCAGGTTGGTAAGACCCCTACAGCGAAGGAGTCTGCCGACCTTACATCCCGAATAGCAGTTGAACAGGCTCTACTCCAGAGTGAATCCAATCGGATAAATCTCATGGTGGCGATGCAAAACGCCCAGCAACGTCAGCTGGAATCAGAACAGAAGGCGCTGATGAAAAAATCACTGAACACGGAGGGGACAAGCATCCCTCGCTTCTGATTTTCTCATGCGAAAAAAGGTAGAC
>NZ_JAPWGO010000164.1 GCF_027213785.1 Limimaricola sp. G21655-S1 | reverse complement strand
CCCCCTTGGCCGTCGCCTTTGGCCGAAACAGCGCGCTCAGCTCATCCACCAGCTGGAACAGGGGGAAGGGCTCGCGGCGCGCCTCCACATGGCCCGCCTCGATCTTGGAGTAGTCGAGAATGTCGTTGAGGATCTCCAGCAGGGATTCGCCACTGTGCTCGATCGCGGCCAGATAGCGCTGCTGGGTCTCGCTGAGATGGGTAGCTTCCAGCAGCGGCAGACCGCCCAGACTGCCGTGCATGGGGGCGCGGATCTCGTGGCTCATGGGGGCGAGAACCACCGACTTGGCGCGGTGGGCCTGTTC
>NZ_JAPWGO010000163.1 GCF_027213785.1 Limimaricola sp. G21655-S1 | reverse complement strand
CCTGTGTGGCTGGCAACGCCGCGGGGGGGCGCGGGCAGGCCCCCCCCGCCCCGCGGGTTTTAGGCCCCGGCCCCCCCCCCCCCGCGGGGGCCCCGGGGCCCCCCCCCGCCCGGGGGGGGGGGGGGGGGGGGGGCGGGCGGGGGGGGGGCCGGGGGGGGGGGGGGGGGGGGGGGGGGGCCCCGGGGGGGGGGGGGGGGGGGGGGGGGGGGGGGGGGGCGGGGGGGGGGGGGGGGCGCGCGCCCGGGGGGCGGGGGGGCGGGGGGGGGCGGCCGGCGCGGCGGGGGGCGGGGGGGGGGGGGGGGGGG
>NZ_JAPWGO010000162.1 GCF_027213785.1 Limimaricola sp. G21655-S1 | reverse complement strand
GCTCCAACCACTATCAGATCAACGGCCTGAAGTGCCGCCGCAAGGATGTGACCGACCTTTTCCTCGGCACCGGTCTTGGCCCCCGCAGCTACGCCATCATCGAGCAGGGCACGGTCAGCCGACTGGTGGAGTCACGTCCGGCCGATCTCAAGCTCTTTATGGAAGAGGCCGCCGGGGTTTCCCGCTACAAGGAGCGGCGCCGCGAGACCGAGCAGCGCATGCGCCACACTAAGGAGAACCTGGAGCGCCTCGGCGATATTCGCGGCGAGCTGGGTTCGCGCCTTGACCACCTCAAAGCCCAGGCC
>NZ_JAPWGO010000161.1 GCF_027213785.1 Limimaricola sp. G21655-S1 | reverse complement strand
AAAACGCAGCCGATTGGCTAATGCAAGTCAGTTAAGAGAATTTGAGTCCCAACTCGCGGGGTATAAGGGCTAACGAGTGAGGGAGGCATGATGCCTCCCTCTTTTTATTGCATGCCAGTCAGGGCAAGGGTTGGAGCCAAATTGACTCTTTAATCATGGAGCTACTTTTGATATTCAATATCTCGAATATTTAGTCATAAAAGTGCTTAACTGACTGGCATTAGGGCCGTGGCCCCTGTTGTCTGTTACCTTACTGGACGATTCAGCGATCCCGATTCAGTGCGATCAAGCGATCAAGAATCGCTTC
>NZ_JAPWGO010000160.1 GCF_027213785.1 Limimaricola sp. G21655-S1 | reverse complement strand
CCATCAAACAGCCAGAGGCGGGGCACCGCAAAAGAGTGTTGATGCTTGCGAAAGGGTTGATCCGCCGCGGGCATCTGATAGGCGAGCAGCTCCCCGTGCGGGCGAGCCAGGGTCGCAGGCAGCGGCAGATCGGCCTGCAAGGTGCCGCCGGTGATCGGGGTCCAGTAGAGCTCGCCCCACTGGTAGCCTTCCGCGACAAAATGGTCGGCATCGGGGGACCCCGGCCGCTGGCTGCTCAGCAGCAGCCGTTTGCCCTCGGCGCTGAAGGCTTGCGGCAGATCGGTGCGCGAATCGCGCGTGCGGCGCAC
>NZ_JAPWGO010000015.1 GCF_027213785.1 Limimaricola sp. G21655-S1 | reverse complement strand
AAACCACAACCGTATCGATATGAGGGTGGGCCAGTTCTTCGTGTCGCCCCCGGGCCAGTTCCGAATGTCGCTGGACACTTCCGGATTGATGCCGAGCGGCGTCGTGCTGAGCGATCTGAGCGTCTGTGCAATCTGGGCCTCGGATTGTGGCGTGCCCTCGATCCGGAACGGGTCGGCCGGCGTCACCCCATGCGGCAGGAACTGCATCGCCCCCACGCAATCCTGGCCGATCGCGGCAAGGAGGTCATGTGTCCGATCGCTGCGCGCTTCCGTGCGCTCGGCGATCGCCCGTCGCAGCTCGGGCACGTCGGGGAGCAGGTTCTCGAAAACCGCGTCCACGTGGTCTCCGGTCTGGGTCGACGACACCAGGGGCAGGGCGCGCGAGATCGGAAAGCGGAATTCCCAGCCGAGCCAGGTGTCGTCGTAGCGAAAGCTCGCGCCGGCGGCGGGGCGATAGCCGTAATATCCCGCAAGCCGCCCGTTGAGATAGACGTCGAGCGTGCGGGTGAGCGATCTGCGCCCCATCAGAAGATGTCCTCGGGCCTGGGTCGCGCCGTCTGCGAGGACGCCCCACGCCGAGGCACGAGGCCGAGGTCCAGTTCGAGCGCCGCCACCACGGCAAGCAGGAGGCTCAGCTTCGGCTCATGGGCCGCCGTTTCGATCCGTGAGATCTGGCGCGGATCCGTGCCTGCCCGCTGGGCGAGATCGCCTTGTGACCAGCCTTTCGCCTTGCGCGCTTGGCGCAGCTGCTGGCCCAAGGCTTTCGCGTCCCGGAACACAGTTGCATCCATGCCCGTCTCCCATGCCATGCTTGTGACATCAAATTCCTATGCCATGCTTGTAGCATAAGCAATTTACTACAAACATGTAGATTTCAGCGCATATGCCAAACATGTCCTGAGGATCGCCTACAGGAAGGGTGGCCGGACCCGGATCGCCTGGGCTGAGCATCTGCGAGTCGAGTGTTCGGCACGGCCAGCGCCCCGTTGTCGGCTTCAGCTGTCCCTGAGAGGTCAGCGACCAGTGCCGGGAACCGGATGCGGATCATGTCCTCCCGGTATCGCTCGGCCAGATACCCGGGAGTAGACGCGACCGTTCGCCTGTCAGCACGGGCTCCTTCCGACGGAGAGACCAGGACCCTCACGTGCGGAAGAGGGAACATAAAAGATTTCCGTGCTCCGCAAGACAGACCCATGTCCGGTTCAGCCAAACATATAAGGGTCTACCCATGACGATTTCTCCCAGCCACGATCAACTTCTGCGGCTTGTCACATCCGGAAGCCTGTTCTTTTACCCTCATGACAATGGCCGGGTTTGGTTTCACCTGCGCGATAAAGGCCTGGAAATGAGTGGGCCTCTCATCTTCCGGTGGGATTGGAACGAGGGCCCGGATGACCGCCCGGGCCTCATGCCGATCATCCAGATCGTCGAGGACGCGCAAACCGGTTTTCATGTCGAAGGTCCGAAGCCAGAGGTGGAATGCCTTTCCGCCCTCTATAGCGCCCTGCGTGACCGCCTGTCCCCTGCGCGGGTTCTCTGTCGCCACGAAGGTTCCTGGGCACTCACCTCATCCGGTCCGGCTGCCAATCCTTGCTGAGGCTATCTTCGATCTCGTGGATCTGGAAAAGGGCGGAGCGGTGCCAATCGTAGGATTTCATCGACATCGTCCCTATCCAGTCCGCAGTCGGCCTGACGTCAGGGAGTTCAAATGAATTCCCTCGGCCCGTTCAATTCCCTCGAGGAATACTCGGCTGACCATTTGGTTGGCGCGTTGCCCGCTGGCTATACGCACCAGATCGCACTTGGCGTTTTCTGAGAAACCGGGGCTCGAAACCGAAGGCTGGAGAAGATCCGAAAGGCCATAGGGGCTGAAAAGATCCGGCGATCCGCAACGCGGACCGCCGGCCACTGATCTCACCCGGCGATCAGGAAATCATCGAGCGACTTGTTGGCTGCCAGCGCATCCTTGACCCACTGGGGCTGACGGCCGCGCCCGGTCCAGGTCTGGGTTTCATCGGCGGGGTTGCGGTATTTGGGGGGATTGATCGACTTGGAGGGCTTTCCAACCGATGCGCCGACGAGATCCTTCAGCGAATAGCCGGCAGATTTCGCCGCGGCTTCCGCGGCTGCGAGTGCTTCCTGACGGCGCCGCGCCTCGTAGTTCTGAATGGCGGCCGCAGTTTCCTTATGAAGCTTTTTCAGCTCGGCCAGATCCAGATCGCTCAGGTCGAAGTCGCTCATGGGGGTCCTTTCAGGAGAGTGCCAATCGATGACGGCCCTTACCCAGCCATGCCGCCATTATCCACCCCCGGCCCACACGCGGTCATCACTTCTTTTGCCCATGGTGTGAGGGGGCAATGCCCATTCTACCGCAGGGGAAAGAGAAGAGGTGAGAGCATGTCCGTTCGAGCGAACGTCCTGGCTGGAATAGGGTTCAGAATAAATCGCGTGTTCCCCTGTCCGTCTCGGGCCTTTTGACCTGAAGGCCCGAGACGGACAGGAAAACACGCGTTGCCTTTGGCCGTGCGACGAGCTGTCCGGACAAAGAGTATCTGCCGTCAGACGGCATTCCGCGCTTTCTCGGAGCCTTCATCCCTCTCACAGATGCAAGGTTCATCCCATGACGAAATCCCCCTCCACCGAAGATCTCGCCTATGCGGTCATTCGCAGCGGCCGCGCCTTTGCGCGGCTCTGGTTCGAGGCCTCCATCGACACCACTGGCAGCATCCGTTCGCTCTGGCCCGCCGCCTGCCGGCGGCTCGAGGCGGGCCAGCCCTTCGAAGACCGCGACATCGACGTGGTGACGCTGATGGGCGAGGCGCTGCGGGTGGCACTCAATGCCCAATGTCCGTGCTATGGCGACCGCGCCCTGCGCGAGGATACCCGCTACGACACCCTGTGGGACCCGCGGCTCGAGGAGCTCCGCCGGCTGGCGGAGGTCTACAAGCACTTTCGCGATTGCCGGGAGCGCTATGCCGACCGTCTGACGGCGGAGCGCGAGGTCGCGCGCGTGGGCTGAACGGCGGGCCAAGGCCTGACGATACGCGGCTGTCGGCGCCCGGCGCTGGCACGTTCGCAGGAAGGCAGGGCCAAGTCCTGATCCCGCCCGGGTGCTCCGGTCGCTTCGGGTGTGCCGCGTGGCACCCGAAGCGACCCGGACACCGGCCGGATCCATGCAGCTTCGGGTGCCGATCCCGTTCCAGATCGGAGACATTCCATGACCAACACGACCTCACGGCTGCGCCCTCTGGGCGCCGGCGACGTGGTGACGTTCGACTTTCCCTATCCCGATGATGGTTCCAAGACCCGTGCCTGCCTCGTGCTGCACGAGGATCCCGGGACCGGCGAGCTGATCGTCGTCTACGGCACCAGCCATCTCGGCCTGCACGGCCATCCCGAACATGCGCTCGTCCTGCGCGAGCCCTGCCTGCTGGCGCAGGCCGGGCTGCACCGGCCGACGCGGTTCCGGCTCGACCGGCGGATCCGGGTCCGACCGGATGATCCGCGATTTCGCGTGAGCGAGCGCTGCGGCACGGCGCGGCTGGGGCGGCTGCCGGCCTGGCTGCGGCTGCAGCTGCCGGAGCGCCATGCGCGGCTTCCGCGGCACAGCTCCTTCGCCGAGCGGGCCGGGATTCACCCCGTGATCGGCCGAACGCCCCAGCCCAGTGATCGGCGAGCCTCACCCCGCATGCGGCGGCTCCAGTCCGGCTCCATGGTCTCCAAGGCCAGTCCGCGAGCAAAGGCAGCGTCCGGAAGCCAGACATAGTCCGATCGGACCGTGTCCCGGGTCAGTGGCGCGTCCCGAGGCCCCGCCACCGCCTGCTGGTCCGTCAGGGCTGGCAGGTGACCGGGGCTCGGCCCGATCCCTCCGCCGCGCCTTCGGGATGCGTCCCGGTCGGCGCGGTGGCCGCGGCGGCGATGTCGCGGGTGGCCTCGTAGAGCGCCGCGATTTCCGCCTTGGCGACCGAAGGCACGGCGGCAGTGTTATTGCGCACGGTGTCGAAGTCGATCGCGGCCAGCCGGGTCCAGAGCTCGGCCGGGCTGCAGCCCAAGGCCCGGAGGAACAGGTGCGACTGTGCGCTGCCGGCCTCCTCGGGCGTCTTCAGCCGGCCGGCGTTGGCGCCCACCCGCTGGATCGCGACATCCGCCTCGGCACGACCGCAGAACTCGAAGTCCGCATGACAGGTTGCAAGCGCGTGCTTGGGCCGCATCTCGGGCCGCCGCTCCCAGGTCTGGATCGCGCAGGGCAGGGACCGCACATGACCGTCCGCTCCGGTGACCCGGGCCGCCCCATCACGGTCCTCGACAAGATGGAAGTGTTGATCGAGCTGGCTCTGCACGCTCATCTTGCGGATGCTGCGCGGCCCCGAGAGCGTGATGATGTCGGCCGCGCCGGCGGCCGCGTTGAAGCCGGCCACAGCTTCTTGCCCGGTCGCGGTCTCGAGCACCACGTGACGCGGCGCAGGCTGCGCCTCGAGATCGCGGGCCCCGGTGGCCACCTCGACGTCCGTGTCCTCGGCCGGGGCATCCATTGCCGCGATCACGCCGGACATGTCCGGAACCGGCTGGTCCTGCATGGCCAGCCCGGTCCGGGACGCCGCCGTCGCCACCTCGCGCGCCAGATCCTCCTCGTAGAGCTCGACGATCTCGCGCATCTTGATCGAGCCGCGGCTGGCACCGTTGCGAGCCTGCGCCGCCATGTCGAGCCGCGCAAACCGCTGGATCAATTCCTCCCGGCGGCAGCCGGTGGCGCGCAGGAAGATGTGGGAGTTCGCGCTCCAGCTCTTCTTGAGCGGCTTCAGCACACCGGCATGCGCGCCGATGCGCCGGATCACGAGATCCGCCTCGGTCTGCGTGCAGCGCTCGAAGTGGGGGTGGGTGGTCTTGGCGGCGTGGGTCTTGGTGGCCATTTTTCGGTCCCTCGTTTTGTGTGAGGAGAACGTGTGATCGTTTGGAAAATCACGGAAACCGATTTGGCAAAATAATCGAAACTTTCTTGCAATACACTGTTATATAGTGGTTTTCTGGCCTGAAATCTGCCTGCGCGCGCCTTGTCGAGGGTCGCATACGCGCTCGCAGACCGGGCACTTCCCAGCTCCTGCGAGGGACCGCGGAGGCCTGCCAAGGGGGTGAGGGTGCCCACCGTGCTTCCGCTCCTGGTCGCCCCGCGGCACGGGCCGTCGGAAGGCCGCCCGAGGCTGTCTCACGGGATAATCTCGAAGACCTTCGTGTTGAGCGGGAAGCGCTGGATCGCGGCAGCCTTCCAGTGGTTTGGCTGGCCCTTGAAGCGGATCCGGGCCCGGACGTAGCCGGGCATATGGCCCCGCTGCTCGTAGCCCAGGTGGACGGGGGAGCCGATATAGCCTGCCCATCGCCGTAGGGCAGGCTCGAGCCGGCGGCGCATCGCGCGAAGATCGAAAAGGTCCGGATCGTCCGCATCGGGGCTGTCGAGACCGAGGTCCCGACCGGTCAGCACGAAATCCGGCATGTGCTTGCGGCGCTGCACCACGATCTGCGTCAGCAGCACCAGGTCCGGACCGCCGGTGATCCGGGCGATGTCGCCGATCCGCATGAGCCCGTATGGCTCCATCTCCGACATCGCCTGCCAGACCTCGGCGCTGAACGACCAGCGCAGATGGCCGGACGCGGTGCAAAGCTCGATCTTGCCGAAGAGATCGGGTCGCTGCTCGAGAGCCGCCACCGCCGTTCGGAAGAAGCGGGTGTTGCGGGCTTTCGGCGCACATCCCAGCGCGCGCAGATCGCCCAGCCCGCAGAAGAACCGCACCTTGACCCGGTCCTCCCAGCTCTGTCGTGTCCAGCGGTGGTCGGTCTGATCCTGCAGGTAGACCAGCGCGAGAAAGAGCTTCTGCGCGGCAGGTGGCAGGGTGATCGATTTCACCAGATCGGCGAGGTCCGCCGTGATCCTGACCTTGTCGTTTCCCATTCGATCCGTCCTTTCGTGTCGGGGCGGAGACGAGGTGGGATCGCAAGGCCAGGTGCAGAAATATCCGGCGCTGCAGCCGATGACGATCGGCCTGCGAGAGCAGGACGTTTATCCTGCGCAGACGTCCTCCTGCCTGCCCCAAGTGGACGCCGGTCTGCCGGCGGTGACGGTTGTCGCCGCAAGGCGCTGATCTCGAACGGCTTTGCTCGAGGGAAACTTAGGGAACGCTACGAAATCCGAAATTGGAAAGGCCGTTGGCCAACGGTGTGGTGGACAAGAAGACCAACCTTCCGCCTTGGCGAACCCTCGGAGAATTTCCTGTGCGAAGGCCGGATATCGGCCCTCAAACTTTCCATCGCGTGCCGAACCACCCGCACTTGGCAGGTCAATCGTGACCGGTCACGGCAGCTGGTCCTTCGGCGCCTGCATGAACCGCGTCCCGCCCCGCCGGACAAATTTCCACCCCCATAACCCCACGCAAGAAAGGAGGTCGGCGCTCTTGTGCCGCGCAAGCCCGCGCGGTCGTCAACACGGAGATCAGTCATGATCCGCACCACCACCACCTCTCCCGCCTATATCGCGCTACGGGCGTTTCTGAGGGACCACGACGAGGCGCTGCAGAACGCCGCCCTCCTTCTGGGCGACAGCCCGGCCTTGCGCCGCACGCAGCGCCTGCTCGGGGCGATCGACAGCCAGCCCATCCTCACCCGGCGCCTGTGCCGCGAACTCGCGGCGCTGCGCGCGCTGCTCTCGCTCGAGCATGTCGGCGATCCCGATCGTCTGGAAGCCGCCTGCTTCGCGCGGATCGACCTCGCGTGGCATGGCATCGAAGAGATCTGCCTGCTGGAAGAGGGCCTCGTTCGATGCCTCGACCGCCTCGAGGCCGAGGCGCTCGACACCGCACCGCTGTGGCGGGCCGCCTGAGGCCGTCGCGCCGCACGATCCCCTTCCGCGACCCGCCCCCTGCTTGGGGGCGGGGCGTCGTGCGAGAGCAAAGTGGGGCGTTTCTCAAGCGGAGATGAAAAATATTTCGACGTGTTATCATAGTTCTGACGCTCGAAACGCCGTGGACCTCCCAGAAAGTTCGCGCCAATCGTTTCTCTGTTTTCGACACCGAACAGACCTCTTGTGTGCCGGGGACGACGCCCCGGCCGGGAGGCGCCATGTCGGTGTCTCCCGCCATGCCCAACAGGTGCAAAGGAGCACGACATGCCGAGCTGGTGCGAAAACAGGATCACGATCAACGCCGAGAGCGAAGAGGAGATGGCCACCTTCCTGGCCGCCGTTGCCGGGCCGGATGGCCCGTTCGACTTCAACACGATCTGTCCGATCCCTGTCGTGTTGGAGCACGGCGCCGAAGGCCGCCGCGTTTTCGAGGTGGACGGCCAGCGCCTGACGCTCGAGCGCTGGCTCGAGCGGCGCAACGAGGAGGGCCACCTCCTCGAGATCCGCCCCTTCACGCCCGAAGAGCTGCAAGCGTTCGCGAGCCAGCCGCATGCGACCCTCTGGGACTGGATCCTGGAAAACTGGGGTTGCAAGTGGCCTGCCCAGGATGTCGTCCTCGATGACGACGGGGAGACGGCGACGCTCCAGTTCGACACGCCTTGGGGTCCGCCCACCGGCATCATCAAGGCACTGCGCAAGCGCTTCCCCCACATTCAAATCTCCGCCTTCTTCGACGTGCCGGACGTGGAAGAAGCCGGCTACTACTGATGGCGGCCCGCGGCGGGCCCAACCGACCGGTCCTGCCGTCCTTCCCCTGCTCCATTCTCCTGAAAGGAAAACCCCATGGGTCTCGACACCGGCTTTCTCACTCTCGGCGCCAAGGCCGAGATCGCCTACCTGCGCAATCACCGGGATTTCAGCGCCCTGTTCTTCGAGCAGGATCCCAAGCCCCACTGGGCAGGCTACACCGACTTCCTGGTCGACACCTCGATGATCGACATCGTGGCGGCACGATTGCCGCTCGAGACGGCCTGGGTGGTGGACGCTGAAGCCGGGATGCCGGAGGCCGTCTTCGAGGATATCTGCTGGACGGGCGAGGAGCACCAGACCCTTGCGGATCTCCTGCCGGCCTACAGGCGGGTGATCCAGCGCTTGCGAAGCGCGGCTGCCGGCCCCCACCCGCTCTTGTGCGTCTGGTCGGCGTGAAGGACAACCCTCGGAGCGGTTGCACCCAGGCAGTGTCGCTGTGGGTCCTGCGATGCGTGCCCAGCCTCCGCTTCATGGACCAGCGGCCAAAGATCGAACACCCCCGGGCGGCCGTTCGTCATAGGGTCGCAACACCCCCTCGTGGAGAAAAGACGGGTGGAAGACGATCCAGATCAAGTGCATTCGCAGAGCCAATCACTGGAAGCCGCGAGGCAGCATAAGCCATGTGGGCGGCGGCGCGCTTGCGAACCGCTGGAAGCTGGACCTCGACGAGGTGATCCAGAAAATCGAAAGCGGAGACTGCATGTTCTTCGTCAATGTCGATAGCGATCCCGTCGCGGTCAAAGTCGCGGTCGATCGCAAAGGAAAGAAGTACATCAAGACGGTCGCGGACGGTGATTTCCCGACGCATCTCCTGAGCCTGCCCGAGTGCCCTTGAGCACGAGAAAGCCTTTCTCCAGCCCGGGCGCTTTTCGCCGCCGCCGAAGATCGCCACAATCGACAGCGGCGGCGCACCATCAGGCCGCGCAGCCGCCGCTGGGGGGATAAGGATGGCCATCAAGGGACAGATCGACTGCATCAGGACAAGAGACGGCGACGGCCCGGGGGACCGCATCTCCCATGTCGGCGGCGTCCATCCCGATGGAACCCGCTGGAAGCTGACGCAGGAGCGCGCGGTCCACCTCATGGAGGAAGGCTGGGGCTTCTATGTCGCGGTGTCGGGCCAGGCCGCCTGGTGCGAGGTCGCGATCAGCCAGCAGGGCAACAAATACATCAGGACGGCCGCGGACGGTGACCTCCCGCACAACCTTCTGAACCTTCCTGAGTGTTCCTGACCCCAGACACGCGCCACCCCGGGCAATCCCATGCGATCATGCCCTTCTTATCGCGAGACGCGCCGACCGTTCCTGGATCAGCGCGGCTCCAGTCCCGATGGGTTTCGAAAACGCGCGGCAGGGCGTGGCGATGACGCGCGTTTGCAGGCCAGCGGTCAAGGGAGTTGACGCCGCGCCGCGGCCGCGGTGCGGCGTGATGCGCCTGCAGGTCCGGTCAGGGCGGGCAGGCCCCCGGCTCCAGAACCGGCCCATGTTCGGCAGAGGCGCCGGCGTCAGCCGGCTGGCCAGGGGCACCGGTGCTTGAGGAGATGCTGTCGCTTTTGATCGGCCGGTCAGGAGCATGGACGTCCCGTGCGGCGCTACGTGGCGGCGTCACCCCCTCGGTGGCGTTCTCGGGATGCCGCACGGCGGGCGTCCGCCCCGTCCCGGTGGCTGGCGCCACGGGGCGCTTGCCCGGTGCGGTGGCCGCGGCGGCGATACCGCGAGTGGCTTCGTAGAGCGCCACGAACTCTGGCTTGGCGACCGAGGGCACCGCGGCGGTGTTATGGCGCACCGTGTCAAAGTCGATCGCGGTCAGCCGGGCCCAGAGCTCGGCCGGGCTGCAGCCCACGGCGCGCAGGAACAGGTGGGACTGTGCGCTGCCGGCCTCCTCGGGCGCTTTCAGCCGGCCGGCATTGTTGCCCACCCGCTGGATCGCGACATCCGCCTCGGCGCGGCCGCAGAACTCGAAGTCCGCATGACAGGTCGCAAGCGCATGCTTCGGCCGCGGCTCGGGCCGCCGCTCCCAGGTTTGGATCGCGCAGGGCAGGGAGCGCACATGACCGTCCGCCCCGGTAACCTTGGCGATGCTGTCGATGTCCTCGACAAGGTGGAAGTGCCGATCGAGCTGATTATGCACGCTCGTCTTGCGGAAGCTTCGCGGCGCCGTGAGCGTGATGATGTCGGCCGTGCCGGCGGCCGCGTTGAAGCTGGCCACAGTCTGCTGCGACGCCGCCGCGCCGGTCGCGGTCTCGAGCACCACGTGACGCGGCGCAGGCTGTGCATCGAGATCAACGGCCCCGGTGACCCCTTCGGCGTCCGGGTCCGCAAGCGCGGGCGCCACCATCTCCTCGACCGTCCGCGCCGTCTCGACCGGCGCATCCTTTGCCGCGATCGCCCCGGACAAGTCCGGAACCGGCTGGTCCAGCATGGTCAACCCGGTCTGGGGTGCCGCCAGAGCCGCCTCGCGTGCCAGTTCCTCCTCGTAGAGCTCGACGATCTCGGTCATGTTAATCGAGCCACCTCCGGCGCCGTTGCAGGCCTGCGCCGCCATGGCGAGCCGCGCAAACCGCTTGATCAGCTCGTCCCGGCTGCAGCCGGTGGCGCGCAGGAAGATGTTGGAATGCGCGCTCCAGTCCTGTCCGAGCGGCTTCAGCACGCCAGCATGCGCGCCGACGCGCCGGATCACGAGGTCCGCCTCCTTCTGGCAGCAGCTCTCGAAGTGGGGGTGAGTGGTCGGAAGCGTGTGCTCCACACGCGGTTTGGGCCCGCGCGCCCAAACCTGCAGCACACACGGCATATCGACGGTCTTGCCCTCATGGGTGAAAGCGTTTGCTGGCACCTCTTCTTCGTGCACGAGGTGCAAGGTCTCATCGACCTTGTTTTGCCGGGTCTTCTTGCAGAAGATCTTGGGCAGGATGAACGCGATCACGTCGCCGAAGGTGGCGTGGTTGATGAACTTGAGAGCCAGGTTGTCGCCAAATGGCGGGTTTCCGATGACCAAGCAGCGGCCGGTCGGGGCGGCGGGGGTCCATTTCAGGAAGTCGGCCTTTTCGATGCCGGGCGCCTTCGGGTCGATGTCGAGCGCGATGCAGTTCGGACCGAGATGGCGCGAGAACGCGCCCTCGCCGGCGGAAGGCTCGACAATGGTGTCGAAGGGCTGGTCGGCAAAGAGCGCCAGAACCTTGTTCACGTAGCCGCCCGCGATCTCCGTATCGGTATAATACTGGCTCAGCTCCTTCGCGGTTCGACCGGCCGCCTTGCAGGCCTTCGCGTAGGTGGTCTGCGGAACCTTGGCCTCTGCCCTAGTCTTCCTGGAACCGTTGGCCTTCGCTTTGGTGGGCTTGGTGGCTTTGGTTGCCTTGGCGGCTTTGGCAGTCGTGGTCTTGAGGGGCATCGTCGTGTCCTTGTCCTGGCGTGACGAGGACGTCTGTTCGTTCGCCCGAAGCCGGAAACGGATCGGAGGAGAAATCTCCATGCTCGCGACGATTTTCGGACAAGCGGCGGGAAGGGAATGGTTAGTTGCCTGCATTTTCTTCTTCTTTTTGTCTCGTGCCTTCGCCCGGGGCCCTCTTCAGGGTGATTGAACCGGGGTCGGGGGAACTGCTTGGGGGCGCCGCACGGGTCGATCACCTCCAGGCCGAGATCGACCTGGTCAGCGCACAAGCGAGATCGGGGGAGCGTGCGTAAGCGGCACGTCATGATGAGACAGGACATCTCATCGAGAAATACCGGATCTTAAAGAGCCCTTCCGGTATTGGCGGAAGGCAATTAGTTCATCCGTCGATCAGACGCTTGCAAGGTGCAATTGCCTATCCTCCTTCGTCATCCTTTTCAGCCAGATGCCATAATCGGCATGGTAGAAGTCTTCACCCTCGGCATCGGGCGTTGCAAACTGCTTTGCGTGTTTGATCTCCCTAGAAATCTCGCCGTAAATGCTCTGGGTCAATTGCATGGCCAACGTGACTTCCTCAATGATTTCGGTCTGCGTATTGAAGACGAGGCGGGCAGGACCAGACATGTTTCCGTCAATATCCACAGGCAGCTGGAAAGAAATCTCGTAGTCGATGCCTTCGAATTCCCCGCCCTGCACGATCAGGAAGTAGCCCCATTCCTTGGGGCGGGCGGAGCGGACGACAGCTCGCAGTTCCCCGAATTCTTCCCAGACGTCGTCAATATGCTCATTCTCCACGGCTTCCTGGGGATAATCCAACGGGTCGTCGCCCCAATCCGTCTCGATTCTGGTTTGCTGCATGTAGCTTGTTTCTCTTCTTGCAAGTGATGAGGGGACGCAGTTCAGGTATAGCTGAACAGCACCGCGGCATGTCCCGAAACCCTTGTCAGGCTGGGATATACGCCAGTGTCGAAGGTCCGCTTCCCGTCTTGGGAACCTCGGCGATGCGCCGATGCAGGCACGTGCCGGACGAAGATCGGTCAGGTTCGCACAATGAAGACCTTATGAAAGTCTTCGCTATGCTGGTGAAACCCGGCATTGACCCGCGGAAACTCGATAATGTCTTTCATGCAGGCAGCCGGGACCAGCTTCTTTTTCCACTGGAAATTCTTGACGGTGCGCTTGAAGCCTGCGGTATTAGCGATATCGGTGGTAACGCCGGGAGAAATGGCGTGGACCTTGGCATTGGTCGTCACCACGAGGCGAGGCCTTCCCGTTACATTTCCCCGGATGCCGAGCGGGATTTGGACGGAAATCTCGCACTCATCATGCTTCCGGGCTACGGAATAGTAGCAATCCTCACTCGCGTCTGGGGATGTGTAAACCCCCTGCACGGGAAAATTCTCGGCGAGCCATTCGTCATTGTTGGTATGAATCCCATGAAGTGCCTGCTTCGCGATCTTCCTGACAACATCTTCAAGGGGAGAGAGCTTCCGTGGTTTGGGCGTGGCGAACATCATCTTCTCTCCTCTGGTCATACTCTATCGTTTGCGGCCGCGTGCGGGGCGCATTGTCACAAGCCGGTTCGTCCCGGCTAAATATGATTATTCTAGGAGCGCTCCGCATTGGCGCTGGACGCTCGCTAGAGCTCAGCTTCTGCCATGGGAAGACCGGGTCTTGCAAATTAAAAAAGTTGCGGGATTCCACATGCAAAACCCTGAGGTTTGATTCGAATTGATGGCGTGCTGTGACCTGATATCGACAGATTGCCGTATTTTTGGGATTGACGTTTCTTTTCGGAATCGCCTGCGGCGCGCGCCCGGCGATGGCAGGGTCAGGACGGCCCCGCATTCGATTCGAATCGGTCCGGCATATCTCCCACCAGACGGCTGGAGATTCAGATCTCCAGCGCGTCCTTGAGAACGGTCGCCCGACAGTGTCCTCACCGCCGCTGCCTGATGCACCGGCTTTCGGCACGGCGCTGGATGGCGTTTCGAGGGGGAGAGAAACTGCAGCCGGGCTGATGGCGTGTGTCTTGCGCCGGCGTGCGGCCCGAATGGCCGCGCGGCGTTTGTCACCAGCGATGGAGGCCGGAGATGCGTCCGAGCGCCGGATTGGCCAGCGGGCTCCCATCGGGGGCGCACCGCGGGAATGAATGTCGCGGTAGTTTTTTCCGTCCGGAGCGACCTGACCCTAATTCCCCTGGGCCATGCTCGACACACCTCTCACCCGCGCCAATCTCACCACCTTCTTCGCCCTTGAGCCGAAGCCCTCCTCCAGCCATCCCCCGGATCCTCGGCGGCTGGCCCGCGTGTTGAAGGCTCTCGGCATCTCCCTGCGTGGGGGCACGACCCGTTGGCCCGTCGTCTGGCGGGCCCTGGGGCTGGCCGAAGAGCAGGACCCCGAGCACCACGAGGCGCTGACGGAGCCGCTTCTGACCGCCCGCGCGGTGGCCGATCTCGTGGGCGTCGCGAACCCGTCCATCGTCTACCGCTGGGAGAAGGGTCAGGTGCCGAAGGGTGCCGGACCCTTCCCCTGCGCGATCGATCTCTCCGGTGGGCGCAAGGACGCCCGCGCCAAGCGCTGGCGTGAGGCCGAGGTGCGGGCCTGGCATATGGGCGAGCCCCAGCCGCGCTACGCCAAGCCCGCCCCGGTCTTCGGCGCGATCCGGCCTGGCCCCTGAGACGCGCAATGCACCGCCTGTCCCGCCTCCCGGACACACCGATCGGCCCCTTGGCGACCGGACCGACCTCCAAGCGACCGGGACACAGACGCCCGGCCGGTTTCACCGGCGGCAACCTCGAAGACGGGTGTGTCCGCCACGCGCTTTAGCGACCGAAACCGCATCCAGACGACCCTCATGCATGACAAGAAAGGAAAAAAGCATGCTCGATCTCACCGGCCATAGCGGCCCCGCCAAACGGCACATCACACAGGCCGCCAGCCCCGCGGCATCCGGGCCGACGCTGGCCGAACTGCGGGGCCACGTGGCAGCACGCACCGATCTCTCGGCCACCACCCGCGATCGCTATCTCACGGCGATCGAGAAGGTCGGCGATCGCCTGAACCAGCCGCTCGTCCTGATCCCGGCGGCGCTGGCGCTGGTCGAGCAGCGGTTTCCGCTGACCGGGTTCGACCCGGCGCACTGGTCGACCGACGCCGCCTACACCCTCTTTCGCCGCAGGCTGCAGGCGGCGCTGCGCGAGTTTCTCGGCGTGCATGCCGAGCAAGCGCGGCTGCGGGCGATGGAAGATGAGTGGACCCGGCTGCTTGCTGCCATCAAGCCGTTGACCAAAGGCAGGGTCGGGCAGAGTGCGGATTGGCACCCGATGAAGCTCGCCGCGCTGAAGGCCTTCGCGCTCGTCGCCCGGGCCCAGGGATGGCAGCCGCGCGAGCTCGACCTCGACAAGGCCCGCGAGCTCGACACGCTCTTTCATGGCAAGAAGCGGGAAGCCAATCGCCGGACGCTCAACCGGATCGACGAGCTGCGGCGGTTCCCCAAGCTCATGCCCTGGCTGCCGCCGCACCCGATCGGCTTTACCCCTGACGCCCATGTGCCCGATCTGGCACCGATCGCACCGTCTTGGGAGGCCCAAATCCTGGCTTGGGTCGAGGCCGTGACCAAGTCCGGCTGGGACCCGGTGACGAGGGCCTGCGCCAACGATCACCAGGGCCATGCCCATGTCCTGCGCAGCGCGCTGCGAACAATGCTGCGGATCGCGGTGGGGCAGGGTCTCCTGTCCTCAGACGCCGAGGATCTCAAGCCGCTCTTCGCAGATGACGAGGCGATCTGCGTTATCGCCGGGGAAATGTTCGCCCGGCGCAAGCGCTCAAAGCGCGACGGCCATCTCGAACCGCGCACGGCGCGCAAGTATCTCAAGGGCCTGAACCAGATCCGGGCTTACCTAGGCCTCGATACCACTCTCCTCGAACAGGTGCTGGCCAACAACAAGGATGCGCGCGAGGGCAAGAAGGCCGACCAGCGGATGACGCCGAAGAACCGCGCCTTCTGCGAGAACCTGATCGACAAACGGCCGATCCGAAAACGTTTCCTGACCTCGTTCCAGCTGCTGCGTGCGGAGGCCGAAGCGATGCTGGAATGCGCTCGACTGGAAGAGCGCGGGCTCACCGGCCATGAGCGCGCACGCGTGCGGATGCTGGGGGCCAGCGCCTGTTTTGCCGCGATCGAGATCGGCGGCGCGCCGATCCGCGTCGACAATGCCATGCAGCTGACCTGCATCGGCGAAGACGCGCAGATCCGCCTCCCGAAATCACGAAAGAAGCCGATCAAGGTGCTGCTGCCGGCGGAGCACACCAAGAACAAGGCAGAGATCGCGTTTCCGATCCGGGCCAATGCCTATGGCTGTCACGACACCATCCTGTGGTATGTCGCCGTGATCCGGCCGCTCTTTGCGCATGCCGAGACCAGCCCCTACCTGTTCCCGGCCGTGACGAGGCCTGGGGCACCGCTCAGCGCCGACTATTTCGGGGCCGAGTTCTCGGCGCTGATGCGAACGGTGGTGAACCTGCCGATGACCCCGCACCAGATGCGGCACGGCCAGACCTCGCTGCTGCTCGATCGCCACCCGAACGAGATCGAGGTGATCGCCAAGCGGATCGACGACACGCCTGGCACGCTGCGCCAGTATTACGGCTGGCTCAACGCCCTGAAGCTCGTCGAGCGCGGCCAGGACCTGCTGGTGGGGCTGATGCATGAGTAAGCCCTATGACACCCGCAGCCGCGCGGAGATCCTCGCGGCAGACCATTTCGCGCCGTTCCGCGACACCCCCGGGCTCGAGACGATCGGCACGCGCGAGCTGCGCACGCTCGACCGGTTCTTCCGCTTTGCCGAAGGGCAGGGGCTCACCGTGCCCGGGGTAACGGACTTCCTGTCCTTCGTCGCGGCGGACACATCTACGCGCAGGCTCGACGACCTGCGCACCGCCTTCGACCGGCTGCTGCCCGAGAGCACACCGGTGCGCGAGGTGGTGCGCGAGGCCATTCGTCAGAAGCGTCCGCGCAGCCGCAGCTGCGACCGGCGCGATCACGCGGCGCTGCGGGCCGATCCGCTGATGGCGCCCTACCGGGACTTGGCCGCCTTCGACACGGTGCCGCTCGAGGACCTGCGGGTGCTCGCACGGTTCCTGGGCTTCGCCGGGGCGCAGGGCATCACCGTGCCGAGCGAGGCGGACTACCTCGCTTTCGCGGCCGACACCGCCTCGAGCCGTCGCCTGCGTAGTCTCAAAGCCGCCCTCGATGCGCTGCTGCCGGGCAACCCGGCGGTGCATGTCGTGCTGGCAGGCGCGATCGACCGCAAATCGCCGCCCAAGCCCTCGCGCGCAGGCGAGGTCGCAAGGCCGCCCGCCGCACGACGGGTCGACGCGGCCGAACTGCCCGAAGCCTGGCGCAAGCTCCTTCAGCGCATGCGCCTTGGCGCCATGCCGCTGCACCAGGCTGCTCCGGCGGCGTCGGTCATCGACAGCATGGAGGATGTGTTGCGCGAATACGCCCATGTACAGCGCGAGGCGGGAGTGGAGGTGGCGATCACCATTGAGGGCGTGCGGCGCCTCGAGGTGTCCCGTGCCGCGCATGCCGACGCGCGCGAAGATCCGGTCTACCGGGCGCAGGGCAACCGGCCTGCCACCCGGCACACGGCCGTGATGCGACTGCGCAAGTTCGGCGAGGCGCTGGGGATCGAGCCACTGGTGCTTTCGGCCCTGCGCCATCACGAAACCTGCCTGCGCCGCGAGCTTGGCACCGTCGTGCCGCTGAAGTTCGGCCGGCTCGACAATCTGCCCGGTCTCGCAGCCACCTGGGGCCTTGCCGCCGATCTGCTGACGCAGAGCGAGGCCGTCACCCGCCGGCAGACCAAGCTGCGCCTGCTCACAGAGGCGGCGGTGGTGGCGATCTGGACCCTGCTGCCGCTGCGCCTGGGCGACGGGCAGCTGCTCTGGGGCCGGGACCTGCGCTTCGACGGCGCGCGCTACCGCGTCGACATCGAAACCCGCAAGGAGGAGGAGCCGCTGCGTGGTGCCCTGCACGCGGTGCTGACGCCGTTCCTCAACGCGCTCGTGCTGCGCGGCATGGACCCGATCTGGCTGCCGCAAATGCGCGAGCGGGCGATGGCCGAGGAGCTGTCGCTGTTTCGCGCCAGCAACGGCCGTCAGCTGGCGGCAAGCTACCCTTCCCGTGTCTGGCGGCAGCATTTCGGCACCGGGGCGCATATCGCCCGCACCCAGGTGCATTCCGAGCTCGGACAGCTCGGCCCCGAGGGCGTGGAGGCTGCGCTCGCGCTCAATGCGCAGCGCGATCCCCGCACCGCGGCGGCCTACCAGGGTGACGCGGTGGCCCGGGCCCTGCGTCGGCAGGGCCAGGACATGGTGGACGGACTGCTGGCGGAGTGCCTCGATCCGGATCTTTCCGGCAAGGCGCGGTGATCCACGGCACGCAGCGCCGGTCCGTCAATGCTGCAGAGAAAAATTTTCACTGGCCGTGCCAGAGAAACGAAGCCGATCCAACCGGTGATGCGGTCTCGTCAAATATAAGTCTACTGCTGCTACAATGCGATGACGGTTGTGTCGACAGCGGCGCAAAGTTCACGCTGGCCGTACAAGCGCCCCCGAACACTCATCGGCGGAATGTTCGGGGCTTTCGGTGCAAGCAGCGACAGATCCCTGACAGGATGTGCGTTTTGCTCTTCTGCAATGGCTCAGGAGTGCAAGCACGGAGCGCTTGCACTCCTGAAAATTGTGGGTTGCCGAGCGGAGCAGAAATTCAGTTCAGACGCGTCTGAACTTCTCCCCCATACCAGTCGAATGCCCGCCCCGAGATATTGACCATGACGCTCTTGGTCTCGAAATGCTCGTCGAAGGACTCGCTTCCGAATTCACGCCCGATGCCCGACAGCTTGGTTCCGCCCCAGGGCGCAGCGGGATCGAGACGATGGTGGTCGTTGATCCAGACGATGCCGCAGTCGATTGCATCGGCCACGCGGTGCGCACGCGCGACATCGTTGGTGCGGATCGCCGCCGCGAGACCGAAGGGAGAATTGTTGGCGAGAGCAATCGCTTCGGCTTCGTCGCGGAATTTGGTGACCGAGGTGAAGGGGCCAAACACCTCCTCTTGGAAAATCCGCATGTCGGCCGTGACATCGGCGAACACCGTTGGTTCGACGAAGTAGCCCCCGCTGTCCTTCAGCGCCTCGGGCACTTTGCCACCAGCGACCAGTCTTGCCCCATCCTCATGGCCGTAATCGACATAGCGCAGCACCCGCTCGCGCTGTTTTTCCGAGATTACCGGCCCGAGCTGGGTGCCCGGCGCCGACGGATCCCCAATACGGATGGCCTTGGCTTTCTCTGCCAGCTTCGCGACGAAATCGTCATAGATATCTTCATGCACGATGTGACGGCTGGCGCAGACACAAGTTTGTCCCGCCCCGACGAAAGCGCCGAAT
The DNA here is from genome assembly GCF_027213785.1 of Limimaricola sp. G21655-S1. GTDB lineage: Bacteria > Pseudomonadota > Alphaproteobacteria > Rhodobacterales > Rhodobacteraceae > Limimaricola. The sequence continues at coordinate 97,321 of NZ_JAPWGO010000015.1, read as the reverse complement.
GCCGCGTAGTTCACGGCTTGGTCGAGGTCATAGTCTGGAAAGACCAGCACCGGGGTCTTGCCGCCGAGCTCGAGCACCTGATGCGCGAAGTTGTGACCAGCCTGGGCCCCGGCAATCTGCCCGGCTTCCGTGCCACCGGTCAGCACCAGCTTGTTCAGATCCGGATTTGAGCAAAGCGCTTTGCCAGTTGACGCTCCAAGCCCTGTCACGACGTTGAAGACCCCGGCGGGCAGCCCTGCCTCGGCGAAAATGTGCGCGAGAGCGTAGGTCGTCATGGGCGTATATTCCGAAGGCTTCACCACGGTCGTGCAGCCCGAAGCGAAGACAGGCGCCAAGCTCTTGCACATGATCATCAGCGGGTGGTTGAAGGGCGTGCAGTTGCCCACCACGCCAAGCGGACGGCGGCGCGTATAGCTGAGATACTGGCCTTCGACGGGGATCACCGCGTCTCGCCGCGACAGAGCGAGGCCCGCATTGTAGCGAAAGAAGTCCGGTAGTCGTGACAGCTGCGCCCGGGTTTCGGCCAGCGGCCGGCCATTGTTCATCGTCTCAAGGCGACACAACTCTTCGAGGTTATCCTCGAAAGCGTCGGCCAGCCGGTTAACCAGCCGCGCCCGGGCCCGCACATCCATGCCGCCCCACTCGGCACTTTCGAAGGCCCGGCGGGCACTGGCCACGGCCCGGTCCACATCGGCCTCGGTCGCATGTGGAATGCGCGCGATGATCTCACCCGTCGCAGGGTTGCGGACATCGATCAGTTCACCGCTTTCACCGTCACATTCGGTGTTGTCGATGAACAGCCCGTAGTTTCGGACGAAATCGTGGTCAGGAATGGTTTCTGCAAGAGACATTGGTCTCGGCCTTTCATGGTTCTGTATTTGGCGGGTGAGCGGCGTCAGCTCTGGACACCAGTCCATTGAAGCGCGGTCAGGAACCGCTTTTCTGCGGCACCGATATGGGATTTGAGCAGCCGCAGCGTGCGACGGTGATCATGGGCCTGCACCGCGTCTATGATCGCCACATGCTCGGCCACCAGCTTGCGCGGGTCGCGGCCCCGGGTCGCCGAAACGCTCATGCGTACCAGCCTGTCCATCTCGTCGATGAGATCGCAGGCGGTCCGCGCCATACGGTCGTTGCCACAGCACATCGCAAGAGCCTGATGAAAATCGCGGTTGTAGGTGATGAAGCCCTGCTCATCGCCCTCGTAGACACGGTAATGATCAAGTGCGGCGAGCTGGTCCTTGGATCCGTTCCGGGCGGCCTCTTCGGCGCAGGCGAGTTCGAGCACGCGCCGGAAACCGAAAAGATCATGCGCATCCGAAATCGAGACCGGCGACACGCGATACCCCTGCCGCGGCATGACCACCACCAGCCCTTCATGCAGCAGATGCTGCAGCGCCTCTCGCACTGGCGACTTGCTGACCTCGAAGCGCTGCGCAAGCTCCTGCTCGCGCAACTCGGCGCCGGGCATCAGCTCGGTGGTCAGAATTTCCTGGCGAAGGGCCTGGTAGATCTCGTCGTTGCGCATTGTCTGCCTTGTTAATGGCCCGGCGCGCGAGCGCGCCGGGCGATCGGGGTCACATGTTGGTCTGCTGCCATTCGGCGATATCGGCTTCCACTTCGGCGCGATCGAATTCGTTGGCCGGGCCGATCAAGCTGTCGTCGAGAAAAGTCGTCACGTCGATCGGCGCCTTGATCTCTCCCACTTCGATCAACTGTGCCTGCACCTTTTCCCAGCTATCGGGGCGCAGATCACCGAAACGCTCGGTCACGGGGGTGTTGAGTGGCTCGGCACCATCGATAAAGTTCCAGCCGAACTGCTCCTGCTGCCATTCCTCGGGCACCGCCGCCCGTGTCATCGCACCCACGGCTTCGCGATCGAGCGTCGCGGCATAGGCACCCTTTGACCAGGCGCGAACGAACCCCTCAAGCACCTCGTTCAACTCGTCCTTGCGCTCCGAAAGAATGACGAAGGAATTAGCCGGCGTCTCAGCGACACCTTCGGGCGTGATGTCCCGGATCTGGATACCGTTGGCCTGCAAGGCCACCCAGTCGGGCAACGCCCCGGCAATCGCTGAGACCGTGCCGCGCTTGAAGGCATTGGCCAGCGTCGGCCCCCCTTCACCCACGACCACCGTCTTGACCTCGTCAATCTCGCCGCCGATGGCGTTGAGCGCCACATCGAGCGTGGCCCGGTCCCGGTCGCTGACCAGACCTACCGTCTTGCCTGCAAGCTGATCGACGCTTTCGATCTCACTGTCGGCGGGCACCACGACACCTTCCGGAGCGCGCTGCTGGGCCTCGTAGACGACACTGATCTCCATGCCGGCGTTGAGCGCCTGATAGGTCTGCGGCCCGTCCAGCATGGCAATGTCGGCGTCGCCATTGGACAGGAAGGCGACGAAGGGCACGCTGGTGGCGGATGGCAAGAGGTTCACCTCGAGCCCCTCGTCCGCGAAATAGCCCAGCTGCTCGGCGACGATCATGGGGTAGAACAGGATCGAGCGCGGGGTCGGCTGGATGAAGTTGATTTCGGTCAGATCTTGCGCCGTGGCCGGAGCCGCAAGCCCGGCTGCGAGAGCCGTCGCGGCAAGTAGTCTTGCTGTGGACATTGGTTTTCTCCTCCCTGGTGATCTCTTGGATCGGTTGCCGCTTTACGCGGTCATGTGCGTCCGGCGGGGGCCACGCGGGCTGTGCCGGGCGTTTCGGTGGCCGCTCGGCCCGCCTCGCGGGCAGCTCGCTTGCGGCTGATCTCCTGCATGCGCTCGTCGTGACGCCAGAACACAATGCGGTTGTCGACCCACTCCATCAGCGCGAAGAGCAAAAGCCCCATCAGGGTCAGCGCCACCAGCACTGCGAAAGTCGCGGCCATGTTGAGCTGGAAGGTGAAGCGATGCATCAGCACGCCGAGACCTTCGCTGGCCGATATGAACTCGCCGACGATTGCGCCGATCAGCGCCATGGTCATGGCGGTCTTCAGGCCGGCCATCATATAGGGCAGGGCGGTGGGCAGCATCAGCTGCGTAAAGACCTGTCGCTTGCTGGCCCGCAGCGACCGGAACATCTCCTGCAAGTCACGATCGACGTCGAGCAAGCCGGTCATGGTGTTGAGGAACGGCGGAAAGAAGCACAGAAGTGCGGCAATGGCGACGTTGGGGGTGGTGCCGAAACCGAGCCAGGCGATCACGATTGGCGCCAATGCAATGCGCGGCGTCACCTGCAGGCCGACCACGTAGGGCGCGCTGTAACGGCGGAACGGCTCCCACAGCGCAGCGCCGATGGCGAGCGCGATGCCGATGGCCGATCCGATCACGAAACCGGCCATCGCCTCATAAAGCGTGATGCCGAAATGGCCCCAGAGCAGGCGGTCGACCACTGCGATCTGCCACAATGCGGCGAGGATCGCGGTCGGTGCCGGCAGGATCAGCGGATCGAGCAGACCGGTCCGGCTCCCTGTCTCCCAGAGCACGAGCAGTCCTACAAGCAGGCCCGCATGGCCCGCAGCATGGGTGGGGTTGACCCTCCAAAGCCATGAACGTGTCTCATTGGTATTGGCCGAACTGCTCATGCCGTTTCTCCCTTGCTGAAGATGTCGCGCACGCGCGCCACGAGATCGACGAAGTCGGGGTTGGCCAGCAGGCTCAGTTCACGCGGCCGAGGGAAGGGAACATCAACGACAGCGGCAAGTCGGCCGGGCCGAGGCGTCATCACGAACACCTTGTCGGCAAGAAAGATTGCTTCTGAAATGTTGTGGGTGACGAAGACCGAAGTGACGTTCGCGTCGGAGACGATCCGTGACAGCTCGAGATTGAGGTGCTCGCGGGTGAACTCGTCCAGCGCACCGAAGGGTTCGTCGAGCAACAGGATATCGGAGCCGATCTTGAGGAGGCGCGCCAGCGCCACGCGCTGCTGCATGCCGCCCGAGAGATGACGCGGAAAGGCATGGGCAAAATCCTGCAGCCCTACGAGGTTCAGCAGGGCCTGAGCTTTGCTGCGATCTGCCTCCGAAACCCGTCCCTTCAGCGCTGTCGGCAGCAGGACGTTTTCAATGACCGTCTTCCATTCCAGTAGTGTCGGCTTCTGGAACATGACTCCAACGTCGCCGCGCGGCCCGGTCACCTCCCGACCATTCACAGAGAGAGATCCGCCCGAGCGCGGGGTGAGACCGGCTATCATCCGCAAGAGCGTGGATTTGCCGCAGCCCGAAGGGCCCACGATCGAGATGAACTCGCCTCGTTTGATTTCGAAATCGGCCTTGTCGACCGCGATGACGGACCCGAAGCTCTTGTCGAGCCCACGTGCTTCGACGACGGTCGTCGCGGAAGCTTTCGCGCGGGCCATCGTCATGTCTTGTGATACTTGCATGTCCTCTTTCCTCCCTGTGGCCCGATGTCAGATCGCATCGGCCCGTTGCGGGGCAGCCTCAGTCTCCGCGACGAGGAACGCCAAGACGATTTCGGCCAGCTCCTTCGTTGCCTGAATGTGCGGGGCATGTCCGACGCCCTTGAGTTGGCTGAACCGCGCCCCCTCGATCCGCTCTGCGAGTTCGCGTGCCATTGCAGGTGGCGTCGCGGCATCGAGCTGACCGACCACGACCTGAACCGGCTCTTTGATCCGAGCGGCCTCGTCGCGCAGATCCAGCTCCGCCAGGGCCGCGCAGGCCTGAATGAAGCTGTCAGGTGCGATGCGCATGAGTGCCTCGCGGCAGCGGCTTACGACCTCTGGCGATGCAGCGATGTAGTCTTCGGGGAACAACCGCAGAATCGCGGCATCGAGCACCGTTTCCATGCCGCCTGCCGCAACCTTGTCGGCCATCACACGGAATGTCTGCCGGCCAGCCGCATCGAAGGCCGTGCCGGTATCTGCAAGAATGATCCGATCGAAACTGGCTGAGTGCCGTGCCGCAGCGGCGAGCGCCACAAAACCACCGAAGCCATTGCCCAATAATGCCGGGGGTTGGCTCAGCCCCAAGGCTTCAGGCAGCAAGGCGATCCGATCTGCATAACTTGAAATCCCCCCTTCCACGGAATCCGAGCCACCAAAGCCTGGCAGGCTTGGCATGATTACATGGTGCTTATCTGCAAGCTGCTCGGCCAAAGAGCGGAACGAGGCGCGATCAGCCAACAGCGAGTGAAGCAGAATGACGGGCCGGCCGGACCCGATCTCATCGAATGCCAGCAACCCGCCGTCGCGGCACATGACCTTGCCCATGACACTCTCCTCTATGAACCATCATAGAGTTCTACTCTTTCACAATTGAGTCAACACTAGTGTTCCAAGAAATCAAAAATCGTGTAGATGAAAAATCGAAGGATTCACCTAAAACCGATATCCTATAGGGGCTTAGAGGAATCACTTCCAAGGAGCTAGTCGTCTACGGCGATGGGATATCGAGATCTGTGATATCTTACGCGAGAAGGGATCTTGCTTATCGGTTCGTTACAGATTTGACCTGGTCACGCGGGAAAAATGGGGCTTGGTACGGTCGCATAGGACCACTCGGAGCAGGCTCACCATCGGACTGACCGAGCGAAATCCCGAAAAAACACCCATTGTCTCTCGGCATCTGGGACCAAGAAACGTTTGCTGAGCAACCAGCATCGCGAACACGAGGATAGGCTCTACGTTGATCGGGTCTCGCTGCCTGATGTTCAGAGCGCTAAGCTTCGACAGGTCCAGGCCAGAGCAGCAGGCCGCGGCGGGCAGCCTGCTGTCGGGATTGGAGGTTTCGCTCCATTTCCCGTTCAGCGCGTTATCGCTTCTCGATCCATTCCGGGGGCAGGAAGCGGCGTCCGGATGGCTTCAAGCGCGCATTATGTCCCGCATGGCCGCAAGGAACCGGATAACTTCCGCCTCGGTGTTGTAGTGGCACAAGGAGACCCTCACGCAGCTCTCCATGCCGAGCGGGCTCAAGATGTTGCCTGAATAGTGATCGGCTTTTCGGACATGCGTGCGGATGCCTGCTTCATTCAGTGCGGCGACGATCTCGGTGGCCTCGAGACCTTCGTAGGCGAAGGATACCAGCCCTTCGCGGCGAGGGTTGTCGATCCCGCCGATGATGGTGACGCCCTCGTAGCTGGCCAGCCCGGGCAAATTCCCGGCACCATGCAACAGGGCCTCGGTCAGCGTCTTCTCTTGCGCATGTATCGCTTCGCCTGCGGCAACGATCCGCGAGCGGCGATCATCGTGGTCGCTGACGCGTCCACCCAGCCAGTCAAAATAGTCCACCACGTCCGAGAAGGCGGCGTAGGCCCCGGCATCGCGGGTACCCAGCTCCCAAGGCGCACCGGGCGCGCCCATCAGCCCATCATGAGGAAGCGCCGCAAGCCGATCCGACAGCCAGGCGATGCCGTAGCCGTGGCGCGAGAAGACCTTGTAAGGGGAGATCACATAGCCGTCGATGTTGAGGGCCGCGAGGTCCAGCCGACCATGAGCCGCATGCTGGATGCCATCGACGATGATGTAGCAGTCGGGCGCGGTTTCGCGGATCGTGGCGGCGATGGCGGCGACATCCACTGCCATGCCGGTAACCGGCGAAGTGTGCAGGATGGTCGCGACCCGGGTATCCGGCGTGATCTCGGCCTTGTAGGCCGCGGCATCGATCGAGCCGGTGCCATTGTCATGTGCCACGAGCACATGTGCCTTGCCGCTGATCGGTGCATAGCGGTCGGCGGCCGAGCGCGTGGCGGGATGCTCCAGGCTGGAACTCAGGACCCGTCCACCTTCTGGCGTGCCGAGGCAGGCAGCGCCGATCAGGCGAAACAGCAGCTCGGTGCCGCTTTCGCCCGCAATGAACTGGCCGTTGGGCGCGTTGAAGAACACCGCCATGTCATTCTTCGCCCGTGCGATGATCTTGACGGCGGCTTGCCCGGCGGGGTTATCGCGTCCCGGATTGTCGGGAATGGCGGCAAACTTGGCAGATGTTTCGACCACCGACTTCAGCGTCAAGGCACCCCCGGCGTTCTCGAAGAAAACACGTTCGCCCTGAAACGGACACGCATCAACGTGGGCGAAACGGCCACGAATATCGTCGATCAGGTCGGGCTGCAGGTTGATCATCGGTTGCTTTCCTTCGGTTGCCACCGCGAGCGCGGTGAACCATGTCAGTCATACTGACGGGCAAGGAATGCGAAGATGCATCCAATGTCGACAGCAATAGTTCGCCATCCGAAAAGACCAAGGGAGCGCCTTGTTCAAGGACGTCATCACGGAAATCGCAAACGCTATATCAAAGCAATTATTACATAATGCACGTTACACGTATAAGTTGTATGTAGCTGCGCGCGCTACTTATAACTGCGGCTCTTGTTTGAAAATAATGCCCTATCAAGCAGGAGTTTTCCAGTATGGGACGTGTCTTCGCGCAATTTAAGGTTGAGAAGCGCCGCAAGATTGAGCGCTGGCGCCATGCCAGAGTATCCGTGAACGAGATGGCGCGGGTATTGCAGCGTCACCGCTCGACCATTTTCCGCGATCTCAGGCGCAACCATTTCCAAGATCCCTGCATGCCCAAGGTCGTGGGCCATTTCGCCATGACCGCACAGCTGAGAACCAACGATCGCCATGCCCGCCAGCGTAAGCTGATCTGGCATCCGCAGTTGCGTGACCAAGTCGTCGATCGGATAAAGGATGGCTGGACCCCGGAGCAGATCGCCGGCCGGATGGGCATGGAGCGCGCGCCGCTACGGGTCTGCCGGGAAACCATCTATCGCTACATCTACGCCCAAGAAGGCATGCGCGACGAGCTGTGGTGGTATCTCCCCACCCACCGCAAGGCCCGCCGCCCGAGACGCGCCCGCAAGCGTCGCGCGCCGAAATTCCACCGTGATGTCAGCATCCTGTTCCGGCCCGAGGCGGTGGCGCATCGGTCCCAGTTCGGTCACTGGGCTGAGGTGTGACCGGGGCTCCCGTGGAGCCCCGCAAGCGCACCGAACGATTTGATACTGTTCCGGCAGCGGTTTGGGTCCGCCAACGTGACCTCACTCGTCGAACGCGTCAGCCGGTTCACCGTACTCCTAAAGAGCGCCGACAAACGGACACGGCCCGTTATCGACAAGGTCTCCGCGGCCATCCGTGCGCTGCCCCAGCCCGCGCGCCGATCGATCACCTTCGACCGTGGCACCGAGTTCGTCTCATGGCCGCACCTGCAAGCCGAGATCGGCACGAGCATCTGGTTTTGCGACCCCTCCGCGCCCTGGCAGAAGGGCACGGTCGAGAACACCAATCGCCGTGCCCGCCGCTGGCTGCCCCGGGAGCGCGACATCGGCCAACTCTCCGACCACGACTTCCGCGACCGGCTGAACGCCACGGCCCGCAAATGCCTCGGAGGGAAGTCGTCCGTCGAGGTGTTCCAAGCCTAAATTCCGCAAAAGAGGCCGCGAGCGCCCTGCTTTCAGACCACCGCGGAGTTGGCGGGTAAGTATCGCCTAAATTCTGTGCTTTTTGTTGAGTTGAAACGAGATCGGCGTGACACTCCTCGTTACCTCGGTCAACCGACCACCCTGCCCCGCCGCATGTGGATGGGCTTGCGCGACAATGTCGGCCCGACGATCGCTGCGCTCTCGAAGCCGCTGATCCTCGTGGTCACGGCCCATGTCGGCCTGCGCGCGGCGCTCCTGATGCGCAAGTGGGCCGGGGCCCGCCGAGCGCCCCGCCTCCCTGCCGCGCGGCCCTGTGCCGCGCGGCTCCAGAAGCCCGAACTTTTACTACTGCTACAGGGTGCGACATGAATTTTGGTCTGAGCGACGAACAGGAGATGATCGTCTCCAACGTCCGCAGCTTCGTCGAAAACGAGATCTATCCGCACGAGGCCGAGGTCGAGCGAACGGGTGAGGTGCCCGCCGAGATTGCGCAGGAGATCAAGCGCAAGGTCATCGATCTGGGCTTTTACGCCTCCAACTTTCCCGAAAGCGTCGGCGGGCCGGGCCTGTCGCATCTCGAATTCGCCCTTGTCGAGCGCGAGCTGGGCCGCGGCGCGATGGCGCTGACCCACTTCTTCGGTCGGCCACAGAACATCCTGATGGCCTGCGAGGGCGAGCAGGTCGACCGCTACCTGATGCCCGCCGTGCGCGGCGAGCGGATGGACGCGCTGGCGATGACCGAACCCGATGCCGGCTCGGACGTGCGCGGCATGAAATGCACCGCCACGCGCGACGGCGGCGACTGGGTGATCAACGGCTCCAAGCATTTCATCTCGGGTGCCGAGCACGCGGATTTCTTCATCGTCTTCGTTGCCACCGGCGTCGACGACACCCCGCGCGGGCCCAAGAAGCGCATCACCTGCTTCCTTGTCGACCGCGACACGCGGGGCTTCGAGGTGGCGCGCGGCTACAACTCGGTCTCGCATCGCGGCTACAAGAACTGCAATTTGTATTTCGACGACTGCCGGCTGCCCGACGCGCAGGTGCTGGGCGAGGTCGATGGTGGTTTCGCGGTGATGAACGAATGGCTCTATGCCACGCGGATCACCGTGGCGACCATGTCGGTGGGCCGCGCCCGCCGGGTCTTCGATCACGCGTTGCACTACGCGGCCGAGCGCCAGCAGTTCGGCCAGCCGATCGCCAAGTTCCAAGGCGTCGGCTTCCAGATCGCCGACATGATCACGGAGATCGACGCCGCCGACCTGCTCACGCTGTCCTCGGCTTGGCGGCTCGACCAGGGCCTGCCGGCGAACCGCGAGATCGCCTCGGCCAAGCTCTACGCCTCGGAGATGCTGGCGCGGGTGACCGACGCGGCGCTGCAGATCCATGGCGGCATGGGGCTGATGGACGAGCTGCCGATCGAGCGCTTCTGGCGCGACGCGCGGGTCGAGCGGATCTGGGACGGCACCTCCGAGATCCAGCGTCACATCATCAGCCGGGAGCTCTTCCGGCCGCTGGGCGCCTGATCCGTGGAGCCGCTCGGTCGCCTCTTCTCGCCGCGCGCCATCGCCGTCATCGGCGGCGGGACCTGGTGCGAGAACGTGGTACGCCAATGCCGGGCGGCGGGTTTCGCCGGACCGATCTGGCCGGTGCATCCCGGGAAGGCCGAGGTCGGCGGCCTGCCCGCCTATCCCGATCTCGCGGCACTCCCCGGCAGGCCCGACGCCGCCTTCATCGGCGTCAACCGCACGCTGACGGTCGAGGTCGTGGCCAAGCTGTCGGCCATGGGCTGCAGCGGCGCGGTGTGCTTCGCGGCGGGGTTCAGCGAGGCGGTGTCCGAGCTGTCCGACGGCGCGAGGCTGCAGGCCGATCTGGTCGCGGCGGCGGGCGGGATGCGGGTGCTCGGCCCGAACTGCTACGGCATGGTCAACGCGCTCGATCAGGTCGCACTGTGGCCCGACCGGCACGGCATGACGCCCTGCGACAGCGGTGTGGCGGTGATTGGCCAGTCCTCGAACGTGCTGATCAACCTCACCATGCAGCGCCGGGGCCTGCCATTGGCCGTCGTCGTGGCTGCCGGCAACCAGGCCCAGACCTCGATGGTGGATCTGGGCATCGCGTTGCTCGAGGATCCGCGCATCACCGCGCTGGGGCTGCATATCGAGGGCATCGGAAACCTGTCCGCCTTCGAGCGGCTGGCCCGCCGCGCGCGCGAGCTGGGCAAGCCCGTCGCCGCGCTCAAGGTCGGCACCTCGGGGCAGGCGCGGGCGGCGGCGGTGTCGCACACTGCCTCGGTCACCGGTAGCGATGCTGGCGCGCGGGCGCTGCTGCGGCGGCTCGGCATCGCGCAGGTCGACACCCCGGCGGAACTGGTCGAGACGCTGAAGCTCTTGCATGTGACCGGCGGGCTGGCCTCGACGCGCATCGCCTCGGCCTCTTGCTCGGGCGGCGAGGCGTCGCTCATGGCCGATTTGGGCGAGGCGGCGGGCGTGGTCTTTCCGCCGCTGGAACCGGGCCAGCGTGCAGCGCTCCGCACCGCGCTCGGCCCCAAGGTCGCGCTCGCGAACCCGCTCGATTACAACACCTATATCTGGGGCGACGAGGCGGCGCTCACCGCCTGTTTCAGCGCCCTGTGCGACGCCGATTTGGCGCTTGGCTGCGTCGTGATCGACTTCCCCCGCGACGACCATTTCGACGCGCCCGAGTACGATCAGGTGCTCCGCGCGGCGGCGGCCGCGAAAGATGCCACCGGCACGCCGATGGCGCTGGTCTCGCTCTTGGCCGAGGGGCTGCCCGAGGCGGTCGCGATACGGGCGCTGCGGCTCGGCATCACACCGCTTTGCGGCATGGGCGAGGCGGTGCGCGCGATCCGCGCCGCCGCCGGGATCGGGGGGAGTGGGGACCGGAACGGCGCCATGCCCGAGCCCGTGCTGATCCCGAAGGAGATGCGGGGCGCGAGCCGCATCTACCCCGAGGCCGAGGCCAAGGCGCTGCTCCGCGCGGCCGGAATCCGGGTGCCGAGATCGACCCGCGCCGCCTCGGCCGAGGGGGCCGGGGCCGCCGCCGCCGCGATCGGCTTTCCGGTCGTGCTGAAGGGCGAGGGCATTGCCCACAAGACCGAGGCCGGGGCGGTCGCGCTGAACCTCGCCGACGCCGGGGCAGTGCGCGAGGCGGCAGAGGCGATGCCGACCGAGAGCTTTCTCGTCGAGGAAATGATTACCGATTGCGTGGCCGAGCTTCTCGTCGGGGTGATCCGCGATCCGGCGCATGGCTTCGTCCTAACGCTGGGGCTCGGCGGCATCCTTACCGAACTGATCCGCGACACCGCCTCGATGCTGATCCCCGCCAGCCGCGACGAGGTCGCGGACGCGCTCGCCGGGCTGCGGACCGCTGCGCTGCTGACCGGCTATCGCGGGCGGGCAACAGCCGATATGCAGGCCGTGCTCGATACGGTCATGGCATTGCAGGAGTTTGTCAGGCTTCATGCGGACCGGCTGCAGGAGGTCGAAATCAACCCGCTGATCTGCCGCGCGACGGATGCCGTGGCGGCGGACGCGCTCATCAGGATGGGAGAGAGCCGATGACATCTTCGAACGTGCGCACCGAGCGCCGCGGCGCGGTGCTCGAGGTGACGCTGGACCGGCCCAAGGCCAATGCCATCGACACGGCCACCAGCCGCGAGCTGGGCGAGATCTTCACCGCCTTTCGCGACGACCCCGAGCTGCGGGTGGCGGTCATCACCGGCGCGGGCGAAAAGTTCTTCTGCCCCGGCTGGGACCTCAGGGCCGCCGCCGAGGGCGAGGCGGTCGATGCCGATTACGGCAAGGGCGGTTTCGGCGGGCTGCAGGAGCTGCGCGGGCTCAACAAGCCGGTCATCGCCGCGGTGAACGGCATCGCCTGCGGCGGCGGGCTGGAGCTGGCGATCAGCGCCGACATCATACTCGCCGCCGATCACGCCAGCTTCGCCCTGCCGGAGATCAGGTCGGGGACGGTGGCTGATGCCGCCACGATCAAGCTGCCCAAGCGCATCCCCTATCACATCGCGATGGAGCTGCTTTTTACCGGCCGCTGGTTCGACGCGCAGGAGGCGCATCGCTGGGGTCTCGTCAATCGCATCCTGCCCGCCGCCGGGCTGATGACGGCGGCGCGCGCCATGGCCGAGGAACTAGCCGCCGGGCCGCCGCTGGTCTTCGCGGCGATCAAGGAGATCGCCCGCGAGGCGGAGGACATGAAGTTCCAAGATGCCATGAACCGCGTCACCGGCAGCCAGTTCGAGACGGTCGAACGGCTCTATCGCTCCGAGGATCAGAAGGAGGGCGCGCGCGCCTTCGCCGAGAAACGCGACCCGGTCTGGAAGGGCCGGTAACGAGAGGACAGGAGAGGTCATGCCACTCGAGATGAACCGCAAGATATTTCTCACCGCCGCGATCACCGGGGCCGGGGCCACGCAGGACAAGAGCCGCCTCGTGCCCCGCTCGCCCAAGGAGATCGCCGACGCCGCCATCGACGCCGCGAAGGCGGGGGCCGCGATCGTGCATTGCCACGTGCGCGACCCCGAGACCGGCGCGCCCTGCCGCGACCTCGATCTCTACCGCGAGGTGACCGACCGCATCCGATCGGCCGATATCGACATGGTGCTCAACCTGACGGCGGGGGTCGGCGGCGACCTTGCCCTCGGCGGGGTCGAGACGCCCATGGATGTCGACGCGGCCCAGACCGACATGGCCGGCGCGACCGAGCGCATGGCCCATATCCGCGCCTGCCTGCCGGAGATCTGCACGCTCGATTGCGGCTCGATGAATTTCGGCGATGGCGATTACGTCATGACCAACACCACCGCCATGCTGCGGTCCATGGGCGCCCAGATGACCGAGCTCGGCGTGAAGCCGGAGATCGAGGCCTTCGACACCGGACATTTATGGTTCGCCAAGCAGCTGGTCCGCGAGGGCGTGCTGGACGACCCGGCGCTGGTGCAGCTGTGCATGGGCGTGCCGTGGGGCGCGCCCAACGACCTCAACACCTTCATGGCGATGGTCAACAACGTGCCCGAAAGCTGGAACTGGTCGGCCTTCAGCCTCGGGCGCGATCAGATGCCCTATGTCGCCGCCGCCGCCCTGGCGGGAGGCAACGTCCGTGTCGGCCTCGAGGACAATCTCTATCTCGAGCGTGGCGTGCTGGCGACCAACGGGCAGCTGGTCGAGAAGGCGGCCAGCCTGCTGTCGAACATGGGTGCCACGCTCATGGGCCCTCGGGAGGTTCGCGACCAGCTCGGGCTTAGCAAGCGCGCGCCCGGCGACCTGCCGGCATGAGCCACGCGGCGATCATCGGCGGCGGTGTCGTCGGCGGCGGCTGGGCCGCGCGTTTCCTGCTCAACGGCTGGGACGTTGCGGTCTTCGACCCCGACCCCGACACCGAGCGCAAGATCGGCGAGGTGCTCGACAATGCCCGGGCCTCGCTGCCCGCCCTCTACGACCGGCCGCTGCCGCCAGAGGGGCGGCTGAGCTTCGCCTCTTCCGTCGCCGATGCGGTGGCAGGGGCGAATTGGGTGCAGGAAAGCGTGTCGGAGCGGCTCGACCTCAAGCACGCGGTCTATGCCGAGATCGCCGCCCACCTGCCCGAGGGCGGCTTCGTCGCCTCCTCCACCTCGGGCTTCAAGGCCAGCGACCTCGCCGCACGCGGCGCGCCGGTCGTGGTGGTGCACCCGTTCAATCCAGTCTATCTCCTGCCCCTGGCCGAGATCTCGGGGGAGGCGCGGTATTGCGATCGCGCTCGCGTAGTCGTCGCCTCGATCGGCATGCACCCGCTCGTGCTGCGTAAGGAAATCGACGCCTTCATCGGTAACCGGTTCCAGGAGGCGGTGTGGCGCGAGGCGTTGTGGATGCTCAAGGACGGCATTGCCACGACCTCGGAGATCGACGATGCGATCCGCATGAGCTTCGGGCTTCGCTGGGCACAGATGGGGCTGTTCGAGACCTACCGCATCGCCGGCGGCGAGGCCGGCATGCGAGCCTATATCGAGCAGTTCGGCCCGACCCTCGGCTGGCCCCGGAGCAAGCTGACGGACGTGCCAAAGCTGGACGATGCGCTGATCGACACGATCGGTCGCCAGTCCGATGCGCAGTCCGGGCACCAATCGATCCGCACTCTGGAGCGGCTCCGCGACGACAACCTCGTTGCCATCCTGCGCGGCCTGCGCCGGACCGGCAGCGGTGCGGGCGGCGTCCTTCTCGAACATGAGCGGAGCCTGCCCGAAGGCGGGGAGATCGACGGGCTGCCGATCACGCTGCGCACATCCGTGCCTGTGACCTGGACCGACTATAACGGACACATGAACGAGGCCGCCTATCTCGAACTGGGCAGCCGGGCGACCGATGCGCTGATGAAGCTGGTCGGCGCCGACGCGGCCTATATCGCTTCGGGCAAGAGCTTTTTCACCGTCGACACCCGTATCCGGTATCTCGACGAGGTGCATCGCGGCACGATGCTGACGGTGACCACGCAGCTGCTCGAAGCGGCGGGCAAGAAGATGAAGCTGTTCCACCGCGTAACCAAGCCCGAGGGGACTCTCGCGGCGACGATTGAGACCCTGCTTTTGCACACCGACCTGACGTCCCGCCGCGCCTGCCCCCCCGCACCGCAGGTGGCGGCGGCGCTCGAAACCCTAGCCGCGGCCCATGCCGGGCGTCCCGCCGAGGGCGCCGGTGGCGCCGTCGGGCAACGCAGCTGACGAACGAAGCCACCAATGAGACGGCCCATTTCACGCGAAGAAAAGATGGCCCGGAAAGGGATGGCCGCCCATCTGCATGGGCAATACGAGCGGATGAAGGCGGCGGATGGCGATCTCGAACTCGAATGGCAGGCGCATCTGACCTCGATCGACGGGATCGGTTCGGATTTCCGGGCCTGATCCCGGCGTCGCGCGGCCAGTGGCCACGCCCTGATTTCAAGGTGCCGGGACATTCCGGCGCATGCGCTAAATCTTGGCTTCCAAAGGGGGCGCGGCCCCGGCAGGGACATTCAACAGGAAAGGCAATCTCTTGAAACAGGTAAGGAGCAAGGCGCCCGGCGGCCTCGACAACCTCGTACTTGAGGATGTGGCCGAACCGGCGGCACCGGGCCCCGGGGAGATCACCGTGCGTCTGCATGCCAGCTCGCTCAACTTTCACGACTACCGGGTCTGTGCCGTCGGGGGGGCTTTGCCGGACGGGCGGATTCCGATGGCCGATGGCGCGGGCCGCGTCGAGGCGGTCGGCGAAGGCGTGTACGACTTCGCCGCCGGCGATTCCGTCGTGTCCTGCTTTTTCCCGGACTGGCAGGCGGGCGACGACCGGCCCTTCGACTTTTCGGGCACCCCCGGCGACGGGCGTGACGGCTATGCGCGCGAACGCGTCACGCTGCCCGCGAGCTGGTTCACCCATGCGCCCGAAGGATGGAGCCACGAGGAGGCGGCGACCATCACCACCGCCGGCCTGACCGCGTGGCGGGCGCTGGTGGTCGATGCGGGGCTCAAGGCCGGCGACACGGTCGCCGTGCTCGGCACCGGCGGCGTGTCGATCTACGCGCTGCAACTGGCCAAGGCGATGGGCGCTAACGTGATCGCCACCTCCTCGTCGGATGCGAAGCTCGAGCGCCTACGTGGGATGGGGGCGGATCACGTCATCAACTATCGCGAAACCCCCGAATGGGGCGAGGAAATGCGCCGCATGACCGGGGGCCACGGCGTCGACATCGTGGTCGAGGTCGGCGGGCCTGCCACACTCGCGCAGTCCATCGTCGCCGGACGGCCCGGGGCGCATATCGCGCTGATCGGCGTGCTTACCGGCCGCGCCGGAGAGGTACCCACCGCCCTGCTGATGGCGCGCCAGCAACGCCTTCAGGGCCTGATCGTCGGCTCGCGCGCGCATCAGCTCGACTTCGTGAAGGCCCTCGACGCGCTGAAGCTGCGCCCGATGATCGACCGCAGCTTCGAGCTGTCCGAACTTGCGCACGCCTTTCGGTATCAGGAAAGCGGTGCGCATTTCGGCAAGATCTGCGTGACGATGTGAAGCGGGCTACATCGGCCTGCCGGCGCTTCGCGGCGATCTCCTCCGGTTCGTGATTGTTCCGGGCTCTTCTGAGAGCCAATCGGCGGGACAAGGGCCTTCTCAGCAGCCTGACTTATAGGGATCGTCCAGCGCCGGCAGTACCTTGCCGATACATTCGCCGAAACCGACACGGTATCCGTCGCCCTGCGCATGGCCCCGGAACCTCAGCGTATCGCCATCCTCGATGAAACTGCGGGTCTGGTCACCGACGGCGATCGGCTCCTTGCCGCCCCAGCTTAGTTCGAGGAGCGCGCCGCGGCTCTCTCTGGCAGGTCCCGATATCGTGCCCGAACCCAGCAGGTCGCCGACCCGCATCGGGCAGCCCGAGGTGGTATGGTGCGCCAGTTGCTGCGCGGCGGAGTAGTACATCTCGCGGTAATTGGTCCGCGCAATGGTGACCGGCCCTGCGCCTTCGGGGGCGAGTTCGACCTCAAGCTCGATGTCGTAGAGCATCGGACCCGGCTCCCGCAGATAGGGCAGAAGGTCGCGCTCGCGTTCGGGGGTCGAGGTGCGAAACGGCGCCAGCGCTGCGGCGGTGACGATCCACGGGCTGATCGAGGTCGCCGTCGCCTTGCCTTGGAACGGGCCGAGCGGCTGGTACTCCCAAGCCTGGATGTCACGCGCCGACCAGTCGTTCAGCAGCACGTAGCCGAAGATCATCGCATCGGCCTCCGCAACGCTCACCGGTCCGTTCGAGGGCTGGCCGAGGATCGCCCCCATCTCCAGTTCGAAGTCGAAACGTGCCGACGGTGCGAAGCGAGGAAGCGCGTCCTCCGGCCCCTTGATCTGGCCCCAAGGGCGGCGGATCTCGGTCCCCGACACCACGACCGACGAGGCGCGGCCATTGTAGCCGATGGGCATCGACAACCAGTTTGGCGGCAAGGCGTTCTCGGCGCCGCGAAACATCGTGCCGACATTGGTGGCGTGATGGCGGCTGGCGTAGAAATCCGTGAACTCGGCCACCGTGAACGGCATGTGCAGCGTGGCCTCCGCCTGCGGCACCAGATGCGCGCGCAACGCCCCGGCCTGCGACGCCCCCTCGGCCAACAGCTCCCTCAGCCGCAACCGGAGCGCCGCCCAAGCATCGGCGCCAGCGGCCATGAGCGGGTTCCATGTGGCCGACTGCAACAGGGGGCCGCCTCGCAACGAAATGATCCCCGCACGCTCCAGCGCCGCGACGTCGAGGATCATGTCGCCGATCGCCACGCCGCAGCGCGGGGCCCCGCCCGGGGTCGAGAAGACGCCGTAGGGCAGGTTGTTGAGCGGAAAATCGGTCCCGGCATCATTGGCGCTTTCGACCCAGCTTCTGTCGAGGCTCATTTCCCCTCCCCGCGTCCTTGTCGTGAGAGAGGGCTCAGTCCCATTTGCCTTCCGGCGTGCCGTCGAAATGCTTCTCGAGACTGTCCCAGCAGCCGATATAATCCTCCTGCAGCGGCGCTTCCTTCGCGGCGAACTCGGTCAGATGCTGGGGAAAGCGCGTCTCGAACATGAAGGACATGGTGTCCTCGAGCTTGCTCGGCCCGAGATCGGCATGGGTGGCCTTCTCGAAGGCCTCGTTGTCGGGCCCGTGCGGCAGCATCATGTTGTGCAGGCTCATGCCGCCCGGCACGAAGCCCTGCGGCTTGGCGTCGTACTGGCCGCGGATGTTGCCCATCAACTCTGACATGACGTTCTTGTGGTACCAAGGCGGACGGAAGGTGTTCTCGGCCACCGACCATCGGTCGCGGAACAGCACGAAGTCGATATTGGCGGTCCCCTCGACGCCCGACGGCGCGGTCAACACGGTGAAGATCGACGGGTCGGGATGGTCGAACAGCACCGCGCCGATCGGGCAGTAGCTCCGCAGGTCGTATTTCACCGGCGCGTAGTTTCCGTGCCAGGCCACCACGTCGAGTGGCGAGTGCCCGATCTCGGAGCGGTGGAACTGGCCGCACCATTTCACGGTGACGGTCGAGGGCGTCTCGCGGTCCTCGAAGGCGGCGACTGGGGTCTTGAAATCGCGTCGGTTGGCCATGCAGTTGGCGCCGATCGGCCCGCGGCCGGGCAGCTGGAACTTCTGGCCGTAATTTTCGCATACGAAGCCGCGCGCCGGCCCTTCGAGCAGCTCAACCCTGTAGACCAGCCCGCGCGGAAGGATCGCGATTTCCTGCGGCTCGAGGTCGATCACGCCGAGCTCGGTGCAAAACCGCAGCCGCCCCTCCTGCGGCACCACCAGAAGCTCGCTGTCGGCGGAGTAGAAATAGGCGTCGACCATGCTTTCGGTGACGAGGTAGATATGGCTCGCCATGCCGGTCTGCGTGTTCACGTCGCCCGCCGTGGTCATCGTGCGCATGCCGGTCAGCCAGTCGAGCAGCGTGTCGGAATGCGGCATCGGGTCCCAGCGGTACTGGCCCAGCGAGGTGACATCGGGCATCACATGCGGCGCCGATTTCCAGTAGGGCAGATCGATGCGCGCAAATCGGCCGGTGTGCTTCACCGACGGCCGGATGCGGTAGCACCAGGTCCGTTCGTTCTGATGGCTGGGCGCGGTGAAGGCGGTCCCCGAAAGCTGTTCCCCGTAAAGACCGTAGGCGCATTTCTGTGGGCTGTTCATGCCTTGCGGCAGCGCGCCGGGCAGCGCCTCGGTCTCGAAGTCGTTGCCGAAACCCGGCATGTAGGATGGTCTCGCGCCGTCGTCGTTCGGCGCGCGCCTCATCTCCTGCGGAAGCTCGCCTGACGCCATCCTTCCCCTCCCCCTGATCGGCCCGAACGGGCCCGTTTCAAGTCGAGGCCAAGTTTCGTTGCGATTGCAATGATGTCAAGAAACATTGCAAATGAGAGGAAGCTGCGCGAGGGGGACGCAGCTCCCGCGATCGAGATGAGACGATGTCATGGACCACGACCTGCCCGATTTCGATTTGTCGCGGTTCCTGCCCTACCGGCTGTCCGTGGCGGGCGACCGGCTGAGCGCCGGGCTGGCGCGGCGCTACCGGGCGGAGTTCGGCATCTCGGTCGCCGAATGGCGGGTGCTGGTGCATGTCACCGACGCCGGGGAGGTCTCGATCCGGGATCTTGAGCGCCGGGTTAATCTGGAGAAGTCCAAGGCCAGCCGCGCCGCCACACGGCTCGCGCAGGCGGGCTATATCCGCAAGGCCCCGAACCCCGCGGATCGGCGGCTCCTCTGCCTGTCTCTGAGCGAAAAGGGGCGCGAATTGATGTCCCGGCTTCTCCCCATTGCCTCGGCCTACCAGGCACGGCTCGAAGAGATCATCGGCGACCGTATGAGCGAACTCGAAGCGGCGCTGGAGATCATGGCGACCTCCGAACTGGACTGACGCCGCTTGCTGTCCGGACGGTTCCACCCATGTCGGGCAGCCAAATCGCGTGGATGCAGGTGGCACCTCGATGCCACCACCGCTCCTTCGCCCCGGAGACATCGATGATCGCAACGCGCCCGTTCCCCATAGAGAAAGACCGGTCACTGGAGCTTGGCCCTGTGCTGTAGCGGTGAATCCAGACCTCAATCTCATGGGTATGGACGGTGATCTGCCGAAGCGGCCGGCCCGGGGACTGCTTGTCGGATCTGGGGAAATTGCCAACTGAACTCTCATCGGACGGGTCCCGGCGAACCCTTTACCGTGCATGACCTAAGGGAAGCTCACCTCTGATGTGAATTGTCGTAGGGCTGTCATGCCGTTCTACTCAGCTACTGGGAGAAGGGCCTTACTGGTCCGCTAGTCTGAGGATGATCCGATGAGCAGTTCGACCGAAAGCCCCGCACCGTCCGCGACCGAGGAAGATGACGCCGCCCGTATCGGCCTCGGGCAACGTCTTGGGAGCGCCCAGATCGTCACACCCACCTACCCGCCGCTTGTCATCAACGAGGTCGATGCCGATACGGCGGGAACCGACACGCAGGAATTCGTCGAGATCTTCGACGGAGGCACGGGAAACACCCCCCTCGACGGGCACGTGCTGGTCTTCTTCAACGGCGGCAATGCCGACAACGCTTCCTATGAGACGATCGACCTGACCGGCTACAGCACGAACGCGGAAGGCTATTTCGTCATCGGCAATGCGGGCGTTCCGAATGTGGGCCGGGTGTTCGCCTCGAACGGCCTTCAGAACGGGGCGGACGCGGTGGCGCTCTACCGGGCAGACCCGAGTGATTTTACCAACGGGACTGTGCCGACCATCAAAGGGCTCGTCGACGCGGTGGTCTACGACACCGATGATGACGACGATGCCGAACTGCTCGCGGCGCTCGGGCAAAGCGTTCAGTGGAACGAAAACGAGAATGGCGACAAGGACGGGCATTCGAATGCCCGCGATCCCGGAGGCAGCGGCGAATTCATCGCGCAAGCCCCGACGCCGGGCGCACCGAATGACGCCCCGCCGCCCGCGCCGGCCACCCCCCGCCAAGTCCACATCTCGGAGATCCAGGGCACGCCCGAAACCCAGTCCACCGCCAGCTTCGGCAATGCCGGGACCTCGCCCCTGCTCGGCCAGAACGTCACGATCCAAGGGGTCGTCACCGCCACCTTTCCGGACCTGAAGGGCTTTTTCGTGCAGGAAGAGGCCTCGGACAGCGACGGCGACGATCAATCCTCGGAGGGGATCTTCGTCTATGCGCCCGGCGGCTTCACGCTGCGCGAGGGCTACCGCGTGTCGGTGACCGGCACGGTGGACGAGAATTTCGGGATGACCCAGATCGATGACGACAACGGGCTACTCGCGATCGAAGTCATCGACGACGGCGACAATCTCGACCTGATCGACGTGCCCGTGATCGATCGCTCGGACTATGGCGGCAACGAAGAGATCACCGCGCTCGAACAGTTCGAGGGCATGAAGATCTCCTTCGCGCAGGAGATGGTCGTCTCGGAGTATTTCGAACTGGCGCGCTACGGGCAGGTGACCCTCTATGAGGGCGAGCGGCCCTACCAGTACACCCAACTGAACGAGCCCGATGTCGCGGGTTACGAGGCCCATCTCGACGCGCTCGCAAGCAAGCGCATCATCCTCGACGACGGCAACAATTTCCAGAACGCCGCCACCCCCGATGGCGCGATCTTCCACCCACAGCCGGATGGTTTCGGCACCGGTACGCAGGGCCTGAACTTCTTTCGCGGCGGTGACGTGATCGAGGGCCTGACCGGCGTGCTGCACTGGTCCTGGGCCGGATCGGGCGGCACCGATGCCTGGCGGCTGCGCCCGACCGAAGCCGATCCGGTCGAGTTCACGCCGAGCAACCTGCGCGCCGACGCACCGGCGGATGTCGGTGGTTCGCTGAAGGTGGGGTCGTTCAACGTGCTGAACTACTTCACCACGCTCGACGACGGCACCGGCCAGACCGCGACCGGGCAGAACCCGCGCGGGGCCCATAGCGCCGCCGAACTGCAGCGGCAGACCGACAAGATCGTCGAGGCGCTCGTCACCATGGATGCACAGGTGGTGGGCCTGCTGGAGATTGAGAACGACGAAGGCGCGGCCACGGCGGCGCTGGTCGAGGCGCTCAACGCGCGGCTCGGTACGGACAGCTACGCCTATGTCGATACCGGGATCATCGGCACCGACGCGATCAAGGTGGCGCTGATCTACGACCAGACGCAGGTCCGGCCGGTGGGTGACTTCGCGATCCTCGACGGCAGCATCGATCCGCGCTTTCTCGACGGGGCGAACCGGCCGGCGCTGGCCCAGACCTTCGAGGAGATCGGCACCACCGGTACCTTCACCGCAGCGGTCAACCATCTCAAGTCCAAGGGCAGCGTCGCCAATGGCGACGTGGCGACCGGGGATGGTGCCGGCAACAACAACCAGATCCGCACCGATGCGGCCGAGGCTTTGGTCGACTGGCTCGCAACCGATCCCACCGGTTCGGGCGACGCCGATTACATGATCCTCGGCGATCTGAATGCCTATGCAAAGGAAGACCCGATCGACGCGATCATCGAGGGCGCGGATGACAGCCTCGGCACCGAGGACGACTACGTCGATCTGCTCGCCGCGCATCAGGGCGAGGCGGCTTACAGCTATCTCTTTGACGGCCAGCTCGGCACGCTCGACTATGCGCTGGCGAACAAGTCACTGGCTTCGCAGGTCACGGGCGCGACGGCTTGGCACATCAACGCCGACGAGGTGCCTCTTTTCGACTACAACGACGACATACGCGATGCCGAGGAGCGCAGTTTCGAGGAGGAGCCTTCCGCCAACGACCTCTACGAGGCCAACGCCTTCCGCGCCTCTGACCACGATCCGCTGGTGGTCGGGCTTGATCTCGCGCCGAGCTTCAACTTCGTGGCCGGGCATGATCGCTTCGAGTTCCTGCGCGGCACGTCGGGGCGCGACCTGATCGAGAGCAAGGGGGGATGGCTCGACATCGTGATCGGCGGCGGTGACGCCGATCGTTTCGTGTTCGGCGACGAAACGGCGAATGGTCGGCGCGAGCGCGAGGTGATCCTCGACTACGAGGTGGGTCTCGACGAGATCGACCTCGGTGGCGCGAGCATCCGCAAGGTTCGCGAGTTCGGCAACAACCTCCAGATCGAGCTCGACGGGGATCGCGACATGATCTTCCTCACCGGGGTGGGTGACATCGACGATGTCACCTTCCTGAATGCCGAAGGACTGGCTTTCGTCTGATCGAGATGCCGCTGCGATCCCGGTATGGGCCGCGGCGGCCCTCCCATGTCGGTCGTGGCCCCGGGCGAAGAGGCGTGGCGGAAAGCGCGTCATGGGTACGGCATCATGTCCGCCCATGGTCGTGACACTCTACCGGGCTGATCGCGGCGGCCCTCTCGATGGCCGCCGCGCTTTGCATTACAGATAGCGGTTCACGAGGTTCTCGAGCCGCTCCTGTCGGCCCGAGCGCGGCTCGGGGTTGATCCCCTCGCTCTCGACCCGGGCCGCGATCTCCTCGAAGCCGCCCGCGAGCATGTCCTTGGCCTGCGGCATCTCCCAGCCTGCGTAGCGCGCGTCGCGCGCGGCTTCGAGCTTGCCATCCTCGAGCATCTTCGCCGCCGCCTTGAAGCCCGCCGCGCAGGCATCCATGCCGCCGACATGGGCGAGAATCAGGTCCTCCGCATCGAGCGACTGGCGCCGCAGCTTGGCGTCGAAATTGGTGCCGCCGGTGGTGAAGCCGCCGGCGCGCAGCACCTCGTAATAGGCCAGCGCCATCTCGGGCACGTTGTTCGGGAACTGGTCGGTGTCCCAGCCCGACTGGTAGTCGTTGCGGTTCATGTCGATCGAGCCGAAGATCCCCAGCTCACGCGCCAGCGCCAGCTCGTGCTCGAAGCTGTGACCGGCGAGGATCGCGTGGCCCTGTTCGATGTTGACCTTCACCTCACTCTCCAGCCCGAAGTCCTTGAGGAAGCCATAGACCGTCGCGACGTCGTAGTCGTATTGGTGCTTGGTCGGCTCCTGCGGCTTGGGCTCGATCAGGATGGTGCCGTCGAAGCCGATCTTGCGGGCGTATTCGACGGCCTGTGTCAGGAACCGGCCCGCCTGCTGCCGCTCGCGCCCCATGTCGGTGTTGAGCAGCGTCTCGTAGCCCTCGCGCCCGCCCCAGAGCACGTAGTTCTCGCCGCCGAGCTGATGCGTGGCGTCGATGCAGGACTTCACCGTCGCAGCGGCGAAGGCATAGACATCCGGATCGGGGTTGGTCGCGGCGCCAGCCATGTAGCGCCGGTGCGAAAACAGGTTCGCCGTGCCCCACAAGAGCTTCGTTCCCGTCGCCTCCATCTTGCCTTGGAAATAGTCGGTGATCTCGCGCAAGTTGCGGGTGTTCTCTGCGAAGCTCGCGCCCTCGGGCCGCGCATCGACGTCGTGGAAGCAGAAATAGGGCACACCGAGGAGCTCGAACATCTCGAAGGCCACGTCGGCCTTCAGCTTGGCCTTCTCCATCCCCTCGCCGAACCAAGGCCGATCGAAGGTCTGGCCGCCGAAGGGGTCACCCCCCTCCCAGGCTAAGCTGTGCCAGTAGGCCACCGAGAATCGCAGGTGATCGCGCATCGGCTTGCCCATCACGACCTCGTCCGGATCGTAGTGCCGGAAGGCGAATTCATTATCGCTGCCGTGGCCTTCGTGGC
Source organism: Limimaricola sp. G21655-S1 (assembly GCF_027213785.1). Classification (GTDB taxonomy): domain Bacteria; phylum Pseudomonadota; class Alphaproteobacteria; order Rhodobacterales; family Rhodobacteraceae; genus Limimaricola. Next base: position 72,811 of record NZ_JAPWGO010000015.1, on the reverse strand, counting down.
GGATCTTGGGGATGTTCCTAAAGAAGTCGGTCATGTCGGTCTCGTTCCTCACCTGCCGGTCTGCCCCATGGCGCAGGACTCGGCCCACCATTTCTGACTAACGTACATCAGAAGAAGCACGCCGCAAAGCCTGATCCGATTGCGGTACGGCTCAGGGCAGGTTGTCGCGCAGGAAGATTTCGGTGTGGATCAGCCCGGTATGGGCATCGATCGGAATCGCCTCGATCAGGTTGCGGATGATGATGAGAGCGCTCGCCACCTCCTTGCGGATGTCCTGTTGCAGCACGGCGTCGAACACCCCGTCCTGCAGGGCCACGCGGGACTGGTCGGTCAGTTCATGCCCGACCACCATGGGTCGGGGGTCGGGCCCCGCACGATCCAGCGCGTTGCGCAGGCCGCGATTTCCGCCGCCGAGGCTGTAGATGCCGACGATATCGGGGTGCTCTCGCAGCAGGTCGGTCAGAAGCCGGTCCACCGTCGCGGCCTCGTCGCCGCCCTCGATCGGAGGCAGCAGCTTCAGCTCGGGAAACTCCGCATGCATGACCTGCTCGAAGCCGAGCCTGCGTTCGACATGATCGCGCACCAGCATCGAGCCCGCGACGATCGCGATGCGGCCGGGCCGGCCGGCGCAGAACCTTCCCAGCAGCCCGGCGGCGGTGCGCCCGGCCGAGACGTTGTCGATGCCCACGAAATGGCCGCGCGCCGAGGCCGAAAGGTCGGAGATCAAGGTCACCACCTGGATCCCGGCCGCGCGCAACTCCGAGACGGCCTGTCGGACCTCGGCCGACTCCGTGGCGACCATCACCACCCCGTCGGCCGCCGCCTCTTTCGCGCGGCGCAGCTCGGCCGCGAGCGCCCGGCCATCGAATGGCGGCACAAGCGAAACGCCGATCTCGGTGCGATCGCGCAGCGCGATCCGCGCATGCGTTTCCAGCTCGGCCGCGAGGTTGCGCATGAAGCTGTTCGGGCCGTCGGGGATCACGAAGCGGATCTTGTAGATCCGTTGACGCGACAGGTTCGCCGCCATTAGGTCGCGCTCGTATCCGAGCTGCTTCATCGCCGCGCGGACCCGCTCCTGCGTGGCCGCCCGCACCCCGTTGCGACCGTTCAGGACCCGGTCGACGGTGGAGAGGCTGACATTGGCCACGCGCGCCACGTCATGCACGGTCGGTCGCGACATATGACGGCCCTTCTGGATTGCTACGATACCCGGTTAGAGCAGCGCTGCGGGATCGACAACTTGGCGAGAGGTGCCAGCCGGAAACGACGCGGCGTTGCGGTCACCGCGCGTCTCGCCCACCGTCACCCCCGGCCCAAGGCGCTGAGCGCCGCATAGCTCTCCCTGTAACGGCCATGCGCCTCCGAAAAGGCGCCACACAGATCCCGCTCCGGTTCCACCACCCGCGAAATGGCGGGTGGCGTCGCGATCTCGGCGTCCTGCCCGCTCGCCGCCATCAGGCCAAGCCGCGCCGCGCCGAAGGCACCGCCGAAATCGCCCGCGACTGGCAGCTCGACCGGCATCTCGAGCGCGGTGGCGATCGCCTTCAGCCAGTATTCGGAGCGCGTGCCGCCGCCGACGCCGATCAGGCGGTCGAAGCGGGTGCCGGTCGAGGCCAGCGCATCGCGGCTGTCGCGGATCGCGAAGCTCACCCCTTCCAGCACGGCGCGGACCAGCGCCGCGCGATCCGTGTCGTGCCCCATATGCAGGAACGAGGCACGGATATGCGCATCGTTGTGCGGCGTCCGCTCGCCGCCGAGATAGGGCAGGAACAGCGTACGGGACGGCGTCTGCAGATCGCCCAGATCCGCAGTCAGCGCGGCGGCCGGGCTTCCCAGCACGCCGGCAAACCAGTTCATCGCATCCGCCGCGGCGAGGATCACCCCCATCTGGTGCCAGCTTTCGGGCAGCGCGTGGCAGAAGCTGTGGACCGCGCTCGCAGCGTTCGGATGAAACCCATCCGTCGCGGCGAAAAGCACGCCAGAGGTGCCGAGCGACACGAAGGCCGTGCCCGGTTTCACGACGCCCATGCCCACCGCCGAGGCCGCGTTGTCGCCACCACCGCCGGCTATAACGACATCCGAAGCCAGGCCCCAGCGCGCGGCGAGTTCCGGCCGCAGCCGACCCGACACCTCGGAGCCCTCTACCAGCCGTGGCATCCGGCCCCGATCCAACCCCGTCGCCTCGAGCAGCGCTTCGGACCAGTCGCGCGCGGCGACGTCGAGCCAGCCGGTCCCGGCGGCATCCGACATCTCCGAGACATGCTCTCCGGTCAGCCAGAGGCGCAGGTAATCCTTGGGAAGCAGCACCTTGCGGATGTTTTCGAAGACCTGCGGCTCGTGGCGCCGCACCCAGGCGAGCTTGGGGGCGGTGAAGCCGGGGAAGACGATGTTGCCGGTGATCTCGCGAAACCGCGGATCGGCATCGAGCGCCGCGGCCTCGGCATGGCTGCGGGTATCGTTCCACAGCATACAGGGCCGCAGCACCCGGTCGGAGGCGTCGAGCAGCGTCGCGCCATGCATCTGCCCCGACAGGCCGATGGCGTGCACGGCACTGGCGTCGATCTTGCCCATAAGCGAACCAATCGCGGATCCGGCCGCCGCGATCCATGACGCGGGATCCTGCTCGGACCAGCCGTCATGGGGCCGCGCAACCGTCAGCGCGGCGCTGCTTTCCGCCAGGATCGACTGATCCTCGGCCATGGCCAGCGCCTTGAGGCCCGAAGTGCCGAGATCCAATCCGATCACGATCATGACGGCTCTCCTGCCGGATAACGCTTGCCCGAAAGGATGCGGCTCGACGCATGACGCATACGGACTGGCAACGCTGAATATGAAACGGTATCCGCCCGCGCCGTCTTGCTGGCATCCATCGGTTTCTCCTCCCAAGCACCTGACCGGCCGCGGCATCGCGCAGGGGTCGTCCACATATGAGTTACGTACATCGAACCGTGTCTACTGCAAAGCGGCATCTGGTGATACCGAACGCTAGCGATGTCATGCTCCCAACCCATTCTGCCACAGCTGCATGATTTGCATCGAAGAGGCAGTGCGCGGGATCTGGCCCTCTTACGTCGGCATCGCCAGCGCGCTGCTGTTCGTCACCTATGCGCCCGCCGTTTCGCTGGACCTGCCGCGACTACTCGGATTTTGGGCCCGCAACGGAACAAGGCCGCCGGCGGGCGACCTTGTCATTTCCGAAACGGGCAGGACCGTTGCGGGCGCGCGGAAGGAACGAGGACGTTTCTCGACGCTACCGCGCGGATCACAGCCCGGGCAGCACCGCAGCGACGGCGCGCGACAGACGCTCGATCATCTCGTCGAGATCGGCCTCCGAGGCGATGAAGGGCGGCGCGAGCAGCAGGTGATCGCCCAGCTTGCCGTCGCGCGTACCCGGCATCGGATAGCAGATCAGCCCCTCGGCCATGGCCGCCTTCTTCAGCTTGCCCGCCACACCCCTGGCCGGGTCGAAAGGCGTTTTTGTCGTGCGGTCGGCCACGAATTCGAGCCCGCGGAACAGGCCACGACCACGGATGTCGCCGATATGGGGGTGCTGGCCAAAACGCGCCTCGAGCGCGGATTGCAGATAGTCGCCGCGTGCCCGCACCTGCGCCGGAAGATCGTGGTCGAGCAACTCTTGCAGGACCGCCAGCCCCCCCGCCGCCGCCACCGGATGGCCGACATAGGTGTGGCCGTGCTGGAAATAGCCCGAGCCATTGGCGATGGCGTCATAGACGGGGGCCGAGCAGAGCATCGCGCCGATCGGCTGGTAGCCTGCCCCGAGCCCCTTGGCGATGCACAGGATGTCGGGGGCGATGCCCTCGGCCTCGCAGGCAAAGAGATGCCCGGTCCGGCCCATGCCGCACATCACCTCGTCGAGAATGAGCAGCACGCCGTGCCGGTCGCAGATCTCGCGCACGCGCTTGAAATAACCCGGCACGGCCGGCACCGCGCCCAGCGTCGCGCCGACCACCGGCTCTGCGATGAAGGCCATGACGCTGTCGGGGCCGAGGCGCTGGATCTCGGCCTCCAGCTCATCGGCCACGCGCCGCCCGTAATCCTCGGGGCTCTCCTCCTCGGGTCGTTCGGCATATTCGTAGCAGGGCGCGATGTGGCTCATCTCCACGAGAAGGGGCGCGAATTGCTGGCGCCGCCATGCGTTGCCCCCGGCCGATAGCGCGCCGAGCGTGTTGCCGTGATAGCTCTGGCGCCGCGCGATCAGGTGGCGTCGCTGCGGCTCGCCGCGCTCGACATGGTATTGCCGCGCGAGCTTGATGGCGCTCTCCACCGCCTCCGAGCCGCCGGAGACGAAATAGACGCGGTCGAGATCGCCGGGCGCGTTCGTCGCCAGAAGATCGGCCAGGGCCTCGGCGGGCTCGGAGGTGAAGAAGCCGGTATGAGCGAAGGCGAGCTGGTCGACCTGACGCTTGACCGCCTCGCGCACCCGCTTATTCGAGTGACCGAGGCAGGAGACGGCGGCACCGCCGGAGCCGTCGAAGTAGCGCTTGCCCTCCGCATCGATCAGGTAGCATCCCTCGCCACCGACCGCGACGGGAAGATCGGCATGGCAGTTGCGGGGAAAGACGTGGCTTTGCTTGGCGCTCATAGGAGATACCTTTCGAGTTGGGCGCGAAGCGCCGCGACGGAGGCGGCGTTGTCGGCATGGGGCTGTCCGCGATGGTCGGTCAGGCTGTTCTCGAAGCCAACGCGCAGGCTGCCGCCACGTTGCGCCGCCCCGATCAGGCAGGCGTGCTCGCGCGGCCCGAAGGCGCAGACCATCCAGTCCACGGCCTCCGGCATCGCGGCCCGGAACGGGTCGAGATCGGCAGGGTCCGAGACTTGTCCCGCAGCGTAGCGGCCGAGGACGAACAGGACCGAAGACTGCTCCCGTGCGACCACGCCACGGGCCTGCCAGTCGCGCAGCAGCGCGATATCGGCGGTGTCGTAGAGGATATGCTGCACCTCGGTGCCCTGCTCGGCGCAGGTCGCATAGACCTCCGGCGCAAGATCGGGCTCGCGTGCGATCTCGCGCACCGAGATCGAGGCCCAGCCGGGCCGCACCCGGCGCAGGCAGTCCAGCTGCGCCGGGACATCGAACAATCCCGCCGCCTCGGTGGTGATCTGGATCCGGATGCCCGGCACTCGGCGCTTCAGCTCCTGAAGCGCCTCGCCATAGCGCCCGGCATCGAGCGAATGCCGACCGTTCTCGTCGCGCACATGCAGGTGCAGCGCCTCGGCGCCGGCTTCGTGGCAGGCTTCGGCGGTCTCGGCGATCTGCCCGGTGGTGACCGGCAGAGCCGGGTGATCCGCCCTGCTTCGCCGCGCCCCGTTCGGGGCGACCATGATGAAGGGTCGAGCCATGGTTCAGGCCTTCCGAAATGCGTGAGCGCCAATGGGCGGAGCGTGGTCGGGGAGCGTTGCTGGCATGTGAACCTTCTGCGGTTTCCGCGGACACGATGTATCCAACCAAACCTTGCTCCCAAAACGTGTTCGGTCAACAGTTCCGAAATATAACATCTGTTCCGACCCAGCATCGAAGACCTCATGGATCCGACATTGAAGAACAGGGTCACCGCGGCCCTCAAGGCGGAGATCCCCACCCTGCCCCGCGGCCTGCGCGTCGGAGCCAAATACGTCCTCGATCACCCGTCCGATTTCGGCCTCGATCCGATCCGCGAAACCGCGCGCAAGGCCGGAGTCAGCCCATATACGCTGGTAAGGCTCGCGGAACGGCTCGGTTTCGAGGGCTATGACGACCTGCGTGCGCCGTTTCGGCAAGCGCTGGTTTCGGCCGCGGTCGAAAAGCCGGCCTGGGTGGAGCGGCTCCGCGAGGAGGGCGAACGGGGTCGCATTCAGGCCGAGGCCGCGCTCAACGAGATGGCAATCGTGCAGCGCACGCTCGAAGGGGTGAAGGCCGAGCAGATCGAGCGCGTCGTCTCGATGCTGATGGACGCACCCAACGTCTATCTGACCGCGGCGCGGGCCAGCTACGCGCTGGCCTATTACCTGCATTATGTCGGTCGGATGGCGCTGCCATCGTTGCAGCTCATCCCGCGACACATGAACAGCCCGATCGACGACCTCGATACGGCCGGCGCGGATGACGTGTTGATCGCCATCACCTTCACGCCCTATTCCCGCGACACCATCGAGGCCTGCCGATTTGCCACTCGCAAGGGCATGAAGCTCGTCATGATCTCCGACAGCGAGATCGTCTCACCGGAATTCGCCGCCGACGAGACGCTGGTCGCCTCGATGCTCTCGACCCATCACTTCGGCTGCTATGCCGGGGCGATGGCGCTGATCGAGACGCTGATCGCACAGCTCGTGGCCCGGGGCGGTGAGGCCTCCCGCCTCAGAATCGCCTCCTATGAGAAGTTGCGGCGGGAAAGTCAGGCCTACTGGGCGGGGCAGAAAAAACGTTAGTTTTAGTGCTGGCAGTCCATATGGACATTCGGCTCGAAGTCCGGCCGGATCCAATCTGAGCTGAACGGTTGCCTACGGATTGGCGCGGCGGCGCGGTCGACCGGCGCACCGCCTCCTCCGGATCCGCTTCGGCTACGGGCCGGGCGACCTCTGGCTTGCGTTGCAATCGGCATGCGACCGGGCTGATCTGCGCGCTACAATCGCCGAAGACTGCGATGGCATAGTCACCCAGAACCCTCTCAACCGGCACCGATCCTTCCAGCCTCACCCCGTCGAGCGTGAGACCCGCGTCGCCGCGGCGGGTGTGGGGCCGACGATCCGGGACCACAGGCTTGAGCGTGATGGTGTGGATCGGCACAAAGCCCTCTTCGATGTGATCGGGCAGGCATTGACCGCAGATCTACTGCAACCCCGGAACGACATCGCGCCGCCCCTTCGCATTCCGCCCGCGGCCGCGACAGGAAGCGACCTCGGCGAAAGGGAGGAGGCGGTTCATCTCGGGGTCCCATTGGGCAGCGGGCTTTCCTCATCCGCGCCCGGCGCGCGTCCCCCGAGAGAATCCCGCAATTGACGGGTCAGTTCGGCCAGGCTAGCGGCCTTGTTGGCGCCCAGCTCGGTCTCGATCAGCCGGTCCATATCGGTCCAGGCGGCGTGGATCTCGGCCAGAAGGTCGCGCCCCCGCGGCGTGAGCCGGAGCAGGTTGCTGCGCGCCGCCTCGGGATGGGTCTCGCGCGTGATCAGCTTTCGGTCGAGCAGCCGCGCCGTCATCGTGCTCATGCTGGCGGGGGTGACGTCGAAGGCGCGGGCCAAGGCGATCTGTGACGCGGGCTCCATCCGGTCGAGCGCGTCGAGCACCCGCGCCTGGCGCGGCTGGATATCGGCCTCTGCCAGCCGTCGGCGCAGCCGGTCCTCCAGCAGATCGGCTGCATGCAGCAGGTAATGCATGGAATAGGCCTTAAGGCTCATTTCTAAAGTTAGAATGCTAATATTTCAGAATGTCAAGCTTGGCGAAGGAAAATGTGCCTCTCCGTCGCGGAGGAGCGATGGCACTGCCGCCGATTGCCCCGATCGAAGGTCAGCTTTCCCTGTTTGGCGCCTGGCACTTACGCTTCACAGCGGCTTCAGATGCCGTCGATCAGGATATCCAGCGCCCGTTTCAGCGCGTCGCGTTCATTGGCCAGTGACCCGACATGGTTCTTCAACTCGTAGGCCGGCACCGCCGCGAGTTCCTGCACACGTACGATCCAGAACTGGTCATCATGTTCGATCCGAGGCGTCAGCCCGGGCAGCGCGGCGTATTGCGCGGCCTCGCGCAGGGGTGCCACGACGCGGGTCGCGTCGAGGCCGATCAGGTCGGTCTGGAGATCGACGACGAGCGCTCCGGATGCCAAGCGATACAAGTCGAACTGCGCCATCCCGGTCGGTGCTCAGAAGCTGCGATAGGAGGCGAGAGGCAGGCCCTCGCTGGCGACCTCTTCGGTATAGGCCGCCAGCGCCGCGCGGTTCTCCTCGCGCCAACGGCGGTTGCGCTCGGCCTTCGCGGCCTCCGCGATCGCCGCCTCGGCCAGACGCGACATGTTGAGCCCGAGCGACCTAGCCGTTTCGGCCAGTTCGGCCTCCAGCGTCAGATTGACCTTGATCCGTCCCACGGCACCCTCCCGAGGCAGGCGTATAATGCAGGAGTATATGGCGGGCACCGGCTTCATTCAAGCGCGGCGCATTACCTGTGCGAGCTGTCCCGCCATGCGCGAAGCCGCATGGCGGGAGCGCCAAACGGCTCAGCCCGCTGTCGCCTTTGTCAGGGCCTGATCGAGATCGGCGATGAGGTCCTCGGGATCCTCGATGCCGATCGACAGCCGTACCAGATCCGCCTCGGCCCCCGCCGCCATCTGCTGATCGGCCGTGAGCTGGCGATGCGTGGTCGAGGCCGGATGGATGATCAGCGAGCGGGTATCGCCCAGATTGGCGACATGGCTGAACAGCTTGAGGCTGTCGACCAGCTTTACGCAGGCGTCGTAGCCTCCCTTCACGCCGACGGTGAACAGCGCCCCTGCCCCTTTCGGCGTGACCTTCGCGACCCGGTGGTGCCATGGCGAGGAGGGCAGGCCCGCCCAGGTGACCCGGTCGATGCGCGGATCGGCCTCGAGCCAGGTCGCGACCCTTTCGGCATTCGAGACATGCCGCGCCATGCGCAGGCTCAGCGTCTCGACCCCCATCAGGGTGTAATGCGCGGCTTGCGGGTTCATCGTCATGCCGAGATCACGCAGCCCCACCGCGATCGAATGGAACGTGAAAGCCATCGGCCCAAGCGCCTCGTGGAAATTCAGCCCGTGATAGGCGGGCTCGGGGGCTGCGAGCGAGGGGAACTTGCCCGAGGCGGACCAGTCGAACCTCCCGCTGTCGATCACCGCGCCGCCGGTGACGGTGCCATTGCCGGTCAGGTATTTGGTCGTCGAATGCACCACCAGCGTCGCGCCCTGCGCGATCGGGTTGCACAGATAGGGGGTGGCCAGCGTGTTGTCGACGATCAAGGGCAGGCCGACCCGCCCGGCCAGCTGGGCGACCTCCGGCAGGTCTGTGATATAGCCGCCGGGGTTCGAGATCGACTCGCAGAAGATGGCGCGGGTGTCGCCGTCCACCGCCGCTTCGATGGCCTCCAGATCGTCGAAATCGACGAAGCGCGCCGACCAGCCAAAGCGCTTGATCGTCTGGCTGAACTGCGTGACCGAACCGCCATAGAGCCGGGTCGAGACCACGACGTTGCAGCTCGGCCCCATCAGCGGGAACAGCGCCATGATCTGCGCCGCGTGCCCGGAGGAGCAGCATACCGCCCCGGCACCGCCCTCGAGCGCGCAGAGCCGGTCGGCGAGGGCCGAGACGGTCGGATTGGTCAGGCGCGAATAGATGTATCCCACCTCTTCGAGACCGAAGAGCCGGGCGGCGTGATCGGCATCCTTGAAGACGTAGGAGGTCGATTGGTAGATCGGCACCTGCCGCGCACCGGTCGCCGGATCGGGCGACGCGCCGGCATGGATCTGCAGCGTGTCGAAGCGAAGCTTGGGTTGATCGGACATCTGGCGGCCTCCCGGGAAGAATTCACCGCGAGGCTAGACGCAGCCCTACCCTACGGCAAGCATGCGGTCGCCAACTCGTGCAGGGGCGTCAGTCCGATATGAATTTCTCGAGGCCTAGCCGCTCTCGGCCAGCCGCAACCGCTCCACGTCGCGCGCCATGTCATCGGCCAAGGCCGCGAGAGCGACCGGGTCGCCGCCGCGATGTGCCTCGATCCGAAGCGCCGTCATGTCGGCTTGGTATCTGCGGGCCAGCCGCGCCGGATCGGCCCCTTCGGGAAGTTCGCCCGCATCCCGCGCCGCCTCGAAAATGGCGGTGATCTCGGCCGTCATCTCGTCGAGATAGTTGCGCGCGCGGAGACCGATCGCCCCGTCCTGCTCGGTCACGTCGAGCAGCGTCTTGACCAGCATGCAGGCCTGCCCGCCGGCTTCGGAGCGCCCGAAACCTCGCAGGAAATCGGCGAGCGCGGCGAGCGGCGAGCCGGTCGCCCCGCGCAGACGTGCGAACTGGGCCCGGTTGCGCTGGAAGTACCTCTCGAGCGTGGAGAGGTAGAGTTCCTCCTTGCTCTTGAAAGCCGCGTAGATGCTGCCGGGCTTCATCGCCAAGGCGGCTTCGAGATCCTTCAGCGACGTCGCGTGATAGCCTTTCCGCCAAAAAAGGGTCAGCGCTGCGTCCAGCGCGGTCTCGCGATCATAGGGGCGTGCTCGTGTCATGTCCGAAAGATAGGGGCTCCTGGGGCGATTGTCTCGCCCCAGCGTCGAGGCCCGCGCCTCAAGATTGAGTGATTGCTCAATGCAGAACTTGAGCGATCACTCAATATCTCTATGTTTGCCTTCGTGACGGGCCCTCCCGGCCCGACCCAAGGAGACACCCATGACCGATTTCACGCTGCACGACGAAACCACCGCCCCCGACGCATCGAAGCCGTTGCTCGCCAAGTCGCAGGCCGCCTTTGGCATGGTGCCCGGGTTGCACGCCGTCATGGCCGAGGCCCCCGGCCTGCTCGACGCCTATCAGCGTGTTCACGAGCTCTTTCTGAATTCCAGCTTCGACAAGGACGAGCTGACCGTCGTCTGGCAGACCGTGAACGTCGAGAACGCCTGCCACTACTGCGTGCCCGCCCATACCGGCATCGCCAAGAGCATGGGCGTCGACGACGCGATCACGGATGCGCTGCGCGACGGCACGCCGCTGCCCAACGCCCGGCTCGAGGCGCTGCGCGACTTCACCCTGAAGCTGGTGCGCCAGCACGGCAACGTCGCAGAGGCCGACGTGCAGGCCTTCCTCGACGCCGGCTTTACCAAGCGCAACATCCTCGAGGTGATCCTGGGCTACAGCCAGAAGGTCATGTCGAACTACACCAACCACCTCGCCGAGACGCCGGTCGACCAGCCGTTCCAGAAATTCGCCTGGAGCCCGGCCGACAAGGCGGCCTGAGCCGTCCGAACTGATCGCAGTGCCCTCGAGGGGGCGCATCGGCAGCATGGCCGCCCCCCGGCTCCGCCCGGGGGGCGGTAGGCGATCAGCGCAGCCGCTCGATCGCCCGGCGCAACTCGCACCCCATGTCGATCCGTGCGGCCTCGGCGTGATCGACCCGGATACGCGCCGTCTTCTCGCGCCCGGCCAGAAAGAACCCGCCGCGATTATCGACCGTCAGCAGCACCTCGACGCCGCCAGAGACCGGCACGAACGAAATCTCGACCTCCTCGATCCCGAAATCGCCTAAGCCCGTGGGCCTGAAATCGAACTCCTGCACGAAGGGCGGCACACGGCGGCGGTCATATTCGACCTCGGTCTCCACCAGCCGGAACCCGGCCTCCTGCACCCCTTGCAGCACCGCCGTCATGGTGGGGCTGGGCAGGATGTTGACGAGGTCCTCGTCCTTGGGGTCGACCGCACCGGGCACGTCGAGCCGGGTCCGCAGGAAGCTCCGGGTCGAGCCGATGCTGATCGGCGCCGAACCCGGAACGTGCATCTCGATCGGAAAGCTCAGCTCTTCTCCGGCATCCACCGCGCCGATCTCCACCCTGCCTGCGGCAAGGATGATGTCGCTGTGGATCTTGCGATCTCCGGGCCCCTCGACGAGGCAGCGGGTCGCAAGCTCCAGATCGACGCTGCGGATCTCCTGCCGCGCGCTGCCGCCCTTGATGCGGATTTCCGCCCTGAGCACGTGGCCCGCTTCGACATCGCTGTTTTCCAGCAACGCATCCACCGTCGCGCCGCCAATACCGAGGCTCGATAGAACCTTGCCGAACATACCGTTTCTCCTTCGTCCGCCGGGCGATCCGGGCCCGGCCATCCGCTCCGAACTGGGAATGACGGCGCCGAAGGACAAGCGCCCTGCCCCCGGCAATCCGAAGAGCATCGCAGCTTGAATTCTCGAGCGATATCTCGCAGCCGGGAGGCTCAGGCGCTTTCTTCCAGCCAATCCTCCAGCGCGTCCAGCGTCGCCTCCGACAGCCCCGGCGCACCTTTCACGGCCGCCAGCAGCGGACACGGCTCCTGCGCGCGCGCGATCGCGGCATCCACCGAGAAACCGTTGGCACGGTCGAGATCGTCCAGCTCGTCCCACGTCACCGGCACGGCCACCGGCGCGCTGGGTCGCGCGCGCAGCGAATAGGGCGAGATCGCCGTTGCAGCGGTATCATTGCGCAACCAGTCGATGAAGATGCGGCCCTTGCGACGGGTCTTGGACATGGTGGCGGTGTAACGATCCGGGGCCCGGCGTTCGAACCCCTGCGCCACGGCCTGTGCAAAGCCGCGCAGCGTCTCCCAGCCGGCGACACGGCGCAGCGGAACGACGACATGGACGCCCTTGCCCCCGGTCACCATCGGTGCGCAGGCGAGACCGAGCTTCCGCACCAGATCGCCGACCTCGCGGGCCGCGCGCCGGACCTCGTCGAAGCCCAGCCCCTCGTCGGGATCGAGATCGAAGACCAATCGGTCGGGCCGGTCGAGCCGATCGTTGCGCGCGCCGTGGATGTGGAACTCGAGGGTCCCCATCTGCACCGCGCTCAAGAGCGCCTGTGCGTTCGGCAAGGTGATGTAATCGGCCTCCTTGCCGCTGGCCTCGGTCAGGCGGACCGTGCCGATGGCGTCCGGGAATCCTTTGCCGATATGGCGCTGGAAGAAGCGCTGCCCGTCCAGCCCGGAGGGCATCCGCACCAGCGCGACGGGACGATCCGCGGCATGTTCGAGCATCCGGTCCGCCACGGCGTCGTAGTAGCTCGCGACGCCCCCCTTGGTCAGGGCGGGGCCGGGATAGACGGCGCGGTCGGCGCTGGAGATGTCGATGCCCCTCAGAGACAGCTCGGCCGACGACGCGTCGCCGCGTTCGACCGCCAGCTCCTGCGCGGCGGTGACCTCGTTCGGGGCCTTGTCCTCGCGCAGGCCCTGAAAAACGCCGTGCCGAACCCGGCCTTCGCCGGTCAACTCGGCATAGCGGATCTGGGCCACCAGCTCCGGCGTGATCCAACGCGCGCCGCGCGCCAGATCCTTGGGCACCTCGTCGAACGGCGAGGTCTTGCGCGCGAGCGGTTTCATCCGGGCGGCGAGATCCCGCATCGTCTCGGCGTCGAGGCCGGTGCCGACCCGGCCGCGATAGACCAGATGGCCGCCCTCGAAACTGCCCAGCAGCAGCGAGGCGAAGGGGCGTCCCGGCTTGTCGGAGGGGGACCAGCCGCCGATCACGAACTCGGCGCTCTTGACGCATTTGACCTTGATCCAGTCGGCGTTGCGCCCCGAGCGGTACGGCGCATCGGCCCGCTTGCAGATGATGCCCTCGGCCCCCGCGCCGCACAGATGCGTCAGCACCTCCTCGGCACTGCCCCTGATATAGGGCGAAAGCCGGATCGCGCCGTCGCCGGGCAATTCGCCCAAGAGCGCGTCGAGCGCCTCGCGTCGCTGCTCCAAGGGCTGCGCCCGCAGATCCTCGCCATCCAGATGCAGAAGATCGAAGGCATAGAAGGAGAGAGCTCCGCCTTCGCCAAGCGCCTTCTGCAGCGTGGAGAAATCGCCATTGCCGTCGCCCGCCGTCACCTCGCCATCGATCAAGGCGGTGTCGCAGGGAATGGCCCGCGCCGGACCGATCAACGGTGCGAAGCGGTTGGACCAGTCGTGACCGTTACGGCTGAAGGCGCGCGGCCCGTCGGCGCCCAGCGACAGCAGACAGCGATAACCGTCGAACTTGGGCTCCTGCCACCAGTCGTCGCCCTCGGGCGCCTCCTCGCGCAGCGTCGCGAGCTGTGGCGCGACGAAGCCGGGCGCCGCCCCCTTTCGTTCCGGCGAGGCGCCGCCATCCCCATGCGGCGCGCTCCGGCCGTCATCTTCGGGGCGCGTGGCCGCCTCTGCCCCTGCCGCGATTTCGTCGAGGTCGCGGCCGCTCTCGATGGAGGTGAGATGGCGCGTGGTCAGACCCTCGGGATCGTCGCCCGCCCGATCGTCGCGCTCTTTGATCAGGAGCCAGTTCTCGCGCCCACGGTCCCGAGCCCGGCCCTTCATGCGCACCAGCGTCCAGCCGCCCTGCATCCGCTCTCCCGAGAGCCGGAACTTGAGCTTGCCCGCCGCCAGCGCCGCGCCCGGATCCTTGTCCAGCGGCTCCCAGCTTCCCCGGTCCCACAGCATCACCGTGCCTGCGCCGTAATTGCCCTTCGGGATCACCCCTTCGAAACCGGCATAATCCAGCGGGTGATCCTCGGTCCTGACCGCGAGGCGCTTTTCGCGCGGATCGTCCGAGGGCCCACGCGTCACGGCCCAGGACCAGAGCGCGCCCTCATGCTCGAGCCGGAAGTCGTAATGGAGGCGCGTGGCATCGTGCTTCTGCACCACGAAGCTGCGCCCGTTACCGCCGCCCTCGCCCGCCTGCGGCTCCGGCGTGACGTCGAAGTCGCGTTTGTCGCGGTAGCGGTCTAGCCGACTCATGAGGCCTTCTTGCGGGAGGAGGACGATTTCCGCCCGCCCTTCTTGTCCTTCTCGAGGCTCTTCTTGAGCGCGGCCATGAGATCGACCACGTTGCCCTTGTCGTCGGTCTCGACCTCGGGCGCGTCCTCGCCGGGCCGGGCACGCGGCGCCTTCTTGGACCGGGATTTGCGCGCCACCAGTTCCTTCAGCGCCTGCGCGTAGTGGTCCTCAAAGGCCGAGGCATCGAACGGCGCGGTCTTGGCCTCGATGAGCTGCGTCGCGACCTCCAACAGCTCCTTGTCGGCGGGATCGTCCTCGATCTGGCTGAACAGCGGCTCCGCCTTTCGGATCTCGTCCTCGTAGCGCAGCGTCTCGAGCAGCAGCCCGTCGCCACAGGGGCGGATCGCGCAGAGATATTCGCGCCCCCGCATCGCCAGCTGACCGAGGCCGACCTTACCGCTCTGGCGCAACGCGTCTCGCACCACGCGGTAGGCATCCTGCGCCAGCTCGTCGGCGGGCACCACGTAATAGGGGGCGTCGTAGTAGAGCGGCGCGATCTCCGCCGCTTCGACGAACTGCACCATCTCGAGCGTCTTGCGGGTTTCGAGCCGGATCTCCTCGATCTCCTCCGGCTCGATCAGGACGTATTCGTTCTTGGCGGTCTGGAAGCCCTTCACGATCTCGGCGGTGTCGATCGGTCCGAGCCCCGCCACCACCTTCTGGTAGCTCACCGGCTTGCCCGAGGGCTTGTGGATCTGTCGGAAGCTCGTTTTCGAGCCGCTCTCGCGGGCCGAATGCAGCTCGATGGGAATGGCCACCAGCGACAGGCGCAGCTGGCCCTTCCAGACGGGGCGCGAGGCCATGGCATCCTCCCGTTGAACGGTGCGTCTCACCGCCAGAACCCGGCCCCCGGCATCGCGGTTCCGCCACGGCAGGAACACTCCCGGCATCCGGGGGTAGAGCGAGGCGCACCGTCGTTACGAGAGCATCTCCTGCCGCGCGCGCGCTGCGGCGGCGCCGGGCTGGCCGCCCCAGGGCGCGATCAGCCTGTAGAAGACCGGCGTCAGCAGAAGGGTGAAGACCGAGGCAAAGCCCAGCCCACCGACCACGACCCAGCCCACCGCGATGCGCGCCTCGGCCCCTGCGCCGGAGGACAGCACCAGCGGCAGCCCGCCCATCACGGTCGAGGCCATGGTCATCAACATCGGCTGAAGCCGCAGTTCGGCCGCCTCGCGGATCGCCCGGTCGATGTCATGCCCGGCCTCGCGCAGCTGGTTGGCGAATTCGACGATCAGGATGCCGTTCTTGGCCATGATCCCGATCAGCATCACGAGACCGATCTGGCTGTAGTAGTTGAGCGAGCCGCCGGTAAGCGCGATCGCCATCACGGCGGCGCAGAGCCCGAACGGCACGGTCAGCATGATCACCAGCGCCGAGGCGAAGCTTTCGAACTGCGCGGCGAGCACCAGCAGCACCACGAGGAAGGCCACGGCAAAGACCGCGATGGTGCCGGAACGGCTATCCTCCAGCGCGGCCGCCTCGCCCAGGAGCACCAGTTTGGCGCCGTCGGGGAGCAGTTCGGCCGCCAGCGCCTCGGCCCGCGACGCCGCGACGCCGAGTTCGACGCCATTGGCGAGAGACGCGGTCGCTGGCACCGCCCGGTCGCCCCCCTCGCGCGACAATTGCGACGCGCCCGCAACCTGCTCGAAGCTGGCGATGGCCGAAAGCGGCACGTAGCCGCCGCCATCCGTGCGCAGGAAGGCGCGCTCGAGATCGCCCGGCCCCTCGATAGGCTTGCCGCCGGACTGCACCGTTACGTCGGTTTCGATGCCGTCGACGAAAACGCTCACCGGGGTGGTGCCGCCGGTCAGCATCTCGATCATCGCGCTCGCCTCGGCCGGCGTGACGCCCAGCTCCGCCGCCATGGCGGTGTCGATCTCGACCTCGATCATCGGCTGCGTCGTGTCGTAGTCGACCTGCGGCGAGGCGAAGATCTCGGGCTCCTGCCGCATCGCCGCCACCAGCGTCTCGGCCTCGGCCGCGAGCGTGTCGTAATCGTTGCCGGTGACCGCGAATTGCAGGCCCCGGCCCGCGCCCCGGATGCCGAGGGAATTGCTCGAGCGCGCCATTACCGTGAGCCCGGGCACCGATTGCAGCTGCCGGTTCAGATCGGCCACGAGATCCTGCTGCGCCACGTCGCGCGCCTCCCAATCGGCCAGCCGCACGATGACGAAGCCGCTGCCGGAGCCGCCGAAGCCGGAAATCGACAGCACGGATTCGACCGCGCCGCTCTCGCGGTAGCTTTCTGCGATCGCCTCGACCTGGCGAATCTGCGTGTCGACATAGGTCGCGCTGGCCCCGGCGGGTCCGCGTCCCATGATCATAAAGAAGCCGCGATCCTCGTTCGGCGTCAGCGTCGAGTTGAGCGAGGCGAAGCTCGCCGCGGCGAAGATCGCGAAGGCCAAGGCCGCCCCGAGAACGACGATCGGCGCGCGCAGGCAGCGATCGATCAGCCATGCATAGGCGCGGGTGACGAGGCCCGGAGCGGGGCTCGCGGCAACCTTCCCCATGCGACCGGGATCGAGCGCCGCCGCCAGCATCGGCACCAGCGTCAGCGCCACGAAGGAGGACAGCATCACCGCGAAGGCGATCACATAGCCGAATTCCGAGAAGATGCCGCCCGCCTGTCCCGGCAGGAACGAGATCGGGATAAAGACCGCAGCCAGCGTCGCGGTGGTCGAGATCACCGCGAAGAACACCTCGCTCGTACCCCGGATCGCGGCGGCGCGCGCGCCGGCCCCCATGCGGCGGTGCCTGACGATGTTCTCGACCACGACGATCGCGTCGTCGACCACCATGCCGCTGGCCAACACCAGCGCCAGAAGCGTGATCGTATTGACCGAAAAACCCGCAAGCCAGATCGCCGCGATTGTGCCGATGAGCGCGCCGGGGATCGCCAGCGCCGGGATCAGGGTCGCGCGCCAGGCCCGCAGGAACACGAAGATCACGGCGATCACGATCAGCACCGCCAGCCCGATCGAGCGCGCCACCTCGGTGATCGAGCCCTCGATGAACACCCCGTCATCCGAGGTCACGACGAGCTCGATGCCCTCGGGCAAAGTCTCGGACAGATCGGCCACCGCGGCGCGCACCTCGCGCGAGATGGTCAGCGTGTTGCCGTCGGATTGCCGCAGCACGTTCAGCCCGACCGCGCTCTGCCCGTTGAGCCGGGTGAAGACGTCGCGCTCCTGCGCGGTGAGCTGCACGAAGGCGACGTCCCCCAGGCGCGCCGTCGCGCCGACCCGCAGCTGCGAGATCGCCTCGGCCGTGGTCCCGGGGCTGGCGGTGCGCAGCGTGACGCTCTGGCTGCCGCTCTCGATCTCGCCCAGCGGCGCGTCGTTGCGCAGCGTCGCCAGCGCGGTTTCGACGTCGCCGATTTCCAGCCCGCGCGCGACGAGGGCGGTCATGTTCACCCGTACCAGGAACTCGTTCTCCTGGGTGCCCGCGACCTCGACCTCGGAAATGCCGGGGATCGTCTCAAGCCGCTCGGCCACATCCTCCTCGGCGATGCGCGACAGCTCGGCCAGCGTCGCGTCCCCGGCTATGGCGAGACGGATGATCGGATCGGCGTCGGCGTCGCTCTTGGTCACGCTCGGCGTGTCGATGCTGTCGGGAAGCTGGCGCTCCTGCTGAGCGACGATCTCGCGGGCGGATGTGGCGGCGGCATCGATATCGATGCCCGAGGCCAGCTCCACGGTGATCCGCGACGAGCCGAAGCCGGAACTCGACGAGATCGCGTTGATCCCGTCCAGCGCGCTCAGCGCCTCCTCGAGTACCGAGGTCACCTCGGTATCGACGGTCTGCGGGTCGGCGCCGTCATAGGAGGCGCGGATCGAGATCACCGGCTGATCGACATCGGGCATCTCGCGCACCTCGACATCCATGAAGGCCGCGATCCCCGCGACGGCGAGAAGCAGGTTGAGAACCAGCGCCAGCACCGGGCGCGACACGAACAGCGCGGCGAGGCTGCCGCCGGCGGAGGCTTCAGCCTTCATGGCCCTGCCCTCCTTCGTCCTGATCCGCCACCCGGGCCGCCGCGCGCGCCGCGCCCATGCGCCGCTCGCCAGTCTCGCCCTCCTCCGGCGGCGCCTGCCGCGTCGCCGTGGCGATCGCGCCCCCTTCGCGGATCTTCTGGGTGCCCTCGACCACCACCCGCGCGCCCGGTTCGAGCGGCGCGTCGAGCCAGACCGCGTCGCCCGCGCGATGCAGGATCTCGACCGGAACGCGGCGCGCGGTGCCGTCCTCGTCGAGCCAGACCCCCGCCCCCTCGCGTGACCAGGTCACCGCGAGCGCCGCTACGCTCGGTGCCGGGTCGCTCGGTTGGGCCAGCACCACGTTGACCACCGATCCCGGCAGCACCGGCACCTGCGCGGCGTCGAGTCTGGCCTCGACCGCGATCTGCCGCGTCGAGGGGTCGATCTCTGTATCGACGGCGCTGATCACGGCCTCGTAGACCGTGCCGGGGCGGGTCGGCAGCGACATCGCCACCTCGACCCCGGGTGCGAGACTGCCAAGCGCCCGGTCCGGAAGGCTGAAGGAGACCCGCATCTCGTCGAGATCGCTGATCGTGACGATGTCGGTGCCGACCGAGATCGCGGTGCCGCGTTCGATTTCCGACATCCCCAGATGCCCGCCGATCGGCGCCACGATCACCCGCTCCGACAGGTCGTGCTCCGCGCCTTCCACCGCCGCGGCCGCGATCTCGACGGCCGTACGCGCCTCCGCGACCTGCACCTCCGTCACGGCGGCGTTGCCGCCATCGGCAAGCGCCTCGTAGCGCGACAACGTGCTCAGCGCCTCGGCGAGCCCGGCCTTCGCGGTGCGCAGGGCGAGCTGCTGTACCCGGTCGTCGAGCCGCAGGAGGGGCGTGCCCGCCTCGACCTCGGCACCGGTTTCGATCAGGCTCTCGGTCACCTGGCCCGACACTTGCGACTGGACCTGCACGCGGTGCCCGGCCCGCACCGTACCGATGGCCTGATAGACGTCCTCGTAAGGAATGAACTCGACCGGCTGGGTGGAGACGAGGGCGGCGCGGCCGCCACCCCCTGCCCCGCCGGGGCCGCGTATCGGCATCGCGCTTTCCGCGGGCGCCTCCTCCGCACCGGTTTCCGGCCCGAAGCCGATCCACCACGCCCCGCTCACCAGCAGGGCCGCCACGAGCAGGGATCCGAACGTCTTCATCATGGGGCACCCTTTCCGGCGAGGGCCTGTCACATCGAGGGAGTCGCGCACCGAGAGCCCGGAGCGACCGGGTTTGTCGTGCTACGGCACGGATCCTTGCGCCAGTGGGTGGCGACCCCAGAATTGTCGCAGGTTGTAACGGGCACCGGACATGTGACACGGCGCGACAATTCCCCTTCGCTCCCCGCCAAGAGATCGCTGGTAGAGCGGTGCTCCGGGCCGGGTTATCGCCCGGTCTCCACCGCTTCAGGGCATTCCGGTTCCATGATGATGGGCGCGCCGATCATGAAGGGGTCGCCGGCCGGAAGGGTCCAGTTTGACCGCGATCCGATCACGCATACCGCTTCCCGACGCCGCATTCGGTGCGGAATGTGGTTCCGGCCAAGCCTCAGCGCGCCATCCAGCCGCCATCCACGTTGATCACCGCGCCGGTCAGGTAGGTCGCCGCGGGCGAGCAGAGAAAGGCCACGGTACCGCCGATATCCTCGGGCGCGCCCCAGCGTCCGGCGGGGATGCGGTCGAGGATGGCGCGCGCGCGTTCGGGGTCCTCGCGCAGAGCCTGCGTGTTCGCCGTGGCGATGTAGCCCGGCGCCACCGCGTTGACGGTGATCGCGTGCTTCGCCCATTCGTTGGCGAGGATCTTGGTCAACCCGGCCACCCCGTGCTTGGAGGCGGTATAGGACGGCACCCGGATCCCGCCCTGAAAAGACAGGAGCGAGGCGATCGAGACCACCGCGCCGGGGCGGCCCCGCGCGATCAGCTCGCGCCCGAAGGCCTGCGTGGTGAAGAACACCGCCTTCATGTTGATGTCGACGACATCGTCCCAGTCGGCCTCAGTGAAATCGACGCTGTCGGCGCGGCGGATGATGCCCGCATTATTGACGAGGATGTCGAAGCCCGCCCGCTCGAACAGGTCCCGCGCCGCCATCGGATCGGCGAAATCGAGCTTCAGGCTTTCGGCCGCGCCGCCCGCCGCCGCGATCTCCGCCACCGCCTCGTCGCAGCTGCGTCGTCCGGCGCAGACAACATGCGCGCCCTGCCCCGCGAGCGCCGTCGCGATGGCACGGCCGATCCCGGCATTGGCGCCGGTGACGAGCGCCTTGCGGCCATCGAGCGAAAACAGGCCGGCCATCAGCGCATCTCTCCCGGCTCGACGAAATCCATGTCGGTGAAGTCGATATTGTCGCCCGCCATCGCCCAGATGAAGCTGTATCTGCCGATACCGGCGCCGGAATGGATCGACCAGGGCGGCGAGATCGCGCCCTCCTCGTTCGCGACGAACAGGTGCCGCGTTTCCTGCGGCTCGCCCATCAGGTGCAGCACGCGGGCCTCTTCCTCCATGTCCCAGTACAGGTAGGCCTCCATGCGGCGGTCATGGACATGGCTCGGCATGGTGTTCCAGACCGAGCCCTCCGTAAGGCTGGTATAGCCGAGGATCAGCTGGCAGCTCTCCATCACCTGCGGGTGGATGAATTGCTTGATGACGCGCTGGTTGGAACTCGCCGGTTCGCCCAGTCGCACCTCCTTGCAATCGGCCGGCGTGATCAGGCGCGAGGGAAACACGGCATGGGCCGGGGCCGAGGTGATGTAGAAGCGGCCCTCGCCCTCGAAGCGGACCGCGCCGCTGCCCTTGCCGAGATAGAGCACGTCGCCGCGCGCCATCTCGTAGCCTTCGCCGTTGCAGCGCACCGTGCCGGTGTCGCCGATATTGACGATGCCCATCTCGCGCCGGTCCAGAAACCGCTCGGTGCCGGTTTCGGCCACGGTCTCGAGGGTCAGGCAGCCACCGGCAGGCACCGCGCCGCCCATCACGAAGCGGTCGTAATGGGTATAGATCAGGCGGATCTCGCCGTCGCGGAACATGTCCCGGGCCAGGAAGTGGGCGCGCAGTTCGGCGGTGCCCATCACCTTCACCTGCGCCGGGTGCACGGCGTGGCGGGTCTCGAGGCTCAACATGGGGTCTCCTTCACTCGGTATCGCCGGGGGTTGCGGACACGCGCTCAGCCGAGGCGGTAGGCCTGTCGGGCGAGATCGCCGGCCAGAAGCGGCGCGATCTCGAAGGCCTCCTCCTCGTCGAGGCGATGCGTCACCACCAACTCGGCCAGAAAGCCGCTATCGACCCGCCGCGCCACGTCGTGCCGCGCCGGGATCGAACACAGCGCGCGGGTGTCGTCGTTGAAGCCTGCGGTGTTGTGGAAACCGGCGGTCTCGGTGACCGCCTCGCGGTAGCGGCGCATTCCCTCGTAGCTGTCGTGGAACCACCAAGGAGGGCCGAGCCGCAGGCAGGGCCAGACCCCCGCCAGCGGCGCCAGTTCGCGCGCATAGGTGGTCTCGTCGAGGGTGAACAAGATCAAGCTCAGGCGCGGATCGAGACCGACCGCGTTCAAGAGCGGCCGCAGCGCCTCGGTGAAGCTCGACGGCAGCGGGATGTCGAAGCCGCGGTCGGGGCCATAGGCGGCGCGGACCGCGTCGGAATGGCCGCGCGAGGAGCCGGCATGCAGCTGCATCACCAACCCATCCTCGAGCGACATCCGCGCCATCTCGGTCAGCATCTGCGCCCGGAACAGCTCGGCATCGGCCGCGCTCGCCCCGCCCCCTCGCACGCGGTCGAAGAGGGCGTGCGCCTCTGCCTCGGGCAGGTCGGCAGTGCGCGGCGTCGGGTGGCCGTGATCGCTCGCCGTGGCGCCCATCGAGATGAAGAAGGCCCGCCGCGCGCGATGGGCCGCCAAGTAGCCCTCCCAGCGTCCGGTGTCGCAGCCGGTCAACTCGCCCAGCCGGTCGAGCGCCGCCGCGAAGCCCGGCGCCACTGGGTCGACCACCGCGTCGGGGCGGTAGGTCGGCACCACCCGGCCGGACCAGTCCGAGCCGCGCAGCGCCGCGTGCTGCGCAAGGTCGTCGAGCGCGCCGTCGGTGGTCGCGATCACCTCGATATTGAACCGGTCATATAATACGCGCGGGCGGAATTCCGGCCGCGCGAGCCGTTCGGCGATGGCGTCATAAGCGCGATCCGCCGTGGCCTCGGACAGCCGCTCGGTCACGCCGAACAGGCTTTCCAGCGCGTGCTCGATCCACAGCCGCGAGGGCGTGCCCCGGAACAGGTGGAAGTTCTGCGCAAAGAGCCGCCAGATCGCTCGCGGATCGGTCTCGGCCCCCGCGCCGATGCCCATCGCTTCGAAGGGCACGCCCTGGCTGGTGAGCATTCGTGTCACGTAGTGATCCGGCGTCACGAAAAGCTGCGCGGGATCGGAAAAGCGCGGGTTTTCGCCCCACCAGCGCGGATCGGTATGGCCATGCGGCGAGACGATCGGCAGGTCGGCGACCGCCTGATACAGTTCGCGCGCCAGCTTGCGGGTCGCGGGATCGGGCGGCAGCAGCCGGTCGGGATGCAGGGTCATCGGATCACATCAGCCAGTTGGGAAGGAACATCACGAGGCCGGGGAACAGGATCATCAGCGTCACCAGCCCCAGCACCGCCGCCACCAGCGGCAGCATCTGAATCGAGTAGTCGCGGTAGCTGCAGCGCAGGATGCCGCAAACGGTGAACATCGACACGCCCACCGGCGGGGTCATGCCGCCGAAGGTCACCAGCGTCATCATCACCAGCCCGAAATGCACCGGGTCGATGCCCGCCGCCGTCACCACCGGCACGAGGATCGGCGTCAGCAGCATCACCAACACCGTGGCCTCGACCAGCATGCCCAGCACCATCAGGAAGCCCGCGATCACGAAGAGCAGCACGGTCGGGTCCGACAGCGCCGTCAGCGCCACCTCGGCGATGCTCTGCGGCACCCGCTCGAAGGTGATGACATAGCCGAAGGTGCCGGAGAACAGGATGATCAGCATGATCATCCCGATGTCGCGCAGGCTCTGGACCATGGCGTCGAGGATCTTGGCGGCGTCGAGTTCGCGGTAGATCAGCGTGCCGATGATCAGCGCATAGGCCACCGCGAAGGCCCCGGCCTCGGATGGGGTGAAAAAGCCGAAACGAATGCCGATCAGCAACCAGACCGGGAACAGCACCGCCCAGAAGCTGCGCCACAGCTCGTGACCGACCTCGCGCAGCGTCGGCAGGCGCTCGGTCTCGGGCTTGTAGTCGCGCTGCCGCGCCACGCCCCATGTGGCGATCATCAGCACCGCCAGCAACAGCATGCCCGGCACGATGCCGGCGATGAACAGCCGGCCGATCGAGACCTCGCCCAGATAGCCGTAAAGGATCAGCCCGAGGCTCGGCGGCAGCGTCGCGGTGATCAAACCGCCAATGGCGAGCAGCGCGGCGGTGAAGCCGCGATCATAGCCCTTCTCGACCATCGGCTCGCCGAGAATGCGGGCCTGCATCGCCGCATCGGCCACGGCCGAGCCCGAGACGCCGCCCATCAGTGCGCTGAGGATCAGCGTCGACTGCGCGAGACCGCCGCGCATCCAGCCCGCGATCACCGTGGCGAGCCCGACGAGGCGCGGCGTGATGCCCGAGCTGTTCATCAGGTTGCCGAGCAGGATGAACAGTGGCACGGCAAGGAGCGGGAAGGACTGGCTCGCCGCGACGATGCGCTGCACGGCCGTGCTGTCGGGCAAGAAGGTGCCGGGCAGCAGGAAATAGGCGGTGCCGGCGATACCGATCGCGAAGGCCACGGGCATGCCGATCACGATCAGCGTCAGCGCGAGGGTCAGGATCAGGGCGGAAATCACAGCAGGTCCTCCGAGCTGTGCCCGGCGGCGAGGCCGGGCGCGTGACCGGGGGCCCGGTCGGTGCCGAGCGCGCCGAGGTCGGGCAGCACCGGCTCGAACGCCGCGTTCAGCCCCAGCGAGAGCACGCGCCGCGTCAGCGTCAGCGCCAGCAGCACCGCCCCCACCGGCAGGGCCAGCGTGACCAGCCCGTAGGACAGCCCCGAGCCGCCGAGCTCGCGCTGCCAGTTGCCGATCGCGAGGTCCCATCCGAGATAGGCGAGAAAGCCGAGAAACGGCATGATCAACATAAGGCTCACCAATGACAGCAGCCGGCGGCCGCCCGGCGGCAGCAGGTCCGGCAGCGCCGAGACGCGGATCGCCTCGCCGCGCTTCATGGCAAGATCTGCGCCCAGCATGCAGGTCCAGATCAGGAAAAGCTGCTCGAATTGCGGCGCCGAGGTCACCGGCGCGCCGACGCTGCGGCCGATCCCGGCGGTCAGGACGGCGGCCACCGTGCCGATCAATGCAATCAGCGCCAGCGCCTGCTCGATCCCGTCATAGAGTTTCCAGAAGATCATCCTCACCCTCCCCGGCGCGGCTGGTATTCGACCCCCGGCACCGTGGCGCCGGGGGTCTTGGGCTCACTCCGCCGAGGGCAGGTAGGGGGCCAGCGCCTCGCGCGCCTCGACCAGGCCGACCTTCTCGTAGACCACGTCGACGCGGTCTCGAAACGGCGCGATGTCGACCTCGTTGAACGCGACGCCGGCCGCCTCCATTTCGCCTTGCACCTCGGCCAGCTTCGCCACCGTTTCGCGCGTCGCTTCCTCGCCGGCGGCCTTCAGCTCCTCGGTGACGATCGCCTGCAGATCCTCGGGCAGCGCCGCGAACCAGCTCTCGGAGGTGGCGAGCCCGGTGAAGAGCTGGATGTGGTTGGTGAAGGCCACGTTGTTCGACACCTCGTGCAGCTTGATGCCGTAGGCCCCGGTAAGCTGCGCCTCGGCGCCGTCCACCGCGCCGAGCTGCAGCGCCGAATAGACCTCGGACCATGCCATCGGCGCGGGCGTCGCACCCATCGCCTCGACCGTCGCGACCCAACCCGGCGCGTCGATGGTGCGCACCCGGACGCCGTTCAGGTCCTCGGGCGTCTCGACCTTGCTTTGGGTGAACATCTGCCGCGTGCCCTGGAACCAGTTGTAGTTCAGCAGCCGGATACCGGACTCCTCGGCCAGCTCTTCGACCCATTCCTCGTAGACCGGGCTCTCGGTGATCGCGGCATATTCGGTGTAGTCGTTGACCAGATAGGGCGCGGCGAGAATGCCCAGCTCGGGCAGGAAGGGCGCGAGCCGGCCGGCATCGACCAGCGCCGCGATCGGCGCGCCGGCGCGGATCTGCTCGAGCACGTCATTGTCCTCGCCAAGCTGCGAGGAGGGGTAGATCGTCACCTCCATGCGGCCCTCGGAGCGTTCCTCGATCCGCTCCTCGGCGCCCTGCATCGCGATGACCAGCGGGTCCTGCAGCGTCTGGGAGGTCGACAGGTTCAGCGAGTATTCCTGCGCCGTGGCGGCGCCCGCCGACAGGGCGGCGATGGTGGCAAGCGCGGTGGTGATGCGGTGGTTCATGTAAGGTCCTCCTCCTTGTAAACATCTTGTTCTCGTGGTGCGGCATCTCGTCCGAGCGACCAGAGCCCGGCGCGGCCGCCCTCGGTCAAAAACAGCGCGAGATGGTAAAGCAGCCGGCTCAGCGCCTCGGGCCAGAGCACCCGGCCCTGCCCGTCGAGGCGGTTGACCCAGAAGGGGTCGGGCCCGGCCGCGACGTAGCGCGCAAAGATCAGCTCGAGCAGCGCCAGCGCCCGCTCCGCATGGTCGGGAGCGCCGGTTTCGGCATGCAGGTCGGCATGAAGCTTGCCCGCCTCGGTCAACGGCCAGAGCAGGTGATCGGGCTCGGTCACGGTGCCATCGGCCGAGACCGCGTCAAAGGGCGCCCCGGTGAGAAACCCTTCCCGGCGCAGCCCATGCGCCTCGACGAAGCGCTGCATCCGCGCGGCCGTCGCGACCGCCGCCGGGTCGCCGCCCATCGCCGCAAAGCGGCGCAGCAGCCAGGCCCATTCATACTGGTGCCCCGGCTCGCGGCGCCGGCCATCGGCCGTGTCGATCGGGGCGAGATCGTGGCCGGTGAACTCGCGGATCGCGCCGGTGTCGGCATCGAGGAAATGTCGCAGCCCGACCTCGACCAGACCGGCCGCGCGGTCGCGCCAGACCGCCTCGCCGGTCATCTCGTGGGCCTGAAGCAGCGCCTCGATCATGTGCATATGCGGGTTCTGCGCCCGCAGATCGCCGGGCCGGGGCCCGCGCGCCGCCATCGCGTCATCCTCCCACAGCGCGCCGGTCGCGGGATCGGTGAGGCGCGTCGAAATGAAGTTCCAGCACGCCTCGACCCGCCCCTCGGGCATCGCCTCGGGTGCCGCGCGGCGCAAGGTGACCAACGCCAGCAGGGCGAAGGACTGGTCATAGGTCCGGCGCAGCGCGTGTTCGGGGACGGCGCTCGGCGCGCCCGAGGCCAGCGCCGCGACGCGGTAACCGCCATCCTCGTCGCGCAGCGCCGTGTCGAGATAGCGATGAATCGCGATGGCGGCCTCGCGCATCCATGGCGCGCCGGTCGCCAGATGCAGATGCGCGAAAGTGAAGACAAGCCGCGCCTGGGTCAGCGTCGTGCGCTCGTGCGAGGGCAAGGGTTTGCTCGGCGCCTCGAGACGTTCGGCCACCGCGCCGCTGCCGTCCTGCGCCTGCTCCAACCACCGGGACAGGGTATCGAAAAGGAAATCGCCGACGCGCCGGGCTGCGACCGTGTCGGGGCGACCGGCATCGATTGTTCGATCAGCGGTCATCGCGGCCTCCCTCGGGTGCATCCCGGTGCCAGATCCGGGATTCGGGCAGGTCGATGATCGCCCCATGCGCCGCGATCACCCGCGCGGCCATGGCGGTTCCGGCCCGCCCCGCCTCGACCGGCGCGGCGCCGTTCAGCCGGGCCGCGAGATAGCCGCCGTTGAAGCTGTCGCCCGCGCCGGTGGCGTCGACCACTTTGGCCGCTGGCGGCACCGGCATGACCGTCGTCTCGCCCTCCGAGAGAAGCGTGACCGGCCCCGCCCCGTCCTTGACCGCCACCTCCCCCGCCCCGGCGGCGGCATAGCGTCGGGCGCAGGCGGCGGGATCGGCGTCGCCGAACCAACGCGCCTCGTCATCGAAGCTCGGCAGCGCGATGTCCGAGATCGCCGCGGCGGAAGTGATCGCGTCGCGCATTATGGCCTCGTCGGACCACAGGGCGGGGCGGATATTGGGGTCGAAGGCAATGCGGGCCCCGCCCTCCCGCGCGGTGCGCAGCGCATCGAGCAGCCGCGCCCGGCCCTTGGCCGGCAGGATCGCCAGCGTGATCCCCGACAGGTAGATCATCCGCGCATTCCGCATCGCGGTCCGCAGCGCCGCTTCGTCATCGGCAAGGGCACGCGCCGCCGAGGTATCACGCCAGTAGGTGAAGGCGCGGTCCCCGTCCCGTTGCTCGATCATGTAGAGACCGGGACGCCGGTCGGGTATCCGCCGGATCGCGCCCGTGGCGATGCCCGCGCCGTCGAGGAAGGCCACGATCCGATCCGAGAGGCCGTCGGTCCCGAGCGCGGTGAAATAGCCCACCGGCCCGTCGGCGGGGTCCAGCCCGGCGCGCGCGTACCACAGCGTGTTGAGCGTGTCTCCGGCGAACCCCATGCGCCAGCAACCATCCTGCCCGCCCGACATCTCGATCATGCATTCGCCGATCGCGAGAAGCTGCATCATGCCACCTCCCGCGCGATGGCGGCGGCCATGCCCTGCGCCAGCATGTTGCTCAGATTTTCCGCCGTCTGCGCCTCGAACGCCCCGTCGAGAAGTTCGGCGGGGGTCAGCCCCGGCAGCCGCAGCAGCCCGGCGGTCAGCGCCCGCGCATCATCGCCCGCCGCCTCGACGACCGCCGCGATCTCGGCCTCGCGCGGGTCGCGCAGGGCGTGGCGTTCTCCGGTCTCGCCCCGGCCCAAGCAGTAGCGCGCCCAGGCCGCAGTGGCGAAGGCGAAGGGGCGCAGTTCCTGTTCCGCGAGTTGCGCGTCGCAGGCCGGACCGAAGATGCGCTGCGGCAGCTTCTGGCTGCCATCCATCGCGATCTGGTAGGTCTCGTGCGCGATTGCCGGATTGGCGAAACGCGCGACAAGCTCATCGCCATAGGCCGCGAGGTCGATTCCGGGCAGCGGATCGAGCGTCGCGGCCGCCGCCGCGATCTGCCGCCGCGCCAAGGCCGCGAGCGCTGGGTCGGCCATCGCGTCGCGCACCAGCGCATGGCCCGAAATGAATCCGGCATAGGCGATGAGCGAATGCGCCCCGTTCAGCATCCTGAGCTTCATCCGCTCGTAGGGCGCGACGTCGCGGGCGAAGATCGCGCCGCCCGCCGCCCAGTCGGGGCGACCCTGCGGGAAGCGATCCTCGATCACCCATTGGCAGAAGGGCTCGGTCTCGATCGCCGCGGCATCCTCGAAACCGGTCAGGCAGGCCGCGAGCGCGAGCGTCGCCTCGGTCGCCGCCGGGGTGATCCGGTCGACCATCGAGGACGGGAAGGCCACCTCGGCGGCTATCCAGTCGGCGAGGTCGGGATCAACCCGACGGGCAAAGCCCACCACGCCACCACGCAGTAGCGCGCCGTTCTCCGGCAGGTTGTCGCAGCACAGCACGGTAAAGGGCGCGTGTCCCGCCGCGCGCCGCTGCCGCAGCCCCTCGACCAGCAGCCCCAGCACGCCACGCGGCGCGGCCGGGCTTTCGAGGTCGGCCGCGACATCCGGATGCGCCGGATCGGCGTCGGGACCGCCCCGGTCGATGCCATAAGCTTTTTCGGTGACGGTCAGCGTGACGATGCGGATCGCCGGATCCGACATCGGCCCGAGCACCGCCTCTGGCGCCCCGCGCGCCGCGATCACCCGGTCGATCGCACCGATCACCCGCGCCCGGTCACCCTGTGCGCCGCGCTCGATCAGCGTGAACAGCCCGTCCTGCGATGCCAGCGCCTCGGCCAGATCGGCCGAGCGCAGGCTGACACCTGCGATGCGCCAGTCGCCGCCGGAGGCCGCCAGCGCCGCGTCGGTGATCGCCGCCTGATGCGCGCGATGGAAGGCGCCCGCCCCGAGATGCAGGATACCCACACCATGCGCCGCCGGGTCGTAGTCGGGGGCCGCGCCTTCGGGCAGCTGTGCCAATACGCTACGCGACAGCCGGGTCATGGCCGCAGCCCATGCTCTGCATGGCCGAGCGCGGTCATGATGCCGCGCAGCTCCGCCAGCCCCTTGAGCCTCCCGATCGCCGGGTAGCCCGGCTGGGCCCGGCGCTTCAGGTCGTCGAGGATGTCCTGCCCGTGATCGGGGCGGAACGGGATCGAGACGTCGGCGCGGCCCTCTTCCCGGCGTCGCGCCTCCTCGCGCAGAACGGCGGCGATGAAATCCACCATGTCGGTGTCGCCGCCCAGATGCTCGGCCTCGTGGAACGAGCAGGGCGTGCCGTCGCCCTCGCGCGCGACGTTGCGCATGTGCAGGAAATGCACCCGGTCACCCAGCCGCGCCATCATGCCGGGGATGTCGTTGTCGGCCCGTGCCCCGAGCGAACCCGAGCAGAGCGTGATCCCATTGGCGCGCAGGTCCACCGCCTCCATCACGGCGCGGTAATCCGCCTCGGTCGACATGACGCGCGGCAGGCCCAGCAGCGAGAATGGCGGATCGTCGGGGTGACAGCAGAGCCGCAGCCCCAGCCTTTCGGCTTCGGGCACCACCTCCGAGAGGAAATCGATCAGGTGGCCACGCAGCGTTTCGGCGCGCATTCCCGCATATTCGGCCAGATGCGCGCGCACGTCGTCGAGGGTGAAATGCTCGGCGGCCCCCGGCAGGCCGAAGACGACATTGGTGGCCAGACGGCGGCGCGTGTCATCATCCATCCGCGCGAAACGCTCGGCCGCGATCTCGGCCACGCCCTCTGGAAAGCTCTCGGCCGCGCCGGGACGCTTCAGGATATGGATATCGAAGGCCGCGAAGTCGTGCAGGTCGAAGCGCATCGCCGTGCCGCCATGCGCGACGCGGTAGGCGAGATCGGTGCGGGTCCAGTCCAGAACCGGCATGAAGTTGTAGCAGATCACCTTGATGCCGGCCTCGGCGAGATTGGCCATGCTTCGCTTGTAGGCCCCGATATGGGCACGCCAGTCACCGGACTGCTTCTTGATGTCCTCGGAAACTGGCAGGCTCTCGACCACCTCCCAGGCAAGACCGGAAGCGGTGCCGTCGGCTCGCGTGGCGATCTCGCGCTGCCGCTGCTCGATCTCTTTCAGAGGCCAGACCACGCCGGTGGGTATGTGATGCAACGCCGAGACCACGCCCTCGACCCCGGCCTGCATCATGTCGTCGATGCCGACCCCATCCTTCGGCCCGAACCAGCGCCATGTCTGCCGCATAACGGATCTCCCTCCCAATTGCCGGCGAGACTAGACCGCGATTCGAAAGTTTACAAGTATGGTAGTATGGATTAGGGTGAGTTCAGATCCAAAGAGAGCGCCATGTCAGCTACGAACCTCGCATCCTTCGCCCTCGACGCCTCCGCCCCGGTCGGCCTCCAGCTCATCGCCAGCCTGCGCGCGCGCATCGTCACCGGCGAACTGACGCCGGGCACCCGCCTGTCGGAGCAGGACATCGCCACCGGTTACGGCCTCTCGCGCCAGCCGGTGCGCGAGGCGTTCATCCGGCTGGCCGGCGAAAAGCTTGTAGAGGTGCGTCCGCAGCGCGGCACCTATGTGCGCAAGATCGACGTCGCCGAGGTCGAGGTCTCGCGCTTCGTGCGCGAGGCGGTCGAGGCCGATATCGCCCGGCTGGCAGCACGCAGCGCCGATGCGGCGGCGCTGGCCGAGCTGCGCCGCCAGATGGCGGATCAGGCTAAGGCCGCGCAGGATGGGGGCCGCAGCTTCGTAGAGCTGGACGAGCTGTTCCACCGCACGCTGGCCGAGATGGCCGGGCGCGCCGGCGCTTGGACGCATCTGCAGCCGATCAAGATGCACATGGACCGGGTGCGGCACCTCACGGCCGTGGAATTTCCGGTCGACCGGTTGGTCGGCCAGCATCAGGCCATCGTCGACGCGATCACGGCAGGAGACGCGGATGCCGCCGAAGCGGCGGTCCGAACCCATCTGCGCGGCGTGCTCGACGACCTGCCCAAGGTCGCCGAAGCGCATCCGGATTTCTTCATCGCCGAGCCCGCGCCCTAGGGCGCGATAGACCGGCTGCGCGGCACCCTGCCCGATGCCCGGCAAGGGGAGCGCGCAGCCCTCGTCACCTCAAGCGACGCCCTCCCTCGAGACGTGATCCTGCGTGCGGTCGAGGATGCGCCCCATCCGGGCGACGATCTCGTCGATGTCGCCCTCGGTCACGATCAGCGGCGGACAGAGCGCCAGCGTGTCGCCGACATTGCGAATGATCATCCCTTCCTCATGACCGATCTCGAAGGCGGCCAGACCGACCTTGCCGACCGGATCGAAGGCGCGCTTCGAGGCCTTGTCCGCCACCAGCTCGAGGCCCGCGATTAGCCCGGTGCCGCGCACCTCTCCCACCAGCGGATGGTCGGCGTATTGCCGAAGCCCCTCTTGCAGCCTCGCTCCCATCCGGGTCGCGTTGCCCATCAGGTCGCGCTCCTCAATGATCTTCAGGTTCTCGAGCCCCACCGCCGTCGCGACCGGGTGACCCGAAGCGGTGAAGCCGTGACCGAAGGTGCCGATCCTGCCGGTGTTGTCGGCTATCGCGTCGTAGACCTTCTCCGAGAACACCACCGCCGCGAGCGGCATGTAGGAGGAGGTGAGCTGCTTCGAGAGCACCATGATGTCCGGGGTGAAGCCGTAATGCACCGCGCCGAAGCTCGACCCCAGCCGCCCGAAGCCGTTGATCACTTCGTCGGCGATCAGCAGGATGTCGTGCTTGCGGCACAGCGCCTCGATGCCTTTCCAATAGCCCTCCGGCGGCGGCATCACACCACCCGCCGCCATCAGCGGCTCGCCGATAAAGCCGGCAATGGTTTCGGGCCCCTCCCGCAGGATCACCTCCTCGGCCTCGGCCAGAAGGCGCTGCGTGAACTCGGCCTCGCTCTCGCCCTCATGCCCGAAGCGGTAGTGATGCGGGCAGGTCAGGTGATGCACCGGGATCGCCGGCAGGTCGAAATCCATGTGATTGTAGGGCAGCCCGGTGAGCGAGCCCGAGGCCACCGTGATCCCATGATACCCCTTGGTGCGGGCCAGAAACTTTTTCTTTTCAGGACGTCCCAGCGCGTTGTTCATGTACCACGCCATCTTGACGACGGTGTCGTTGGCCTCCGACCCCGACGAGGTGAAGAACACCCGGTCAAGCCCTTGAGGGGTCATCTCGACCAGCTTCTCCGCCAGCCGGATCGACGGCTCGTGCGCCTTGTGCGCGAAGCTGTGGTAATACGGCAGCGCCTGCATCTGCTTGTGGGCGGCTTCGACGAGACGCGGCTCGTCGAAACCCACGGCCACTGACCAGAGCCCGGCCAGCGCCTCGATGTATTCCTTGCCATGCTCGTCATAGACGTGGATGCCCTTGCCCCGCGAGATCACCAGCGGGCCCTTTTCCTCGTGCCGGCGGGCATTGGTATAGGGATGCAGGGACGTGGCGATATCGGCCTGCGCCAGCGAATTCGACAGCTTGTTCATCACCGCGCTCCATCGGTTGCGAATGTTTCAGGCGCCTTGCCCATTGCGCCACCCAGGAAGGCGGCGAGATTGTCGGTCAGATCCGCCGAGAGGTAACCACCCTCCTGCACCATCACGCAAGGCAGAGCTGCGGCGGCGATCATCTCGCCGGCGACCTGGAAACCGTTGGTCGTCACCGCGAGACCGCGCAGCGGATCGTTTTCATGCGCGTCGAGGCCGAGCGAGAGCACCAACGCGCCGGGGGCGAACGCGGCGATCCGCGCGAGGGCCTGCCGGATCGCGTCGTGCCAGGCGCCGTCGCCGCTGTCTCGCGGCAGGGCGAGATTGAGATTGTAGCCTTCGCCAGCGCCTTGGCCCGTTTCGTGCGCATGCCCGTTGAAGAACGGGTAGTAATCCATTGGGTCGGCATGGATCGAGACGGTGAGCACGTCGGCGCGGTCGTAGAAGATCGCTTGCGTGCCGTTGCCGTGATGCACGTCGATGTCGAGGACCGCCACCCGCTCGTGGTGCCGGCGCAGATGCGCCGCGGCGATGGCGGCGTTGTTCAGCAGGCAATGTCCCGAGGCGCTGTCCGCGTCCGAGTGGTGCCCCGGCGGGCGGCACAGCGCGTAGGCCATAGGATCACCGTCCAGCACCGCCCGCGCGGCGGCGACGGCGCAATCGGCAGCGCGACGGGTGGCGGTCCAGCTGTGCTCGCCGATCGGTGCCGACGGATCGGCGAGATGCCAGCCGGCCCGGCCGAGGATATGCCGGGGATAGGTCGAGCGGGTCTTCTGCGGATGCGTGTTCGGCACCACCTCGGCCCCGGCATTCGGCAGCTTCTGCCACTCGGTCCATGCGGTTTCCAGAAAGGCCACGAATTCTGGCGTGTGCACCGTCAGAAGATCGGCGTCGTCGCAGCGCGGTGGCGCCTCGGGGACGAGCCCCAGCCGATCGAGCCCGGCAAGCAGAAGCCGACCGCGCTCGGCGCGCTCGGCATTGCGCGTGACGCGACCATTGGTGATGCGGAAATCCGGGTCGTGGGCCAGGGATTCGGGGGCGTGGAAGCACCTCATGCGGAGCCGTCCTCCTTCAGCTTGCGAAAGATGTCGGTCACGACGCGCCGCGCCGTGCCGATGTGATATTCGAGCGCCGCGCGGGCGGCTTGTGCGTCCCGTGCGGCGATGGCGTCGAAGACCGGCTCGTGGGTCTCGGCCATGCGCATCGGATCATCGTAGAGCCGCCCGATCAGCATCAGGCTAAGCTGAGTCTCGTCGGCGATCTGGTCGAACGCGGTGACGAAGCGCTCATTGCCGCTATGCAGGCAGATCAGCCGGTGAAACGCCATGTCGGCCTCGATCTGGCTCAGCGGATCGTCGGCTTCGGCTAAGTCGCGCATCTCGTCGATCCGCGCGCGCAACCCGATGAGCGCCGGGGCCGGATCGCCCGCGACCAGCCGCTCCACCGCCGCGCATTCGATGCAGATCCGAAGCTCGTAAAGGCTGTCGATCGCCTCGACCGTGACCTCGCGCACGAAGAAGCCGCGATTGGGCTGCGACACGACGAGGCCGCGATTTTCCAGAAGCCGCGCCGCTTCGCGCACCGGCGCGCGGCTCAGACCCAACTCGCGGGCGATGCCGGATTCGGTCAGCCGGTCGCCCGGCTTCAGGCGCCCCTGCAAAATGGCGTCGGTGATCAGCCGGACCACGTGCTGCACCAGCCCGGCGCGATCGAGGCGGGCAAAGATCGGATCGGGGGCGGGGTTCATGCTCATGGATCGAAGCTAGATCCGGTTCTGTCGATTGTCGACAATCTTCTTGACTGAACGGCAAACGCCCGACAGGCTCGACCCCGACGGATCGTTGCAAAGGGGACGGAGCATGGCCGACGGACTGGGAGGCAGCACCATCGAAGACGTCGGCGCGCTCAGGCGCGACCTAGCCGCCGCCTATCGGCTGATCGCGCTCGAAGGCATGGATGACGGGATCTACACCCATATCTCGGCGCGGCTTCCCGACGGGCCGGGCGGCGAGAAGCGGTTCCTGCTCAACCCCTTCGGCCTGCGCTTCGAGGAGGTGACGGCGTCAAGCCTCGTCACCGTCGACGAAAGCGGCGCCGTGATCGACGACCCTTACGGCGCGGGCGTCAATGCGGCGGGTTTTACCATCCATTCGGCGGTGCACATGGCGCGCCACGACGCGGTCTGCGTGCTGCACACCCACACGGTGGCGGGCGTCGCGGTCTCCTCGGTCGAGGAGGGCCTGCTGTCGCTGAACCAGTGGTCGGCGCAGTTCCACGGGCAGCTCGCATATCATGATTACGAAGGCATCGCGCTCGACCTCGCGGAGCGCGAACGGCTGATCGCCGATCTCGGCCCGAAGAACGTGATGGTGCTGCGCAACCACGGCATGCTCACCTGCGGCCGCTCGGTGGCCGAGGCGGTGAAACTGACGCTGAACCTCGAACGCTCCTGCAAGGCGCAGATCGCGGCGCTCGGCATGGGGCTGAGGCCGCGCCCGCTGTCCGACGAGATCGCCGCGCACACGGCGCGGCAGTACCAGCGCGGCTACGACCGCTACGAGATCGACGGCAAGCCCGACCCGGAATGGGCCGCCGAGCTGCGCCGCCTCGAACGGGCGGCACCGGGCTTCGACGCCTGAACCGGGCGCAAGAGAATAAAAAGAAGGTCACTCAAAGCAGGACCACACCAACAGACCGACAGGGAAGACAGATGAAGCATTTGCTGACGACGAGTTTCCTCGTGGCCGCGGCCACCGCCGCCTTCGCGCAGGAGCAGGGCGGCCGCCTCGACATCGTGGTGCAGCCCGAGCCGCCGAGCCTGATGCTCGGCCTCGTGCAGAACGGCCCCACGCAGATGGTCGCGGGCCATATCTACGAAAGCCTGCTGCGCTACGACACCGACCTCCAGCCGCAGCCATCGCTCGCCAAGAGCTGGGAGATCTCCGAGGACGGTCTCACCTACACCTTCCACCTGCACGAAGACGTGGTCTGGCATGACGGCGAGCCCTTCTCGGCCGAGGACGTGGTCTTCTCCGCCGACGAGTTCCTGCGCGAGACCCATTCGCGTCTGCGCGTCAGCCTGAACTACGTCGAGAGCATCACCGCCCCTGACGAGAACACGGTGGTGTTCCAGCTCTCCGAACCCTTCGGCCCCTTCATCAACAGCTTCGAGGCCGGCACCATGCCGATCGTGCCGAAGCACATCTACGAAGGCACCGACTACGCCGATAACGAAATGAACGCGACGCCGATCGGCACCGGCCCGTTCAAGTTCGAGGCGTGGGAAAAGGGCAGCCACATCCACCTCGTGAAGAACGAGGACTACTATCTCGACGGCAGGCCCTATCTCGATTAGGTGTTCTTCCGCGTCATCCCCGACGCCGCCTCGCGCGCCGTGGCCTTCGAGACCGGCAAGGTCGACGTGCTGCCCGGCGGCTCGATCGAGAACTGGGACGTGGCGCGGCTGATGGAGGACGAGGACACCTGCTCGACCGGCGAGGGCTGGGAGTTCCTCGCGCCGCACAGCTTCATGTGGATGAACAACCGCGAGGGCCCGACCTCGGACGAACGCTTCCGGCAGGCGGTGATGTACGCGATGGACCGCGAATTCGTGCGCGACGTGGTCTGGAACGGCTTCGGCAAGGTCGCGACCGGTCCGGTCAGTTCGCGCACCAATTTCTACACCGACGACGTCACCGATTACAGCCACGACCCCGACAAGGCGCGCGCGCTCCTCGACGAGATGGGCTATGACGGCGAACCGGTGCGGATCCTGCCCCTGCCCTATGGCGAGACCTGGCAGCGTTGGGCCGAGGCTGTGAAGCAGAACCTGCAGGAGGTCGGCATCGAGGTCGAGATCGACAGCGCCGACGTCGCGGGCTGGAACCAGAAGACCAGCGAATGGGACTACGACCTCGCCTTCACCTATCTCTACCAGTACGGCGACCCGGCGCTCGGCACCGCGCGCAACTATCTCGAGGACCAGATCGAGAAGGGCAGCCCGTGGAACAATGTCGAGGGCTATCGCAACCCCGAGCTCGACGCGAAATGGGCCGAGGCGGCGGTGACGCTGGGTAAGGAGGAGCGCCAGAAGCTCTATACCGAGATCCAGCAGGAAATCGTCGAGGACGCGCCCGTGGCTTGGCTGCTCGAGCTGGAATTCCCGACCCTCTACGACTGCAAGGTGCAGGATCTGGTCACCACCGCCATCGGCGTGAATGACGGCCTGCGCGACACCTGGATCAAGCAGTGATCCCGGCCTGATCCCGCCGGGGCGGCCCCGTCCGCCCCGGCGCCTCGCCATCGCAACGGAGAGCCCCCGGCATGGCCATCGCCACCACCGTCCTCGGACGGCTCATCAAGGCCGCGATCACGCTTCTGGCGATCGTGGTGCTGAACTTCCTGCTGATCCACGCCGCGCCCGGCGATCCCGCCGCCGTCATGGCGGGCGAGGCTGGCGCCGCCGACGAGATCTTCATCGCCCAGCTGCGCGAGCGCTTCGGCCTCGACCAGCCGCTCTACGTGCAGCTGTGGAACTATGTCGGCAACATCATCCAGTTCGACCTCGGCTATTCCTACCGGCAGGGCGCGCCGGTCTTCGACCTGATCATGGAGCGGCTGCCCGCGACATTGTTGCTGACCCTCACCGCCTTCGGCATCTCGCTCCTGTTCGGCGTTGCCATGGGCGTCGCCGCCTCGGCCCGGGTCGGGCGCGCCGGAGACAGCATCATCACCGGCATCGCGCTGCTGTTCTACGCCACGCCGCTCTACTGGGCGGCGCTGATGGCGGTGCTGGTCTTCTCGGTCTGGCTCGGATGGCTGCCCGGCTTCGGCTACGAGACGGTGGGTGGCGGCTTCACCGGGCTTTCCCGCGCCCTCGACATCCTCAAGCACCTGATCCTGCCCGCCACCACGCTGGGTCTGTTCTTCATGGCGGTCTACACCCGCATGACCCGGGCCTCGATGCTGGAAGTGGCGCAGATGGACTTCGTGAAGACCGCGCGCGCCAAGGGCCTGCCCGACCGGGTGATCCGCCGCCGCCACATCCTGCGCAACGCGCTTCTGCCGGTCGTCACCCTCGCCGGTCTTCAGGCCGGCCAGCTGGTGGGCGGCGCGGTGCTGACCGAGACGGTCTTCGCCTGGCCCGGCATCGGGCGGCTGATGTTCGAGAGCCTGCAGGCGCGCGACTACAACACGCTTCTTGGCGTGTTCCTGATCTCGGCCGCGATGGTCATCCTGTTCAACATCGTCACCGATCTTGTCTATCGGCTGATCGATCCCCGCATCGGAGCCACGCGATGAGCGATTTCTGGTCCCGCTTCTCCCGCAATCGCGGCGCGATCCTCGGCCTCGTGCTGCTCGCCACCGTGATCATCGTGGCGCTGATCGCGCCGCTGCTGTTCCCAAAGGGGCCGTGGCAGATGGTGCAGCGCCCCTTCCTCACCCCCTTCGCGACCGAAGGCCTGCCCCTGGGCACCGACACGCTGGGCCGCGACGTGGCGGCGGGCCTCGCCTATGGCGCGCGGGTCTCGCTGCTCGTGGGTCTCGTCTCGACGCTGGTGGCGCTGGCCATCGGCGTGCCGCTGGGGGCGGTCGCGGGCTATTACGGCGGCTGGGTCGACGAGGCGGCGATGCGCTTTACCGAGTTCTTCCAGACCATCCCCAACTTCGCGCTGGCCATCGTGCTGGTGGCGATCCTCGAGCCGACGCTGACCTCGATCACTCTGGCCATCGCCATCGTCTCGTGGCCCCCCGTCGCCCGGCTCGTGCGGGCCGAGGTGCTGTCGCTGTCGAAACGCGAATTCGTCGATGCGGCGCAGCTCGCGGGCCTGTCGAACCGGCGCATCCTGCTGGGCCAGATCCTGCCCAACGCGATGTCGCCGATCATCGTCATGGCCTCGTTGATGGTCGCCACCGCGATCCTCCTCGAAAGCTCGCTCGCCTTTCTCGGCCTCGGCGATCCCAACATCATGTCATGGGGCTACATGATCGGCGCCGCGCGCACCGTGATCCGCTCGGCTTGGTGGCTGAGCTTCTTTCCCGGGCTAGCCATCGTCATCACCGTGCTGGCGCTGAACCTGATCGGCGAGGGGCTGAACGACGCGATGAACCCGCATCTTAACCGGAAGGGCCGGGCATGAGCGACACCGTGCTGCGCATCGAGAAGCTGACCCTCGACCTGCCATCCGGCGCCGACCGCGCCCATGCCGTGCATGATCTGAGCTTCACGCTGGCGCGCGGCGAGGTGCTCTGTGTGGTGGGCGAGAGCGGCTCCGGCAAGTCGATGACCGCCAGCGCCCTGATGGGGCTGCTGCCGGGCGCGGTGAAGATCGGCGGCGGCCGCGCGATCTTCGGCGGTCGCGGCGTGCTGGTCCTGCCCGAGGCCGAGCGCCGCGCGCTCAGGGGCGCGAAGATCGGCATGATCTTTCAGGAGCCGATGACCGCGCTCAACCCGCTGATGCGGATCGGCGACCAGATTTCGGAGGTGTTCGAGGCGCATGGGCTGCTGACGCCGGCCGAACGGCGCGCCCGCGCGCTGGCGCTGATCGAGGAGGTGGGCTTGCCCGATCCCGAGAAGATCATCCGCGCCTACCCGTTCCAGCTCTCGGGCGGCCAGCGTCAGCGGGCGATGATCGCCATGGCGCTCGCGCTCGAACCCGAGATCCTGATCGCCGACGAGCCGACCACCGCGCTCGACGTCACCACGCAGGCGCAGATCCTCGACCTGATCGCGGAGATCCGGCAAAGGCACGGCATGGCGGTGATGTTCATCACCCATGATTTCGGCGTCGTCGCCGAGATCGCCGACCGGGTCATCGTCATGCGCCATGACGAGATTGTCGAGACCGGCCCGGCCTCCGAGGTGCTCGCCGCACCTAGGCACGACTACACCCGCCGCCTGCTCGACGCGATCCCCTCGAACGCGGTGCCGCGTCCCGAACGCGTCGCCGCCCCGCCGGCACTGGAGATCCGCAACCTGCGCAAGACCTACCGCACGGGCGGCGGCTGGGGCCGCGCCGCGCGCGAGGTGCGCGCCATCGACGACGTCTCGCTCACCATTGCGCGCGGCGAGGTGCTGGGCCTCGTGGGCGAAAGCGGCTCGGGCAAGTCGACGCTTGGCCGCGCCGTGGTGCGTCTCGTCGATCCCGACAGCGGCCAGATCCTCGTCGGCGGCGATGACATGGCCGCGCTGAATGCGGACGCGCTGCGCCGTGCCCGGCGGCGGGTGCAGATGGTGTTCCAGGACCCCTACGCCTCACTCAATCCCCGCGCGCGCATCCTGCGCTCGATCTCCGAGGGGCCGGTGGCGCAGGGCGTGCCGAAGCGCGACGCCGAGGCCCGCGCCCGCGAGCTTCTGGAGGTGGTCGGGCTGGGCGCGGACGCCGCCGACCGCTACCCGCACGAGTTCTCGGGCGGCCAGCGGCAGCGCATCGGCATCGCCCGTGCGCTGGCCATGGACCCCGACCTGATCATCGCCGACGAAGCGGTCTCGGCGCTCGACGTGTCGATCCAGGCGCAGGTGCTCGACCTCTTGCGCGATCTGCGCGCGCGGCTCGGCCTGTCGCTTCTCTTCATCACCCACGACCTGCGGGTCGCGGCGCAGCTCTGCGACAGGATCGCGGTGATGCAGAAGGGACGGTTGGTCGAGATCGGCCCGGTCGACGAGGTGTTCCTGCGCCCGCGCGATCCCTATACCCGCAGCCTCCTCGACGCGGTGCCCGGCGCGAGCTGGGCCGATGGCGGATCGCCCGCGCGCGCCGAGGCAATCTGATGGGCCGCGTGCACAAGGGTGTCGCGCTCTGCGAGCGGCTCGACCTGATGCGCCTGTTCGGACCGTATTTCGATGCCGAACCGACCCTCGACCTGCGCCTGCCCGAGCGGATCGCGGATCCATCGGAGATCGAGTTCGCCCTCGCATGGCGGCCGGGCCAGGAGGCCTTCACCCCCTATCCCAACCTGCGCGCGGTGTTCTCCATCGCCGCGGGCACGGACGGCATCACGGCCAGCCGCTCCCTGCCCCGGGACATTCCGCTGATCCGGCTGCGTGATCCCGACCAGGCGTTGCAGATGGCGGGCTTCGCGGTGTTCCAGGTGCTCTGGCACCATCGCGGCATGGCCGATCTCATCGCGGCGCAGGCCCGGCACGAATGGGCCCGCCGCGCCGGCGGCGCCAGCCCGGCACGACGGCGCATCGGCATTCTCGGCCTCGGCTTCATGGGGCGGCAGATCGCCCGTAGCCTCACGGCGCTCGGCTATCCCGTCGCCAGCCTGACGCGCCACCCGCCCGGCCCCGAACCGGGCGTCACGCATCTGACCCAGGACCGGCGCGCGGCGTTCCTCGCCGGGACCGACATCCTGATCAACGTGCTGCCGATGACGCCGGAGACGCGCGGTCTGCTCGACCGGGCGCTGTTCGACGCGCTGCCGCGCGGGGCGGCGCTGATCCACATGGGCCGCGGCGGCCAGCTGGTCGAGGAGGACCTGCTCGCGGCGCTCGACAGCGGCCAGCTCTCGGGCGCGTCGCTCGACGTCTTCGCGACCGAGCCGCTGCCGCGCGGCCACCCGTTCTGGGACCATCCGAAGATCCTCGTGACCCCGCATATCGCGGGCGAGGCAGAGGCCGGGGCGGTGGTCGAGAACGTCCGACGCGGAATGGAGGCGCTTGGAGCATGAAGCAGAACGACGTCATCGTGCTGGGCGGCGGCATCGCCGGGGTCAGCGCCGCCGCCGAGATCGCCACGCAGGCGCGCGTCACCGTGATCGAGGCCGAGCCCTCGATCGGCTATCACGCGACGGGGCGGTCCGCCGCGCTGTTCATCCGCAACTACGGCAACGCCACGCTGCGCGCGCTCAACGCCGCCTCGGCCCCGTTTCTCGACGCACCCGACGGCGTGTCGGATCGCAGCCTGCTGTCACCGCGCGGCGAGCTGCTGGTCGCGAACGAGAGCGAGATGGATGCCCTCGAGGCCTATGCCAACGGCGCCTCCGGGCTCGAGCGGCTGAGCCCCGCCGAGGCCGTGGAGATCGTGCCGATCCTCAGGCGGGAGAGCATCGTGGCGGCCCTGCTCGAACGCGACGCGCAGGACATCGATGTCGACCGGATGCTTCAGGGCTACGCGCGGCTACTGCGCCACCGGGGCGGCCAAATCGTGACCGGGCTGCGCGTCGAGGCGCTGCGGCACGAGGCCGGCCTGTGGCGGATCGAGACGAAGGAGGGCGAGATCACCGCGCCGGTGCTGATTAACGCGGCCGGAGCCTGGGCCGACATGGTGGCCCGCGCCGCCGGGGCCGCGCCGCTCGGCATCACGCCGATGCGCCGCTCCGCCGCGATCCTGCCGATGCCCGAGGAGGTGGCGTTCGACGACTGGCCGATGTTCGCCTCGGCCGCCGAGCGCTGGTACGCCAAGCCCGAGGCCGGGAAACTGATGGTGTCGCCCGCCGACGAGGACCCCGTCGATCCGCATGACGCATGGCCCGACGACATGGTCCTGGCCGAGGGACTGCACCGCTACGAGCAGGCGGTGACGGTCCCGGTCAGCCGGGTCGAACGCAGCTGGGCCGGCCTGCGCAGCTTCTCGCCCGACCGCAGCCCCGTCGTGGGCTTCGATCCGGCGCGGACCGGGCTGTTCTGGCTTGCCGGACAGGGCGGCTACGGCGTGCAGACCGCCCCGGCCCTGTCGCGGCTCGCCGCGGATCTCTGCCTCGGCCGGGCTCCCGCCCTCTCACCGCACGTCGTCTCGGCCCTCTCGCCGGGCCGGTTCGCCACGGCGGGATCGGTCTGAAAGATCAGCCTCGATCCTCCGCAAGGACCAGCTGGCCCGCCTGCTGGATGCCGTCGCGGATGTCGTCCTCGATCGCGCGGACCAGCGCCCCGCAATCGCGCTCCCGCAGGGCGCGCAGGATCTCCTTGTGGCGGTCGACAAGATAGAACTGCCGCACGTCGCGGATCACCCGCCGCTGGAACGGGCCGAGCTGGAGCCAGACGCTTTCGATCGCGGGCATCGCCTGCTGATGCGGATTGGCGGTGTAGAGCAGCCGGTGGAAAGCGTGGTTCGAGGTGGTCAGCGCATCGAAGTCACCGGCGCGCACATGGCCGTCCATCCGGTCGTCGATGAGGGCCAGCTCGTCGATCAGCACCTGCGACACATAGGGCAGCGCGCGCCGCGCCGCGTGCCCTTCGAGTGCGCGGCGCAGGCTCACGATCTCCTCGAACCGCTCCGGCGTCATCCCGGGAATGCTGATGCGGCGATTGCCCAGAAGCTCGATCGCCCGCTCCGAGCCGAGCCGCCGCAGCGCCTCGCGGATCGGGGTCGGGCTGATCC
Source organism: Limimaricola sp. G21655-S1 (assembly GCF_027213785.1). Lineage (GTDB taxonomy): Bacteria > Pseudomonadota > Alphaproteobacteria > Rhodobacterales > Rhodobacteraceae > Limimaricola. Next base: position 29,432 of record NZ_JAPWGO010000015.1, on the reverse strand, counting down.
CCATGCAATCGGCGAGGCCGCGGATCGTCAGCGTGCTTTCGGGCTGTACCGCCCCCACCATGATGGCGTTGCGCAGCCTCGCATAGACATAGTCCTGCGCGGTCACGAAGCCCTCGCGCGGGAGGTCGGGCAGATCCAGCATGACATCCCCTGTTCCGGTCGCGGCACCACGGCAGGCGCGATGGCAAACGCGATCGCGATTGACACAGCCATATCGGACTGTCATGCAAAAAGGTATCACAAATCTGAAAATTGTATCTCGATTGGCCCCGGCATGAACGAAGACGAACCGATCTCGGCCCCCGCGCCGCAGGAGCTCGAAAACATCTTCGGCTGCGTCTGCGACCTGAACGGCGTGCTGCGCGGCAAGCGGATGCCGGCGGACCAGCTCGACAAGGTGATGGCTGGCACGGTGCGGATGCCGCTGTCGATTTGCGGCCTCGACATCTGGGGCGAGGATATCGAAGGCGGCGCCATGGTGTTCGAGACCGGCGACGCCGACGGGGTCTGCGTTCCCACGGGCCGCGGCGCCATGCCGATGAGCTGGACCCGCAAGCCGACCGCGCTGATCCCCCTGTGGATGAACGAGGAGAGCGGTGCGCCCTTCCTTGGCGATCCGCGCCGCGCCCTTGCCAACGTGGTCGAACGCTTCAAGACGCACGGGCTGACGCCCGTGGTGGCGACCGAGCTGGAGTTCTACCTGATCGATCCCTCGGGCGATCACCCCGCCCCGCCCTGTTCGCCGATCACCGGCAAACGGCTGACCTCGGACGGCGCGCTCTGCCTCGACGAGCTGGAGCATTTCGACGCCTTCCTCAACGACGTCTATGCCGCCTGCCACAGCCAGGGCATCCCCGCCGACAGCGCCATCTCAGAGAACGGCGCCGGGCAGTTCGAGATCAACATGCGCCACGTCGCCGACCCGCTGCGGGCCGCCGATGACGCGCTGCTGTTCAAGCGGGTGGTGCGCGGCATCGCCCGGCAGCACGGCTTCGCCGCCACCTTCATGGCCAAGCCCTATGGCGACCGCGCCGGTTCGGGCTTCCACGTGCACATGTCGATCACCGACGACGAGGGCCGCAACCTCTTCGACAATGGCGGCGAGGACGGCACGCCGATGATGCTGAACGCGGTGGCGGGGCTTCTGGAGACGATCCAGCAGAACGCGCTCATCTTCGCGCCGCACGAGAACAGCTTCCGCCGGCTGCTGCCCGGCGCGCACGCGCCCTCGAACGTCGCATGGGGCTACGAGAACCGCACCGTGGCGATCCGCATTCCCGGCGGCGATCACAAGGCGCGAAGGATCGAGCACCGGGTCGCGGGCGCCGACGCCAACCCCTATCTGGTGCTGGCGAGCGTTCTGGGCGGCGCGCTCCTGGGGATCGAGCGCGAGTTGACGCCACCGCCGGCGATCACCGGCGACGCCTACAGCCTCGACCTGCCGCACCTGCCACTGGACTGGGCCACCGCGATCCGCGCCTTCCAGAACGGCACTCTGGTCACCGAGATCTATTCACGGCGGCTGCAGAAGATGTTCGTCGAATGCAAGAAGCAGGAGCAGGCCCGCTTCAACCGGCACGTCACCGAACTGGAATTCCACAGCTATCTGGAGATCGTCTGATGGCCGCATCCTACGCGGGCGACGGAAGCCACACCGGCTCCTACTACGCCGCCTCGGCCAACCCCTCGCCCGAGCGCCCGGCGCTGACAGGCGAGCACGACACCGAGATCTGCGTCGTCGGCGCGGGCTATAGCGGGCTGTCCACGGCGCTGCATCTCGCCGAGAAGGGCCACAAGGTCACGATGCTCGAAGGCGCGCGCGTCGGCTGGGGCGCATCGGGCCGCAATGGCGGGCAGATCGTCAACGGGCTGAACGCCTCTCTTTCGACCATCGAAAAGCGCTACGGCCGCGACACCGCGACATTCGTGGCGTCTCTGGTGCAGGAGGGCGGCGAGATCATCCGCGAGCGGGTCGCGCGCTACGACATCAAGTGCGACCTGAAGCAGGGCAACATCTTCACCGCCATCACCGGCGCGCATATGCGCGAGCTCGAGGCGCGCCAGAAGCTCTGGCAGGGCTACGGCATCGACAACCAGGTGATGCTCGACAAGTCACGGCTGCGCGAGCATATCGGCTCGGATTTCTACGCGGGCGGGCTGCTCGACACCACCGGCGGTCATATCCACCCGCTCAACCTCGCGCTCGGCGAGGCCGAGGCGGTCGAACGCAATGGCGGCGTGATCCACGAGATGTCGCCCGTCATCTCGGTCGATACCCAAGCCGCGCGACCCGTCGTGAAGACCGAGAAGGGCACGATCCGCTGCGACCGGCTGGTGCTGTGCGGCAATGCCTATCTCGGCCATGTGGTGCCGGAACTCGCGCCGCGCGTGATGCCGGTCTCGACCCAGATCATGGCGACGGAGCCGCTCTCCGAGGAGCTGGCCGCCGAGCTTCTTCCCAAGGATGAATGCGTCGAGGACGTGCGCTACATCCTCGACTACTACCGGCTCTCGGCCGACAAGCGGATGCTGTTCGGCGGCGGCACCGTCTATGGCGGCACCGACCCCAAGGATATCAAGGCCAAGCTCAAGCGCAACATGGACAAGGTGTTCCCGAAGCTGAAATCGGCGCGGATCGATTATGCGTGGTCGGGCAATTTCGCGCTGTCCTTCAGCCGGGTGCCGCAGATGGGCCGGATCGGGGCCAACACCTATTTCGCGCATGGCTATTCCGGCCACGGCGTCACCGGATCGCACACCTTCGGACGCATCCTGGCCGAGGCGATCCACGGCGACGCCTCGCGCTTCGACGTCTTCGCGGCGTTGCCCTGGATACCCTTCCCCGGCGGCCGGGCGCTGCGCGTGCCCTATTCGGTGATGGGCAGCTGGTATTACGGCCTGCGCGACAGGCTCGGAATCTGAAGGTGACGCAGGACATGCAGCAGGGCGACCAGGCGTTCCGGCGCGGCGAGACGCGGGGCCGCTGGCCCGAGATGACCTATGGCGGCGCGCTGAGCTTCCTGCGCCGCAGCTATTCCCGCGATCTCGCGGGCGTCGACGTGGTGGTGTCCGGCGTGCCCTTCGACGCCAGCGTCACCAACCGCCCCGGCTGCCGCTTCGGCCCGGCGGCGATCCGCGCCGCCTCGACCCAGCTCGCCGAGCTCAAGGCCTTTCCCTTCGGTTTCGACCCGTTCGAGACGCTCTCGGTGATCGACTGGGGCGACTGCATGATCGATCCGCACCACCCGATGAGCGTGGCCCCCGCCATCGAGGCCCATGCCGATGCGATCCTCGCCTCCGGCGCACGGATGCTGACGCTGGGCGGCGACCATTCGATCTCCTACCCGCTCCTGAAGGCGCATGCGAAGAAGCACGGGCCCATTGCGCTGCTGCAGTTCGACGCGCATTGCGACACCTGGGAGGATGACGGCAAGCGGCTCGACCACGGCACCATGTTCGCCCGTGCCGCGGCCGAGGGCGTGATCGACGTGTCCCGCTCGACGCAGCTGGGGCTGCGGACCTTCAACGACCACGACCACGGCTTCGAGATCCTCACCGCGCCATGGCTGCACCGCAATGGCATCGACGCCGCGCTCGATCAGCTGCGCGACCGGGCCGGCGACGCGCCGGTCTATCTGAGCTTCGACATCGACGGGCTCGACCCGGCCTTCGCGCCGGGCACCGGCACGCCGGTCGCGGGCGGGCTGGCCTCGTGGCAGGCGCTGGAGCTGGTGCGCGGCTTGGGCGGGCTGAACCTCGTCGGCATGGATGTGGTCGAGGTCTCGCCACCCTACGACCACGCCGAGATCACCGCCATCGCCGCCGCCACCGTGGCGCATGACTGGCTCTGCCTGCTGGCACGCGACGCGGGCGCCGCGCCGCGCGAGGTGGGTCGCCTCTGACCGGCGCGGGGCCGGGAACCGGGCCCCGCCACGTCACCCACCCGTTCTCTGGACGAGCACCAGAATCGGCGCCCGGGTCCGCCCCCCGGCCCGCGAAGGGTCGGGCGAACTTGTGCATCGCGTTTCGGACCCTCCGGGCCGCGTCCTCATGACGCCAAGGCAGCCTCTGGCCCGGGCGCAGGGCGCCCTTTCGGGGTGCCATCGCATGCCGCTGGAAAATTTCCCGAAATTCGGCTATGGTCGCTGCACTTCGCAAGATTGCCACGCGCCTGCACCCGAGACCTGCGCCCCCGCGTGGAAGGGACATCGCCATGATCGTTGCGGCTTGTCTGGTTCTGATTGTTCTGTTTTCCGTGGCGTTCCATCTGGTCAGCCCATGGTGGTGGACGCCCATCGCCTCGAACTGGGGCTATATCGACACCACGCTGGTCATCACCTTCTGGATCACCGGCGCCGTCTTCACGGCGGTGGTGCTGTTCATGGCGTGGTGCGTGTTCCGCTACCGCCACAAGCCCGGCCGCGTCGCCCATTACGAGCCCGAGAGCAAGCGGCTGGAGATCTGGCTCACGGCGCTGACCGCGCTCGGCGTCGCGGCGATGCTGGCGCCGGGGCTGGTGGTCTGGAACCGGTTCATCACCGTGCCCGATGACGCCACCGAGATCGAGGTAGTGGCCCAGCAATGGTTCTGGAGCTACCGGCTGCCCGGCGCGGATGGACAGCTCGGCAGCTCGGACGTGACCTGGATCTCGGCCGACAACCCGCTCGGACTCAACCCGCATGACCGGTTCGGCGCCGACGACGTGGTGATCGACGGCGGCGATTTGCACCTGCCGATCGGCAAGCCGGTGAAGGTGCTGCTGCGCTCGGTCGATGTGCTGCATGATTTCTACGTGCCCGAATTCCGCGCCAAGATGGACATGGTGCCCGGCATGGTCACCTATTTCTGGTTCACCCCCACCCGCACCGGCGAGTTCGAGGTGCTCTGCGCCGAGCTGTGCGGCACCGGGCACGGCTACATGCGCGGCTACGTGCTGATCGACGAGGAGGCCGAGTACGAGGCCTGGCTCGGCGAGCAGCTCACCTTCGCGGGATTGCCAGCTGGCAAGGAAGTGCAGGTCGCGAATACCGCGGAGCCGATCGGAGGGAGCGATCCATGAGCAGCGTCAGCGAAGACCCCGACACGGGCATTCCGCCCGCCGAAGTGCCCGATCTGCCGCCGCCGCATGCCCACGGCTTCTGGTCGCGCTGGGTCTTCTCGCAGGACGCCAAGTACATCGCGCTGCAATATTCCGGCACCGCCATCGCCATCGGCCTCGTCGCCCTCGTCCTGTCATGGCTGATCCGGATGCAGCTCGGCTTTCCGGGCGTGTTCGATTTCATCTCGGCCGAGGCCTATTACCAGTTCATCACCATGCACGGCATGATCATGGTGGTCTACCTGCTCACCGCGATCTTCTTGGGCGGCTTCGGCAACTACCTGATCCCGCTGATGGTCGGCGCGCGGGACATGGTGTTTCCCTTCGTCAACATGCTGAGCTTCTGGGTGTATTTCCTCGCCGTGGTGGTGCTCGCGGCGAGCTTCTTCGCGCCGGGCGGACCCACGGGCGCGGGCTGGACGCTCTACCCGCCGCAGGCGATCCTGTCGGGCACGCCGGGCGGCACGCAATGGGGCATCGTGCTGATGCTCGTCTCGCTGATCCTGTTCATCATCGGCTTCACCATGGGCGGGCTGAACTACGCCGTCACGGTGCTGCAGGCGCGCACGCGGGGCATGACATTGATGCGGATGCCTCTCACCATCTGGGGCATCTTCACCGCCACGGTGATGGCGCTTCTGGCCTTCCCGGCGCTGTTCGTGGCGAGCGTGATGATGCTGTTCGACCGGCTTTTGGGCACGTCGTTCTTCATGCCGGCTCTGGTGGAGATGGGCGAGCAGCTGAGCTATGGCGGCGGCTCGCCGATCGTGTTCCAGCACCTGTTCTGGTTCTTCGGCCACCCGGAGGTCTACATCGTCGCGCTGCCGGCCTTCGGCATCGTGTCGGACCTGATCGCGGTGCATGCGCGCAAGAACATCTTCGGCTACCGGATGATGGTCTGGGCCATCGTCATCATCGGCGCGCTGTCCTTCATCGTCTGGGCGCACCACATGTACGTCTCGGGCATGCATCCCTATTTCGGCTTCTTCTTCGCCACCACGACGCTGATCATCGCGGTGCCCACCGCGCTCAAGGTCTACAACTGGATCCTGACGCTGTGGCGCGGCGACATCCACCTGACCCTGCCGATGCTCTTCGCGCTCGGCTTCATCGTCACCTTCCTCAATGGCGGGCTCACCGGCCTCTTCCTCGGCAACGTGGTGGTCGACGTGCCGCTGTCGGACACGATGTTCGTGGTGGCGCATTTCCACATGGTGATGGGCGTCGCGCCGATCATGGTGATCTATGGCGCGATCTATCACTGGTTCCCGCTGATCTCGGGGCGGATGCTGTCGCACCGGCTCGGGCTGATCCATTTCTGGGTCACCTTCATCGGCGCCTACGCGATCTTCTTCCCGATGCATTACGTGGGTCTCGTCGGCGTGCCGCGCCGCTATCCCGACATCTCGGCGAGCTTCGTGCCGGATAGCGTCGCAACGCTCAACGCCTTCATCACCGTCGCGGCGCTGACCGTGGGCGCTGCGCAGATGCTGTTCCTGTTCAACGTCGCGTGGAGCCTCGCGCGGGGCCGCAAGGCGGGCCACAACCCGTGGCGCGCCGCCTCGCTCGAATGGCAGACGCCCGAGGTGCCGCCGCGTCACGGCAACTGGGGCGACGAGTTGCCTGTGGTCTATCGCTGGGCCTATGACTACTCGGTGCCCGGCGCGCCGCGCGACTACATCGCGCAGGACGATCCCGGCCACCGCGCCAGCTGGAGCCACGTGCCATGAGCATCGTGCTTGGCTTCGTGGCGCTGGTGGCCGTGATCGCGCTGACATGGCTCTGGCGGCAGGGCGTGGCCGAGAGGCCGTGGCTCGAGACCGGCGCCGTCACCCGTAGCCCCTCCCCCGGCGGCCAGCCCACGGGCCGGACCGGGCTCGGCGTGTTCCTGATCGTCGCGGGCGGGCTGTTCGCGCTGGCGGGCAGCGCGGTCACCATGCGCATGGGCTATGCCGACTGGTTCGAGATGCGGCTGCCGCGCGTGGTCTGGGCCGGCACGGCGCTCTTGGCGCTGAGCAGCCTCGCGCTGCAGGCCGCCGTGTTCGCCGCCCGGCGCGGAGACGGGCCGGGCCTCGCGAGCTGGATCGGCGCGGGCGCGGCGAGCATGGCGGCCTTCCTCCTGGCACAGGGGCTTGCATGGGCGCGAATGGCGGAAACCGGTCAGGGCCTCGCGGCGACGCCGGGGGCCAGCTTCTTCTACCTGATCTCCGGGCTGCACGGGCTGCATATCCTCGGCGGGCTGGTGGCGCTGGCGCGGGTGGCCACGCGGCTGCGCCGGGGGCCCGGTGCCGCCGCGCCCGCCGTCGCGCTCTGCACGATCTACTGGCATTTCCTGCTGATCGTCTGGATCGCCATGCTGGCGATCCTCACCGGCTGGGCCAGCGACGCCGCCGCGCTGTGCCGGGCGATCCTGAGCTGAGGGAGACGAGCATGACCGACGCCACCGCTCACAGGTCACCGCCCCGCCCGAACGGGCTTGAAGGGGTCGCCGCGGATTGGGCCTCGGACCAGAGGGCGTTCAAGACCGCCTCCTGGGGCAAGGCGATGATGTGGATCTTCCTGCTGAGCGACACCTTCGTCTTCGCGATCTTCCTCATCTCCTACATGTCGGCGCGCAGCTCGACCGAGGTCGAATGGCCCAATGCCAGCGAGGTCTTCGCGCTGCATGTCGGCCAGACCGAGCTGCCGCTGCTGCTGATCGCGATCATGACATTCGTGCTGATCTCGTCCTCGGGGACGATGGCGATGGCGGTGAACTTCGCCTATGCGCGCAACCGCCGCCGCACCGCGCAACTGATGTTCGCTACCGCCGCGCTCGGCGCGCTCTTCGTCGGCATGCAGGCCTTCGAGTGGACGAAGCTCATTTCCGAGGGCGTGCGGCCATGGGGCAACCCGTGGGGCGCCGAGCAGTTCGGCGCGACCTTCTTCATGATCACCGGCTTTCACGGGACCCATGTCAGCTTCGGGGTGCTGTTCCTGCTGATCGTCGCGAACAAGGTCCGCAAGGGCGAATTCGACAGCGGCCGCAGGACATGGCTCTGCCGCGAGAAGGGCGACTACGAGGCGGTGGAGATCATGGGCCTCTACTGGCACTTCGTCGACCTCGTCTGGGTCTTCATCTTCGCGTTCTTCTACCTGTGGTGAGGGAAACATGACGCATGCCGCCGCCTCCGACACCCATGCCTCGCACGAGGGGCAGGCCCATCCGATCCGGCTCTACCTCACCTGCTGGGGCTTTCTGTTCGTGCTCAGCGCCGCCTCCTACATGGTCGATTACGCGCAGCTCCAAGGCGCGCTGCGCTGGAGCTTGATCCTGATCTTCATGGTGCTGAAGGCCGGGCTGATCGTCGCGGTGTTCATGCATATGGCATGGGAACGGCTGGCGCTCGTCTATGCGATCCTGCTGCCGCCGCTCGCCGCGCTGGTCTTCATGGGGATCATGCTGGCCGAGTCCGACTACACGCTGCAATCGCGGGCGACCTATCTCTCCGGCGATCCGGAGCTCGCCGTCGCGCGGGAGGGCGGGCATGAATAGGCCGCGACCCGGGGGAGGACGGATCGCGGCGCGGATCGCCGGGTAGGGAGACGATCCGGCTCGGCGGGGCCCGGTGAGACCCCGCCAAGAGAAGAGCGTTCAGCGGCGGCGGTCGGCCGGGCTGATCGCGCCGTCGCCGTCACGATCCATCCGCTCGAGCATGGGGTCGAGGCGGGCATCGATCTCGCCCTCGACAATCTCGCCGTCGCCATCTGCGTCGAGTGCCTGGAAGGCATCAACCATGCGCTCGCGCATGAAGGCGTTGTAGAGCGTCTCGAACTCCTCGATCGTCAGAGCGCCGTCACCCGACGCATCGGCGCTCTCGACCTGCGCGGTGCGGAAAGCCTCGATTTCCTCCAGCGTCAGGCTGCCATCGCCGTCGGCATCGGCTTGGGTCATGATCTGCTGCATCATCATGCCGCCACGCGGTCCGCCATGCCCGGCGCCGCGGCCATGGTGCCGGCCGCCCCGGCGGTCCTCGTCGCCGCCGCGATGCATGCGCGGGCCGCGCTCATCGGCCGCTTGCGCGTCGGCGGGCGCGGCCTGCGCGGTCGCGGCGGCCGGCTCCTGAACCGGCGGCTGGCTCTGCGCGGTGGCGACGGCGGCGCCGGCACCCAGCAGCGCGGTCACCAGGAAGGCGGTAGGAAGAAGAGTGTTCGGTTTCATGTCTTGGCCCTTTTCTGCGTTGTCTGTCCGGCGTCGTCATCGGCGCCGTGTCGATCACTTGGGCCTTCCTGCCTGCTGGATAAGAGCCGCGCCACGCGGGCTTTGTCGCCGTCTGTCGCAGCGCGGCGATGCGATACAGCTCGCGACAAATCCCTCCGGCTTTCGCCTGGAAACAGCCCGCGAAACCACGGTCGCCGGGGCCTGATCCGCCCGCGCGGCCTTTCGTTTACGCCTCGAACATGGCGCTGCAGCACCCGTGGAGGCCCGCTCCGGAGGCATCGGCAGATCGCTGCCACTTGCTCCGTGCTCCGGCTTTCGTGACGGAACCTGCCGAAAGGTAATGTGAACGACATCGGGCCAAGCGCGTTGAGCCCCAATCGATTGGCAGGAGCGAGGACGAGATCATGTCAGGCATGCGACCGCAGGAGCGGTTCTGGATATTTCCAAAGGTCAACCGACCGGTCTTCATCGTCTCGGCGGCGCTGATCATCGGGTTCATCCTGTTCGGCGTGCTCTTCAACGAACTCGCCAACACGGTCTTCACCGGGATCCAGGGCTGGCTCGCCGGTTATTTCGGCTGGGCGATGATCATCCTGATCAACCTGCTGCTGGTCTTCGTGATCTTCATGGGGGTCGGGCCCTTCGGCGATGTCCGGCTGGGCCGGATGGACGAGAACCCGGAATATTCTCTGTTCTCCTGGACTGCGATGCTGTTCTCGGCCGGGATCGGCATCGGCCTGATCTACTGGGGCGTGGCCGAGCCGATGTATCACTACTTCGCGCCCCCCATGGCCGACCCCGAAACCGTGCAGGCGGCGCAGGAGGCGATGGCGATCAGCTTCATGCATTGGGGTTTCCACGCTTGGGGCATCTACGCGGTGGTGGCGCTGGCGCTGGCCTATTTCCACTTCCGCAAGGGGCTGCCGCTGGCGATCCGCTCGGCGCTCTACCCGCTGATCGGCGACCGGATCTACGGGTTCTGGGGCGATCTCGTCGACATCGTCGCGGTGTTCGGCACCATGTTCGGCATCGTCACCTCGCTGGGCCTCGGCGCCACCCAGGTCAATGCCGGCCTGAACGAGCTGTTCGGTGTGCCCAACAACGTGGTGGTCCAGATCCTCATCATCGCCGCGATCACCGGCATGGCGACGCTTTCGGTCGTCGCCGGTCTCGACGGCGGCATCAAGCGCCTCTCCAACGTCAACATCATCCTGACGCTCGTCTTCCTCGCCTTCATGGTGATCGTCGGCCCGACGCTGTTCATCCTCGACAGCTTCGTCGACAATTACGGCTACTACCTGAGCCGCTTCATCCAGCTGGGCACCTGGAACGAGGGTTGGCAGGGTGGCAATGACGGCGGCAACTGGCAGGAGAGCTGGACCATCTTCTACTGGGCCTGGTGGGTCAGCTGGGCGCCCTTCGTCGGCGTCTTCGTGGCCCGGATCAGCCGTGGCCGCACCGTGCGCGAGTTCATGTTCGGGGTGATGCTGCTGCCCTGCTCGATCATGTTCTTCTGGTTCACCGCCTTCGGCGGCACCGCGATCTCGATCTCGCTCACCGGCGACCCGACACTGGTCGACGCCACGCGCGAGAACTACGCCAACACCATGTTCGCCCTGCTCGACTACTTCCCCTTCTCGGGCGTGACTTCGTTGTTCGCGACGATCCTGATCGTGATGTGGTTCGTGACCTCCTCGGACTCGGGCAGCTTTGTGATCGACATGCTGACCGCCGGCGGCGATCCGAACCCGCCCAAGGTGCAGCGCATTTTCTGGGCGGTGTCCGAAGGCGCGGTGGCCTCGGTGCTGCTGCTCGCGGGGGGCTTGGGTGCGTTGCAGGCGGCGGCGGTGATCGCGGGCTTCCCCTTCGCGGTGGTGCTGTGCCTGATCGCATGGGGCCTCGTGCGGGCGCTCCGCTGGGACAACCTGATGGTCCATCGTCACCGTCAACGGTTCCGCAGCGATGCCGAGGCCGAGCACAACATGGGCACCGACGTGCATGATGCCTATGCCCAGCTCAGCACCGCCTCCGCCCGGAACGACACGGCCGAAGGCGCCCCGGCGGAGTGACGAGCCGGCGTCCTGCGCCGGGCCGAGGGGGTTACGACCCCGTTCGGCCCGGCTCGAATGCCATCGGCCGAAGCCGCCGGACCGTCTTCGCGATCCGCGCCACGCCTTCGGCGATCTGCTCGGAGGCGATGGAGGAGTAGCCGAGCCGGAAGAACGGGCAGGGCCCCTCGAACCGGTCGAAGAACGGCGCCCCCGGTTCGGTCACCACGCCATCGCCCAGCAGTGCCTCGGCAATAGAGGTCGAACGCAGCCGAGACCGCTTCTCGCGAGTCGTACTCGTTGCCTCAAGAAAGCTGAACTCAAAGTCGTTGTCGCCGTCGCCACCACGAAATAGCGCTTCGCAACGACAAAGACGCATACCGGGCCCCTGATGTCGCTGGACATCCGCCCGCATGTAGGAAGTGAAGATCAAGAGCGACGGCCTGTCGGAGCCTTGGGAGGCTTAGAAGCTGCCCGATGCCACCTTCAAGGCGCAGCTCAAGACCGCGATCCAGCGTGAACAGCCGATCCTGTTCTACTATTGGAGCCCGGAATGGGTGCATGCCGCCTACGATCTCTCGCCGATCGAGGAACCGGCCCGAAGCGAGGGCTGCGAGAATGTCGATCTCGACGCGACCGACTGGCTCGAAGTTTCGCATTTCGCCTGTGCCAGCCGCGATGCCGAAATCTTCGTGGGCTACTCGAAATCGCTCGAAACGCGGACCCCGCCGGTCGCGCAGTTCCTCAGCCAGTTGCAACTCGAGCCCGAGATGGACAACGGCTGGATCCTGCAGATCGGCCGTGACGAGATGGACCCGCGCGACGTCGCCGAGAACTGGGTCCGAGAGAACAAGGACGTGGTGGACGGCTGGATCGACTGAGCGTCCCGACCAGAGATCGGCGCCGCCTTGACCTCAAAGCGGCGACGGTCGGACCGCTCCTCCCTCACCGGGGCCAACAACGGCTCGATGCTTAGGCCCGGAACGCGTCGCTGCCATCTGGGGGCAAGGCAGCGGGGAACCTCCAACGGCCGTATCGGGGCATCGCAACCCTTATTTGCCCATCGCGTCATCCCAGTCATAGGCGACCAGGTCTCGCGTTTCCCGCGCGTCGAGCCGCCGGTAAAGCGCCCGCGCGGCATGATTGTCCGCCTCGGTGGCGAGCCAGACCCCCTTGCATCCGCGCGCACGTGCCACGTCGATCAACATCTCGCACAAGGCCGTGGCAATGCCCTGCCGCCGCGATGCTTCGCGGACCCCGACTTCGTTGACGAAGAAGATCGGCTGCTTGTCGGGATGCAGCAGAATGGTACCGGAAGCGAAACCCACTATCGCGTCGCCGATCGTGGCGAAGACCAGAACATGACCCTCATCGGCTAGGAATTTGGCGAGCTGGTCGGGAACGACCGCGTGGTCGAAGACCTCGGCATCCCGGAGACGGTGCGCGTTGCCGGGGTCGAGCAGGTGGTAAAGCGCTTCGCTACCCATGCCCGAAAATAGGATGTTCGGGCATGTCCCCGCAATGGCCGGGCCGGACGTTTCCCGGCCCCATACCCGATTGCGGACACGCGTCAAATTTATGCGACCATCGGTAGAACCCGAGCCGATCCGGGACGTTCGGTTCAGTGGGATGGCCAAAACCGGGCGCCTGCGCGAACGGGGCGAGGGGATGCCGGATGTCGGAGTGGATATTGCCGGGGAGCTATTGCGGCGCGGCGCCCGTGCCGGAAAACGCGCTGCAATCGTGGAATTTCGATCCCCTGCTGCTGGGCGCCCTGCTCGCCACGGCGATCGCCCTGCGGCACAGCCGCGCCGGCCTCGCCGCGACGACGGTGCTGGCCCTCGCCTTCGTTTCGCCGCTCTGCGCCATGGCGGTGGCGCTGTTCTCGGCACGTGTCGTGCACCACGTGCTGCTGGTCGCCGTGGCGGCGCCGCTGCTCGCCGCCGCATGGCCAAGCCGCCGCCCCTCGGGCGCCGCCCTGCCCTTCCTGATCTCGACCGCCCTGCTCTGGGCCTGGCACCTGCCCGCCGCCTATGATCTCGCGCTGCGCGACATCGCCGTCTACTGGATCATGCAGCTGAGCCTGCTGGGCTCCGCCGTCTGGTTCTGGCGCGCGGTGTTGGCCGAACGGTCGGCCATCGAGGCGATGCTGTGGTCGCTGGCCGGGCTCATGCAGATGGGGCTGCTCGGCGCGATCCTCACCTTCGCCCCGGCGCAGCTCTACGCGGCGCATGCGCTGGCGCCGCTCGGCTGGGGCCTCTCGCCGCTGGCCGACCAGCAGCTCGGCGGGCTGATCATGTGGGTGCCGGCGATGTTGCCCTATCTCGCGATGATCGCCCTCACCGCGCGCCGCGGCTGGCGCATGGCGGAGCGTGCGGCGGCATGAGCTGGCTCGCCGGGCTGATCCCGTATCTGAAGGCGCTGCATGTCGGCATGCTGCTGCTGTGGTGCGGCGGGCTCTTCGCGCTGCCCTTGATGCTGTCGCGGCACGACCCGGCGATCGGCCAGAGCGACTACCGCCGCATCCGCCGCGCCACCCATTACGCCTATACCTATTTCGTCACGCCCTCGGCGGTGCTCGCCATCGCCTCGGGGACCGGGCTGATCTTCCTGCGCGAGGTCTTCGTGACATGGATGTTCGCGAAGCTGGTCTTCGTGGCGCTGCTGGTGAGCTTTCACGTCTGGGTCGGCTACGTCCTCGTCGCCGTGGCCGAACGCGAAGGCGCGCACCGGGCGCCGAACCCGGCGCTGCCGCTCGTCCTGCTGCTGGTGCCGATCCTGACGATCCTGGCGCTGGTCCTCGCCAAGCCGGAGCTGGGCGAGATCCCGGTGCCCGGCTGGCTCGCCGAGCCGCGCGGCAATCAGCTGCCTTTCGACGTGCCCAGACGATAATCAAAGACGAGTTTGCCGCCATGCCACCCCGTGACCATCACCACGAGCACGTTGAAGCCCGACATCAGGATGCCATAGGGCAGCACCGCCGCCTCGTAGCCCTGCAACCTGTAGCCCCAGTTCAGCCCCAGAAGCGACAGCAGCAGCACCGCGATCACGAAATGGGTCCATGCCGGGGCCCTTATACGGATGCCCGGGACCAGCAGCAGCTCGGCGGTGCCCGTGGCGCCCGCCGCGAGGCCGAACAGGAAGGCCGTACTCGCCGCCCAGATCGCGGCGCGGGCCCAGAACAGCTCTCCCGACCACCAGTAGAGCGCGTCCGCACCGAAGGTGCAGAAGGTCAGCGCCACCGGAAAGGCCACGCTCATCGCGTGCAGCGGATGGCCCCAGATGCCGACAATGGATTCGGTGTCTTCGTAGCCGGCATGTTCCACGATCGGGTCTTCGAGCTCTTCCCTTTCGGTCTGAACCATTTCCTCGGCCATGGTCGCTCTCTCCTGCGCAGTGGTGTCGCCGGCTCAACACTCCTGCTGCTCGCCGGTTGCGAAGAGAGCCTCTCGACGGTGCATCCGGCCGGACCCGCCGCCGCGATCATCGCCACGCTGTGGTGGGTGCTCCTGATCGGCGCGACGGCGATCTTCCTTCTCGTCGCCGGGCTGATCGCCTGGGCCTGGCGGCGACCGCCAGGCGAGGTGCAAGAGCGACGCTTCGTCGTCTGGCTCGGCCTCGCCTTTCCGCTGGCCGTGCTCGCCGCGCTGCTGGCCTACGGCCTCGTGATCGGCGAACGGCTGCTGCCGCGCGCCACGCCCGACCTGGTCGAAGTGCGCGCCGAAGCCCGGCAATGGGACTGGCGCTTCGGCTATGCCGACGCGCCGGGACGGGTGACCGAGAACGAGCTACACATCCCCGCCGGGCGCCCGGTCGACGTGGCGATCAGTTCCGCCGACGTGGTCCATTCCTTCTGGGTGCCGCGGCTGGCGGGCAAGCTCGACGCCGTGCCAGGCCATGTGAACGTGCTCAGGATCGAGGCCGACCGGCCCGGCCGCTACGAGGGGCTGAACGCCGAATACAACGGACCGGGATACCGCGACCACCGCTTCACGGTGATCGCGCATGACGCGGAGGGCTGGCAAGCCTTCCTGCGGGGAGAGAGACCATGAACGCGCTCAGGCGTCACCGCGCGCTGTCGCGCATCTGGGCCTCCGAGCCCGGCCTCAGGGGCTGGTTTACCACGGTCAACCACACCGATCTGGGCCGCATGTTCCTCGCGGTCGCGATCTTCTTCTTCATCGTCGGCGGCATTCTCGCGATGCTGATCCGGGCGCAACTCGCGAGCCCGCGCTCGGCCTTCCTCGGGCCGGACCACTACAACCAGATCTTCACCATGCACGGGACCATCATGATGTTCCTGTTCGCGATCCCCTTCTTCGAGGGGCTCGCGGTCTACCTGCTGCCGAAGATGCTGGGCACCCGCGACCTCGCCTTTCCGCGGCTCACCGCCTACGGCTTCTGGTGTTACGTCTTCGGCGGCTCGATGATGATCTTCGCGCTGCTGGCCGGCGTGGCGCCCGACAGCGGCTGGTTCATGTATCCGCCGCTCTCCTCGACCATCGGCGCGCCGGGGATCAACTCGGATTTCTGGCTGATCGGCATCACCTTCGTCGAGATCTCGGCCATTTCGGCGGCGGTCGAGATCACCGTGACGGTGCTGCGATACCGCGCACCGGGCATGTCGCTGTCGCGGATGCCGATCTTCGCCTGGTACGCGCTGGTCACGGCGGTGATGATCCTCACCGGCTTTCCGCCGCTGATCCTCGGCTCGATCCTTCTGGAGCTGGAACGCGCCTTCGACATGCCGTTCTTCCAGGTCGCGGCGGGCGGCGACGCGCTCTTGTGGCAGCACCTGTTCTGGCTGTTCGGTCACCCGGAGGTCTATATCATCTTCCTGCCCGCGGCGGGGGCGATCTCGACCATCCTGCCGGTGATGGCGCGCTCGCGGCTGATGGGTTACGGCTGGGTCGTGGCGGCGGCGGTGAGCTTGGGCGTGCTGAGCTTCGGGCTCTGGGTCCACCACATGTTCACCACCGGCATCCCGCATATGGGGCTGGCCTTCTTCTCGGCCGCCTCGACGCTGGTGGCGGTGCCGACGGCGGTGCAGATTTTCGCCTGGATCGGCACGCTGTCGAAGGGCCGCCCGAGCCTGCATCTGCCGATGCTTTGGCTGCTGGCCTTCTTCGCCACCTTCGTGATCGGCGGTCTCACCGGGGTGATGGTGGCGATCGTGCCCTTCGACTGGCAGGCGCATGACACCTACTTCATCGTGGCGCATCTGCATTACGTGCTGGTCGGCGGCTTCGTGTTTCCGATGCTAGCCGCGCTCTATTACTGGATGCCGCATTTCACCGGGCGCAAGACCTACTTCAAGCTCGGCAACACCGCCTTCTGGCTGATCGTGCCGGGGTTTCACGGCACCTTCCTGCTGCTGCACTGGGCCGGTCTCTTGGGCATGCGGCGGCGGATCGACACCTATGAGAGCGGTCAGGGCTGGGAGGCGATCAACCTGATCGCCTCGATCAGCGGCTTCGTCATGTCGATCGGCTTCGCGCTGGTGCTGATCGACGTCGTGATCAACGCGGCGGTGGCGATCCGCGGCTCGCGCGACCCGTGGAAGGCGGGCACGCTGGAATGGGCCATGCCCACGCCCTCGGCACCGTACAACTTCGCGAGCCTGCCCCAAGTGACCTCGCGCGAGCCGCTCTACGATGCCCCCGACCTGCCGGTCCGGCTCGCCCGGGGCGAGGGCTATCTCGGCGATCCGTCACGGGGCCGACGCGAAACCCTCTCGATCGAGATCGCCACCGGCGCGCCGCGCTACATCACCATATTTCCGGGCAACACCGTCCTGCCGATGCTGATGTCTGCGGTGACCGGCCTGTTCTTCCTCGGGATGCTGCTCAAGACCTACTGGCTGGTGCCGATTTCGGCCGTCGGCGTGATCTGCTGCGCCCTGTACTGGACCTGGAGCCTCGGCGGCACCACGCGCGAGGGCGCGTTGCCGGTGGGGCACGGCCCCGAGCTCTTGACCGCCGGCGAGGTCGCCGATCCGCCGGGCTGGTGGGGGTCGATCTTCCTGCTGCTCGCGAACGGCACCTTCTTCGGCTCGCTGCTCTTCGGCTATGTCTTTCTGTGGACCATCGCCCCGAACTGGCCACCGCCGCGCTACGCGGAGCCCGGGCTCGACGTGGCGCTTGCGGCGCTGGCGGGCGCCGGGCTCGCCGCTTTGGGACCGAGGCTGCGCCCCGGCGCCGGGCTGCTGCTTCTGCTGCCGGGGCTTGGCGGCCTCGCATGGGCGGGGATCCGGATCCTGACCCGCGTGCCCGACCCGACCGCGCATGCCTATGACGCCACGCTCTGGGTGCTTATCGGCTACGCGCTGCTGCATCTGGCGGTGGCGCTGGTGATGGCGCTCTTCGTCGCGGCGCGCCGCCGGGCCGGTCATGTCGGCGCCATCATTGGCGGAGAGCCCCGCATCGCGCGGCTGTGGAGCGATTACGCCGTGCTCGTCTCGGGGATCGCGGTTCTGGCGGCGGCGCTGCCGGGATGGCTGACATGATCTCGGTGCTGCGCCTGTCGTTGCCGCTGGGTCTCTGGCTCGCCTCATTCAGCGCCGTCTACGGCCTGCACGGCCTGCTGTGCTCGAGCCGCTGGGCCGCGCCGCCCATCGCCCTATCTGAGCGCGCGCTGCTGATCGGCGCGGCGCTGGCCGCGATCGCGCTGCAGGCCCTCTGCCTGCTGATCCTCAGATCACCGCGCTGGCGCGAACCCGATCCCCGGCTCCGCAACATCGGCCTCGCTCTGGCGGCGGGGGCGCTGCTGGCGGCGGCCTGGACGATGCTGCCGGTGGTGGCCTTCGCTTCCTGCCTGTGAGCGCCCCGTCCCGCTACAGCGCGCCCTCGACGAATGGTGGCGGATGGGGTTGGATCGATGTCCACACCAGCGAGGTGAGACATGAACGACTTCGTCATCCCGGCACCGCCGGTTCCGACCATTCCGACCACCGATGGCAGCCTGTTCCCGGTCCGCCGGGTCTATTGCATCGGCCGAAATTTCGCGGCGCACGCGGTCGAGATGGGCCATGACCCGGATCGCGAGCTGCCCTTCTTCTTCCAGAAGAACCCCGACAATCTCGACGCCTCGGGCACATTCCCTTACCCGCCGCACAGCCGGGACGTGCACCACGAGGTCGAGCTGCTGGTCGCCCTGAAATCCGGCGGCAGCGAGATTCCCGTTGAAAAGGCGCTGGATCAAGTCTGGGGCTACGGCGTGGCGCTCGACATGACCCGTCGCGACTTGCAGGGCGAGGCCAAGAGAGCGGGCCGCCCCTGGGAGATCGGCAAGGCGTTCGAGCGCTCCGGACCGGTGGGCCCGCTAATGCCGGTCGCGCAGTCCGGCCACCCCGAGCAGGGCCGGATCGAACTGCGGGTCAATGACGAGCTCGCGCAGGAGGGCGACCTGAACCAGATGATCTGGAAGGTGCCCGAGATGATCTCCTACCTGTCGGAATATTTCGTGCTCGCCGCTGGCGACGTGATCTTGGCCGGCACGCCCGCGGGCGTAGGCCCGATCAGGCGCGGCGACAGGATGCGGGCCAGCATCGAAGGGCTGGGTGATCTGGCCGTCAGCGTGGTCTGACCGGCCGGCGCCAGCTTTCCCGGCATCAAAAATGGGCGCGGAATGGGCGAAGCGACGAGTTCACCAAGTCATGCGCAATCGTCTGCTCGTCGGACAAGAGGCGCCGCAAATCGACGTATCGCTAAACCTGGCACGCCTTCCCTCACGGGTGGCAGCGCTGGTACCGTCCAAGGCCGGGGGACAGAAGGGCTGCCCCGCTCTAGTGGTCGAAATCGACCGGGTCCGCCGGTTCGCCGAGGGATCCCCCGTCGCCCTGCACCTCGATCGCGCCGGCGAGCATCGGCGCGATCTTCGCGAAATCTTGCAGCAGCATCTCCTGCGGCAGTGCCCGGCATTCCCGCGCCAGCCGGATCGGCCAATTTTCGTGTTCGTCGCCTCTGGTCACATAGACCTGCCGCGAGAGGTTCGCGAAGGGCAATGGCGATATGTCCATCTCCAAGAGAGCAATCCCACATCGAGAAGACTGAGCGGCATCGAGACGCTGTTCCTCGCCGGGGTCTTTCTAGCGGCGCTCCGAGCGGCTTGCCGCTCTTGTCGAACAACTGCAATCAAAGCACTGATTAAATTAGTATTTTCTGCTGATTGCCAACTGGCAATCAGCGCGTCTTCCGCTCCTTCAGGAACAGGTCGAGCGCGGACCGCAGCGCCGCGTCGCTGAGATCGGCGTCGAACTCCATCACATAGGACTTGCCCTTGCGGCGGATGCTGACATTGCCGTCGCGATGCTGCACCACCCGGTCCGAGCGCTTGCGCGGCGCCGTCACCTTGCCCGCAGCCTTGAGCCGCGTCAGCACCGCCGGCGCCGCGAGACGCGCGCCCTCCTCGGCGATGGCCCTCGCCTCCGCCAGCACTGCCTCGCGCGCGCCGGGCTCTGCCATCAGCGGCCGCAGCTGTCGCGCATGCAGCTCCTTGATGTCGCGGATCGACGGGAAGGCGGCGACGATCTCCGGCTCGAGCTTGGCCAACTGCAGGAACCGCGACAGGAAGCCGGGCGAGACCTGCAGCCGCTCGGCCATCAGCTTCTGCTGGCCGCCGTAATAGGCCTCGACCGCGCGGGCATAGTCGCGGGCGCGCTCGTAATCCGAGATGTCCTCGCGGTCGCGGTTCTCGATATCGGCGAGGCGGAACGCCTCCTCGTCGGTCAGCTCGCGCTCCTCGATCAGGTAGCGGAACTGCGGGTAGTTGTTGGCCCTGAGCCAGCTCACCGTGAAATGCCGCCGGGCGCCGCAAATCACCTCGAACTCGGGGCCGTCGCCCTGCCCCGCCGGCCGCAGCCGCCGCACGATCGCGGGAAACTCCTGCTGACCTTGCGCCTTCATCCCCTCGATCAGGTCGGCGCAGTTTTCGGGCGTCAGCAGCTCGTAGGCGCGGTTGTGCCCCTCCCACATGACGCAGCTGGCCGGATCGACGAGGCGCAGCACCTTTTCCTGGCGCCCGCCCGTGACCTGCTCGGACATGGCGGTGGAGCGCTTGAGAAACCGCGTCTGCGCCCGCCCTGCCCCGTCCTCGCGGGTTTCGGTCTCATCGAGACCGTTCAGGACGTCGTTGAAGATGTCGTCGTGCTTCCTGCTCACAGGATCCCCTCCTTGCGCAGCGCCGCGTGGTGGCTCGGCCATGTCTTGCGGATCTCGGTCTCGACCTCGCGCCCCACCGCGTCGAGATAGACGCGGCAGCGCTTGTGCGTCTCGGTGCGGGTCGCCGCCCCGGTCAGTTCGTAGACGGTCATCAGGTTCGCCGTCGCGTTGTCGATCTCGGCGCTGTCCTTCAGGACCGCCGACAGCATGTCCTGCGGGAACACCGCATCCATCATCCGCTTGATCGCGCCATGGGCGCTCTTCTGGTCGTTCATCTTGGTCGCAAGGATCTTGACGAAATGATAGCCCCGCGTCCCGCCATGTTGCGCGAGCTCGCCCAGGGTCGAGGACATCATCCGCAGGAAATGCGCGGTCGAGCCGAAATCGATGTTGTTGGGCGGCGCCGGCACGATGATCGCGTTGGCCGCGCGCAGCACCGACAGCGAGATCATCCCGAGCGCCGGCGGCGGGTCGAGCAGGATCACGTCGAACTGGTCCGAGATCGTCTCGATGCCGCCGCGCAGCCGGTCGAGCACGAAATCCTGTTCGCGCACCATGCGCGCCGCGAACTCGTACTCGGCGTCGTAAAGACCGAGATTGGCCGGGATCAGCGCGATCCCGGGCCAGTAGGTGGCGCGCAGCGCGTAATGCAGGCTGGTCGGCCCGCCATGGCGGAAGAACGGGTAGAGCGTGTCCTCCTCCTCGTCGACATCGACGTCGGGGTTGAGGCCGAAGACGCTGGTGGTGGAGGCCTGGCTGTCGCAGTCGATGACGCAGACGCGGTAGCCCTTGAGCGCGAGATACTGCGCCAGATGCGTCACCACCGTCGACTTGCCGACCCCGCCCTTGAAGTTCTGCACCGCGAGCACCGTCGCCGGATCGGTGGGGGCGCGGCGCGGCAGCGTGCCGAACACCTCGCGCATCCGGTTCACCTCGGCCAGCGAGTAGCCGGTGCGGCGCCCGGTATCGGGATCCTTCTCGGGTTCGGGCAAACGGCCGTCGCCCTCGGCGTCGCGCAGCGCCTTCTCGGTGCGGCCGCACATCTCGGCGGCGCTGCGCACGTTGAAGCGCAGATCGAGGCTCTTGCTGACGCCCGGCGCGAAGACCCGCGCGCGCAGCTTCTCGATCACCCGCCCGGCCCGGCCCGCCAGCGCGTCGATTTCATCCAGCCCGACGGGATAGTCTTCCATGTCCAAAGCGATATCCTTGCCTGCGTTCGGCCTCCAAGATGCGGTGGCGCGGCACGGAGGTAAAGTGCGCTATCCGCGGGGCGGTGCCACGAAAACCGAACCTGCCCGGGGCGTGGCGCAAATACCGCACTCGGACCCAAAGAGCCGCCCGGTTCGGATTTCGCGGCACCTCGGCCCCCTCCCCCATCCCGATTTGTAGCAAATCGCCGCCGCGGGGCGCCCAAAACCCCGAAATCCGAATCCGAATACCCCCTGTTCTGGATTCTAGGGTTCTCTGTTCATGCCGCGCGGGGCCCTTGTTTCACTGCGCGAAGCGCCTGTATCGCTTACCTTTCGGGACGATTGGCGCAACATATTGGGTGGGTTGGCGATACGTATCGGGATGGCTGGCGATACCTATCGGGTGCCGAACTCTTACCTTTGGGGTGGGCCGGGATTGCAGGAATCACCCCTCTCGCAAAGCCCTGTTTTGCAGGGGGATGCGAATCGCCACCGCGACGCGTCGCCGACTTAAACCTTACTTATCGGGTGGGCCCTCCCCGCGACCGCTGTCGATTGACTTACATCGCCGCCCATACAAAAGTATGCGCAACAGGTAACGCGCATTGGCGGTCACGACATGGCAAAGCTGCCCCAACCCTCCTACCGCACGGTCGACGCGCGGCCCACGCCCGAGACGTTGATCAAGCCGGGCGAGCTGGTCGACCTGATCGAGGTGACGCCGCTCACCCTCGCCGACCGCCGGATCTACAACCAGCTCCTGGAGAATGCCTGGGAGGCGATCGACAAGCCGGTGATGCATGTGATCGCCAAGTCCGACCTCAGGGGCAACCACAATTCCAACGATCGGATCGGCGACTCGATCGAGCGGCTGATGAGCGCGATCGTCAAGATGGAGGTGATCTGGGACGGCAAACCGGCGGTAGAGCGGGTGCAGCTCCTCGGTGGCAACGTCGAGATGGCGCGCAGCGACGGGCTGTTCGAATACGAGATCCCGGCGCGGCTGCGCAAGGTGATCACCAACTCCACCGTCTTCGCGCGGCTGCAGCGCGAGGTGATGTTCGCGCTGTCGTCGAAATACGCGCTGACGCTCTACGAGATGGTGCAGAAGCGCGGCAACCTGCGCTGGAAATCCTCCGAGACCTTCACGCTCGACGGCATCCGCGCCGTGCTCGGCGTGCCCAAGGGCAAGCTGACCTCCTGGTCGAACCTGCGGCTGCGGGCGATCGATCCGGCGGTGGCCGAGGTCTGCGCGCTGTCGGACTACATGGTCGAGATCGCGCCGATCAAGACCGGGCGCAGCGTGACCCATGTGGAGCTGCGCTGGTGGCGCAAGGATGGCGACGCCACCGACAAGGCCGAGCGCAGCCTGAGCTTCGCCAGCACCGGCCGCCGGGCGCGGGCCGCCGAGGAGGCGCGCGGGCAGGGCGGCACGACCACGATCCCGGGCCAGACCCCGCCGCGGCCGCGCCCGGCTTGGCTCGACCGGCAGGGCGAGGCGCTGCGCACCGAGACCTACGAGACGGCGCGGCTGCGCTTTCCCGGCTACGACATCTACAACATCGAGGGCCAGTGGCGCGAATGGTCGAAGGGCAAGTCCCCGGCCGAGGATCCCGACCGCGCCTTCCTCGCTTTCTTCCGCAAATATGCCGAGGCGAACCCGATCTGATCGGGCGCCTTCGGGGCCGATTGCCAATTGGCAATCGGGTTGGAACTGAGGCTGCGCCCTGCCCCGCCTGCATCGGTGCTCTCAAGTCAAGTATCTGATACCATTATGGAAATACCGAATTGCCAATTGGCAATCGGTCACTCCGCCCATGCCGGGGCTGGACAGGCCGCCGCCCGCCTGCTGTCCTTTTCCTAGCTGCTGGAACGAGGAGACCGCCGATGCGATTGCAAGACCTCGAGATCCTGATCGTCGCGCCACCGGCCCCGGGCTGGGGCGGGCGCTACTGGATCCTCGTCAAGCTCACCAGTGATGACGGCATCACCGGATGGGGCGAATGCTACGCTGCCGCGGTCGGGCCCCGCGCGATGGAGGCGGTGATCCGCGACGTGTTCGAGCGTCACATGGAGGGCGAGAGCGTCGAGAACATTGAGCTGATGTTCCGCCGCGCCTATTCCTCGGGCTTCACCCAGCGGCCCGACCCGACGGTGATGGGCGCGTTCTCGGGCCTCGAGATCGCCTGCTGGGACATTCTCGGCAAGGCGCGCGACCGCCCGGTCTGGGCGCTCATGGGCGGCCTGATGAACGAGCGCGTGCGCGCCTATACCTATCTCTACCCTTCGGAGCACCACCCCCTGCCCGGCTTCTGGATCGACGCGGACATGGCCGCCGAGGCCGCGGCCGAGGCCGTTGCGCGCGGCTACACGGCGGTGAAGTTCGACCCGGCCGGTCCCTACACGATCCGAGGCGGCCACCAGCCCGCGATGAGCGACATCAGCCGCTCGGTCGCGTTCTGCCGGGCGATCCGCGCGGCGGTGGGCGACCGCGCCGACCTGCTCTTCGGCACGCATGGGCAGTTCACCACCGCCGGCGCGATCCGGCTCGGCCGGGCGATCGCACCGTTCGATCCGCTCTGGTTCGAGGAGCCGATCCCGCCCGACAACCCGCTCGACTTCGTGGAGGTGGCGCGGGCGACCGGCCTGCCCGTGGCGACCGGCGAGAGGCTTGCCACCCGCGCCGAATTCGCGCCGCTGCTGCGGACCGGCGGGGCGCAGATCCTGCAACCGGCGCTCGGGCGCGCCGGCGGCATCTGGGAGGCGCGCAAACTCGCCGCCCTGGCCGAGAGCTTCAACGCGCAGATCGCACCGCATCTCTATGCCGGGCCGGTGGAATGGGCCGCCAACATCCATCTCGCGGCATCGATCCCCAACCTGCTGATGGCCGAGACCATCGAGACGCCGTTCCATGACGGGTTGATCCGGGGCACGATCCGGGTCGATGAGGGGTTCGTCGCCGCGCCGCAGGCCCCGGGGCTCGGCATCGAGGTGGACGAAAACCTCGCCCGCGCCCATCTCTATGAAGGCAGCGGGCTGCATCTCGAGATGAGCGAGGCGCCCTGCGACTACGTGAACGGCAACCTGTTCGAAGGCGGCGCGCCCGCTTTGAGGGGCTGAGCGCGGATCAGGAGATCCCGGCGTCGTCGAGGATCATCTCGGCGACGCGATGTGCCACCATCATCGTCGGCGCATTGGTATTGCCGGAAGTGATGCTGGGAAAGACCGAGGCATCCACCACCCGCAGCCCGTCGAAGCCATGCAGCCTCAGCCGGGAATCGACCACCGAGCGGCGCGGGTCGGCGCCCATGCGACAAGTGCCGACAGGGTGAAAGACGGTGCCGCAGCGATCGCGGAAATCGTCGAGGATCGCCGCGCCGTCGAGCGCGCGCAGGTCGGGACCGACGGCGCTCTCAACTAGGGCGGTGAGCGCGGGGCTGCGCATGATCCGGCGACACAGCAGTCCGCCGGCGATCACGGTCGCCCGGTCCGTCTCGGTCGCCAGAGAGTTGGGGCGGATATCCGGCGGGGCCAGCGGATCGGCCGAGGAGATGTCGATCCGGCCGCGGCTTGTCGGGCGAGCGGGCTGAAAGCCGATGATGAAGCCGGGAAACGGATCGGGACGGACGAGATCGCGGCGCCCGGCGGGCGTGGTGCTGTAGCTCACCGGGTTGAAGTAGATCTGCTGATCGGGCCGCGGGCTCTCGGGCGCGCCGCGAAAGAAGCCGCCGCATTGATTGACCGAAAGCGCCAGCGGCCCGCGACGGCTCAGCGCGTAGCGCATCGCGGCCCGGGCCTTGCCCCAGAACGGACGCAGCTGATCGTTGAGCGTCGGCTCATTGGCCTTGAAGTAGTAATTGACCGCGAGATGGTCCTGAAGCTGGCCACCGACATGCGGCGCGTCCGCCAGTACCTCGATCCCGTGCGCGCGCAGCAGCTCGGCCGGGCCGATGCCCGAGAGCTGCAGGAGCCGGGGCGAGGTGACGGCGCCGGCGCAGAGCAGGATCTCGCGCCCGGCGCGCAAGGTCTCGACCCGGCCGCCGATCCGCAGCTCCACCGTGGCGGCACGGCGACCCTCAAAGCCGATCCGCGTGACGGTGACGCCGGTGCGCAGCGACACGTTGGGGCGCCGCAGCGCCGGGGCGAGATAGGCGCGGGCGGCCGAGTGCCGCAGGCCGGACCGGGTGGTGATGCGATAGGTCGTGGCGCCTTCGAAGCGGGCGCCGTTGCAATCGGGGCAGGCGGGCAGCCCGGCCTGCGCTACGCCCTCGAAGAAATGGCGGGTGACCGGGTGGATCTGGTCCGAGACGTCCTGTACATGCAGCGGCCCGCTGCCGTCGCGGCTGCCATCGGCGGCGACGCGGGTTTCCATGGCCTCGAAGGCGCGGCGGGTGGCGTGCCAGTCCCAGCCATCGGCACCCTCCGCCGCCCAGTCGTCGAAATCATGCGGCAGGCCCCGGGCCCAGATCAGCGCGTTGATCGAGCTCGATCCGCCGACCACCCGGCCGCGCGGCCAGTAATCGCTGCGCCCGTTCAGGCCGGGATCGGGAGCGCTGCGATAGCGCCAGTTGAGCCGGGGATGGAAGAAGGTCTTGCCGTAGCCGAGCGGCAGCCGCACCCAGGGCGACCGGTCGCGCGGCCCGGCCTCGAGCACCAGCACGCTGTATCGGCCCGAGGCGCTCAGCCGCTCCGCCAGCACGCAGCCCGCCGAGCCCGCGCCGATGATGATGTAGTCCGCAACCGCCATGACCGACGCCTCCGCTCCGCAGACTGGCAGAGGCCGGGGCGGCACGGCCAGCGGAAAGATGCGATCTGCTTGCGGTTGAGCTGCCCTGCTTTTTCGGGGCCGGTCTTCGAGCCGGCTTCTAAGTCTCGACCGGCCGGTTGCCGGTCGGGCCTTCCGTGCTGCGCCTTGCCAGTATCTCGGCCTCGAGGTCGATGATGGCGGGGCCGGGGTCGCGGCCGTCGAGCCGGGCGCGGATCATCTCGACCGCCCGCGCGCCCATCTCGAAGCGGTGGGTGCGCACCGAGGAGAGCGACGGCTCGGCGGCGCGCATCATCTCGAGATCGTTGAAGCCGCAGATGCCGAGTTGCCCGGGCACCGGGATCCCCATGCGCATCGCCTCGAACAGTGCGCCGAGCGCGAGGTCGTCATTGTTGCAAAACACCGCGTCGGTCTCGGGGTGGCGCGCCAGAAGCGCGCGCAGCAGTTTCGCGCCGCCGCCGACGCTCGATGGCACCTCGGTGGTCTCGACCCGGTCGGGATCGAACACGCCATGCGCCTCGGCCTCGGCGCGAAACCCCGCGAAGCGACGCCGCGTGCGCGGGTCCATCCGGGCACCGAGAAAGCCGGGCCGGCGATAGCCGCGGTCCAACAGGTGGCGCGTCGCCGCCGCCGCCGCGTCGTGATGCGAAAAGCCGACCATCATGTCGACCGGGTCGGGGCCGGTTTCCATCACCTGCACGACCGGGCAGGTGGCGCGGTCGAGAAGCCGCCGCGCCGCATCGGTCTGGTCTATGCCCGAGATGATCAGCCCGGCGGGGCGCTGGCGCAGGAACACACCAATCAGCTTTTCCTCGGTGCCCGGGTCGTAGCGGGTGATCGCGTATTGCACGTCGAAGCGGCTGTCGGCGAGCCCGTCATAGATGCCCGAAAGCACGTCGGTGAACACGGCGTTGGTGACCGAGGGGATCAGCACCCCGATCACGTCGGCGCGGCCGGTGGCGAGGGCCCGCGCCGCCGGGTCCGGCACGTAGCCCAACTCGGCCACCGCCGCGTCGATCCGCGCCCGCGTCTCGGCTTGCACCGTGTCCGGACGCCGCAGGGCCCGGCTCACCGTGATCGGCGAAACGCCGGCCCGGGCCGCCACCTCAGCCAGTGTCACCCGTTTTGCCATTGATCCCCCCTTGACGCATGACAGCGCTGTCATCTAATGACAGCGCTGTCATTCTAGCCGTAGGGAGCGGCTGCGACAAGGGAGGCGGCATGAGCGAGCGGCAGGGACCGATCCTGGTGATGGGCGTGAGCGGCGCGGGCAAGAGCACCATCGCGCGCGGTCTCGCCGACCGTCTCGGCGGCGTCTATGTCGATGCCGACGACCTGCACCCCGAGGAGAACGTCGCGACCATGGCGCGCGGCGAGCCGCTGACCGACGAGTTGCGCTGGGGCTGGCTCGACCTCGTGGCCAAGGCGATGGCCGAGACCGAGCCCTTCGCCGTGGTCGCCTGCTCGGCGCTCAAGCGCGCCTATCGCGACAGGCT
This sequence comes from Limimaricola sp. G21655-S1, assembly GCF_027213785.1. Taxonomy (GTDB): domain Bacteria; phylum Pseudomonadota; class Alphaproteobacteria; order Rhodobacterales; family Rhodobacteraceae; genus Limimaricola. The sequence continues at coordinate 1,476 of NZ_JAPWGO010000015.1, read as the reverse complement.
CCGGGCGCATCTCGGCCCGTTCCCGATCATCTATCTCGACGGCGACCGTGCGCTGCTGCGCGAGCGGATGTCGCGGCGCGAGGGGCATTACATGCCGGTCTCGCTGCTCGACAGCCAGCTGCAGACGCTGGAGCCGCCGGGCCCCGACGAGGACGCCATCGCGGTCTCGGTGGCGCCTTCGCCAGACGAGATCATCGCCATGGCGCTGACACAACTTTCTTCCCGCCTGCAGGGAGGGCCCGACGGGTCCGGGCAGGCGGATCACACCCCGAGGAGGACCTCATGACCAAGACCTTCACCATCACCTTCGCGACCGCGCTGACGCTGTCGGGCGCGGCCATCGCGCAGGATTACAGCTTCCGCTTCCAGTCCTCTGACCCGGCGGGCAACCCCAATTTCGCGCTGCAGAGCGAATGGGCCGAAAGCGTCTCGGAGATGTCCGACGGCCGCATCGCGGTCGAGATGCTCCCCGTCGAGTCGATCGTCGCCCACAACGAGACGCAGGACGCGATCGCCGCGGGCATCCTCGACGGCCACATCACCGACACCTCGTATTTCTCGGGCAAGGACGCGGCCTTCGGCCTGATCGCCAATCCGGTCGGCGCCTGGTCCGACCCGCAGCAGATGTTCGACTTCATGGAGGCCGGCGGCGCCGATCTGATGAACGAGCTGGTCGAGCCCTACGGGCTGCATTTCATCGGCGCCACCACGCCGGGCCTCGAGGCCTTCGTCTCGAAGGTGCCGCTCAAGGGGGTCGAGGATCTCAAGGGGCTGAAGCTGCGCGCGCCCGAGGGCCTCGTGCAGCAGGTCTTCGCCGCCGCCGGCGCGGCGCCGGTGAACCTGCCGGGCTCGGAAGTGTTCACCTCGCTCGACAAGGGCGTGATCGACGCCGCCGATTACACCGTGTTCTCGACCAACCAGGCGCAGGGCATGCACGACGTCGCCCCGCACCCGGTCTATCCCGGCTTCCACTCAATGCCGCTCGTCGAGGTCTCCATGAACAAGAGCAAGTGGGACGAGCTGCCCGACGATCTCAAGCAGATCATGGAAGAGTCGGTGAAGCAGTTCGCCCAGAACCAGGTCGCCTCGCTCAAGGCCGCCGACGAGGCCGCTGTCGAAGAGGCCAAGGCATCGGGCGACATCACCGTGCATGACTGGTCCGACGAGGAGCGCGCCAAGTTCCGCCAGATCGCCATGGGCGAGTGGGAGAAAGTGGCCTCGCGCTCCGAGAACGCGCAGAAGGTCTATGACAGGCTGACCGGCTACCTGACCGAGAACGGCCTGATCGCCGAGTAAGGCCGGCGCGGCCCTGCCGTATCCCTGTAACGCCCGGGCCCGCGGTCCGGGCGTCTTCGCAAGCACCTTTCAACGAGGGACAAGGCCAGTGACAGAAGATCATACCGACATCACGCCGCCCCGCGAGGAGGGCGGGCCGATCCCGGAGGCGGGCTGGCTCGGCCGCGCCATCGACCGGGT
>NZ_JAPWGO010000159.1 GCF_027213785.1 Limimaricola sp. G21655-S1 | reverse complement strand
CAGCGGGTGTGGCCGATGCCCGCGAGACCGCGCAGCGGCTCATGCACCAGCTTGTCGGACAGGTTCACCAGCTTGCCGACGGCCCGGCGGCGGTCGAGACGGCCCTCGTCCAGCGTCGCGATGCCGGCGCTGTCATAGCCGCGATATTCAAGCCGGCCGAGCGCCTCGACCAGAAGCGGCGCGGCCTCGTGAGTTCCCAATACGCCGACGATCCCACACATCTCAGTTATCCTTGGTCTTGGCGGCCTTCGCGGCGCGCAGCTTCTCGAAGAACCGGGTCGCGAAGCCCGGCTTGTTGTCCTGGCGCGCC
>NZ_JAPWGO010000158.1 GCF_027213785.1 Limimaricola sp. G21655-S1 | reverse complement strand
CAGCGGGTGTGGCCGATGCCCGCGAGACCGCGCAGCGGCTCATGCACCAGCTTGTCGGACAGGTTCACCAGCTTGCCCACCGCGCGGCGGCGGTCGAGACGGCCCGCGTCCAGCGTCGCGATGCCGGCGCTGTCATAGCCGCGATATTCGAGCCGGCCGAGCGCCTCGACCAGCAGCGGCGCGGCCTCGTGAGTTCCCAATACGCCGACGATCCCACACATCTCAGTTATCCCTGGTCTTGGCGGCCTTCGCGGCGCGCAGCTTCTCGAAGAACCGGGTCGCGAAGCCCGGCTTGTTGTCCTGGCGCGCC
>NZ_JAPWGO010000157.1 GCF_027213785.1 Limimaricola sp. G21655-S1 | reverse complement strand
CCCCGCCGGCCCCGGCGGCCCGGCCCCGCCCCCGGCCCCCGCGCCGCCGCGGCCCCCGGGCGCGCCCCGCGCCCCGGGCCGCGGGGGGGGCGGGGGGGGGGGGGCGGGCCGGGGCGGGCCGGGGGCCCGCCGCCCCCCCCCCCCCCCCCCCCCCCCCCCCCCCCCCCCCCCCCGCCGCGGCGGCCCGCGGGGGGGGGGGCCCCCCCCCCCCCCCCCCCCCCGGCGCGGCCCCCCCCCCCCCCCCCGCCCCCCCGCCGGCCCCCCGCCGGGCCCCGCCCGCCCCCGGCGCCGCCGCGCCCCCCCCCCCCGAAG
>NZ_JAPWGO010000156.1 GCF_027213785.1 Limimaricola sp. G21655-S1 | reverse complement strand
GCCTTAGCTACCCGCCGGATTGGGGCGAGCGCACGATGTCGCTGCGTCCAGGTGATACCACCAAGCTCGAAGAAAACATGACGTTCCATCTGATGCCGGGTCTGTGGACCCCGGACTGGGGGATGGCGATCACAGAGACATTTGTGGTGACCCCAAACGGCGGCGAGGCTCTGGTCGATGTGCCGCGCGAAATCGTCGTGAAATAACCCTGCCTCTCAACCGGTCGGCTTCACTGGCAGGCGGGTGACCTCCCGCCCGTCAGCGCGGTTTATAAAAAAACCACGCTTCCCGTTGGGCCAAGCGCCACGCGCC
>NZ_JAPWGO010000155.1 GCF_027213785.1 Limimaricola sp. G21655-S1 | reverse complement strand
AATCAGAATGCGGCGATAGCCCACCTTCGGAATAAGCTTGTTCACCAGCGTCTTGGTCAGCATGGCGCCAATCACGGTGGGGATCATGGTCATCCCCGCCTTGCTCGGGGAGAAACCGAGCCCCAGCTGCAGAAACAGCGGGGTGAGGAAGGGCATGGCGCCGCTGCCGAGGCGGGCAAACAGGTTGCCCCAGATGCCGATGGCAAAGGTGGAGGTCTTGAACAGGTTCAGGCTAAAGAGCGGCTGCTGTGCATTGGCGGCATAGAGCCAGTAGCTCGCCATCGCCGCCAAGCCGAAGATCAGTGCAAACAG
>NZ_JAPWGO010000154.1 GCF_027213785.1 Limimaricola sp. G21655-S1 | reverse complement strand
CGATGCTGAAACTCTCCGTGTTCACCCCGCATACCAACGCCGCGCTGCGCACCATGCTCTCCAGCGTGTTTGACGAAAACGAGATCGCCATCATCGAGGGAGATGCCCAGATGGCGGCGGCGTTCAGCTCACTGCCGTTCGATCATCTGCTCTTTACCGGCTCCACCATGGTGGGCAAGCTGGTGATGGCTGCCGCCGCGCCCCAGCTCACACCCGTTCCCCTTGTGCTGGTCGTGATCAGGCAATGTCGCGTAGCCCCCGACCTGGCAGTCGACAACCAGGTCGCTCGGCTGAACTTCGGCATGAGACGCAA
>NZ_JAPWGO010000153.1 GCF_027213785.1 Limimaricola sp. G21655-S1 | reverse complement strand
AGTACCGACAGCTGCTCTTCGCGGCTGCTGAGCTGCTGGCTGAGGTGCTTCATCGAGGCTTGCAGCTCGTTGAGGCTCACTTCCAGCTCTTCATCATAAGAAGGACCGCCCATGGGGGGCAGCTCTTTGAAATTGAACTCGTCGGGATCGAGATCGGCCTGCTCGGTCAATCGTTCGCCGAGGGCATTGAGACGGCCAAGCTGGCCTTGCAGGGTGCCCACCTGAGCAGCCAGCATTGCCAACTGTTCACGGGCTTCGTCGCCACTCTGGTCGACGGACTGTTGCTCGGCAACGGCCAGCGCCACTTCCAGCG
>NZ_JAPWGO010000152.1 GCF_027213785.1 Limimaricola sp. G21655-S1 | reverse complement strand
GATGATATCTTTGAGGATCTTGTTGACCGAGTGACCGATGTGAATGTTGCCGTTCGCATAGGGGGGGCCATCATGCAGAATGAAAGAAGGCTTGCCCGCTTTGGCGCGGCGAATAGCGCCGTAGAGATCCTGATCGTACCAACGTTTCAGCATGTTGGGTTCGCGCTTGGCCAGATCGCCACGCATCGGAAACTCGGTTTCCGGAAGATTCAGGGTGTGTTTATAGTCGCTCATCAGTCCTGGGTTACATTCTTTTCTATAAGAGTGATGGGTAAATAGAATTGTGGCAGCCCGAACCAGGCTCGGGCCGACA
>NZ_JAPWGO010000151.1 GCF_027213785.1 Limimaricola sp. G21655-S1 | reverse complement strand
ACCGACGCGCCGACGGTGGCCGAAACCGGCGACACCGGGACCACCGATCTCGACTTCGGGCTGAGCCTGAGCGACACAAGCTTCACCGGCACCCTGACGGTGACCTACGACACCGGCACGGCGACGGGCCAGAGCCAGGACGTCAGCTTCACGAACGGGGTCGGCACGCTGACCATGTCGGTCGCCAATGACGACCTGGCCAACGGGCCCGAGACGGTGGCGGTCACCCTGACCGGCGCCAGCGGCGCCGCCGCGCCGGTGACGCTCGGCACCGCGAGCGCCAGCGGCACGGTCACCGAGGACGACGTCGCGGC
>NZ_JAPWGO010000150.1 GCF_027213785.1 Limimaricola sp. G21655-S1 | reverse complement strand
CACATAGGCAAACTCGGGATCCTTGGCGATCCTGGCATCGTGCGCTGCCTGCAAATTGGGCAGTACGCTGGCGAAGTTGCCGAGTTTCTCGTAGTTGGCGGAGGCAATCTTGTCCCACGGCAACGCATTGAACTCACGGCTTTCGCCCGTCTCTTCCGGAGCAACCGGTGTCGGGAAGCTGATATCCGGCGCAACGCCCTTGTTCTGGGTGCTGCCACCGTCGATCCGGTAGAACTTGGCGATGGTGTACTGCACGTGACCGAGCGGCTGCTCGTAGAAGTCATAGACCTTGGCGAGACTGCGATGCTGCTGCAC
>NZ_JAPWGO010000014.1 GCF_027213785.1 Limimaricola sp. G21655-S1 | reverse complement strand
AACATCGCGAGGTTCGACCAGTCGGTGCGCAACGACTACACCACCGTGGGCCAGACCGTGAGCTACGAGATCCCGCTCGCGGCGCATGCCGGACGGAGCTTCGATTACCTGGCGCTGATCAACGACGACGACGCCGCGCAAAGCTCGATCGTGCGCTTCTCGAACGTCGAGCTGGTGCAGGGCAGCGCGCCGCCGCCACCCCCGCCGACCGGGCCGGTGCTCTCGATCACCGACGCGCCGACGGTGGCCGAAACCGGCGACACCGGGACCACCGATCTCGACTTCGGGCTGAGCCTGAGCGACACCGGCTTCACCGGCACCCTGACGGTGACCTACGACACCAGCACGGCGGCGAACCAGAGCCAGGACGTCAGCTTCGTCAACGGGGTCGGCACGCTGACCATGTCGGTCGCCAATGACGACATCGACGACGGCGACGAAATGGTGACGGTCACCCTGACCGGGGCCAGCGGCGCCGCCGCGCCGGTGACGCTCGGCACCGCGAGCGCCAGCGGCACGGTCACCGAGGACGACGTCGCGGCGCCGCCTGCAAGCGTCGTTCTCTCGATCGCCGACGCGCCGACGGTGACCGAGGCCGGCGACACCGGGACCACCGATCTCGCCTTCGGGCTGAGCCTGAACGACACCGGCTTCACCGGCAGTCTGCAAGTGGCCTACGACACCGGCACGGCGACGAGCCAGAGCGTCAGCTTCGTCAATGGGATCGGCTCGCTGGCCGTGTCGGTGGCCAATGACGATGTGGACAACGGCACCGAGATGGTGACGGTCACCCTGACCGGGGCCACCGGCGCCGGCCCGACCGTGACGCTCGGCACCGCGACCGCCAGCGGCATGGTCATCGAGGACGACGTCACCACCGGCGGCGGGACCGTGTCGACGGTCGTCACGCCGATCGGCGCCTCCTCCGACGACTGGGAGCAGTTCGGCGGCGGCGGCAGCGGCGACCTCGAGTTCGGCCTGAACGGCAGCCGGGCACAGGCCGTGGGGATGCGCTTCGAGGGGATCGACATCCCGCAGACGGCGACCATCACCGACGCCTACCTGCAGTTCACCTCGCTCGAGACCTCCTCGGGGGCCGCGAACCTCACCATCGGCATCCAGGGCAGCGAGACCGCCGCCACCTTCTCCTCCGGCGCGCCACCGCAGTCGCGCGTCGCCGTCGACGAGTTCGCCTGGTCGAATGTCGAGCAGTGGACCGCCGGGGGCACCTACCGGACGCCCGACATCAGCGGGCTGATCGAAACGGTGATCGGCGCCGACGGGGCCACGAACGCCGCCCTGGCCTTCATCGTCGCGGGCAGCGGCAGCCGGGTGGCGAGCAGCTTCGACAGCGGCGCCGGGCCCGAGCTGGTCCTCGTGCTCGACGACGGAAGCACGCTCACGATGTGAGCCAATGCCTGCGCCCCCGGCCGAAATATCGGTCGGGGGCGAATGCCATTCCATGTTCCTCGGCACTGCGAAGCATTGGGAATGGCCCTTGAGTGATCGGCGGTTTGCCCCGTATTACCCATAGGCTTCTAATCCGATTACTGCTCATGTCGCACGGCCGTGATGATTTGAGGGCTTTAGCAGGCGATCAGTCGAAAACCTCATGAATTTCAAAACCATGGCAAGGTAGGGCACGGCACCGACGAACAGGGCGACTTCCTACCCCGCCGCCTGATCTATTCCATAGGTTTTCAGAGCCGATACGGCGAGAGTTCAGGCACGAACGAGCCAATCGATCGGATCCCGGCCTTTGGCTTCAGTGAGCAGTCACTTATCCACCAGCCTGTCCCTCCGCTGCCAGATCCCACCTCTCGAAGACAGTCATGGGCGCTTTGACGCAGCGGGTGTGGAACTCTCTGTCGAGAGAACAGTGCAGCCAAACGCAGGTGCAACCCAATACCTTCCCGGAAAAAGACCTCACGAAAGCGGTGGGCGTCGATGATCTCCCGCCACCGTGTGTCCAATTGCCCCTGCCCGACCTTCGCAGGCCAGCGGAGTACGGACGACAGCCCATTCCAAGCCCCGATCCGAAGTCTCAGAACCAAGTCCAATTTGCCAAGCAGCAATGGACATGGTCGAGCAACGAGCCACAGCCCTCCGCCGCCGCTGAGAAATGCACCATTGTCAGCGGTTGGCCCGTGCCAGAAATCCGACCGCGACCAATCCGACGGCTGTGATCATCAAAGCCGCCGGGGCCGCCTCGGCAATGTTTTCGAGGCTGGCCTTGGCGTGGACCCTCGTCGCCAGAGTGTCATAGCCGAACGGCCGCAGCAGCAGCGTCGCCGGCAGTTCCTTCATGCAGTCGACGAAGACCAGCAGCAGCGCCGAGCCGACGCTGGCGCGGATCAGGGGGACATGGATGCGCCGCAAGGTGCCCCCGGCGCTCTGGCCGAGCGAACGCGCGGCCATCGGCAGGCTGGGCGACACCCGGCCCAAGGCCGCGTCGGCGGTGCCTTGCGCGATGGCGAAGAAGCGCACGCAATAGGCCAGGACCAGCGCCGCCGCGGTGCCGGTGAAGATCAACCCGGGATCGCGGCCGGTGAGATCGAGGACCGCGTCGGCCAGGGCGTTGTCGAAGAACGCGAGCGGAATCAGGATGCCGATCCCAAGCACCGCGCCGGGAGCCGCATAGCCGATCGCCGTCACCGGCAGCAGCAGCACCGGCAGGCGGCGCCCCGAGAGCCGGGTGCCGTAGACCATGAAGAGCCCCGCCAGAACGGTCAGGAACGCCGCGGTACCGCCCGTGGCCAGCGTGTGGAACAGCGCCCGGCTAAGCCCCGGCGCCGCCCATTCGCGCGCGTCGAGCGCGTGGCTCGCCAGCACCGCCACCGGCAGCACGAACCCGGCGAGGAAGGGCAGCAGGCAAGCGATGAACGCCAAGATGCCCTGCCCGCCACTCAGTCGCATCGGTGTCACGGGGCGCGGCTGGCGGGCCGAGCCGAAGAAACGCAGCCGCCTGCGGCTCAGCTTCTCCAGGGTCACCAGAAAGACGATCATCGCCAGCACCAGCGTCGCGATCTGCGCAGCACCACCGAGATTGCCCGCCTGCAGCCAAACGGTGAAGATGCCGGTGGTCAGCGTCTGCACCGCAAAATAATCGACCACGCCGAAATCATTGACCGTTTCCATCATCACCACCGCGACGCCCGCCGCGATGGCCGGCCGGATCAGCGGCAGCCCGACCCGGAAGAACCGGCCCCATGGCCCCACGCCCAGCGCGCGGGCCACCTCGAAACCGGCGCCGGACTGTTCGCGCAGCGCCGCGCGGGCGAGCAGATAGACGTAGGGATATAGAGCCGCCGAAAGCACGAGGATCGCCGCCCCGCGCGAGCGGATCTGCGGAAAGGCATAGTCGCGCGCGTCCTGCCAGCCCATCAGGCCACGCAGGCCGGTCTGTACCGGACCCGCATATTCGAGGAAATCCACCAGCGCATAGGCGCCGACATAAGCCGGCACCGCGAGCGGCAGCAGCAGCGCCCATTGCAGCCAGGAATGACCCGGAAAGCGGTACATCACCACCAGCCATGCCGCTCCTGCTCCCACGGCCGCCGTAATCGCGCCGACCGACAGCATCAGCAGCACCGTGTTGCCCAGATAGCGCGGCAGCGTCGTCGAAAGCAGATGCGGCCAGATGTTGTCTTCGGGATGGAAGGCAAGCCAGACCACCGAAATCACCGGCAAAAGCACCAGCGCCGCGATCGACACCGCCCCGACCGACCACGGATCGAAGCTGCGCCACGCGCCGCCGGGAGCGATTGTCTGACTGGTTTTATCGGACATGGATGCGGCGGTAGCTCATAGCGGTTTCGCTGTCCAGACAACTCATTATATTGGCCGGACCAAGGGCGGAGGGTCTGGCGTCGCAACGCCCGGACCGGCCCAGGGATGATGACCGCCCCGGCGGAAGAAAACAGCCCTGCAACAGGCGGGAGAGGGACCACGCGCGCATGGAGATCGCCTTTCACATCGGCGCCAACTGCACTGATGACGACCGGCTGCTGAAGTCGGTGACCAAGAACCAGCCGGCGCTGGCGGAACGGGGCATCCGCGTGCCGGGACCCGCGCGCTACCGGCGCCTGCTGCGCGAGACGATCCAGCACCTGCGCGGCGCGGCGCCGGAGCCCGGCACGCGCGACGTGCTGGTCGATGCGATCATCGATCACGGCGAAACCACAGAGCGGCTGGTGCTGGGCAATCCGGCCTTCATCTGCACCCCGGCCCGCATCTGCGACGCAGGCTGCTTCCACGAGCTCGCGGGCTTCAAGGCACGCGCACTCGCGGCGCTGTTTCCCGACGACCGGATCGAGCTGTTCCTCGGCATCCGCAACCCGGCGAGCTTTCTCCCCGCCTGCTGGGAGCAGACGCGCGGCCGAGCATTCGACGAATTCATGGCCGATCTCGATCCGCGCACGATTCTCTGGTCGGACGTGCTGGCGCGGCTGCGCGAGGCGGCGCCCCACGCGCGGCTCACGGTCTGGTGCGACGAGGATTCGGCCCTGCTATGGCCCGAATTGGTCCGGGCTCTGGCCGGGATGGCACCCGACAGCCCGATCGAGGGCGCGCATGACCTGGTGGACGAGATCATGCGCCCCGAGGGGGCGGCGCGGCTGCGCGCCTATCTCGACAAGCACCCGCCAGGTAATGCCGCGCAGCACCGGCGTATCGTCTCGGCCTTTCTCGACAAATACGCCCGCGACGATGCGGTCGAGACGGTGATCGACCTGCCGGGCTGGGATGCCGCGCTCGTGGCGGAGCTGACGTCGATCTACGAAGCCGATCTGGAGCGCATCGCGGCCATGGAGGGGGTGCGCTTCATCTCACCTTGAGATGCGATGGCGCCCCCGTCGGGCTCAGCTCATGCCGAGCGCGGCCTTGTACATGTCGAGCACCGCCTCTTCCTCGGCGATGTCGTCGGCGTCACGCTTCCTGAGCGCGATCACCTTGCGCATGACCTTGGTATCGTAGCCGCGGCCCTTGGCCTCGGCCATGACTTCCTTGATCTGCTCGGCGATGTCCTTTTTCTCGGCCTCGAGATGCTCGACGCGCTCGATGAACTGGCGCAGTTCCTCGCCTGCCGCGTTGCTCTGCACGTCGATCACGGATGCGTCGCTCATGTGGGTCTCCTGATGGGCCGATGGTCGGGCCTTCTCCCTAGCGCCGGGCCGGGGCGGCATCAAGCGCCCGGTCCAGCCTGCCGCGACGGCGCGCGGGCTTGTGCCGTATCTCCGCTGGCGCTAGTCCGATCTGCGAAAAATAGGGAGTGCTGGCATGGACATCGTCATCTGGATCGGGGCGGCGATCACGCTGGCAGGTTTCGCCGCCATCCTGTGGAGCCTGCTCGCGGTGATGCGACTGCGGCGTCAGGGCCTCGACGACGCGCAGATGCGGGCGCGGCTGGCGCGGGTGGTGCCGCTCAACATCGGGGCGCTGATGCTGTCGATGCTGGGGCTGATGATGGTCGTGGTCGGCATCATCCTGTCCTGATCTCGGCCACCCGGCCGCGTCGCAGCGCCACGTCGAGATCGCCATCCGTATCGACCGAGGCGCGCAGCAACGGCGGCACCTCGAACACCGGGTTCGCCCCGGCCCAACCCTCCATCATGGCCACGAGCTCGGCCATGCCGAAGCTCCGCGCCGCGTGGAACGGCCCGCCCGACAGCCGCGACCAGCCGAGGCCATGTACCGCCAGCGCATCGAGATCGGCGCTGCGCGCCACGCGTCCGGCGGCCAGGAGCCGCGCGCCCTGCGCCACAGCTGCGGCGAGCCGCATCTCGCCCTCCAGCCCCTCGCCGCCACGGCCCAGCGCAGCCAGCAGACTGCGCCCCTGAGCGGTCGGCGCAGGGGTTCCGCCGTCCCGTTCGAGCAGCGACGGCGAAATCCGCCTCTCGGCAAAGTAGACATGGCGCAGCGCCGCGAATTGCGGGTCCGCCAGCGCATCCAGATGCGCCGTCCGCTCGAAACGCAGGGCCGACGCCGCCGGCAGCAGCAGCGCCGCCTCGATGCAATCGACGACGCGCGAGGCGCTGCGCAGCGGCGCGCCGTCGGTGGCGTGGCGGCGGCCCTGCACCGCATCGAGCCAGGCCATGCCATCAGCCATGAGATCGCGGCGCCCGGCGACCGGCCGGGGCCGGATTCCCGCCGCGGCGAGCTGCGCCGCCAAGGCGCGGGCCGAGGCATCGATATCCTCCTCCACCACCCCGTCGATCAGACCCGCCTGCCGCGCCATCTGCGCCGTGATCGGCCGGCCCCGCAGCAACATGTCGAGCGCCGTCTCGGCGCCGCACAGGGCGGCGAGCCTCTGTCCGCCCCCCGCCCCGGGCGGCAGGCCCAGCACGATGTCCGGCAGACCGATCCGGGCCGAGGGCACGGCTAGGCGGTAATGCGCGGCGAGGGCCAGCTCGGCCCCGCCGCCGATGGCGCTGCCCGGCAGCGCCGCCACCACCGGGATCGGCAAGCGCTCGATCCGCGCGCAGATCTCGTGCAAGGCGGGCGTCCCGGCAGCGGCTTCGGTATCGATCTCGCGGAGATCGAGACCGACCGAGAACACTCCGTTGGCGCTGCCGAGCACCATGCCGCGCGGTGCGTCGGCGGTGTCGAGAGTGCCCTCGATCCCGTCGAGCGCCGCCGCGAGACCGCGCAGCGTATCGGCGCCGAGCGCGTTGCCCGGCGGGAGATCGAGCGTCACCGCCGCGATCTGGTCGGTGATCCGTGTCGTGACCGGCCCGCCACCCATCGCCGCCATCCCTCTCTGCCCAGTTGTGGCCATGATCGGCGGCAGACCGCCCATGCGCAAGGCCCCGCGCGGTCGCCGTCTCAAGGGGATGGCCAAGGCGCAACGCCGCTGGACGCGCGCGTGACGGCGCGGTAATCATCCGCCATGGATATACGCCGCATCAGCCCCGACTACGCCGTCAGCCCGCAGATCGAGCCGGAGGACATTCCCGCCATCGCCGAGGCCGGCTTTGCCACGGTGCTTTGCAACCGTCCGGATGAAGAGGTGCCCGCCGAGTTGCAGGCCGAGACGCTGCGCATCGCCGCCGAGGCGGCCGGCCTGCGCTTTGCCACGAACCCGGTGACTCACCAGGGGCTGAATCGCGAGATCATCGACCGGCAGATGCAGGTGCTCGATAGCTCCGACGGCCCGGTCCTGGCCTATTGCGCCTCCGGCACCCGCTCCTCGATCGTCTGGTCCTTGGGCCAGGTCGGACGGCAGGAAACCGACGAGATCATCGCCGCCACGGCCAAGGCCGGATATGACCTCGAGCGGCTGCGCCCGCAGCTCGAAGCCCTGCGCGAGGACGAGGGCGAAGACGACGCCGCACCCGAAGAGTGAGCTCTTCCGGTCATCCCGGCAGCCGCGGCGGGATCTCCGGCAGATCTTCCTGAGGCTCCGGCGGGGCGAGGCGCACCGCCCGCAACCCTGCCCGCTGCCCCAGCCTCACCTTGGCGATTTCGCGCCCCCGGGCGTCTTCGAGCCGCACCGCGGACAGGTCCACGCCCGGCAGCATCACGAGATCGCCCGGAGCGAAACCCTCCGCTTCCCGCGCGGAGACACGCCATCGGTGTAGCACCGCTTCAAGCTCGGCCGGGGCCTGCAAGACGCTGTCTCTCAGGGCCCTCCGCCACCGCTCGGCCCCGGTATCATCGGCGGCCTTGGCAGGTTCCGACAGCGCCATCAGGAGACGTCCGACGCGACCGCTTCCCGGACCGATCTCCATCTCGAAACTCAGTCGCTCGTAGCGCGCCTCCGGCAGGATCAGCCCCGCCGCCCGGGCATCCGGCAACCGCTGGCCGGGTCGTAGGTCGCGCATCGGCGGCAAACTCGGCATGTCGAGCGCTGCCAGACGACCCAATAGCCCTTGCAGCAATGGCGCCATCATCGCTGCCTCCGTGCCGGTGACGGGACCGGGCGTGACCGTGCTGGGGCGGGGCGCCCCGAGGGTCTGGCTCTCGACCACGGCACAGCGCAGTTGCGGCTCGATCACGGCCAATCCGGTAATCGCCCCCGGTGGCCCCAATCCGATCAGCAATTCCGTCGCATCGAGCCCGGCCACGAGTTGCGCGCGCTCCTCGGACCCGCGCGCGACGCCAAGCGCGACGAGCGGCAGGCCGATGCTGTCCTGCGCCGCGCGCGCCAGCGCCAGTCCCAGTGCACCCTCGGAAGCAGAAGACGACGCGGTGCCGGTTTCGCCGCCCACCAACCTGCGCAACACGCTCTCCAACATCATGCGGTCATCCCGTTTTGCGGCAGCAGCGAAACGAACCGCCACCAGGCGCAGATCTACACCGCGACCGGTTGATCGATCGCTAATGCCGCGGCGTTTCGGGGCAGCTCGACCCGAAATGTCGTGCCCTCGGACCCCGGTAAATGCCGCACCGCGCCGCCCAGGCGCGTCATGATCTCGCGACAGATCGCCAAGCCAAGCCCGGCGCCACCGGCGCGGCCAGGGTCGCTCAACCGCGAAAACTTTTCGAAGATCACCCGCCCCTGCTCGGCCGGAATGCCGGAGCCGTTGTCGATGAAATCGACGGCGCCCGGTTCGGGCCGCCAGACGATACGCAGTTCGGGCTCTGCCGCATCGCAATATTTGCGAGCATTGGCGATCAGGTTGATGAAGACCTGAGCCAGCCGGTCCGGGTCGGTCTCGATCTCCACGGCCTCGGTGGCACGATCGCGAAGAAGCCGCAGCCCGCCGGGATCGGGCAAGGCGGCGGCCAATGCCCGATCCAGCACCTCTGACAGCACCACCCGGCGCATATCGAGCCGCCCCTGCCCCGCCTCCAGTACCGCGAGATCGAGCAGATCGTCGAGCAGCCGCGTGAGCCGCCCCGCCTCGTCGCCGATGATCGCCGCGAACCGCGCCTGCTCGTCGGGGGCAAGCCCGCCCTCCCGCAGGATCTCGGCAAAGGCGCGGATCGAGGTCATCGGCGTCCGCAACTCGTGGCTGACCTGGCTCAGGAAGCCGTCCTTCTGCACCGAGAGCGCGGTGAGGTTGGCATTGGCCTCGCGCAGCGCCATGGCGGTGCGTTCCAGCTCGGCCGACTTCTGTTCGAGGCGACCGGAATATTCCATGATCTGTGCGGTTTCGTCGGCCACGGCGATCAGCTCCTCGACCGTCACGCTCGCGCCTTCGGTCATCTGGCCGATCATCGCATGGGCCGTCGCCGCGCCGACCGAGCCGGCAAGCTCGCGCTCGAGCGCACGGATGAATTCGGGCGTTACGTCCGGCAGGGCACCGTCACGCCCCTGCGCCGCAGCGGCGCGCGCGAAGATCGCCTGCGCCTCGGCGGATCCGAGAATGCGCTGCGCCATGACCAGCAGGGTTTCGGCATCCGCGGCGCCGCGAGCCCATCCGCCGGGCCCGCCGGAATGGTCGAACACGCCGACGAACTGCGCGCCCTGCAGCCGCTCCACCGGGCCCGGAAAGCTCGCCAGCGATACCGCCACGAAGGCCATGCTGTTGAGCACCAGCGACCACAAAGCCGCGTGCAGAACCGGGTCGAGCCCTTCGGACCCGAACAGCGCCTGCGGCCGCAGCCAGGCCAGCCCGAATGGCCCCTGCGTCATCACGGCGGCCGGGATCGCCGTGCCGTCGCCGACGCTGGGCAGGAACATGCTCCAGAGCCAGACCGCGAAGCCGATCACGAGCCCCGCCGCCGCCCCGTTGCGGGTGGCGCCGCGCCAGAACAGCCCGCCGAGCATCGCCGGAAGCACCTGCACCACGCCGACGAAGGCCACCAGACCGATCGACGCCAGGGCGGCACCGCCGCCCGAGAGCCGGAAATAGAGATAGCCCAGCCCCAGCACGCCGAGGATCGACAGCCTGCGCGAGATCAGCACCATGCCGCGCACATCGCCGGACATCACCGCGCCTTGGGCCCGCGCATGCAGCCAGAGCGGCACGACGATGTGGTTAGATACCATGGTCGCCAGGGCGATGGTCGCCACCATCACCATGGAGGCGGCCGAGGAAAAGCCGCCGAGAAAGGCCCAGGCCGCCAGCCCGTCGCGCCCCTCGGCCAAGGGCAGCGTCAACACGAACATGTCCGGATTTGAACCGTCGGGCAGACGCTCGAGCCCCATCACGGCGATCGGCACCACGAAAAGGCTCATCAACAGCAGATAGAGCGGAAAAGCCCAGCTCGCCGTACCCAGATGCGATTCATCGGCGTTCTCGACGACCAGCACCTGAAACATGCGCGGCAGGCAGAGCAGCGCGGCCGCCGAAAGCAAGGTGAAGCCGACCCATCGCCCGCCCGACTGCTCCCAGGCGGCGATGGGCGAGGCATCGATCCGCGCCAGCATCGCCGAAGGGCCGCCGCCCAAATCCCAGACCACGAAGATACCCACCGCGAGCAAGGCGCCGATCTTGACGACCGCCTCGACCGCGATCGCCATGACGATGCCGTGGTGGCGTTCGTTTGCATCGAGATTGCGGGTGCCGAAGAGGATGGTGAACAAGGCCAGCCCGATGGCCGACCAAAGGGCCACCGAACCGCCATCGCCTGCCGTGTCGCCGGGTCCGGCGAAGACATCGAGCGACTGGGCGATGGATTGCAGCTGCAGCGCGATATAGGGGGTGACACCGACCACCGCGAGCAAGGTGACGATGACGCCCAGCAGCGTCGACTTGCCGAAGCGCGAGGAGATCAGGTCGGCGATCGAGGTGATCCGCTGCGCCCGGCCGACCCGCACCAGCTTGCGCAGGAGCCACCACCAACCGAGCATCACGAGGCTCGGGCCGAGATAGATGGTCAGGTATTCGAGGCCGGAGCGCGCGGCGTAGCCGACCGCACCGTAGAAGGTCCAGGCAGTGCAGTAGATCGACAGCGACAGCGTGTAGATCCAGGGGCTTCGCAGCCAGCCATCTCGGCCCTGCGCGGCACGGCGCTCGGCGGCAAAGGCGACGCCGAACAGGAAGGCCACGTAGAGCAGCGCGATCCCGACCAGCCCGTTGAAGCCGAGCATCTCAGCTCTCCTCGGCGCGGGCGGCGCGGCGCAGCGCGCGCGCCAGCAGCACCGCGATCAGAACGCTCAGCGCCCATGTCGCGAAGAGATAGACGAGCACCCGCGAGGCCGGCGTATCGCCGCGTGGCCACAGGAGCGGCAGGGCCCAGAGAAAGCCCGCCGCGAGCGGCGCCAGCAACGCCGCGTCGCGCAGCCTTCGACGGCGATAGGAGGCGCGAGCGAGAAAGATCGGCCGCCGCCCGGGGCGCGTGTCCTCACCCCCCGGCAAGGGCACGGACCCGGTCGAGAACCTCGGCGTTCGAGAAGGGCTTGGTCATAAAATGCGTGGCGCCGAGGCTGAGCGCCAGTTCGCGGTCGCGGGCCTGACCGCGCGCGGTGAGCATCATCACCGGAATGCCGCGCGTTTCCTCTGCATCGCGCAGCTCCTGCAGGATGTCATAGCCCGAACGTCCGGGCAGCATCGCGTCGAGGATCACGAGATCGGGAGGATGGGCGCGAACCCGCTCCGCGGCGCTGGCGCCGTCGGAATGGGTGTGCACGGTCCAGCCGTCGCGCGACAGGATGAAGCTCACGGCCTCGATGATGTTCGGTTCGTCCTCGATCAGCAGGACACGTCTGGCCATGAACGACCCCTCCCCCGGGCCACGCCTCTCCCCCGGGGCGCGGCCGCGAGGATACTATCGTCACCCGGCGTGGCGGTGTCAAAGCATGCGCGACGGTGTCGGCAGAAGCGACGGCTCGCGGCGCGCCGGACAGTTGTCACGCGGGCACAGGCTGCAGCCGGGACCGACGGCACGGCGCGTGGTCTCCGCAGGAGCCGTGTCCGAGGGCAGCATCAGCATCACCGCCACCATACGCGGCGGCGTCATCCAATCCGGGCCAACCTCGATCGTGGAGACCGCATAGCACAGGGCGGCCGAGGCCGTTTCCCCGGGCATCATCGCCAAGGCGCGCAAGGGCCGACCCGGCTGGGACAGCGACTCGTATATCGGCCAGAGCGGGCAGGCCACGGCGCCGCGCTGCAAGGTCAGCCCGTCGAGCGCACGGCGCGGCCCCAGCGCGCCGCCAGCGTCGCTGATGACGAGTCCGGCCCGTGCCGGCCCGGCCCCCGGCGGCAGCGCGGCGAGGCGGCGCAACAATCGCGGCAAGGCGCAGCCCAGCCGCGACGCGAGCGCCAGCGGCTCCGGCGTCTCGCGCCAGCCCCGCGCCACGATCTCGACCGGCAGCGCAGCCGCATCGGCGCGGTAGGTTCTCAGCCAGACGGTGAGGATATCCTGCGCCGCCTCGTCTAGTCCGGGCACACCCTTCGCCACCTCTTCCGGGCTCATCGCGGGGTCGGGGCCTTCGAGCGCCGGGAGGTGATGCCCGAGCCGGTCGAGCGCCGCTTCGACCTGGTCGAGCGGCGAGAGCGCCGCGACGCCTGCCCCGTCACCCTCGCCCGGCGCTTCCAGATAGCCGGCTAATCTGCGACTGCTTTCAGCGAGCCGCAGGCTCTCGGCATGGATGTTGCGGTGGAACCGCGCCTGCCAGTCGCGGTCGAGGGCCTCGTTCCCCGCGAGGATCGAGGCGGTCGAGCGGATCGCCGTGGCGGCGGTGATGACCTGATGCAGCGAGGCCGAAAGCTCCGGATCATGCGCCAGCCGATCGCTCAGGCCCGCGACCTGCGCCTTGAGCGTTTCGATCATCTCGGCTTGCGTCTCGACCAGGGCCGCCCAGTCCGGAAAGCGGCTCGCAAAAGCCTCGGCATCCGACGTCGGACGCCCGCGCGCCAGGGCCGCCGCGCCGAGCCGCTCGACACGCGCGCCCCCCGCGCCTTCGGCGATCTGCGCCGGTTCGAGATCGAGCGCCCGGGCCAAGGCATTGAGAAGCCGCCCGCCGATCCGCCGCCGGTCATGCTCGATCAGGTTGAGATATGAAGGCGAGATCCCGACCTGCCGCGCGAGTTCGGCCTGCGCCAGCCCGGCATCGAGCCGCCGGGCCCGGATCCGCCCGCCTGCCAGAGTGCGGCGCGAGGATGGTTCAGCCATAACAAGAGCCTAGCCCGATCAAGGACTTGCTGCGTTCGCGAGAAAAGGAATTTACAGCCTTTTGCACTTTCATGTCGATCAATTTACAGAAAAACCCCCTATCTCCAAGGATTTGTTGCCTCGTTTTCAGTTTCGCCCCGATACTCGGGCTGCACTGATAGGTGTGGCGACGCGCGGGGGCGGAGGAGGTCCCGGCCGCGTCGACCGGAACTTCAGGGAGGAGACTACATGAGACGACAGAACTTCTCGCGGCGCGGGCTGCTGAAGACCGGCGCGGTGGGTGGCGCCGGCCTGGCCTTGCCGACGATCTTCACCTCGAGCGCATCGGCCTTCACCAACGAACCGACCGGGTCGAGCGTCACGCTCGGCTTCAACGTCCCGCTGACCGGCGCCTATGCCGACGAGGGCGCCGACGAGTTGCGCGCCCTCGAACTCGCGGTCGAGCACCTCAATGGCGGCGGCGATGGCGGCATGCTGCAGACCTTCTCGAGCCAGGCGCTCGACGGCACCGGCATCCTCGGCAAGAAGGTCGAATACGTTACCGGCGACGACCAGACCAAGTCCGACGTCGCCCGCGCCACGGCGCAGTCGATGATCCAGAAGGACGGCGCGGTGATGATTACCGGTGGCTCGTCCTCGGGCACGGCGATCGCGGTACAGGGCCTGTGCCAGGAAGCCGGCGTCATCTTCATGGCCGGCCTCACCCATTCGAACGATACCACCGGCAAGGACCGCAAGGCCAACGGCTTCCGGCACTTCTTCAACGCCTACATGTCGGCGCAGGCGCTGGCCCCGGTGCTGCAGGGTCTCTACGGCACCGACCGCAAGGCCTACCACCTGACCGCCGACTACACCTGGGGCTGGACCCAGGAGGAATCGATCGCCGCGGCGACAGAGGCAATGGGCTGGCAGACCGCCGAGAAGGTGCGCACGCCGCTCGGTGCCGGCGATTTCTCCTCCTACATCGCGCCAGTGCTGAACTCGGGCGCGGACGTGCTGGTGCTCAATCACTACGGCGGCGACATGGTGAACTCGCTGACTCAGGCCGTGCAGTTCGGCCTGCGCGACCGTCAGGCAAACGGCAAGGATTTCCAGATCGTGGTGCCGCTCTACTCAGAACTGATGGCACGCGGCGCCGGCCAGGCGATCAAGGGCATCCCCGGCTCGCAGAACTGGGACTGGAAACTGGAGGATGCCGGCACACAGGCCTTCGTGAAGAGCTTCGGCGAGAAATACGGCTTCCCGCCGAGCCAGGCCGCCCATACCTGCTACGTGCAGACGCTGCTCTATGCCGATGCCGTGGCGCGGGCCGGCGACTTCAACCCTTGCGCGGTGGTCGAGGCGCTGGAGGGCTACGAGTTCGACGGGCTTGGCAACGGCCCGACGCTGTACCGCGCCGACGATCACCAATGCTTCAAGGACGTGGTCGTGGTGAAGGGCGCCGAGACCCCGCAGGACGAGTTCCACCTCGTGGAGATCGTCGAGGTCACGCCGACCGAACAGGTCACCTACCCGCACGACCACCCGATGTTCGCGGGCGGTGCGCTGGGCGAGTGCAACCCGGGGGCCTGAGGCCTCCCTTCGACACCACCGGCCGCGCGGCGCGCGGCCGGTCCCTCCCGACGCGTGCCCCTGACCGGTGCGCGACTGGGGGCGGCTTGACCATCCTCACATATGGACGGGGACCATGGACGCCATACTCATCCAGATCCTGAACGGGCTCGACAAGGGCTCGGCCTACGCGCTGATCGCGCTCGGTCTGACGCTGATCTTCGGCACGCTCGGCGTGGTGAACTTCGCGCATGGCGCGCTGTTCATGATCGGCGCCTTTTGCGCCGTGACGCTGCAGAAGATCCTGACGATCAGCGTCACCACCATCGACCCCGAACGCACCGACTTCCTCGGCAATCCGCTGAAAGTGCAGACCCCTTATGTGGAAAACTGGTTCGGCCCCGAGATCGGCGCCGCCATCGTCGACTGGGCGGTGCCCCTGGCGATCCTGCTGGCCATCCCGGTGATGATCCTTGTCGGCTTCGCGATGGAGCGCGGCCTGATCAAGCATTTCTACAAGCGCCCGCATGCCGACCAGATCCTCGTCACCTTCGGCCTCGCCATCGTGCTGCAGGAAATCATCAAGTATTTCTATGGCGCCAACCCGATCCCGACGCCCGCGCCCAGCACCTTTCGCGGCAGCC
Source organism: Limimaricola sp. G21655-S1 (assembly GCF_027213785.1). Classification (GTDB taxonomy): domain Bacteria; phylum Pseudomonadota; class Alphaproteobacteria; order Rhodobacterales; family Rhodobacteraceae; genus Limimaricola. The sequence continues at coordinate 103,593 of NZ_JAPWGO010000014.1, read as the reverse complement.
TGGACATCGGCGTCTGGCTCGGCTTCGACCCGTTCACGATCATCTATCCCTACTGGCGACTGGTCTATTTCTTCTTTGCCGGCACCATCATCGCCGCCGTCTTCGCCTTCCTGCAATTCACCACATTCGGCATGGTGGTGCGCGCCGGCATGGCCGACCGCGAGACGGTCGGGCTCTTGGGCATCGACATCGACCGCCGCTTCACGCTGATGTTCGGCCTCGCGGCTGCGGTCGCGGGTCTCGCGGGGGTGATGTACACGCCGATCCTCAGCCCGAATTACCACATGGGCATGGATTTCCTGGTGCTGAGCTTCGTGGTCGTCGTGGTCGGCGGCATGGGATCGTTGCCCGGCGCGGTGCTGGCCGGGTTCCTGCTCGGCATCCTGCAGAGCTTCGCCTCGATGAACGAGGTCAAGTCGCTGCTGCCCGGCATCGACCAGATCATCATCTACCTCGTCGCCATCGTCATTCTGCTGACCCGCCCCCGCGGCCTGATGGGCCGCCGTGGCGTGATGGAGGACTAAGCCATGCTCGGATTGGAGCGCAAAGATACCTACCTGATGCTGGCGGTGGCCTTCATCACCCTGTTCGCGCCGATCATCCTGAATCCGTTTCCCGCCGGATCGGCGCTGGCGCAGTTCAACGCGGGCTATCCCGACCTGATGCAGCGCTTCGTGATCTTCGGGATCTTCGCGATCGGCTTCAACATCCTGTTCGGCCTCACCGGCTACCTCTCCTTCGGCCACGCGGCCTTCCTCGGGATCGGCTCCTATTCGGCGGTATGGATGTTCAAGCTGCTGAGCATGAATGTGATCCCGGCGATCCTCCTGTCGATCGTCATGGCCGGCCTGTTCGCACTGGTGATCGGCTTCGTCAGCTTGCGCCGCTCGGGTATCTACTTCTCGATCCTGACGCTGGCCTTCGCGCAGATGAGCTATAACCTCGCCTACTCGGTGCTGACGCCGGTGACCAATGGCGAGACGGGGCTGCAGATCAGCCTGAACGATCCGCGCATCCTCGACGGCCCCTCGAACGGTGGCCTGCCCGTCACCTCCCTGTTCGGCGCCGAGATGCGCGACAGCACGACGCTCTTCGTCGGGCCCTGGAGCTGGGATTTCTCCGTCGGCTACTATGTCTGCGCGGCGCTGATGCTTCTGGCTTTCTACCTCTCGGTCCGAATTTTCCGCTCGCCCTTCGGGATGATGCTGCGCGCGGTGAAATCGAACCAGCAGCGGATGAACTACACCGGCCTCAACACCCGCCCCTACACGCTGGCGGCCTTCGTGATCTCGGGCATGTATGCCGGTCTCGCCGGTGGGCTCCTGGCGGCGATGGACCCGCTCGCCGGTGCCGATCGGATGCAGTGGACGGCGAGCGGAGAGGTGGTGCTGATGACCATCCTGGGCGGCGCCGGCACGCTGATCGGGCCGGTGCTCGGCGCGGGCTTCATCAAGTATTTCGAGAACATCTTCTCGAAGATCAACGACGGCATCCTGCACCAGTGGTTCGCCTTCATGCCCGACGGGCTGGAGAACGTCATGGTGACACTCATCCATCCCTTCATCGGCAAGGGCTGGCACCTGACGCTGGGCATCATGTTCATGCTGGTCGTGATCTTCCTGCCGGGCGGCTTGGTCGAGGGGGCGCAGCGGACGGGGCGGCTGTTCCGCCGCCGCGACCGCAACGCCGGCCACGTGGAATCCGACGCCGCGCGTCAGCGCGCCGCCGCGGAATAAGGAGGCCGATATGGGCATTCTCGAAGTAAAGGGCGTCAACAAGCGCTTCGGCGGGCTGCAGGCGCTGGGAGACGTCAACCTCTCGGTCAAGGAGAACTCGGTCCACGCGATCATCGGCCCGAACGGGGCCGGCAAGTCGACGCTGCTCAACTGCCTCGTCGGCAAGCTGATCCCGGACTCGGGCAGCGTGATGTTCGACGGCAAGTCGGTGCTCGGCCGCAAGCCGCACGAGATCAACCAGATGGGCATTTCCAGGGTCTTCCAGACGCCCGAGATCTTCGGCGATCTCAGCGTTCTGGAGAACGTGATGATCCCCTGCTTCGCGCGGCGCGACGGCGCGTTTCGGCTGCACGCCTACGAGACGGTGCGCAAGGAGGCGGACATCCGCGAACAGGCCGAGGCGATGCTCGAGGACGTCGACATGCTCGACAAGCGGCACATGACCGCCTCGAGCCTGTCGCGCGGGGACAAGCGACGGCTGGAAATGGCGATGTGCCTTGTGCAGGCGCCCAAGCTCCTGCTGCTCGACGAGCCGACCGCGGGGATGGCGCGGGCCGACACCAACAACACCATCGACCTATTGAAGGAGATCAAGGCCAAGCGCGACATCACCATGTGCATCATCGAGCACGACATGCACGTGGTGTTCTCACTCGCCGAGCGGATCACCGTGCTCGCACAGGGCACGCCGCTGGTCGAGGAAACGCCAGAGAACATCAAGGGCCACCCCAAGGTGCGCGAAGCCTATCTGGGCGAAGCGCAGGTCTGAGGCGCAATTTCCTTCGAAGGAAATTGCAAAACTCTTCGAAGAGTTTTGCGGGAGAACGACATGAACGAGACAGCGACTTTCGACCGCGATCGCAGCAGCGCCGCGACCCACCCCAAATTCCTCTCGATCTGGGACATCCAAGCCTATTACGGCGAGAGCTACATCGTCCAGGGCGTGAGCTTCGACATCCACGAGGGCGAGATCCTGGCGCTTCTGGGCCGCAATGGCGCCGGCAAGACCTCGACGCTCAGGACCATCGCCCGGCTCGACAACCCGGCGCTCAGGCATGGCGAGATCTGGCTCGACCACAAGCCGCTGCACAAGATGAGGTCGCACGAGGCGGCGGCCAATGGCATCGCCCTGGTCCCCGAGGACCGGCGCATCATCCCCGGTCTCACGGTCGAGGAGAACCTGCAGCTCGCACAGATCGCGCCGCCCGTCGGCTGGTCGCTGGAACGGATCTACGGCCTGTTCCCGCGGCTCAAGGAGCGCCGCCGGCAGGAAGGCGTCACCCTCTCGGGCGGCGAGCAGCAGATGCTGGCCATCGCCCGCGCGTTGGCACGCGACATCAAGGTGCTGCTGCTCGACGAGCCCTATGAAGGGCTCGCACCGGTGATCGTGCAGGAGATCGCCAAGACGCTGAACATCATCCGCGATCAGGGGATCACCACCATCATCGTCGAGCAGAACGCCGTGGCCGCGCTCAAGCTCGCGGATCGGGCCGTGATCCTTGACACCGGCTCCGTGGTCTATGACGGATCGGCACAGGAGGTGCTCGAGGACGAGGCGCTCAGGCAGCGCTATCTCGCGATCTGAGCACGAGGGAGAGAATGAAGGATCCGCTCATGACACCGCAGCTTCACGAGCCGAGCGATGAGACCCGCGCCCGCGCCCATCTCGACCGCGCCGGCTATGATCGCATGTACGCGCAATCAATGCAGGACCCCGAAGGGTTCTGGGCCGAACAGGGCAAGCGGCTGGACTGGATCAAGCCGTTTTCCAAGGTGAAGAACACCAATTTCGAGCTGGGCCGGGTTTCGATCGAGTGGTTCGAAGATGGCGCGCTCAACGTCGCGGCGAATTGCATCGACCGGCACCTCGCGACCCGCGGCGCCCAGACCGCGATCATCTGGGAACCCGACGACCCGCAGGCCGAAGCGCAGCACATCACCTATCAGCAGTTGCATACCCATGTCGGCAAATTCGCCAATGTGCTGAAGAAGATGGGCGTCGGAAAAGGCGACCGCGTCGTCATCTACATGCCGATGATCCCGCAGGCGGCCTACGCGATGCTGGCCTGCGCCCGGATCGGCGCGATCCACTCCGTGGTCTTCGCGGGCTTCTCGCCGGACGCGCTCTCGGCGCGGGTGACGGGCTGCGACGCCAAGGTTGTAATCACCGCCGACGAGGCCCCGCGCGGGGGCCGCAACACCCCGCTCAAGACCAATGCCGACAAGGCTTTCGAGAAGTGCCCCGAAGGCACGCAGATGCTGGTGGTCAAGCGCACCGGCGGCGCGGTCGAGATGGTCGAGGGCCGCGACCACTGGCTGCACGAGATGGAGGACGGCGTCTCCGAGGACTGCCCGGCGGAGGAGATGGGCGCGGAGGATCCGCTCTTCATCCTATACACCTCCGGCTCCACCGGACAGCCCAAGGGCGTGGTGCACACGACCGGCGGCTATCTCGCCTATGCCGCGATGACGCATCATTACGTCTTCGATTACCATGACGGCGACGTGTTCTGGTGCACCGCCGATGTCGGCTGGGTCACCGGGCACAGCTACATCGTTTACGGGCCGCTCGCCAATGGCGCGACCACACTGATGTTCGAAGGCGTGCCGACCTATCCCGACGCTTCGCGCTTCTGGGAGGTCTGCGAGAAGCACAAGGTGAACCAGTTCTACACCGCCCCCACCGCGATCCGGGCCCTGATGGGCAAGGGCGAGCATTGGGCCGAGGGCCGCGATCTGTCCTCGCTCAAGGTGCTGGGCACGGTGGGCGAGCCGATCAATCCGGAGGCCTGGGAGTGGTACGACCGGGTCATCGGCAAGGGTAAGGTGCCGATCGTCGACACTTGGTGGCAGACCGAGACCGGCGGCCACATGATCACCTCTCTGCCCGGCGCCATCGCGACCAAGCCGGGCTCCGCCACCCTGCCCTTCTTCGGGGTCAAACCGGTGGTGCTCGACCCGCAATCGGGCGCCGTGATCGAGGAGACCGAGGCCGAGGGTGTGCTCGCCATTGCCGACAGCTGGCCCGGGCAGATGCGCACCATCTGGGGCGATCACGACCGGTTCGAGCAGACCTATTTCTCGCAATATCCGGGCTACTACTTCTCCGGTGACGGCTGCCGCCGCGACGCCGACGGCTATTACTGGATCACCGGTCGCGTCGACGACGTGATCAACGTCTCCGGCCACCGCATGGGCACCGCCGAGGTCGAGAGCGCACTGGTCGCGCACAAGGCGGTCTCCGAGGCCGCCGTCGTCGGCTATCCGCACGAGGTGAAGGGTCAGGGCATCTATGCCTATGTGACGCTGATGGAGGGAGTCGAGGCGAGCGACGCGCTGCGCAAGGAACTCGAGGATTGGGTCCGTCAGGAGATCGGCCCGATCGCCAAGCCCGATTGCATCCAGTGGGCGCCCGGCCTCCCCAAGACCCGCTCGGGCAAGATCATGCGCCGCATCCTGCGCAAGATCGCCGAGAACGATTACGGCAGCCTTGGCGACACCTCGACGCTGGCCGAACCGCAAGTCGTCGAGGATCTGATCCAGAACCGCATGAACCGCGGCTGAGCCTGTATCACGCGCTGCTGGCCGGTTTTGCGCTGGCCCGCAGCGAAACCCGGGGGCTTCATCCTTTTTCCATAATCTGCCGGGATCATCGCCTCGTGGGGCTTCTGATTCGGGAGCATGAGATGGATCTTGTCAGACAGATGCCGCCGATGTCCTGGCTGGCGACCGGGGATATCGCGCAGTCACGACTCGAGCCGGCCTCCGCGGCGCGACCGCGACCTGACCTGCCGCCCGTGACCGCCTCCGAGCGCACGGATTTCGTTGCCCCGCGCCCGCCGGATCAGAGTCGCTTCGGTCTCGTGCGAGCGGGGCTCATGTCGCCGTCCACCTCGATCAAGGAATATTCGCCCGAGCGGGCGCTCAAACCATGGGGCGTCGCCATGCTGCCCGACAGCGCCCGCCAGGAGGAACTCCGCGAAGCGAGGGCTGCCCTCGAAGCGAAGGCGGATTCCCGAATTTCAGAACCGGCGCCCGCCCCGCTACCCGAGACGGCCCTCGTGCCGATAGCCATCGATCTGGCCCCGGCGCCTCTGATACCGCTTCGCGGCGACGATCCCATCGAACCGATCCCCACGGACCCCGGCACCGGCGACGCCTGACGCGGCACCGCATTGCGCCCCTCGGTCGGGGGCTGCTTTCCTCGCCCTTCGAACCGGCGTATAAGCCCCCGGAACTGCAGCCCGGACGGGCGTGATACGAGGGGCCCAGAGCTATGAGCGACAAGACCAGCCACGACAGCGATGTCAGCTTCATCCGCGCGCTGGCGGAACTGCTGAACCAGAACGATCTGACCGAGCTTCAGGTGAAGCGCGATTACGGCGAGAATGACAGCCTGAACGTCCGGGTCAGCCGCGCCCGCGAAGTCGTGCAACAGGTCGCCATACCCGCGCAGCAGAGCCAACCCGCCCCGATGGCCGCCGCGGCGGCCCCGAGCCCGGCCGCGGCTCCCGCCGCCGCCGTCTCCGACGACCCCGCGAGCCATCCGGGCGCCGTTACTTCGCCCATGGTCGGCACCGCCTATCTGCAGGCCGAGCCCGGCTCGCCGCCCTTCGTTTCGCCGGGCGCGCAGGTGAAGGAGGGCGACACCGTCCTCATCATCGAGGCGATGAAGACCATGAACCAGATCCCCGCTCCCCGCTCCGGCACCGTCAAGCGCATCCTCGTCGAGGATGGCAGCCCGGTCGAGTTCGGCGCGCCGCTGATGATCATCGAGTGAGCCCCATGTTCGACAAGATCCTCATCGCCAACCGCGGCGAAATCGCGCTGCGCGTCGTGCGCGCCGCGCGCGAGATGGGCATCAAGTCCGTCGCCGTGCACTCCACCGCCGATTCGGATGCCATGCATGTGCGCATGGCCGATGAGGCGATCTGCATCGGCCCGCCCCCCTCGGGCCAGTCCTACCTCTCCTTCCCGGCCATCCTCTCGGCCTGCGAGATCACCGGCGCCCAGGCGATCCATCCGGGCTACGGCTTCCTCTCCGAGAACGCCGCCTTCGTGCAGGCGGTCGAGGATCACGGCCTGACCTTCATCGGTCCGACCGCCGAGCATATCCGGGTCATGGGCGACAAGATCACCGCCAAGGACACGATGAAGGCGCTGGGCGTGCCTTGCGTGCCGGGCTCGGATGGCGGCGTGCCGACCGTCGAGGCGGCCAAGAAGATCGGCGCCGAGATCGGCTACCCGGTGATCATCAAGGCCACCGCCGGCGGCGGCGGGCGCGGCATGAAGGTCGCGAAGTCCGAGGCCGAGATCGAGCGCGCCTTCCAGACCGCGCGCTCCGAGGCCAAGGCCGCCTTCGGCAATGACGAGGTCTATATCGAGAAGTACCTCACCACGCCGCGCCACATCGAGATCCAGGTCTTCGGCGACGGCAAGGGCGGCGCGGTGCATCTGGGCGAGCGCGACTGCTCGCTGCAGCGGCGTCACCAGAAGGTGCTCGAGGAGGCCCCCGGCCCCTGCATCACGCAGGAACTGCGCGATCGGATCGGCAAGGTCTGCGCCGACGCGGTGTCGAAGATCAACTATGCCGGCGCCGGCACGATCGAGTTCCTGTTCGAGAATGACGAGTTCTACTTCATCGAGATGAACACCCGCCTGCAGGTGGAGCATCCGGTGACCGAGGCGATCTTCGGCGTCGATCTCGTGCGCGAGCAGATCCGCGTTGCCGCCGGGCTGCCGATGTCCTTCGCGCAGGAGGATCTGCAGATCCGCGGTCACGCGATCGAGGTCCGGATCAACGCCGAGAAGCTGCCGAACTTCGCGCCCTGCCCGGGCCGGATCACGCAGTATCACGCCCCCGGCGGCCTTGGCGTCCGGATGGACAGCGCACTCTATGACGGCTACCGAATCCCGCCCTATTACGACAGCCTGATCGCCAAGCTGATCGTGCATGGCCAGGACCGGGCCGAGGCGCTGGCCCGTCTCAACCGGGCGCTGGGCGAGCTGATTGTCGATGGCGTCGACACCACCGTGCCGCTGCACCACGCGCTCTTGGGCGAACCCGACATCCTCAAGGGGGATTACAACATCCACTGGCTCGAGCGCTGGCTCGACCAGACCCTGCAAGGATAAGGCGGGGGCCGCGCATGGTCTCGCGGCCCGAGCCTCGGCTGACGCCGGAACTGCTGCTGCACGGCTATGCACAGGGCGTGTTTCCCATGGCCGAAAGCCGGGACGACCCGGAGATATTCTGGGTCGACCCGCAGCGGCGCGGCGTCCTGCCGCTCGACCGCTTTCGGCTCTCGCGCAGTCTTGCCCGGCGGATGCGTCGGGGTGGCTTCGAGATCGCCGTGAACGGTGATTTCCAGGCTGTGCTGGAAGGCTGCGCCGACCGGCCGGAGACCTGGATCAACGACGAGATCTTCGATCTCTACACCGCGCTGCACCGCATGGGCTTTGCCCATTCGGTCGAGATACGCCATGACGGAGCGCTGACCGGCGGCATCTACGGCGTCACGCTGGGCAGCGCCTTTTTCGGCGAAAGCATGTTCTCGCGCCGCACCGATGCGTCGAAACTGGCTATGGCATGGCTGGTGGACCGGTTGCGCCTCGGCGGTTTCACCCTGTTCGATGCACAGTTCCTGACCCCGCATCTCGCCAGCCTCGGCTTCGTCGAGATCCCGCGCGCCCGCTACAAGGCGGCGCTGGCCGAAGCGCTGGCGCTACCGGGCGATTTCATCGCTCCCGGCCCGCCCGCGCCGGCTCAGGAGGTTCTGCAGCGCAGCGCCCAGACGTCGTAGCGCGGGTGATCCATCGCGTTGAGCGCGGGTGCAGAGGCAATGATCCAGCCCTGGAACACCGGCTCCTCGATCTTCTGGTAACGCACGACGAGATGCTCGTAGGCGTCGCCCGCCGGGTTGTCGGCGGGATACCGGCACTCGTCCAGTTCGATCGAGAGATGCCCCACCGTGCCGGTCTCGCCCGCCGCGAGATCGAGATCTGTGACGATACCGGTGATCTTGTCGAGCACGCGCAGCACGCCACCGGGGGCCACGGCGGCCTCCTGCGCGACCACCGGCGTGGCGACGAGCGCCAGCGCAAGGCTCGCGGCGCGGATCACTCGGGCTGCCACGCGTCGTAATCCTTCATGTCGGTCGGTGCCGCGCGGCGGATCGAACCCTTCGGCGCATAGGCCATCTCTGTACCGGTATGGTTCGGCTCGTGCGGCTTTTCCCAAGGGCGGTGCACCAGCGGCCGCTCGGTCGGCGGCTGATCCCAGATCCGGTGCAGCCAGCCATGCCATTCGGGATCGATACGGCTCGCTTCGACTTCGCCGTTGAAGATAACCCAGCGCTTCGAATCGTCGGCGGTGCGATAGAAGATGTTGCCCTGCCGGTCCTCGCCCACCTTCTGGCCATTGCGCCAGGTGAAGAGCTGGGTGCCGAAGGTCTGCCCGTTCCACCAAGTGAAGAAGCGCTTGAGGGTGCTGCCAAAGCTCATGACCGGTCTCCTGTCCTGCGCCCCGTCATGCCGCAAACGGCGACCGAGGTCCAGTGGTGAGCGCGGCTCAGAGGGCCCGCGCGGTGGCCTCGATCTCGATCCGCATCTGGGGCTCCATCAGCCCGCATTCGATCATAGTCGCGGCCGGTGGCGCATCGCCCCAGGCGGCGCGCAGCAGCGGCCAGCAGGCGGGGAAATCGCTCCGGTCGAGCAGCATGTAGGTGACGCGCGCCACATGCCCCATGTCGGAGCCCGCAGCCTTCAGCGCCGTTTCGAGATTGGCAAGCGCCTGTCGGCACTGCGCCTCGACACCGTCGGGCAGCGTCATCGTGGCGTAGTCGTAGCCGGTGGTGCCGGAAACGAAGACCCACCCATCGCAAAGGACGGACCGGCTGTAGCCGATCCGTCCCTCGAACTCCGAACCGGAGGTAAAGCGCTGCACGGCCTCAGCCGGCCGAGGCGGCCTCTTTCTTGGCGCCGTCGGCATGGATCATCAGCGGCTTGCCATCGCTCACCGCCTCTTCGTTGACCACGACCTCGGTGACGCTCGACAGGCTCGGCAGTTCGAACATCGTGTCGAGCAGGATGCCTTCCATGATCGAGCGCAAGCCACGCGCGCCGGTCTTGCGCTCGATCGCCTTGCGGGCGATCGCGGTGAGCGCATCCTCGGTGAAGGTCAGCTTGGTGTCCTCGATGTCGAACAGCCGCTGGTACTGCTTGACCAGCGCGTTCTTCGGCTGGGTCAGGATCGTGACGAGGGCCTCCTCGTCGAGATCGGTCAGCGTCGCGATCACCGGCAGACGACCGACGAATTCGGGGATCAGGCCGAACTTCAGCAGGTCCTCGGGCTCGAGATCGCCGAAGATCTCGCCGATGCCGCGGTCGTCCTGCCCGCGCACGTCGGCGCCGAAGCCCATGGCCGAGCCCTTGCCGCGCTGCGCGATGATCTTGTCCAGACCGGCGAAGGCGCCGCCGCAGATGAACAGGATGTTGGTGGTGTCGACCTGCAGGAACTCCTGCTGCGGATGCTTGCGCCCGCCCTGCGGCGGCACGGAAGCGACGGTGCCTTCCATGATCTTCAGCAGCGCCTGCTGCACGCCTTCGCCCGACACATCGCGGGTGATCGACGGGTTGTCGGACTTGCGGGTGATCTTGTCGACCTCGTCGATATAGACGATGCCGCGCTGCGCCCGCTCGACGTTGTACTCGGAGGCCTGAAGCAGCTTGAGGATGATGTTCTCGACATCCTCGCCGACATAGCCGGCCTCGGTCAGCGTCGTGGCGTCCGCCATGGTGAAGGGCACGTCGAGGATGCGGGCCAGCGTCTGCGCCAGCAGCGTCTTGCCGCAACCGGTCGGGCCGATCAGCATGATGTTGGATTTCGAAAGCTCGATGTCCGAGGACTTGGCCGCGTGGTTGAGCCGCTTGTAGTGGTTGTGAACCGCGACCGAGAGCACGCGCTTGGCATGCATCTGACCGATCACGTAATCATCGAGCACGTCGCAGATCTCGCGCGGGGTCGGCACCCCTTCGGAGGATTTCAGGCCGGAACCCTTGGTCTCCTCGCGGATGATGTCCATGCACAGCTCGACGCATTCGTCGCAGATGAACACGGTCGGTCCCGCGATGAGCTTGCGCACCTCGTGCTGGCTCTTGCCGCAGAAGCTGCAGTAGAGCGTGTTCTTGCTGTCGCCGCCGGACGTGCTTGCCATATCGAACCCCCGGGCCATCGGCCCTGCTTTATCTCTCTCGGACTGCCCTTGATCAGACGATAAGGCAGCCATTTCGCGGCCACAACGCCAAAATCCCGGCGCGGTATCGGCGATCACCCCGGTTTGACGGGGGTGATCGCCCGCCGGATCAACCGGCGGTGTTGGGCGTCTTGTCCTCGCCCTGATCGCGGCTGGTCAGGATCTCGTCGATCAGGCCCCAGTCGCGCGCCTCCTCGGGCGACATGAAGTTGTCGCGCTCGAGCGCCGCCTCGACCTTTTCCAACGGCTGGCCGGTATGGTGGACGTAGATCTCGTTGAGCCGGTTCTTGAGCTTCTGGGTCTCGGCGGCGTGGATCATGATGTCCGTGGCCTGGCCCTGATAGCCGCCCGAGGGCTGGTGCACCATGACGCGGGAGTTGGGCAGCGAGAAGCGCATGCCCTTCTCGCCCGCGGTCAGCAGCAGCGAACCCATCGAGGCAGCCTGGCCGATCACGAGTGTCGAGACCTTGGGCCGGATGTACTGCATGGTGTCGTAGATCGACAGGCCGGAGGTGACGACACCGCCGGGGCTGTTGATGTACATCGAGATTTCTTTCTTCGGGTTCTCGGCCTCGAGGTGCAGAAGCTGCGCGACGATGAGCTGGCTCATGCCGTCATGCACCGGGCCATTGACGAAGATCACGCGCTCTTTCAGCAGGCGCGAGAAGATGTCGTAGGCGCGCTCGCCGCGGCTGGTCTGCTCGACCACCATCGGGACGAGGTTCATGTAGGTCTCAACGGGATCGTGCATCTGCTCTGCCTTTTCGGGAACGCTTGCGTCTCGTGCGGATCTTGTCCTTCGAGAGTCTTAGTGGTCTGCCCGGGGGGTTTCAACTGCACCCCGGCGCGAGCGCCGGGTCAGCGGGCGCGGCATCGGGCCTTGGACCGGTGAAAGAAGGCTGGAGATCGAGGCGGGGGACCGGGTCGCCTGCCGTACCCAAGCAGTACGGGCGCGACAGGCGACACCGGGTGACCGTCCGGCAGCGAAACGGCCATGGTGCTCCCCACCTTCCATCAGTCGTCTCCGCCCGTAAGCAGGAAGATCAGGAACGCAACCACCACCAGACCCGCAAGGGCGGCCACCATCGTTGCGATGGTCATGGCGTCCTCCTGGTCGTGTCGGGGCCAACGCGGAGTGCGGCCGGCGGTTCCGCCGCGCCGCGGCGCGGCGCGGCTCAGACCATCGCCTCCGGGATCCCTGGCAGGTTGCGCCCGAGCCGCCAGGCGGGGCGCAGCGGATAAGGCAGGAGCAGCCCCTCGCGCAGCTCCGGCACGCGGGCGCTGTCGGCCCGCACCATGCCGCGCCACCGCGCCACGAGTTCGCGGCCGCTTTCGCCCGGTCGCTGCGGCCCGGCCTCGCCCATCCAGTGACGCATGCAGGCGTCGCGCAACGGCTCCACCGCCGCCCTGCCCGCAAGCCGCACCCCGGCCTCGGTGTCCCAATGCATCGAGCGGCCGTTCAAATTGGCCGAGGACACCAGCGCGTCGACATCATCGGCGATCGCGATCTTGGCGTGGACATAGATGATCGGCGCACGCCACATGCGGGCCCGTGGTCCGACGTCCTTCTGGCCGGCGCGGCGCGGCGCGGCCGGTGACAGGATCAGGGCCCGATCCCCGAAGGCGCGGCGGATCTTGCCGATGCAGCGCGCCTGCAGGTAATCGCCGTAGCGCGCATCAATCCGCGCGCGGGCAAAGGCTGCATCCTCCGGCGCGGCCGGAAGCACCATGATAAGGCCGAGATCGGGGTTGGCCCGCGCCGCACGGACAAGGGACCGGGCGATGTCCCGGTCCCGCATGAACTGGGTTTCGACATAGATCAGGTCGCGCCCCCCGGCGAAAAGGTCGCGATGCGCGTCGAACAGCTCCTCGACCTGCCGCTTGGGCGACATGCGCAGGACCGAGGGGGTACGATGCGCCGAGAGCGTGCGCAGGATCCGGCCCGCAGGCTCTGGCGTGGCGCCCGCGTTGATCCGCAGATAGCTGTCGAGATGCCGATGCGCATCGGCCACGGCCTCGCCGCCCATCAACAGTTGGACGTCGTGCCAGGTTTCCTGCGCGGGCCGGTCATGGCGCGGCGTGTCGAAACGACGATCGTCGAGATCGAGACCGCCGATATACAGCCATTTGTCGTCGAAGACCGCGAGCTTCTGGTGATGGGTCGCGAGATAGAGTTCCGGGATCGGCCAGGGCTTGGCCACGAGCCGGCCCCGGCGTTCGGTGATGTGATCCCTCAACCCGGGCCGCAGCTGCAGCATTTCGGCGCGGTCCTCGGGCGGCAGCCCACTCAGCTGGCAGGCCGTGCGATGCAGCTCGCGCCAGGTCTTGTACCACAACAGAGCGCGCGGCACCGCGCCGACCCGCGCCGGATGCATCGCCGGTCGCAGCACCAGCCGCTCAGGATGGCCCGAGGCCTCCCCCGCTGCGATGAGGCCGCGGATCGAATCCCATGTCATCGCGTGCATCGAGGTGACGGCGATCGGGTCGAAATCGGTGATCGCGATCTCGACCCGCAGCCCCTCGCGCAGCTTGTGGGCGATGAGGTCGAACCAGATTTCGCCGACCTTGCGGGCCGACACGGAATGCAGCTGGGTAAACGGGTCGAAGACGCGAAACGACATGCGCACCCGGTCGCGCGCCTCTAGGAAGCAGCGCTCGAACACCGGGTAGGCCTGTTCGGCGGTGATCAGGGGCAGCGGGATATCCGGGTCGTCGGGCAGCTCCGGATCGGGGAGCGCTGCACGGGCCCAACGGGCATGGGAGGGGTCGTTCTCGCCGCGATCTGTATCGGTGCGACCTGTGCCGCGCCGCTCGCGCAACGGAAAGCCCAACTCCTCATCCATGGCATCCAGCCTTAATAGTCCTGCGGATCATACTGCATTTCGCGCACCGGAAACCCGGTCGACAGGCGATATATACCTGCCTCGTGCAAGGTCTCGCTAGGTCCGCCGAGCTGCGCCGCGAAGGCCTGGATGAGGTTCATCCCCAAGCCCTGCGCCCGCGCTCCCTTGGAGGCCGTCTTCTGGTCGGGCATGGCGCTGGGCGCGGAGTTGGAAATCTCCAGCCGCACGGTCCCGCCGTTTTCACGCCGCAGCGACACCGAGACCCAAGTCGTGCCTTCGGCGTCCGGCGTGGCGTTGGCCATGGCGTTGGCGAGCGCCTCGGAGGTCAGAAGCGACAGCGGCACCGCCTGATCCGGCAACAGTTCCAGATCCTCGAGGTCCAGCCGAGTGGTCATCTCGGGACGTGCGCCGGAGGCGCCGGATTGCTGCGCGACGATCTCGCGCAGCAGCCGCGCCGCGTTGACCCGGCCGACATCCTCGCTCTCATAGAGGGTCCGGTGGATCGTGGCGAGGCCCAGCACCCTGTCCTGCAGGCGGCTCAGGATCTCGCGCGTGGCAGGATCCTGGGTCCGACGCATCTGCATCGACATGATCGAGGAGATGAGCTGCAGGTTGTTCTTGACGCGATGGTGTACCTCCTTGAGCAGGATCCCGCGTTCGCGCAGCTGGTCCTCGAGCCGGGCTTCGTCCTGCAGGATGTTGCCGGCCATCTGCACGAATTCGCCCTCGATCTCGCGCAGCTCGCGCGACATGTCACCCGCCGTTCCCTGCGGCGGCAGCTGCCGGTTGGCACCGAAGCGGCGCATCGAGCGGCCCAGCCGACGCACATGGCGGATCACCAGCCGATGGATCGCGTAATAGGCCACCAGAAGGCTGGCCGCCCACATCAGGATCGGGAAGAGGTTCGTCAGCCAGGGCGTGGCGAAGCCTTCCGCGGCAGGCCAGATACCGAGCGCGAAGACCGCGCCCGTCACCAGCGGCGTCACCGCGTAGACCAGTCGTTCGCCGGAGGGCGCGCGGGCGGCGGAGGCAGTGGCGCGCAAGCCGGTCTGTTCGCTGAGATCGAACCCTTCCGGCAGCAGATCCTCGAGCGGTTTCCCGGCGTTCTGCACCGTCAGCACTTCGCCCAGCTCGTTATAGGTGACGAGCTGGATCGGTTTGCGGTCGGGCGAAACCGAGCTGACCGGTGACGCGATGCGACGCTGCGGGATCGCGAGCTGGACATAGCCCTTGAACCCGTTCCCGGTCTCGATCGGGCTGGCGACGTTGATCACCGGCTCGTCGGCGATCTCGGTGCGCTGGTTCAGCGTCACGATGGAGTTCGGCGAGACCGACATCTGTTCCCAGATGCGGGTTTCGCGCATGTCGAGCGGCGCGTCGAGCGACGAGCAGCGCATGATGCCATCGGCATCGACCAGGCCGATCATCGCGTAGAGACGGCGCCCCTCGATGTAGCGGTCGAGATAGCTCGAACAGCTCTCGGCATCGTCGAGCTCGTCGATGACGACGCCCAAAGCCTCGGCCACGCCGAAGGCGCGCTCGATGGTCTGTTCCACCGGCGCGCCCGCCTGCGCCGTGAGCGCGAGCAGTGACAATTCGGACCGCCGCAGCGTTTCGCGCTGGAACTCGGCGGTCTGATAGATAGCGATAAGCCCGATCGGCATCAGCGCGATGGTCAGGAAAGCGACCACCCGCAGCACCAGCCCATGCGCGCTGAACCAGCCGCCGGCCTGCGCCGCCCGGTTCCGCTCGCCCGTCGTTTCGGTCACAAGTGAGGCCCACCATGGGCCGCAAGAACGGCCATCGTTGCCTCATCCGTCATTCCCAGCCCGTCCTCGTCTTCGAGCTCCAGCAGCTCGGCGAGACGGACGCGCGCCCGGTTGGCACGGCTCTTGATGGTGCCGATCGCCACGCCGCACATGCCGGCCGCTTCCTCGTAGGAAAAGCCCGACGCTCCGACGAGCGCCAGCGCCTCGCGCTGTTCGTCCGGCAGCTGCGCAAAGGCCCGCAGGAAATCGTTCATCTGCAGGCGGCCGTCATGCGCGGGCTTTTCGGCCAGCGACGCGGTGAACACCCCGTCGACATCCGCCACCTCGCGCTGTGCCTTGCGACGACCCGAGTAGAAGGTGTTGCGCAAAATGGTAAACAGCCAGGCCCGCAGATTGGTGCCGGGTTTGAACTTGTCGAAATTGGTCCACGCCTTGACCACCGTGTCCTGCACGAGGTCGTCGGCTTGGGCCCCATTGCGCGTCAGCGACAGCGCGAAGGCCCTCATGGCCGGGAGGTGCCCGACCAGCTCGTCTCTCGGATCTTGATGGCTCATTCTAGCCCCTGCCCACCTTGCCTGCATCCGCCGTTTCCCTGTCCGGCGTGATCTGGTCGGCGTCGGACGATGCGGCAGCCGCATCCTCACCGGCCTTCAGCCGCGCCAGCAGATCGGTGAACCGGTCTGGCAAAGCCTCGTCGGTGAGCTGCTGGAAGGCGCGCTTCAAATGGGCGTCGATGTCTCCACGCGCGCTCCCCTGGTCCCTCTGTGTCATTCCCGCTTATACCCTCGTCATTGTCCGCAGCCTCGCTTAGCATGACCGCATCATGGAACCACAATGCAAGCGGCCGCGTTCGGTTCCAGAAAAAATGAATTTGGGGACTCTCAGCCGATGACGACAACCACCACCGCACCCGACCTCGCCACGGTGATCGGGCACGAGCTGCCCTATCTGCGCCGCTACGCGCGGGCGCTGACAGGAAGCCAGAACAGCGGTGATACCTACGCCGCGGCCACCCTTGAGGCGATCCTCGAGGACCGCTCCGTCTTTGACACGGACGCCTCGCCCCGCACGGCGCTGTTCCGCGTCTTCCACATGATCTGGATCAGCTCCGGCGCGCCCGTCTCGGGCGACGAGAGCGGTCTGGCCGCCGCCGCACAGGCGCATCTGTCGAAGCTGACCCCGAACACCCGCGAGGCGCTGCTGCTCAACACGATCGAGGATTTCTCGACCTCCGAGATCGCCGAGATCATGCAGACCGATCAGGAGGAAGTCGAGCATCTGGTCAAGATCGCCCGCCAGGAGATGGAAGACAGCATCTCGGGCCGCATCCTCGTGATCGAGGACGAGGCGATCATCGCCATGGATCTGCAGTCCATCGTCTCCGACATGGGTCACGCCATCACCGGCGTCGCACGCACCCGCGACGACGCGGTCAAGCTGGCCCAGCAGGAAAAGCCCGATCTGGTGCTGGCCGATATCCAGCTGGCCGACAACTCCTCGGGCATCGACGCGGTGCGCGACATCCTCGAAGCGCATGGCAGCCTCCCGGTGATCTTCATCACCGCCTTCCCCGAGCGGCTGCTCACCGGCGAACGCCCCGAGCCTGCCTTCCTGATCTCGAAGCCCTATGGCGAGGAGCAGGTCCGCTCGGCGGTCAGCCAGGCGATGTTCTTCTCCTCGACCGGCCCGCTGCACGGCTGAGGCCTAATGGATCGTTCCGGCTCCCGCTTGGGAGCCGGAACTCCTCGAACGCTGCCCGATGTGATTGGTAGCGTCTGATAAAAGCGACAAGGTCATGTCGCACTGTATTCAAGCCACACGGATCTCACGCCCCCCTTGATGGGCTCTGCATTTTTTCTCGTGCAGGCGGGATCAGGCCTAACCAGCACTCAGCTTCTGGAAGTCGAGCTGAGGTCATGCCAGCACCCAACAGCAATCGTGCAGACGCTCAGGCAAAATTACTGATAAGCCCTCAGCCGATTTCGCTCGGCCCGATATCCGGACGTATCTCGGCTGGCGCCTCCTCGGATCTGGCAATCCGGGCCCAGACGACGTTGATCGCGGCCCCGAACAGCACCAGCCATGCCGAGATGAACAGCCACATCAGCAGCGCCACCACGGCTCCGATCGAGCCGTAGACCTCATTGTAATTGCCGAAGTTCGACAAGTAGTAGGAGAACCCGGCAGAGGCGGCGAGCCAGAACAGGATCACCAGAAAGGCCCCCGGCGTAACCCAGCCGCCACGGGCGCCGCGCATGTTCGGCCCGAAACGATAGACCACGCCCAGCCCGGCCAGCACCACGCCGAAGGCCGCGATCCAGCGGATGGCCTCGAGCACCCAACCGGTACGGCTGCCCAGCGGCAGCACCGTCAGGAGGATCGGTGCGATCACCACCACCAGCATCGCCAGCACGGCGATCGCGATCAGCGACAGCGTCAGAAGGATCGCCACGAAAATCTGCCGCACGCCGTTTCGGTTGGGCCGCCCGTAAATCTGGTTGAGCCCGAGGATCAGCGAAGCGACGCCGTTGCGGGCCGAGAACAATGCCACCAAGGTCGAAAGGAGCGTCGCGAAGCCGAGCGTTTCGGGCCGGGTCGACACCATCAGCGTCAACTGCTCGCGCAGGAGCCCATAGGCCTCCACGGGGATGATCTCGCGCATCATCTCAAGCTGTGTCTCGAGCACCGCCGGATCCGCCAGCAGGCTGAAGATCGCGATGAGCGCGGCAATGGCGGGAAAGATCGCGAAAATCGAGTAGAAGGCGACTCCTGCCGCGATCAGGCCGAGCTGTACCTCGCTCGACAGGGTCCAGAGCCCGACCAGCAACCGCCAGAACCGTCGCGGAGTCAGACGCGGGCCGTACCTTCCTCGAGACATGCGCGCTCCACTCCACATGAGCGGATAGTCGCTCAACGGCAAGATTGCATGTCGATCGCAGGTTGTGAAGGCTTCGGAGAGAGGGGGGTGGCCGGCGGGGGATCTTCCCCGAGGGAATGATCAGGAAGGTCCGCCGCCGGCCTTTGGGGAATGAGAGAGGCGAGGGAACGGCGCCTCTTCATCCATCAAACCTGCGACGCCGGAGTTGGTTCCCGAAAAAAGCCGGCGTCCGATCGTTTAGTTGCCGGGACTCGCTAGCGGCTTTTGCAATGCGGCCAGATAGGTCCGCGTCCACCAGCCGATATCGGCCTCGCGAATGCTCTGCATCAGGCTCAGATGCCGCGCCTGCCGCTCATGGAGCGGCATCGAGAGCGCCTGTTCGATGGCGCGCGCGGTTTCGCCCGGATCGTAGGGGTTCACCATCAGCGCCGCCTCCATCTGCTCGGCGGCACCGGCGAAATGCGACAGGATCAGGACGCCCGGATCGGCCCCGTCCTGCGCCGCCACGAATTCCTTGGCCACGAGGTTCATCCCGTCGGCCAAGGGCGTCACCAGACAGGCATCGGCCCGGCGATAGAGCCCGGCGAGGATCTCGCGACCGATGTTGCGGCGGATGTAGCGGATCGGCGTCCAGTCGAGTTCGGCCATCTCGCCATTGACCCGGCCGGTGATGGTTTCAAGCTCCTGACGGATCTCGCGATAGGCTTCGACATCCTCTCGCGAAGGCGGCGCGATCTGCAGCAGCGTGGCACGGATCTGCGGATCGGGCCGATGCGACAGGTATTCACCGAAGGCTGCGAAGCGCTGCGGCAGCCCCTTGGAATAGTCGAGCCGGTCGACCCCCAGCACCAGCCGCTCGCCCGGCGACAGCCGCAGGTGCTCGCCCGCATCGGCATTCTCCTCGGCAGCCTGGATGAAGCCGTCGACATCGATGCCGATCGGGAAACTGGCCACCTCGAAGCGTCGGTCGCCCATCTTGAGCCTGCCATTCAGCAGGATCTCGGCACCGCTGTCGCGCAGGAAATCGAGCGCGTTCGACACGTCGCGCCGGGTCTGCAGCCCGATCAGGTCGAAGGCGGAGAGCCAGCCCGGCATCAACTTGCGCTCGGAAAGTGCCGGAAGATCGGAGGGATTGGGGAACGGGATGTGCAGGAAGAACCCGATACGGTTGCGCACCCCGCGCCGACGCAATGCCTCGGCGAGCGGCAGGAAGTGATAGTCATGCACCCAGATCGCGTCGCCGGGCTGCACCACCTCGGCGATCAGCCCCGCCACGCGCTCGTTCACCTCCCTGTAGATCCGCGCCTGATCGGGATCGACCGCGAGCAGGTCGGTGCGGTGATGGAACAGCGGCCAGAGCGTGGCATTGGCATAGCCGAGATAGAAGCCCTGATGCTCCTCCTCGGTCAGATCGAAGCTGTAGCGCTCATAGGGGGTCTCGGCGATGCGGGTCAGCCCCTTCGCCGTTTCCTCCGCATCGACACGCTTGCCCGAATTGCCGATCCACACGCCGCCGCGCTCCTTGAGCGCGTCGTGCAGCGCCACGACGAGACCGCCCGAAGGGGCGGCCTCCGTGGGGATGCGGTTCGAAACGACGATGAGACGGCCTTCGGACATGGTTATGCCCCGACCCAGCGCCGCAGCGTCCTCCGCGCGGCCTCCGGATCGCCAAGCCGGCAACCGGCGGCGGTTTCGCCCTCGCCCACCTTGACGGCGATGCCGCCCTGCTCGGCCACCCAGTGCAGCGCCGGCTCGTCGGTGACGTCGTCGCCGAAGAAGATCGGCATCGTGCCCTTGAAGCCCTCGCCCTCCATCATGCGGCGCATCGAGACGTCCTTGCCGATCCCGGCGGGACGCAGCTCGTAGGCCATCTTGGAGTGATGCAGGTCGAAACCGTCATGAGTTTCCGACAGCGCCCGCAGAAATGCGTAGGCCTGCGCCGCGAGATCCTCGTTCTGGCGGAAATGCAGCACCACGCCAGTGGGCTTGCGCTCGCAGATCAGCCCCGGATGCGTCGCGGCGAAGGCGGTGGTCATCTCGCCCAGATACCTGACCGTCTCGGGGTCGGCCAACTCGTGGTTGCGGATCTCGCCGCCGACCCGCTCCTGCGCCCCGTGGCCGCCGATGATCGGGCCATCGAACCCCTTGAGATACTGGGTCACATCCTCGATCGCGCGGCCGGTGATGATCACGACGCGGCCCTGCGTCTTCTCCGACAGGCCGCGCAGCAGATCCTCCAGACCCTCGTCGACATGGATCGCGTCGGGGCGGTCCGCCAGTTCGACCAGGGTACCGTCGAAGTCGAGAAACAGGGTCGATCGATCCAGCTTCGGCTCGGGCACCCCGTCGACGGTGTGCTCGCTCTGGTGCTCCCCGTGAAATCCGATCATCTCGTAGTACATTCCCTGTCTCCAATTCGAGGGCTCGCGGCCCGTGGCCACCCGGAATCCGGACATCCGGATGGCTTCCGTTTTCAACCCCAGCGCGCCTGCGCGGGTTCCCGCCATCCCGTCATCCACGGCATGCCGTTGCGGCAGGCCATACTCCATTTGTCGGAGATGGGCGGGCGGTTTACAAGCGCCCCATTGGGTCTGATCCAGCTGGGGCTCGGAGCCTGATGCCCGCCTCAGCCGGTACTGACCCCCGAATGGGTGTTGAGCAGGAACTGCGCGAAGATCGGTGCGCAGGCGGCGCCGAGACCGCGCGCATTGCCACCCACCGCGCCCGCCTCGATCCGTGGCGGGATCAAGCCGCGCAGATCGACCCGGTCGAGCCCCGCCCTGACCCGTTCCACCAAGGATGCGCGCACCTGCTCGGGAAAGCCGCCATCGATCAGCACCGCCTCGAAGTCGATGACCGCGCAGACCGTGGCGGCGGCGCGCGCCAGCTCCTCGCCCGCCTCGTCGAGCCATGGCTCGATCACGTCGCTCATGCCGGACCAGTCCTGCGGCAGGCTCCACAGCCGCGCCGGGTCGTGGCCGGCCGCCTCGAGCCGCCGCTCGAGCATGTGCAACGAGGCCGTGTCGATAAGCTGCGCCGGCCGACCGGCGGCGTCGCGCGTCGGCAACGACCCCATGGCCCCGGCATTGCCGCGCGCGCCCTCGAACACCGAATGGTTCAGCACCACGCCGCCGCCGATGAAGGAGCCCACGAAGAAATAGGCGTAGTCGCGAAACGCCCGCCCCCTTCCATAGACATGCTCGGCGCGGCAGGCGGCGGTGGTGTCGTTGTCGACGAAGACGGGCAAGGCCGAGAACCGGCCGATCTCGGCGGCGAAATCGAAGTCGCGCCAGCCGTCGAGCGCCGCTGGCGGCGCGCCGACCGTCTCCTGCCAGATCCAGAGCTCATGCGGTCGGGCGACGCCGATCCCGGCGACCCGGTCGCGCAGCCGCGTCGGCAGCCGTGCCAACAGATCCTCGATGCCCGCTTCGAGAAACCGCATGATGCCGGCGGGATCGGGATAGCGGTAGGTGTCGTGCAGTTGGCCACGTGGCTGGCCCAGCAAGTCGACGATCAGCAGATCGGCGCTGCGACGCCCGATCTTGAGCCCGATCGAGAAGGCCCCGTCCGGATCGAGCCCCACGGGGACGCGCGGCTTGCCGACGCGCCCACGCTGCGGCGCGCCACGCAACACCATGCCATCCTCATCGAGACGGCGCAGGATCACCGAAACGGTCTGGGGAGAGAGGCCTGAAAGCCGCGCCAGATCGCTGCCCGGCAGCGGCCCGTGCCGCTGCATCAGCGACAGAAGCAGCCGCTCGTTATGGTCGCGCAATCCACGCTGGTTGGCACCGCCCGCGAGGCTGCGCACCTCGGAACTCTCCATCCGAATTCCTCCCTGCGAACAAGATGACTTCGGCCGGTTTAATAAATCAAGATGATTTATTTATTGACCAGCTTCGGGAATCGTCATTACCGTTGAGGCAATCCCGGATGTTGAGGAGCGTCCGGGGTCACATCTGGGAGGATATTGACGATGAAACGACTTTTCGCGGGTACCGCGCTCGCCTTGATCGCTGCAGGTGCGGCGCAGGCCGAAAGCCACATGCAGGACGTCTCGGCCTGCCTGATCACCAAGACCGACACCAACCCGTTCTTCGTGAAGATGCGCGAGGGCGCGCAGCAGGCCGCCGACGAGCTGGGCATCACGCTCAACTCCTACGCCGGCAATGTCGATGGCGACCATGAAACCCAGGTCGACGCGATCGAGACCTGCATCGCCAACGGTGCCTCGGGCATCCTGATCACCGCCTCCGACACCTCCGCCATCGTCTCGGCCGTGCAGCAGGCCCGCGACGCGGGCCTCTTGGTGATCGCGCTCGACACGCCGCTCAGCCCGATCGACGCCGCCGACGCCACCTTCGCCACCGACAACTTCCTCGCGGGCGAACTGATCGGCAAATGGGCCGCCGCCAAGCTGGGCGAAGAGGCCGCGAACGCCAAGATCGCGATGCTCGACCTCGGCGTCAGCCAGCCCTCGGTCGACGTGCTGCGCGATCAGGGCTTCCTGACCGGCTTCGGCATCGACACCAAGGATCCGAACAAATGGGGCGACGAGGACGACCCGCGCATCGTCGGCAACGACGTGACCGCCGGCAACGAGGAAGGCGGCCGCACGGCGATGGAGAACCTTCTCGCCAAGGACCCCGAGATCAACGTCGTCTACACCATCAACGAGCCCGCCGCCGCGGGGGCCTACGAGGCGCTCAAGGCGATCGGCCGCGAGAACGACGTGCTGATCGTTTCGGTCGATGGCGGCTGCCCCGGTGTCCAGAACGTCGCCGACGGCATCATCGGCGCGACCTCGCAGCAATACCCGCTCGAGATGGCCAGGCTCGGCGTCGAGGCGATCGCCCAATATGCCGAGGACGGCACACTGCCCGAGAACACCGAAGGCAAGGACTTCTACGATACCGGCGTGAAGCTCGTCACCGACGAGCCAGTCGAGGGCGTCGAGTCGATCTCGGTCGAGGAAGGTCAGGAACTCTGCTGGGGCTGAGCCCCGCCGGGATCATTCCATCCTGCGCGTCTTCGGGCGGCGCAGGATGTCCCTGACGGGGCGGGCCCCGCGCCCGCCCCGATGACGAGGGGCCGCGCGAAGGGGCGCGCCCTGCCACACGCCACGGGAGGGGCGCGTCATGCCGACAGATACCGATCACTACGAATCTTCGGTGCGCGAGAGACGCGCCGAGACCGTCGCCGAATTCAAAAGTCACAAAGCCGGCCCGCTGCAACGGGTCCAGCATGCGCTGCACGTCACGCCGGCGCTGGTGCCGCTGATCGTACTGCTGGTCTCGATCATCGTCTTCGGGCTGCTGCTGGGCTCGCGTTTCTTCTCGCCCTTCGCGCTGACGCTGATCCTGCAGCAGGTGCAGATCGTCGGCATCGTCGCCGCCGCGCAGAGCCTCGTGATCCTGACCGCGGGCATCGACCTGTCGGTCGGCGCGATCATGGTGCTGAGCTCGGTGGTGATGGGCCAGTTCACCTTTCGCTACGGCATCCCCGCCCCCGTTGCCGTCGCCTGCGGCCTTGCCGTCGGCACGGCCTGCGGCTTCCTCAACGGCTGGCTCGTTTCGGTGATGAGGCTGCCGCCCTTCATCGTGACGCTGGGCAGCTGGCAGATCTTCCTCGCCACCAACTATCTCTATTCGGCCAACGAGACGATCCGCGCGCAGGAGATCGAGGCCGCCGCGCCGATCCTTCAGCTCTTCGGGGCCAAGTTCCAGATCGGCGGCGCGGTCTTTACCGTCGGGGTGGTGTTCATGATCGCGCTGATCGTCGTGCTTGGCTGGACGCTCCGGCAGACCGCCTGGGGCCGGCACGTCTATGCGGTGGGCGACGACGCCGAGGCGGCGCAGCTTTCGGGCGTCAACGTCAAGCGCACGCTGATCTCGGTCTACATGCTGTCGGGGCTGATCTGCGCCTTCGCCGGTTGGGCCCTGATCGGGCGCATCGGTTCGGTGTCGCCGACTTCCGGCTACGATGCCAACATCGAGAGCATCACCGCCGTGGTGATCGGGGGCATCTCGCTCTTCGGCGGACGCGGCTCGATCATGGGTTCGCTGTTCGGCGCGCTGATCGTGGGCGTGTTCTCGCTCGGGCTGCGCCTGCTCGGGGCCGACGCGCAGTGGACCTATTTCTTCATCGGCGTGCTGATCATCGCCGCCGTGGCCGTGGACCAATGGATCAGGAAGGTGTCGGCATGAACATCGAACAGAAACGCGAACCCATCCTCAAGGGCCGAAATCTCGTCAAGCGTTACGGCAAGGTGGTCGCCCTCGATCACTGCGACTTCGACCTCTACCCGGGCGAGATCCTCGCGGTCATCGGCGATAACGGGGCCGGCAAATCGACGCTGATCAAGGCGCTTTCGGGCGCCGTCATCCCCGACGAGGGCGAGGTCTATCTCGACGGGAAGCAGGTCCATTTCCACTCGCCCAACGACGCGCGCCATGCCGGCATCGAGACGGTCTACCAGACGCTGGCGATGTCGCCCGCGCTCTCGATCACCGACAACATGTTCATGGGGCGCGAACTGCGCAAACCCGGCTTTCGCGGCAAGTGGCTGCGCCAGCTCGACCGGGCCGGCATGGAGAAGTTCGCCCGAGACAAGCTCAACGATCTCGGGCTGATGACGATCCAGAACATCAACCAGGCGGTCGAGACGCTGTCGGGCGGGCAACGGCAGGGCGTGGCGGTGGCGCGCGCGGCGGCCTTCGGCTCCAAGGTGATCATCCTCGACGAACCCACCGCCGCGCTTGGCGTCAAGGAGAGCCGGCGGGTGCTGGAGCTGATCCTCGACGTGAAGTCGCGCGGCATCCCGATCATCCTGATCTCGCACAACATGCCGCACGTGTTCGAGCTGGCGGACCGGATCCATGTGCATCGGCTGGGCCAGCGGCTTTGCGTCATCGACCCCAAGAATCATTCGATGTCCGACGCCGTTGCCTTTATGACTGGAGCCAAGGAACCCGAGACCGAGTTCGAAGCCGCTTAACATCCAGACTCCCGTAGAGGCACGATTGCTCGACCTGACAGCCTACATCAATCCGCTGGCCGAAATGGTTCATGAGGCCGCGGCCAAGAAGCCCCGGGTCATCGTCGGCGTCGCCGGCGCGCCCGGAAGCGGCAAGTCGACATTGGCGACCGAACTGGCCCGGCGGCTCGAGCGTCAGAAGCTCAAGGCACGCATCGTGCCGATGGATGGCTTTCATCTCGACAATGTCGTGCTGGACCAGCGCGGCCTGCGCACCCGCAAGGGCGCGCCGGAGACCTTCGACGCGCGCGGCTTCGTGCTTCTGGTCAAGCGTCTGGCACGGGGCGAAGAGGTGGTGGCCCCGGTCTTCGACCGCGCCCGCGACATCGCCATCGCCGGGGCGCAGCTGGTTGAGGCCGACGCGCAGGTGGTGATCGTCGAAGGCAACTACCTGCTGTTCGACGAGGCGCCCTGGTCCGAACTGGCCCGGATCTGGGACGTTTCGGCCTATCTCGACGTGCCGTTGCCCGAGCTGCGGGCCCGGCTGATCGCGCGCTGGCTCGGACACGGGTTGAGCCGCACCGCCGCGACGCAGCGCGCGATGCATAACGACGTGCCCAACGCCCAGCGCGTGATCGATCGGGTCCTGCCCGCCGATCTAGTGCTGCGCCCCGCCTATGAAAGCGGTCCCGCGCAACAGCGCAGCGGGATCTGAAGACCGGCCACCCGTGTCACCGACCGCGCGCCCGGACCGCACGGCGCCGCGCGGGGGCCTTGCTGAAAAAATGCGTGAATTCCGTATCTTCCTGCACGGTTTTTAACATTGCGGCACCCCGATTCTGGCCTATGCTCGGCCTCGACGATCGCGGTCCGCGGAGGGAGCGGCGCGGCGGATCGGTTGACGAGTTCACGGGACAGGGAGGCCCATTACCATGCCACAGCCACATCGCAGACTATCCCAGCGTTCCATGGCCTTCGTCCTTGCGGGCGGACGCGGTTCGCGCCTGCGCGAGTTGACCGACCGACGCGTGAAACCGGCGGTCTATTTCGGCGGCAAGGCGCGGATCATCGATTTCGCGCTCTCGAACGCCATGAATTCCGGCATCCGCAAGATCGCGGTGGCGACCCAGTACAAGGCGCACAGCCTGATCCGCCACTGCCAGCGCGGCTGGAACTTCTTCCGCGCCGAGCGCAACGAGTTCCTCGACATTCTGCCCGCCTCGCAGCGCGTGGATGAAAGCATGTGGTATCGCGGCACCGCCGACGCGGTGACCCAGAACATCGACATCGTCGACGGCTACGACGTCGATTACGTCGTGATCCTCGCGGGCGACCACATCTACAAGATGGATTACGAGGTGATGCTGCAGCAGCACGTGGATTCGGGGGCGGATGTGACCGTCGGCTGTCTCACCGTGCCGCGCATGGAGGCGGTGGCCTTCGGCGTGATGCATGTCGACGAGAACAGCCGCATCACCTCCTTCCTCGAAAAGCCGAAGGATCCGCCTTCGATCCCGGGCCAGCCCGACAAGGCGCTCGCCTCGATGGGCATCTACGTCTTTTCTTGGAAATTCCTGCGCGAATTGCTGATCAAGGATGCCGAGGACGAGAACTCCAGCCATGACTTCGGCACCGATCTGATCCCCGACATCGTCAAGAACGGCAAGGCCATCGCGCATCGCTTCGACGATTCCTGCGTCCGTCCCGAAGGCCGCGAGGCCTATTGGCGCGACGTGGGCACGGTCGATGCCTTCTGGCAGGCCAATATCGACCTGACCAATTTCGACCCCGAGCTGAACCTTTGGGACCGCGACTGGCCGGTCTGGACCTACTCCGAAAGCGCACCGCCGGCGAAGTTCATCCATGACGAGAAGGACCGGCGCGGCTCCGCCGTCTCCTCGATGGTCTCGGGCGGCTGCATCATCTCGGGCACCGAGGTGCGCAATTCCCTGCTGTTCACGCAGGTGCACACCAATTCCTACTCGGTTCTAGACCACACGGTCGTGCTGCCCTACGTCAACGTCTCGCGCCACGCCCGTCTCAAGAACGCGGTGATCGACGCGGGCGTGATGATCCCCGAGGGCCTCGTCGTGGGCGAGGACCCTGAAGAGGACGCCAAGCATTTCCGCGTCTCGGAGGGCGGCGTTACCCTGATCACCCAGGCAATGCTCGACAAGCGCGCGGCGTCGCTCTGATGCGCGTCCTCTCGGTCGCCTCCGAATGCGCGCCGCTGGTCAAGACCGGCGGTCTCGCCGACGTGGCGGGCGCCCTGCCCGCCGCGCTGCGGGCCGAAGCGGTCGAGATGCGGACCATCCTGCCGGGCTACCCGGCGGTCATGGCCGCGCTCGCCGCGGACGCGGTGCAGGTGATGACCGAGCACGACCTGTTCGGCGGTCCCGCCCGGGTGCTTGCGGGACAGGCCGCCGGGCTCGATCTCTTCGTGATCGACGCGCCGCATCTCTATCGGCGCGAAGGGTCGATCTATCTCGGCCCCGACGGGCAGGACTGGCCCGACAATCCCGAACGCTTTGCCGCGCTGAGCCTCGTGGCGGCGCGGCTCGGCACCGAGGGCGTGACGCTGGACGGCCAGCTCTGGCAGCCGCAGCTCCTGCATTGCCATGATTGGCAGGCGGGTTTCGTCCCCGACTATCTGGCGCAGGCCGGCGGCGACTGCGCCACGGTACTGACGATCCACAACATCGCCTTTCAGGGGCTGACCGGTCACCACATGATCGAGCGGCTGCGCCTGCCCCGGTCGCGGTTTCACGCGGAAGGCTTCGAATATTACGGCAAGCTGTCGGCGCTCAAGGCCGGGCTGATGCGGGCGGACAGGCTGACCACCGTTTCACCCACCTACGCGGCCGAGCTGATGCGCCCCGAATTCGGCATGGGACTCGACGGGGTGATGCGGGCGCGCCGGCGCGATCTGTCCGGCATCCTCAACGGCATCGACGAGACCGCCTGGAACCCCGCCAACGATCCGCATGTCCCGGAGGGCTACCGCCACCCGGCGGGCAAGATCCCGAACCGCGATGCGCTGCGCGCCGAGATGGGCCTGCCGGATTCCGCCGGACCGCTATGCTGCGTGGTGTCGCGGCTGACCGAGCAGAAGGGTCTCGACCTGCTGCTCGAAGCCCTGCCGACGCTTCTGGATCGAGGTGGGCAGCTCGCGCTTCTGGGCTCGGGCGACAAGGCGCTGGAACAGGCGTTTCGCGACGCGGCGCGCGAGGATGGCGTGGCGGTGCGCATCGGCTATGACGAGGCGCTGTCGCACCGGCTCATCGCCGGGGCCGACGCGATCCTGGTGCCATCGCGCTTCGAGCCCTGCGGCCTGACCCAGCTCTACGGCCTGCGCTACGGCACGATCCCGGTGGTGGCGCTGACCGGTGGCCTCGCCGATACCGTGATCCACGCCTCGCCCGCCGCGCTCGACCGGGGGGTCGCGACCGGGATCCAGTTCCACCCCGTCGCGGCCGATCCGCTCGCCGTTGCGCTGGACCGGCTCTGCGATCTCCATGCGCAACCCGACATCTGGGCCCAGATGCAGGCCAACGCGATGCGCCAACCGGTGGGCTGGGCGAGCTCGGCTAGGGCCTATGCGGCGCTGTACCGGGATGCTATCGCCACCGCATGAGCACCAGAACCCGGATCAGCGCCGGTCGGCCGCACCCGCTCGGCGCCACGCCCGATGCAGGCGGCGTCAACTTCGCCGTCTTCTCCCAGAACGCCACGCGCATGCAGCTTTGCCTATTCGAGCGTTACGGCCGCGAAACCGCGCGGATCGACATGCCGGAACGCGAGGGCCATGTCTGGCACTGCTACATCCACGGGCTCAAGCCCGGCCAGCACTACGGATTTCGGGCGCACGGCCCCTACCGACCCGATGAGGGGCACCGCTTCAACCCCAACAAGCTGCTGCTCGACCCCTATGCGCGCCAGATCAGCGGCCACGCGATCTGGCACGATGCGCTGCACGGCTACGACACCCGCTCGAAGCTGCAGGATCTGAGCTACGACACTCGCGACAGCGCCCCCTACATGCCGCGCGCCGTGGTCACCGATACCTCGAAGCTGCTGCCCGCGCGGCATCCCGACCGCCCGATGGCCGATACGGTGATCTACGAGGCGCATGTGGCGGGGCTCACCGCCGATCGACCCGACATCGCCTGCCGGGGCCGGTTCCAGGGGCTCGCCTCCGACAAGATCATCGATCATCTCGGCCGGCTCGGGGTTACCGCGATCGAACTGCTGCCGGTCCACGCCTTCGTCAATGACCGGTTTCTGGTGGAAAAGGGGCTGTCGAACTACTGGGGCTACCAGTCGATCGGCTTCTTCGCGCCGGAACCGCGCTATCTCGCGAGCCACGACATCGCCGAGTTCCGCGCCATGGTCGACCGGTTCCACGCGGCCGGGATCGAGGTGCTGCTCGACGTGGTCTACAACCACACCGGCGAGGGCAACCAGCTCGGTCCGACCCTGTGCTTCCGCGGTCTCGACAACGCCAGCTACTATCGGCTCGCCGAGAACCGGCGCTACAATATCGACGACACCGGCACCGGAAACACCCTCAACATCGAGCATCCGATGGTGCTTCGCATGGTGATGGACAGCTTGCGCTACTGGGTGGAGGTGATGGGAGTCGACGGCTTCCGCTTCGATCTGTGCACCACTCTGGGTCGCAGGGCCCATGGTTTCGACCGCAACGCCCCGTTCTTCCAGGTACTGCGTCAGGATCCGGTGCTGGGCCGGGTCAAGCTGATCGCGGAGCCGTGGGATATCGGCCCCGGCGGCTACCAGCTGGGCGCCTATCCCGCGCCCTTCGCCGAGTGGAACGACAAGTTCCGCGACGAGGTGCGCGACTTCTGGCGCGGTACGCCCTCGATGATCGGCAAGCTCGCGGCCCGGATCTCCGGCTCGGCGCAGCAGTTCGACCACGACAACCGCCCCGCGACCTCCTCGATCAACTTCCTGACCGCGCATGACGGCTTCACGCTCATGGATGTCGTGTCCTACAACGAGAAGCACAACGAGGCCAATGGCGAGGACAACCGCGACGGCCATTCCGCCAATCACAGCGACAACATGGGGGTCGAGGGGCCGACCGATGACAGCAGCATCAACGCCGCCCGCGCCCGCAGACGCCGCAACATGCTGGCGACCCTGATGATCAGCCAGGGCACGCCGATGATCCTCGCCGGCGACGAGCTGGGCAATTCGCAGCAGGGCAACAACAACGCCTATTGCCAGAACAACGAGATCGGCTGGGTCAACTGGGACGCCACCGACCCCGAATTCCTCGGCTTCGTGCGCAAGCTCGTGGCGTTCCGGCGACTGCACCCGATCCTGCGGCAGAAGCGGTTCCTGCATGCGCGCAGCCGCAAGATCGACAACCGCACCGACCTGTTCTGGCGCCGCGCCGATGGTCGCCCGATGACCGAGGCCGACTGGGAGGATCCCGAACGGCGGCTTCTGGCCTTCGAGCTTCGCACCGCTTCGGGCACGCCCGATTACGCGGCACTTGAATACGCGCTCTTCGCCGTGATCAACAATGGCGGACCCTGCTCCGTCACCCTGCCCGCCCCGCCCGAGGGCCATGTCTGGGTGCGTCATATCGACAGCGCCCGCCCGCAGGCCGACCCCAGACCGCATGGCGGCCGGACCCGGGTCCGGGGCCGGTCGGTTGTGGTCATGGTGCTGGAGCCGTCGCAAGATGCCCCGAACGAACCCGCAAGCCGAGGAGATTGAACCAGTGGAACAGATCACGGTGAACACGAAGCCCATTCAGGGCCAGAAGCCCGGCACCAGCGGGCTGCGCAAGAAGACCCGCACCTTCATGGAGCCGCATTTCCTCGAGAACTACGTGCAGTCGATCTTCGACGGCATCGGCGGCATCGAGGGCAAGACGCTCGTGCTCGGCGGCGACGGGCGCTACTTCAACGACCGCGCCAGCCAGGTGATCCTGCGAATGGCCGCCGCCAATGGCGCCGCCAAGGTGATCGTCGGTCAGGACGCGATCCTTTCCACCCCTGCCGCCTCGAACCTGATCCGCAAGCGCGGCACCGATGGCGGGCTGATCCTCTCGGCAAGCCACAACCCCGGCGGCCCGGACGAGGATTTCGGCTTGAAATACAACACCCCCAATGGCGGCCCGGCGCCCGAGAACATCACCGACAAGATTCACGCCGCGACGCAGGGGCTGACCCGCTACCGCATCACCGAGGCGCAGGACATCGATCTCTCCTCGCCGGGCGTCACCACGCTCGGGCAGATGGAGATCGAGGTGGTCGATCCTGTGGCGGACTACGCCATGCTGATGGAAGAGATCTTCGACTTCGACGCGATCCGCGAGTTGCTGGCGGGCGGCTTCCGCATCCGTTTCGATGCGATGCACGCCGTGACCGGCCCCTATGCGGTCGAGATCCTCGAGAACCGGCTCGGCGCGGCCTCGGGCTCGGTCGTCAATGCCACCCCCTCGCCCGATTTCGGCGGCGGCCACCCGGACCCGAACCCGATCTGGGCCAAGGATCTGGTGGACGCGATGATGTCGGACGATGCCCCCGATTTCGGCGCGGCCTCGGACGGCGACGGCGACCGCAACATGATCATGGGACGCGGCGTCTACGTCACCCCCTCCGACAGCCTCGCACTGCTGGCGGCCCACGCGCATCTCGCCCCGGCCTACAAGGGCGGGCTCAAGGGCGTCGCGCGATCCATGCCGACCTCCGCCGCGGTCGACCGCGTCGCGGAGAAGAAGGGCATCGCCTGCTACGAGACGCCCACCGGCTGGAAGTTCTTCGGCAATTTGCTCGATGCCGGGCGCGCGACGCTCTGCGGCGAGGAAAGCGCAGGCACCGGTTCGGACCATGTGCGCGAGAAGGATGGGCTCTGGGCGGTGCTGCTGTGGCTCAACATCCTCGCCGAGACCAAGAAGAGCGTGAAGGACCTGCTGTCCGAGCATTATGCCGAGTACGGACGCAACTACTACTCGCGCCATGATTACGAGGATGTGGAGGCCGAGAAGGCCAACGCGCTGATGGACGGTCTCCGCGGCAGGCTGGGCGAGCTGCCCGGTCAGAGCTTCGGCGGCCTGACAGTGAAGACCGCCGACGAGTTCTCCTATGACGACCCGGTCGACGGCTCGCGCGCCACGGCGCAGGGGCTGCGTGTCGGCTTCGAGGATGGCGGTCGCGTCGTGTTCCGCCTCTCCGGCACCGGCACGGTGGGCGCGACGCTGCGGGTCTATCTCGAATCGCTCGAAACCGATCCCGCAAAGTGCGACCGCGACCCGCAGGAGGCGCTGGCGCCGATCATCGCAGCCGCCGACGAGATCGCCGGTATCAAGTCCCATACCGGGCGCGATGCGCCGAACGTCATCACCTGATCCTGCCCCCTGCGAGGCCCCGGCGCATATGCGCCGGGGCCTCGCGGCCAGCCCTCAAAGCCAGCCCTTGGCCTTGAACCAGATCCAGGTCCCCGCCGCCGAGGCCACCATCGCGCCGAGCGCGATGAAATAGGCGTTCTGGTTGTCCAGCTCCGGCATATGGGCAAAATTCATCCCGTAGATCGAGGCGATCAGCGTCGGCGGCAGGAACAGCGCCGCGACGACCGACAGCGTGCGCACCACCGCGTTCTCGTCGAGATTGATCATGCCCAGCGTCGCGTCGGTCGCCAGCGCCACGCGGCTGTTGAGGAAATCCAGATGCACCTCTAGCGCGTTGATGTCGCGCATCTGCGCCTTGGCCAGCGTCGCGATCTGCGGGTCGCGGTGCTTCATCGTGCCGTTCCAGACGATGAAGGTCGAAAGCATCCGCTCCATGGTGAACAGGGCCAGCCGAACCTTGGCCGTCAGCTCCCCCTGCTGGCCGATATCGCGCAGCGCCAGCCGCAGCCCCTCCACGTCGTTCATCTCCTCGCCGAACACCTCGCCCGCCACCCGGTCGAGCACCCGCCCCGTCGCCTCCAGCAGGTCGGCCTGACGGGCGATGATCTCCTCGACGAGGCCGAGGAAGACACGCACGGGGGTGCTGCTGCCGGAACTCGACCGCTCGGCGCGGCTGCCAAAGGTCTCGAACGGGCGTGGCGAGTGGTGGCGCACCGTGACGAGCCGCTCCGGCGTCAGCATGAAGGTGACGGGCGCCGAGAACTGCCGCCCCTCGGCGTCGCGGCCGGGCAGCATCACCGTCATCACTTGGCAGTCGCCTTCCCGGTGCAGCCGGTTGGATATCTCGATCTCCTCCATGTCCTCGAGCGTGGGCACGCTCAGGCCGAAGGCCTCGACCCTTTCGACCTCGGTCGCATCGGGGGCGAAGAGATCGATCCAGAGCGCGTCACCGATATCCTTGGACGGTCCGAGCGGGGCGAGGCCCTTGCCCTCTGGATGATAGGCGGCGAGCATCGGCGGTCTCCTCTTTCCTGCGTCGAAAGAAGCAGATAGCGCCCTGTCGCCCCCGTCCAGTTCAGTCCTCGAATCCCGTGAAGGCCGGATCGGTCTCGACCCGGAGCGCGCGCAGCGGCCCCGCCATGACGATGAGCGAATAGAGTTCGACCCCGGGCGGCACCCCGCGCGGATGGTGGCCGCGCGGCACCAGCGTCACGTCGCCGTCGCGGATCGTCAGCGCCACATCGAGCCCGTCGCCGTCGAAGATACGCTGCACTGCGAACCCGCCCTCCGGCGCGACCCGGTGATAGGAAATCTCCTCCAGCCGCGTGATACGGGGGAAATCGTCCTCGTCATGCCGGTGGCCGGGCCATGACGCCCAGGCACCGCCCGGCGTGACCACCTCGCGCACCAGAAGCGTGTCGGCTCCCTCCTGCGCCTCCATCGCGATCTCGGTGACGCGGCGAGCAAGGATGCCCTCGCCCCGGCTTACCGGGTGCAGCCCCTTGGGTCCGAGGCAGCGCGCCGCATGGCCCGGCCGCGCGGGCGCGGAACAGACGGCGATGACGCAGTCGCTCGTGGCGCGCGCGCTCCAGTCGCTTTCCGCCGGCACGTAGAGCGCATGCGGCAGCCCTTTGAACGGGCTCGTCCGGTCGCCCATCTCGCCGAACCGTTCCTCGCCCGCCGACATCTCGGCCCGGCCCTCGATCAGCACGAGGATCGCTTCGCGGTCCTTGGTGGCGCGGGACAGCCCTTCGCCCTGCCGTAACCGATGCACCGCGAGACCGGCATGGTCCCAGCCCGCGCTTTCCGGTGTGATGTCGTGCAGGGTTCCCGTGGCGGCCACGGGCCGACGCAGCAGATCCGTCATGGCTCAGCCCTCCCCGGCATCCTTTCGCGGCGGATCGAAGACAACGAAGAACTGGTAGGCACACCACATCCCCGCCGCGCCGAACAGCAGCGCCCATCCCGGCGCGCCGTGGGTCAGCTCGACCAGCGCCCAGCCGAGCGCCAGCCCGACCACGAGCAACCGCCGCCACAACGGGATGAAGAACGGGCTCTGGACATCGAACAGCTTGCCCATGGGGTCTCCTCGCGGCTTTGCCTCGATCCCATCATGACGCGCCCGGGGGGAGCCCTGCAAGGGCTGCGACGGGGGTGCCGAACGAAGCGGCCCCTCTCTTTCCGTCGACCGCGAGTTTCCTAGCGGAGGCCGGTCCTTGCGATGATCCCGGCCAGCTCGGTCATCGCCGCGGCGCGCGCCGCGGCGAGGCCGCTGGCGCCGCTGCCTTGCGCGATCGGCACCGCGATCTCGAAGGTCTCGGCGCGGTCGCGGCCCAACGCATCGCGCGTCGCCACGAAATACTGTCCCGCCACGCGGAAGCGGCCCTGCGCGTCGGCGAGGAACTCCTCGACGCGCACCTCGACACGGGCCTCGGCGAAATCGTCGAAGGGCCAGGGTTCGGAGGCCACCCGCGCCCCGGTCGACAGTCTGAGCGCGCGGGCAAGCTCGAGCGTCGCCGCGCGCACCGGATCATCGGCCCAGAGCAGGTCATCGGCCGGTGTGATCACCCCTTCGGGCGTCTCGACATAGATCTCCTCGAGCGCCGCGTAGGTCGGCAGGGTGATCTCACGCAACTCGACCGAACCGAAGGCGATCGCGACCTTCTCGGTCGGCACGACCTGCGGCACCGCGTAGCGCAGCTCCGGCCCGCCGCAAGCGGCGAGGCCGGTCACGAAAGCCATGGCGGGAAGGATGCGGTTCATCATGGCCTAGCGTCCTGTCAGAAGCGAGTTGGGGCGGCGTTCGATGGCGCGGGCAAGGGAACCCACGGCCTCGGCGGCCTTTGAGACGTCGCGCAGAGCCGCGCGCAGGTCGCGCAGCGCCGGCTCGGTGCCGCTGCCGATCGTGCCGATGGTGCCGTCCGAGGTCACCAGCAGCGCCTCGGCGCGGCTGACCAGCGACGGCAGCGTCCGCGCCGCTTCGGCCAGCCGGTCGGCGGCATTGGCGGCCGAGGCAAAGGTGGCGTTGGCGTTCTCGACCACGCCGCCCTCGCTCACCTGAGCGAGGATCACCCGCAGCTCGGACAGCGCGCCGTTCAGCTCGCCCGGCAGCGCCCGCGTCGTGTCCTGCTTGAGGATGCGGTCGGCGCTGTTGAGCAGGCTGTTGGCCTCCGCGACCAGCACCTCGAGCGGCAGGTCGGCGGCCTTGCCGGCAACCGCGTTCAGGCTGTCGATCAGCTGCGGCGCGCCTGCAAGAGAGCGGTCGAGGCTGTCGGCGGCGCGCGCGGCGCTGTCGATCGCGGCGACGAGGCTTTCGCCGCCACCACCCGCATTGACCTCGGCCAGGAGCGTCCGCGCTTCGGCCACGCCCAGCTCCAACTCGCCCGCGAGCGTGCCGATCTGACCGGGCAGCGCCCGCGCCGCATCGGTGCCGATCAGGGCGCGCGCGTCCTGTGCGAGCCCCGACACGCGGTCGAGCAGAGCTTCCACCGGCAGGTCCTGCGCCATCGCCGCGACGGCGTCGATCCGTTCCACGAGCTGCGGAACACCTTCGAGCGAGGCGTCGAGCGAGGCCGCCGCCGCGCCCGCCGCATCCACGGTCTCCAGAAGCCGCGCCAC
Source organism: Limimaricola sp. G21655-S1 (assembly GCF_027213785.1). Lineage (GTDB taxonomy): Bacteria > Pseudomonadota > Alphaproteobacteria > Rhodobacterales > Rhodobacteraceae > Limimaricola. The sequence continues at coordinate 67,138 of NZ_JAPWGO010000014.1, read as the reverse complement.
GCCCTGCTCCTCGTTGAGGCTGGCGATCAGGCTGCGCGCCTCGGCAGTGCCGCCTTCCAGCTCGGCCAGAAGCGCGTTGACGCGGCCCGGCAGGGCCCGCGTCTCGTCGGTATCGATCAGACCGCGCGCCGCACCGGCCAGCCCCGATACCTCGGTCAGAAGCGTCTCGAGCGGCAGCTCGTTCGCGGTGGCGACGAGCGTGTCGATCCGGCTCACCAGCTGCGGCACGCCCGCGAGCGAGCGATCGAGCGTGGTGACGGCGGCATTCGCGGCATCGACCGTTTCGAGCAGTCGCGTCACCGCCTGCTGCTCGTTCAACCCGGCGATCAGGGTCCGGGCCTCGGCGGTGCCGCCCTCCAGCTCGGCCAGAAGCGTGTTGACGCGGCCCGGCAGCGCCTGCGTCTCCTCGGCTCCGACCAGCGCACGCGCCTCCTCGGCCAGCCCCGACACCTCGGTCAGCAGCGTCTCGAGCGGCAGCTCGGCCGCGGTTTCCGCAACGCGGTTGAGATTGCCGATCAACTCCGGCACGCCGTCGAGCGCGGTGTCGAGATCGGCGGTCACGGCGGCGGCGACGTCCACCGCCTCGAGCACCCGGCGCACCGCCTCGGCATCGCGCACATCGTCGAGGATCAGCCGGACATCGTTCACCGCCAGCTCGATCTCGCTCATCACGGTACCGATCTGCTCGGGAACCGCCTGCACCTCGTCGGAGCCGACAAGACCGCGGATGTCGCCCAAGAGCGCGCGCACGTCGCCCGGCGTCTGCTGCAGGTCCTCCGAGCCGATGAGCCGGGCCGAGTTCTCGAGGAAGCTGGTGGCCGAGGCGAGCAGTTCTTCGATCGGCAGGTTGTTGATCCGGTCGAGCGTGCCTTGCGCCGTCGCCTGCACGTCGGAAATCTCGCTGTCGGTCACAGGGACCGAGGGATAGGGCAACGCATCGACATTGAGCGCCGCAGGCTCGGCCCCCGGCACGTCGATCAGCTGCACCTTGAGACCGCCGGTGAGGATCGAGCCGGTCACGAGCCGGGCGCGCAGCCCGTCGGCCACCTCGTCGACGAAATACTCGAGCGCCTGCTCGACGCCGCCCTCATCCGCCATGCCAAGCCGCGAAGGCAGGATGTTGAGCACGGTCTGCAGCCGCACGCCGCGATCGCCGAAGCGTTCCTCGTCGACCAGACCGTTGAGCCCCGAGACGGAGCCGATGCGCACGCCGTCAAGCTCGACCGGCGCGCCCACGGCGAGACCCGAGACGTTGCCGTCGAACACGGCGACGAGGTTGAGCGAGGGCCCGTCGGGGGTGTTGAACACCGAGTTCCGCGCGGTCTCCTCGGCGTCGTAAACTTCGAAGGTCTGGCCGTCCTCGGCCAGCGTCGCGCCCGAGACGAAGGTGTCGAAGGCCAGCCCGCCCGCGAGCAGCGCCGCGACGCTGTCGAAGTCGATCTCGGCGCCGCCGGTGCCGATCTTGACCGAGAAACCGGAGGTGTCCCAGAACCGCGTGGTTTCGGTGACAAGGTTGTCATAGGGCGCGTAGATCACCGCCGGGGCCTCGACGTAGAAGCCGTCGGTCGAGACGCCCGCCGCGCCGATCCGGCCCGCCTCGACCCCCTTGTAGAGGATCGGGCTGTTGCCCGACAGCACGCCCTCGGTCGCGCGCAGCGTGATCTCGATGCCCTGCTGGTCGGGTCCCAGCAGCGGTGCCCGCGCCAGCCCCTCGAAACGGGTTTCGGCGGTCCCGGGGCGCCCGTCCCACTGGCCGCGGATATAGACGCCCGACAGCACAGTATCGAGACCGGTGACGCCTTCGGTACTGACCTCGGGACGGACGATCCAGAAATCGGATCCGGAATCGATGTAGGGCGCGACGTCCTTGTCCACCCGGATCGCGATGCGGACCTGGTCCAGCCCTGCGGTGAAGCCCACCTCCTCGACGACACCGACCGCGACGTCGCGAAACCGCAACTCGGTCTCGTTCGCCAGTACACCGCCCGCATCCTCGAACAGCACCTCGATCAGGGGGCCCTGATCGCTCCAGCTTTTCCAGCCGATGCCCAGCGCCACGGCGAGCGCTCCCACCGGCACCAGCCAGACGATGGAGACACGGCTGCGCAGGGAACGCTTCTCGCCTTCCACCGGGACCTCGGGCACATCAGCGCTCACGCGCGGTCGCCCGAGTCGTTGTCGTCATCCGCGCGATCCCAGATCAGGCGCGGGTCGAAGGATTGGGCGGAGAGCATCGTGAAGATCACCGAGAGTGCGAAGGCGAGCGCCGCCGGGCCCGGCTTGATCGAGGCGGCGAGATTCAACTGCACCAGCGCCGTCAGGATCGCAACCACGAAGACGTCGATCATCGACCAGCGCCCGATATACTCCACGATTTCATAGAGCCTGTGGCGCGCATGCGGCGTCGCGACCGAGCCGCGGCGCACCGAGATGGCGAGCCAGGCGATGGCGGCGAACTTGCCGATCGGGATCGCCACGGATGCCACGAGGATGATCAGCGCGACGAAGGGCGCGCCATGCAGCGCCAGTTCTATCGCGCCGCCGACGATGGTGTCCTCGGAGACGGTGAACAGCACCTGCGTGCGCAGCATCGGGTAGAGGTTGGCCGGGAAATAGCACATGAGCCCCGCGACCCACCACGCCCAGACCCTGCTCAGGCTGTGGGTGTCGCGCGACACCAGGGGCTTGCCGCAGCGACCGCAACGCTCCGTGCCCATCGGCCAGACGCGGGTGCAGCGGGTGCAGGCGACGAACCCCGCCTCGCGCGCGGTGACGGCGGCGCTCATGCCGGAACCTTCCGCTGCCGGGCAGTGTAGCCATGCTCCAGCGCCTCCCAGACCGACCAGCGGCACATCCAGCGATCATGGATCACGGTCAGAAAGACCAGCGCCGCAAACATCCAGAAGGCCGGACCGAAGCTCAGATTCGCAAGATCCGCCACCTTGACCAGCGCCACGGCGCAGCCCAGCGCGAAGATCTCGGCCATCGACCAGGGTCTGAGCGCCTCGGCCAGGGCGAAGAGCCGCAGCGCGCCCGGAGGCGCGGGGCGGTCGAAGACCAGCGGGCCCAGCACGTAGATGGTGAGGATGGCGCGGGCCAGCGGCACCAGCACGATGAGCGCGGTCACCGCGAGCGACAGCACCAGGAGCGGCCCGCCCGTGAAGCTCAGCGCCGCATCGAGGAGCGTCGCCTCGTTGACGAAGCCCTGCCGGCTGATCTTGAGAAAGGGAAACCAGACCGCGCCCAGCACCAGCACCAGCGAGGCGCCGGAAAGCGCGATGATGATCATGCCGGCCCGTTTGCGGGGCGCGATCAGCACCGTGTGGCAGCGCGCGCAGACTGCACGCTCGCCATGCGCGGGCATCTTCGCACGATAGAGCGCGTCGCATTGCGGACAGGCGATCAGTTCGGCCAGGTCGGCGCGCGCGATATCGATGCGGGGCATGGGATCCGTCCGTCAGCCATCATTCGCGCGGATGATAGGAGCCTGCGAAGGGAATGACCACGGGCGCCGGTGCACGCTGCCGTGACGCAGGAGCGCCACGACATTGTTGCCACCGGTCATCCACATGCGGCGCAGGTCAGGCCATCCACAGCGTAGGGAAGAGTGGCACGCCCGCTGCCCAGCTGGGCCTGCTCCGGCCTAGGCCTTGCCGATCCCGCCCGGCGTCGGTGTCACTACCGTCACCGCCTCGCCCGGCTTAAGCCGGGTTTGCGCGCAGGCGGGCAGCGTCTCGGTGCTGCCGTCCAGCCGCCGGATCTCGGTGCGCCCGACCTCGCCCGCGCCGCCGCCATCCAGCCCCTCCGGCGGGCGATGACGATGCGAGGACAGGATCGACAGGTCCATCTCCTCGAGAAAGCGCAGCGTCCGGCGGGTGCCGTCGCCACCCGGGAACGCGCCCGCGCCGCCCGAGCCCGGCCGCAGTGCGAAACTCTCCAGCAACACCGGAAAGCGGGTCTCCAGCACCTCGGGATCGGTCAGGCGCGAATTGGTCATGTGGGTATGCACCCCCGACGTCCCGGCAAAGCCGCGTCCGTCATTCATCCGCCCCGCCGGGCTGCCCGAACAGATCGTCTCGTAATACTGGTGCCGCGCATTGCCGAAGGTGAGGTTGTTCATCGTCCCCTGCGCATTGGCCAGGGCGCCCAGCGCCTGGAACAGCGCGTTCGTCACGTGCTGCGAGGTCTCGACATTGCCCGCGACCACGGCGCGCGGATAGGCGGGCCGCAGCATCGAGCCTTCGGGGATCACGATATCGATGGGGCGCAGGCAGCCCGCGTTCATCGGGATCGGCTGCTCGCACATCACCCGGAACACGTAGAGCACGGCGGCGCGCGCCACCGGTTCGGGCGCATTGAAGTTGTTCTCGCGCGCCTCCGAGGTGCCGGTGAAATCGACCTTCGCCCGCCGCGCCTCGCGGTCGACGGTGATCCGCACCCGGATCACCTGTCCGGTATCGGTCTCGTAGTCGCATTCGCAGTCCGAGAGCTGGCCCAGCAGCCGCGCCACCTCCTCGGCGGCATTGTCCTGCACGTGCCCCATATAGGCGCGCACCACGTCGAGACCGAACTCGGCCACCATGCGCCGCAACTCTGCCGCGCCGCGCGCATTGGCCGCGACCTGCGCCTTGAGATCGGCGATGTTCTGTTCGGGGTTGCGACAGGGCCAAGGGTGATCGGTCAGCAGGTGGCGCAGCGCCTCCTCGCGAAACTCTCCGCGATCCACGAGATGGAAGTTGTCGATCAGCACCCCCTCCTCGTCCACCGTGGTCGCCAGCGGCGTCATCGAGCCGGGTGCGGTGCCGCCGACATCGGCGTGGTGGCCTCGGCTGGCGGTCCAGAACAGGATCTCGCGGCCCGCCTCGTCGAAGACCGGCGAGACCACCGTGATGTCCGGCAGATGCGTGCCGCCATTGTAGGGCGCGTTCAGGGCAAAGACGTCGCCCGGGCGGATCACCTCGTTCTGCCGGATCACCGCCTCGACCGAGCGGTCCATGGAGCCCAGATGCACCGGCATGTGCGGCGCATTGGCGACCAGCGCGCCATCCTGGTCGAACACCGCGCAGGAGAAGTCGAGCCGCTCCTTGATGTTCACCGACTGCGCGGTGTTCTGAAGCGCCACGCCCATCTGCTCGGCGATGTTCATGAAGAGGTTGTTGAACACTTCGAGCAGGATCGGATCGGCCTTGGTCCCGGCGGCGAGCTGGCGCGGCGCGGCCTCGTGGCGCGCAAGCAGGATGTCGTCGCGCCCCGTGAGCCGCGCGGTCCAGCCCGGCTCGACCACGATGGTCTGGTTCGGCTCGATGATCAGCGCCGGTCCACGCATCTCGTGGCCGGGCGCGATCCCCTCGCGCCGATGCACCATGGCCTCGTGCCATTCCCCACCGGAGAAGAAGTGCGCCGTCTCCACCGGGCGCGCCTCGCCCCGATCGATCACGTCGCCACCGGTCTCGGCCAGCGCATGCGGCGGCTCCGTGCCTTCCACCTCGACCGCCTCGATCACCAGCCCCCGCTCGGGGCTGAGAAAGCCGAACTGCGCCTCGTGGGCGGCCTCGAAGGCGGCGCGCGCTCGCGCCATGTCGCCCTCGAAGGGGATCTGCAGCGCGGTATCCGTTCCCTCGTAGCGCAGGTGCAGCCGCGTGGCGTAGCTCTCGCCCGACACCCCCTGCCCGGCCAGCTCGGCCCCGACCTGCGCGGTCAGATCCGCGATCACCCGGTCCAGCGCCGGGCGCGTCGCCTCGGCGAGCGGTCGCACCAATCCCTGCTGGCGGCTGGACGAAACGGTGGCAAGGCCGATGCCATAGGCCGAGAGCAGGCCAGACAGCGGATGCACCAGCACCGCCTCCATGCCCAGCGCGTCGGCGACGAGACAGGCATGCTGCCCGCCCGCGCCACCGAAGGAATTGAGCAGGTAACGGGTCACGTCGTGACCGCGCTGGACGCTGATCTTCTTGATCGCGTTGGCCATGTTCTCGACCGCGATCCGTACGAAGCCTTCCGCCGCCTCTTCCGGGCTCCGATCGCCCGCCACCTCAGCGAAAGCCGCGCGTACGCCGTCCCGGTCGAGCTTCTGGTCCTGACCGGGGCCGAAGATCGCCGGAAACAGCTCCGGGTCGAGCTTGCCCAGCATGACGTTGGCATCGGTCACGGTAAGCGGCCCGCCGCGCCGGTAGCAGAGCGGCCCGGGATCGGCGCCGGCGCTGTCGGGGCCGACGCGAAAGCGGCCGGGATCGGCGTGCAGCACCGAACCGCCCCCCGCCGCCACGGTATGGATGCGCATCATCGGCGCGCGGATGCGCACACCTGCCACCTCGGTGTCGAAAGCGCGTTCGTACTCGCCGGCGCAATGGGCCACGTCGGTGGAGGTGCCACCCATGTCGAAGCCGATCACCTTATCCCAACCGGCGGCACGGCCGGTCTCGACCATGCCGACGACACCGCCCGCCGGGCCGGACAGGATCGCGTCCTTGCCCTGGAACGCCTCGGCCGCGGTCATGCCGCCCGAGGACATCATGAATTGCAGCGTCGGCCCCGCCTCGCCCGGCGGCGTCGCGCCGAGGGCCTTGGCCACCCGTGCCACGTAGCGCCGCAGGATCGGCGAGAGATAGGCATCGACCACCGTGGTATCGCCCCGCCCCACGAGCTTCAGCAGCGGCGAGACCTCGTGGCTGACCGAGACCTGCCCGAACCCCATGCCACGCACCATTTCCGCGAGCCGTGCCTCATGCTCGGGCGCGTTCCACGAATGCATCAGCACGATGGCGACAGCGTCGATGCCATCTGCGCGCAGCCGCTCCAACTCCGGGCTTAGGGCCTCGGCGTCCAAGGGTGTCTCGATGGTGCCGTCCGCGTGCACCCGTTCCTCAACCTCGATCACCCGCTCGTAGAGCTGTTCGGGCAGCAGGATCTCCTTGGCGAAGATGTCGGGCCGCGCCTGATAGGCGATCCGGAGCGCATCGCGGAAGCCGCGCGTGATCAGCAGGGCGGTCCGGTCGCCCTTGCGTTCGAGCAGCGCGTTGGTGGCGACGGTGGTGCCCATCTTGACCGTGCCGATGCGCGCGGGCTCGACGGTGCCGCCCAACAGCCTGCGAATGCCCTCGATCGCGGCATCCTCGTAAGCCTCAGCGTTTTCGGACAGAAGCTTCAGCGGATGCAGCGTGCCATCCGGGGCCCGGCCGACCAGGTCGGTAAAGGTGCCGCCACGATCCACCCAGAAATCCCAAACACTCATGCTCCACCCCCTTGTGCTGTCCGCCAAGGGGTGCGCAATCCACCGGAAGCGGTCAAGACGTCTGACCGCCTCGCGCATAAGCTCAGGCTATGGGCAAATGCTCGCGATTGTGGCACTCTCCAGCCGGAGGAGACGAATTGCGGCGAACTGCAGGGAGGGCGGCATGACGCGCAACTGGGATCTGATCATATTCGACTGCGACGGCGTGCTGATCGACAGCGAGTTGCTCAGCGCCGAAGTTCTGATCGAGCTTCTCGCCGCAGACGGGGTGGAAATCGATTTCGATCACGTGCGTCGCAACTTCCTCGGCCGAAGCTTTCCGACCGTGGCGCGGCATATCCGCGAAGAGCTGGGCCATCCCCTCGCCCCGGATTTCGAAAGCCTCTACCGGGCGCGGCTCCTGAGGCGCTTCGAGGACGAGTTGAAGCCGATGCCGGGCATCGCCGAGGCCGTCGCGATGCTGACCGCGCGCGGCGTGCCGCTTTGCGTCGCCACCTCGTCCTCGCCACCGCGCGTCGCGCGATCGCTGGCCATCGCCGGCCTGGCCCAGGCGTTGCCGCATGTCTTCACCGCGAGCCAGGTGGCGCGGGGCAAGCCCGCCCCCGACCTGTTTCTTCTCGCGGCAGAGACCATGGGCGCGAAACCGGCACGCTGCCTCGTGATCGAGGACAGCCTTCCGGGGCTCGAGGCGGCGGCGGCGGCGGGAATGACCGCCGTGCGCTTTCTGGGCGGCAGCCATCTCGCCACCGCCACGCTGCGCCACAATCCCGCCCTGCCACTCCTGCACCGCTGGACCGATCTGCCCGCGCTTCTCGACAGCCTGCCCGCGCCGGAGGTGGTATGAGTCAGTCGCGCTTCACCCCCGAGACGACCCGCCTCGACGATGCGGCCCGCGCGGGCTGGCTCTACTATGTCGCGGGCAACACGCAGGACGAGATCGCCAAGAAGCTCGGCGTCTCGCGCCAATCGGCGCAAAGGCTGGTATCGCTCGCCGTGTCGGAAAAGCTGGTCAAGGTCCGGCTCGATCACCCGATCGCGCGCTGCATGGATCTTTCCGGCGCGTTGTCGGAACGCTTCGGCCTGCGGGTGATCGAGGTGGTGCCCTCCGATCCGTCGGTTCCCGAGCTTCTCACCGGCATCGCCATCGCCGCCGCCGCGGTGCTGGAAAAGACCCTCAAGAGCCCGGATGAGAAGATCATCGCGCTGGGCACCGGCCGGGCGCTGCGAGCCTGCGTCGAACAGCTGCCGCGCATGGATTGCCCGCAGCACCGCATCGTCTCGCGGCTGGGCAACATGATGTCGGACGGCTCGGCCACCCCCTACAACGCGGTGATCCGCATGGCCGAGCGCGTCGGCGCACGGCATTACCCATACCCGCTCCCCGTGGTCGCGCGCGACGAGGAGGAGTTGCGGGTCATGCATGGCCAGGAGGCGGTGCGGCACACGATGGAGCTGTGCACCCGCGCCGATCTGACCTTGGTCGGGGTCGGCCAGATCGGCCTGAACGCGCCGCTGCGGGTCGACGGCTTCATGACCGCCGAGGAGATGGAGGCGCTCATGGCCGAAGGCGCGGCGGGCGAGATCACGAGCTGGGTCTACGACGCCGATGGCCGGGTCATGGATTGCGCCTTCAATCGCCGCGTGGCCTCGGCACCGCTGCCGGTGCCCGGCAGTGGTCCGGTGGTCGGTCTCGCGGTCGGGAAGGACAAGGCGGGGGCGATCCGTGCCGCCCTGCGCGGCCGGTTGATCAACGGGCTGATCACCGACGAGGCGACGGCCGAGCGGCTGCTGAAGCAGTAGCCGCCCGGCCCTCGGGGCGCCTCAGCCCCGCGCGTAGCGCTCGAGCGTGGCGGCGACGCCGTCGTTCCACAGGGAGGCCAGCTGGCGCGCGAAGGCGTCGGCAAAGGCAGGCTGCCGCCCCAGATCGCCGAACACGGTCTCGTTCGAGAGGAAGGCCGAAGGATCGTCCTTGGCGGCGAGCGCGCGGGTCTTCAGCTCTTCGGCATTGTCGTCATTCGGCGCGATCGCCTCGCCCGCATCATCGGTGCCGGCGCAATAGCGGCACCACAGGGCCACCTCGAGCGCGAGCCCCTCGACGTCACGACCCGCCGCGAGCGCGTCGCGGATCACCGGCAGCACGAATTTGGGCTGGCGGTTCCATCCGTCGAAACACAGCCGCGGGATCGTGTCGCCGATCTCGGGGTTGGAAAAGCGCTCCTCGACCTTGCGGCGATAGGCTTCGAAGTCGACGCCCTCGATCGGCTCCAGCGTCGGGATGATCTCGCGCGTTTCCAGCGCCTCGAGCCAGGCGCGGATGCGGGGATCGGCCATGGCGTCATGGACGAAGTGATGCCCCAGAAGCGCCGAGGGATAGGCGATGGCCGCGTGGCCGCCATTGAGGATGCGCAGCTTCATCAGCTCGTAGGGCGCGACGTCGGCGACGAACTCCGCCCCCACCGTCTCCAACGCCGGACGGCCCTGGGGGAAGTTGTCCTCGAGCACCCATTGCCGGAACGGCTCGCACACCACGGGGGCGGCGTCGGTGATGCCGAAACGATCCTTCACCAGGGCCCGCTCGCGATCCGAGGTGGCGGGCGTGATGCAGTCCACCATGGTGTTGGGGAATGCGACGTTCTCCGCCACCCAGTCGGCAAAGGCAGGGTCGGCAAGCTTGGCCAGCCCCACCACCGTCTGCTTGGCGACATGCCCGTTTTCGGGCAGGTTGTCGCAGGACATCACGGTGAAGGGCGCCTCTCCCGCATCGCGGCGGCGACGCAGCGCGGTGAGGATCATCCCGAAGGCGGTTCTGGGCTGGTCCGGCTGCTCGGCGTCGTGGCGGATGTCCGGGTTCGAGGTGTCGAGGCCGCCGGTGCGCGCATCGACGAACCAGCCACCTTCGGTCACCGTGAGCGAGACGATGCGGATCGCGGGGTCCGACATCCGGGCCACGAGCTTCTGCGCGTCGATCTCGGTGAACTCGATCATCGCGCCGGTGACGCGGGCCGAAAGCCCGGCCGGGTCGAGCTCGACCACCGTGGTGAGGAAGTCCTGCTTCTCCAGCGCCTCGCGCATCTTCGCGTCGCCGGGCCGCACGCCGGCGCCGCTGATGGCCCAGTCGTGATCGGCACCGGTGCCGAACAGCCGGTCGAGATAGACCGCCATATGCGCGCGATGAAAATTGCCGACGCCGATATGGACGATGCCGGCGGAGAGCTTCGCGCGGTCGTAATCGGGTCCGGCGACGCCTTCGGGAAGGCGGTCGAGAGCCGCGGCGTTGAGATCAATGGCCATCATCAGCCTCCTGTAGAATTGTAACGAGCCGTCAGCTCATCCATTGGCCGCCATCGACGTTGTACGTCTGCGACACGATGTAATCGGCCTCGTCCGAGGCCAGGAACACGGCCATGCCGGTCAGGTCCTCGGGCGTGGCGAAGCGGCCGGCGGGCACGCCGGCGGCGACCTCGGCCTTCTTCTGGCCGGGCTGCTTGCCTTCGAGCTTGGCGAACATGCTGTCGACATGCTCCCAATGCGCGCCGTCGACGACGCCCGGGGCGATGGCGTTGACGTTGATGCCGTGCTTGATGAGGTTCAGCCCGGCCGACTGGGTCATCGAGATGACCGCCGCCTTGGTCGAGCAGTAAACCAGCACCAGCGGCTCGCCGCGACGTCCGGCCTGGCTCGCCATGTTGATGATCTTGCCGCCATGGCCTTGGGCGATCATCTGCCGCGCGGCGGCCTGCATGGTGAACAGCGTCCCCGCAACGTTGACGGCATAGAGCCGGTCGAAGCTTTCGCGGGTGATGTCGACGGTCTCGGCCGCGTCGAACAGCGCGGCGTTGTTGACGAGGATGTCGATCTTGCCCGCGCGCTCCACCACCGTGGCGATGGCGGCGTCGATGCTGTTCTGGCGGGTCACGTCGATCTGCACCGCGTAGGCGCCCGCGCCGATCTCGGCCGCCGCGGCCTGCGCCGCGTCGAGATTGATGTCGGCGATCGCCACCGTCGCGCCTTCGCGCACGTAGCGCTCGGCGAAGGCGCGACCGATGCCGCGTGCGGCACCGGTGATCAGCGCGGATTTTCCCGCCAATCGGCTCATGCGATGCGCAGCCCCTGCGCGTCGAAGCGGTGGATCTTGTCGGCCTGCGGGGTCAGGAACACGGTGTCGCCGTGGCGCAGCCCGACCTCGCCGCTGGCGCGGATCGTGAGCGTCTCGGCCAAGCCGGTGTCGTGCACGTGGAAGAAGGTGTCCGAGCCCAGATGCTCGGCGACGCCGATACGGCCCTTCCAGGTGCCCTCGCTGGCCGAGACGTCGATATGCTCGGGCCGCACGCCGATCGTCTCAGCGCCGTGCTTCCTGGCCTCGGCGCCCTCGATCAGGTTCATCTTGGGCGAACCGATGAAGCCCGCCACGAAGGTGTTGCGCGGGTTGCGGTAGAGCTCGAGCGGGCTGCCCACCTGCTCGATGTTGCCGGCGCGCAGCACCACGATCTTGTCAGCCATGGTCATCGCCTCGACCTGGTCGTGGGTGACGTAGATCATCGTGGTGTCGAGCCGCTTGTGCAGTTCCGAGATCTCCAGCCGCATGCCGACGCGCAGCGCCGCGTCGAGGTTCGACAGCGGCTCGTCGAACAGGAAGGCCGCCGGTTCGCGGACGATGGCGCGGCCGATCGCGACCCGCTGACGCTGGCCGCCCGAGAGCTGGCCGGGGCGCCGGTCGAGATAGTCGGTGAGGTTGAGCGCGCGCGCCGCGTTGTCGATGCGCCGCTTCTGCTCGTCCTCGGGCATGCCCGCCATCTTCATCGGGAAGGCGATGTTCTTGCGCACCGACATGTGCGGGTAGAGCGCGTAGCTCTGGAACACCATGGCCAGGCCGCGCTTGGCGGGCGGCAGGTCGGTGGCGGGTTGGCCGTCGATGCGGATCTCGCCGTCGGTGACGTCCTCGAGCCCGGCGATCAGCCGCAGCAGCGTGGACTTGCCGCAGCCCGAGGGGCCGACGAAGACGACGAACTCACCGTCTTCGATGGTCAGGTCGAGCGGCGGAATGACCTCCACGTCGCCGAATTTCTTGGTCACCTTGTCGAGCGTGATGCGTCCCATGGGTATATTCCTTATTTCACTGCGCCGAAGGTGAGCCCGCGGACGAGCTGCTTCTGGCTGAACCAGCCGAGGATGAGGATCGGCGCGATGGCCATGGTCGAGGCGGCCGAGAGCTTGGCGTAGAACAGGCCTTCGGGGCTGGAGTAGCTGGCGATGAAGGCGGTGAGCGGGGCGGCCTTGGCGGCCGTGAGGTTGAGCGTCCAGAACGCCTCGTTCCAGGCGAGGATGACGTTGAGGAGCAGCGTCGAGGCGATGCCCGGCACGGCCATCGGCGTCAGAACATGGATGATCTCGTCGCGCAGGGAGGCGCCGTCCATCCGCGAGGCCTCGAGGATCTCGCCCGGGATCTCCTTGAAGTAGGTGTAGAGCATCCAGACGATGATCGGCAGGTTGATCAGCGTCAGCACGATCACCAGGCCGGTCTTGGTGTCGAGCAGGCCGACGTCGCGGAAGATCAGGTAGATCGGGATCAGCACGCCGACCGGCGGCAGCATCTTGGTGGAGAGCATCCACATCAGCACGTTCTTGGTGTGCTTGGCCGGGACGAAGGCCATCGACCAGGCGGCGGGAATCGCGATGATCAGGCCCAGCACGGTCGAGCCCAGCGAGATCACCACCGAGTTCCAGAAGTGACGGAAGTAGTTCGAACGCTCCATGACGGTGGAGTAGTTCTCGGTGGTCCACTGGAAGAACAGGAACGAGGGCGGCGAGGAGATCGCCTCGGCCTCGGTCTTGAAGCTGGTCAGGATGGTCCAGAGGATCGGGAAGAAGATCGCGAGACCGATGATCCATGCGGCGATGGTGTAGCCGACCTTGCGGCGGGTGGAGACGGCGCGGGCCATGTCAGGCGCTCCCTCTGTTCGGCGTGCGGGGCGGGCGCGGGGTCAGGCCCCGCGCGGCGAAGGTGATCTGCTCAGGCATCGAGGTTCTTTCCGATCATCCGCATCAGGAAGATCGCGACGATGTTGGCGAGGATGATCGCGACCACACCGCCGGCCGAGCCGCCGCCCACGTCGAAGTTCAGGAGCGAACGGGCGTAGACGAGGTAGGTCAGGTTGGTCGAGGCGTTGCCCGGACCGCCATTGGTGGTCACCAGGATCTCGGCGAAGACCGACAGCAGGAAGATCGTCTGGATCAGGATCACCACGGTGATGGCGCGCGACAGGTGCGGCAGGGTGATGTACCAGAACCGCGACAGCGGCGAGGCCCCGTCCATCTCGGCCGCTTCCATCTGCTCGCTATCGAGCGACTGGATCGCGGTGAGCAGGATCAGCGTCGCGAAGGGCAGCCACTGCCACGACACGATGCCGATGATCGAGGCCAAGGGCGCGTGGGTCAGGAAGTCGAAGGGTTGCAACCCGACCGCTTTTGAGAACTCCGCGAAAAGCCCCGAGACCGGGTTCATGAACATGTTCTTCCAGACCAGCGCCGAGACGGTCGGCATCACGAAGAACGGCGCGATGACGAGGATGCGCACGATCCCCTGCCCCCACATCGGCTGATCCAGCAGGATCGCGAGCAGCACGCCGCCCACCACCGTGACGATCAGCACGCCCCCGACCAGCAGCAGCGTGTTCAGCATCGCGGTCCAGAAGGCCGGGTTCTGGTAGAACAGCTTGTAATTGAGAAAGCCCACGAAGCGTTCGGTGCCGGGCATCAGCAGGTTGTAGCGCAACAGCGAGAAATACACCGTCAGCACCAGCGGCACGATCATCCAGGCGAGCAGCAGGACGACCGCTGGCGAGATCATGATCCGGGCGGCGGATCGGGAATGTTGGGTAGCCATCGGTCTCTCCGGTTGTCAGAACGGGCATCGCGTGGTCCGGCCAGCCGCGCGAAGGGCGATTGGCGGAGGCGGCAGGCGAAGGCCCGCAGCGATGGGGTCGATCCAAAGGGGCGGGGCCGGCCGGGAGGGTCCGGCCCCGCCTGTCAGGCGCGGCTTACTGGATGTAGCCCGCCGCCTGCATCTCCTGCATGGTCAGGTCCTGCGCGGCCTGGAGCGCCTCCTCGGCCGATTTCTGTCCGGCGAGCGCCGCGGCGAACTGCTGGCCGACCGCGGTGCCGATCCCCTGGAACTCAGGGATCGCGACGAACTGGATGCCGGTATAGGGCACGGGATCGACAGTCGGATTCTGCGGATCGGCCGCATTGATGCTCTCAAGCGTCATTTCTGCGAAGGACGCCGCCTCGAGATAGGCGGGGTTCTCGTAGAGCGAGGTGCGGGTGCCCGGCGGCACGTTGGCCCAGCCCTCGTTCTCTGCGACCAGCTCGGCGTATTCCTTAGAGGTCGCCCAGGCCACGAAGGTCTTGGCGGCATCCTCGGCATCGGTGCCGGCCGGGATTCCGAGGCTCCAGGCCCAGAGCCAGTTGCCGCGCTTGCCCAGCCCGTTGTCGGGCGCCAGGGCAAAGCCGACCTTGTCGGCCACGGTCGAGTCGTCGGGGTTGGTCACGAAGGAGGCGGCGACGGTGGCGTCGATCCACATGCCGCACTTGCCCTGCTGGAACAGCGCGAGGTTCTCGTTGAAGCCGTTATTGGCCGAGCCCGGCGCGCCGTACTCGTTCTGCAGCATCAGGTAATCGCTGAAAGCGGTCTGCCAGGCCTCGCTGTCGAATTGCGGCATCCAGTTCTCGTCGAACCAGCGCGCGCCGTAGCTGTTGGCCATGGAGGTGATGAAGGCGGTGTTCTCGCCCCAGCCGGCCTTGCCGCGCATGCAGATG
Source organism: Limimaricola sp. G21655-S1 (assembly GCF_027213785.1). Classification (GTDB taxonomy): domain Bacteria; phylum Pseudomonadota; class Alphaproteobacteria; order Rhodobacterales; family Rhodobacteraceae; genus Limimaricola. The sequence continues at coordinate 52,092 of NZ_JAPWGO010000014.1, read as the reverse complement.
CCGTAGACCTCGTTCTCCTTGTCGGTCATCGCCGCGGCGGCTTCCTTGATGAAGTCCCAGGTCGGCGCCTCGGGAAACTCGATCCCCGCCGCTTCGGCCAGGTCGGTACGATACATCACCATCGAGCTCTCGCCGTAGAACGGCACCGCGTAGAGCGTGTCATCGACCGAAAGGCCGGCACGGATCGAGGGCAGCAAGTCGTCGACGTCATACTCCTCGGGCAGATCATCGAGCGGCACGAGCCAGCCCTGCGCGGCCCAGATCGGAACCTCGTAGGTGCCGATGGTCATCACGTCGTACTGGCCACCCTTGGTGGCGATGTCGGTGGTGACGCGCTGGCGCAGCACGTTCTCCTCGAGGGTCACCCAGTCGAGCTCGATGTCGGGGTTCTGCTCGGTGAAGGCCGAGGACAGCTCCTGCATGCGGATCATGTCGCCGTTGTTGACGGTGGCGATGGTGAGCGTCTCGGCCTGCGCGACGGCGGCCATGCCGCAAAGCGCGGTGGCCCCCATGAGGGCGCGGGTGGTCTTGGTCATGTCTCTCCTCCCATTCACTGCCAGGGCATTTGCCTAGCCGATGGGCAATTACTCACTCATTTGCCGAGTCGAGTCAAGGGCGGCGCATGACGGCATTGCGCTGGACGCATGGTTAACGCGGGGTTAATGGCCGGAACGTGATCCGGCCCGGCTTCGCAAGCCACGAGGTCGCCGTTAGGCTTTCCCGGCTGCAGCGAGGGGCATGACGGATGAACGAGAGCGGAACGACGAGCCGGGCGGAGGCACGCGGGCTGCGCCAGTCGCGCGAAATCGAGGGCCATCTCGCCTGGCTCGACAGCTTCACCGGCACCGCGCTCGGCGTGCTCGCCGTGGCGAGCGGCATCTACACCTATCTCGGCGTGTCGTCGCTGCTCGACGATACCGGGGCGCTCTCGGTCTTCGCGGCGATGGCCTATTCGATCGCCGTCTCGGTCGGCATCTTCGTCTTCTGGTCCTACATGCTGCGGCTCTTGCCCGCCGTCCGCTCCGCCTCCTCGCGGATCGGCCTTCTCGCCTCGATGGGGCTGGGCTCGCTGGCGATCGTCGCCATGTCGTCATGGCTCAACGCCGCGGCACTGGCCGGCGCCGCCGCGGTGGAACAGCACCTTGCGACGACGGTGCAGGACTACCAGGGTGCGCTCGAGCGGGCGAACACGATCGCGGTCTCGGCCCAGGGGCTTGGACGTGACGTGTCCCGGGTGCGCACGAGCTTCGAGGATCTGGGCGAACAGGAGGCGTCCGGCGGGCTGTCGGGCCTGGTCGGGCGCGGCGCGGTGTTCCGGCTGCTGCGCCAGAAATCGGACGAGCTTTCGGCGCTCGAGGCGCAGATCGCCAGCCAGCAGCCGCTTCTCGACGCGGCCTTTGCCGAGGGCAACGCGATCCTGAGCCGGATGCGCGCGCTCACCGTCGCGCCCGGCCCGGTCGAGGCACGTTCGGTCGAGTTCTCGGAAGAGGCGGTGCGGCTTGCCGGCGTGATCACCACGCTGCGCCAGCTCTCGGTCGCGCCGCTGGTGGTGCGCGCGGCGAGCGATCTCTCCGCCTCGGTGGTGCTGCCGCAGCTCGATGGCGGCAACGACGCGGCCCGCTCGGGCCAGCAGGCGACCATCGAGTCGGTGCTCACCGTGCTGGGCCAGCGCGCCGAGACGCTGCGACAGGCCGCCGAGGCGGTGATCGCGATGCCGCCGCCCGCCGACACCACCTACACCCCGATATCGGCCGCCGACGCCGTGATCCTCTATGCCCGCAACTTCGTGCCCTCCTGGGCCGGCGCGATCGCCATCGACCTGCTGCCGGCGGTGCTGGTGCTCATCGTCTCGGTGGCGCAGGCGGCGATCCGAACCGGGCGCGACGGCGTCGCGGTCGAGGACCAGATGACGCTGGCCGAGCTGCGCGGCGCGCTGATCGCGCTGCGAGAGATCGAGGCCGCCACCCCGGCCGAGGCGCCCCAGGAGCCAAACGCGCCTGCCGCGCCGACCCCGGTCGACATCGCCCGGCCCGCCGAATGAGCACGCCGCGCCGTTGGCTCGTGGCCGTGCTGATGGCCGAGATCGCCATCGGCGCGCTGCTGTTCGGCGGCGATCTCGCGCGGGCCCTGCCGCGGATCGCCTGGCCCTCCAGCGCGCCGCAAATCACCGAACCGGTGCGCCCCGGCGACCAGACCCGCCGCTTCCGCCCCGACCGCCTGCCTGCGCGCGAGCGCCCCGACGGCACGCCGATGCCGGATACCGGCAACATGCCCGACCGGCTCGCGATCGACCTGCGCGACGAGGCGCTGTTCCTTCGGGGGCGCATCGCGCCCGGCGATGCCGCCCGTTTCACCGCCGCGCTCGATCTCGCCGAGACGACGCCGGGCACCGCCTGGCTCGACAGCCCCGGCGGCTCGGTCATCGATGCGCTGGAAATCGGGCGGCTGCTGCGCGAGGCCGCGATCGATACGAGGATGAGCGCCGAGGCGATCTGTCTCTCGGCCTGCCCCTACATGCTGGCGGGCGGGATCGAGCGCCACGTGGCCGAGGGCGCCTGGGTCGGCGTGCATCAGCACTATTTCGACCAGAACACCGCCCTGCCCGCGATCTTCGCGGTCGAGGACATCCAGCGCGGACAGGGCGAGGTGATGGGCTACCTGATCGAGATGGGTGTCGATCCGGCACTGATGCGCCACGCGCTCGCCACGCCCCCCGACGAGATCTACATGCTGCTGCCCGAGGAACTGGAGCGGTACCGGCTGAGCCACGCCGCGCCCGATCCCGCCGGTTGAATGCCGCCCCCGGCCCCTCCCTCTTGACGCCGCGCCTGCGCCTGTCACAAGGCGGGCCATGAGCACCGGCGCCCTTACCATCGATCTCGACGCGCTCGCCGCCAACTGGCGCGCGCTTGACGCCATGACCGCCTGCGAGACGGGGGCGGTCGTCAAGGCCGACGGCTACGGCCTCGGGGCCGGGCGCGTGGCCCGCAGGCTCGCCCATGAAGGCGCGCGGCGCTTCTTCGTGGCGGTGGCCGAAGAGGGTGCGGCGCTGCGCAAGGCGCTGGGCCCGGCGCCCGAGATCTACGTCTTCTCGGGGCACATGGAGGGGGATACGCGCCGCCTTGCCGGGGCCGCGCTGATCCCGATGCTCAATTCGATCGATCAGCTCGCGCGCCATCTCGAGGCGCTGCCGGGCCATGCCTTCGGCATCCAGCTCGACACCGGGATGAACCGGCTCGGCTTCGAATGGTCCGACTGGTCCGAGGCGGCCGGGATCGCGCTCGATCACGCGCCGGTCTGGCTGATGAGCCATCTCGCCTGCGCCGACGAGCCCGACCACGAGATGAACCCCTACCAGCTCGACATCTTCCGGCAGATGACCGACGGGCTCGGCGTGCCGCGCTCCCTCTCGGCCACCGGCGGCATCCTGCTTGGCCGCGATTATCATTTCGACATGACCCGCCCCGGCATCGGCCTGTACGGCGGGCTGCCCTTCGATGCGGCCCAGCCGGTGGTCCGGCTCGACCTGCCGGTGGTGCAATGCCGCGATCTCGTCGTGGGCGAAGTGGTGGGCTACGGCAATTCCTGGCAGGCCGATCGCCCCAGCCGCATCGCCACGATCTCCGGCGGCTATGCCGACGGGCTGATCCGGGCGATGTCGGGGCGCGCCACCTTCTGGCACGGCGACACGCCCTGCCCGCTCGTCGGGCGTGTCTCGATGGACCTGATCACCGTGGATGTCACCGATCTGGGCGAGGACCCCGAATATCTGACCCTGATCGGCCCGCATCAGGGCGTCGATTCGCTGGCCGAGGCCGCAGGCACGATCGGCTACGAAATCCTCACCTCGCTCGGCTCGCGCTACGCTAGGCTCGAAATTCCGGGGTGATGAGGAGCGTACGACCCGCATCGATTACGGTTTAGCGACAATACCGTCACAATTTTTGGTGATGCGACGCTTTGAGGAACCGGCAAAGAGCCGCCGAGGTTAGAGTGGAAACTGACACATCCGTGCCGGAGACCGCTCGTGACCAAGTCCAGCCCCGCCGCCCTCGCCACCCGCGCCTTGCAGATGATCGCGATGACCGTGCTGGCGCTTGCAGCCGCCGCAGCCCTTGCCGCCACCATCGCCGCCACGCTGGGATACCTGCCATGGCTACAGCTGAGCGCCAGCTTCGGCGAGACCGCCCTGCCCTGGGCCGGCATGGCGCTGCAGATCTTCCTGACCGGCCTGCTGGTCACGCTGGTCTTCTTCCTGCCCTCTTCGGGACGTGTCCTGTCCCTCGAAAAGAGCCACCGCGATTTCCGCATCTCGATGGATGACGTGGCGCGGGCCTACCATGTGGCCCATACCGCCGACCGCGCCGGTGTCTTCACCATGTCCTCCGAATTCGACGCGGTGCGCGAGCGCCTCGCCTTCCTGCGCGACCACCCCGATCTGGGCCATCTCGAGCATGACGTGATGGAGGTCGCCGCGCAGATGGGCGAACAGGCGCGCAATCTGGCGGATATCTATTCCGACGAGAAGGTGGCCCGCGCCCGCAAGTTCCTCACCCAGCGCCAGGAGGATGCCGAGCGCCAGCAGGAACGCATCGTCGAGGCGCTGCACATCTGCCGCGAGCTGAAGCGCTGGTCCGATCAGGTCGAGCTCGAGGAAAGCGTGGTGGCGAGCCAGCTGGCACAGCTCGACGATCAGCTCCGCACCATCCTTCCCGAGCTGGGCTACGACGCGACCAAGCGAGATGCCGAGGACGATCGGCCCTCGGACGACCTGCCCAAGGTCGTGAACATGAAGCCCGCCGCCGAATAACCCATGGCGCCGGTAGCGGCGCACGCCGTCAACGTAAGGTGAACACCAATGGCCCGGCGCATCGCGCCGGGCCATTGCTCGTATGACCGGGATCGGCGAAAAGAGCGGCATGGCCAAGGATCTCAATTTCGTCTGCACCGAATGTGGCGCGACCCATTCGAAATGGTCGGGGCGCTGCGACGCCTGCGGCGCATGGAACACCATTCAGGAAGAGGCGCCGCTGACCTCGGGTCCCGGCGCCAAGGCGCTGGGGGCGCAGCGCGGCCGCAAGATCACGCTCACCGATCTCGCCTCCACGCCAGAGGCGCCGCCGCGCACCATCTCCGGCGTGGCCGAGCTTGACCGGGTGCTTGGCGGCGGCCTCGTCGCGGCTTCGGCGCTGCTGGTCGGCGGCGATCCGGGCATCGGCAAATCGACCCTGCTGTTGCAGGCGGCAGCGCGCTTCGCCCGGGGCGGGCTCAAGGTGATCTACGTCACCGGTGAGGAATCGGCGGCGCAGGTGCAGATGCGCGCCCAGCGCCTCGGCCTGACCGAGAGCCCGGTGACGCTCGCCGCCGAGACCAACCTGCGCGATATCCTGACCACGCTGGATGCCGAGCGACCCGACCTCGTGATCATCGACTCGATCCAGACCATGTGGTCGGACAAGGTCGAGGCCGCGCCGGGATCGGTCAGCCAGGTGCGCACCGCCGCGCATGAGCTGACGACATTCGCCAAGACCCGCGGCATCGCGGTGATCATGGTCGGCCACGTCACCAAGGAGGGCACGCTCGCCGGCCCCCGCGTGGTCGAGCACATGGTCGATTGCGTGCTTTATTTCGAGGGCGAGCGTGGCCACCAGTTCCGCATCCTGCGCGCCCACAAGAACCGCTTCGGCCCGGCCGACGAGATCGGCGTGTTCGAGATGACCGGCAAGGGGCTGGCCGAGGTCAAGAATCCCTCGGCGCTGTTCCTCTCCGAGCGCGACACCGCGACGCCGGGCTCGGTGGTCTTCGCGGGCATCGAGGGCACGCGGCCGATCCTGTGCGAGATCCAGGCGCTGGTCGCCCCCGCCCAACCCGGCCAGACCCGGCGCTCGGTGGTCGGCTGGGATGGCGGGCGGCTGGCGATGATCCTCGCGGTACTCGAGAGCCGCTGCGGCGTCTCCTTCGCCGGGCTCGACGTCTATCTCAACGTCGCGGGCGGGCTGCGCATCGGCGAGCCCGCCGCCGATCTCGCCGTGGCGGCCGCGCTGATCAGCGCCCGCGAGGACAGTGCGCTGCCGGTGGATTGCGCGATCTTCGGCGAGATTTCTCTCTCCGGCGCGGTGCGACCGGTGGCGCAGATGGAAAACAGGTTGAAAGAAGCCGCGAAACTTGGTTTCACGCAGGCCATCCTGCCGCAGCGCCCGAAGCGTCGCGCCGGGGCGGAAATGGCAGCCGGGCTCGACCTGCGCGAGATGCGCGACCTGCCGGGCTTCGTCGACACGGTGTTCGGACTGGCGCCCGGCGAACGGGAATAAGGGTTCTCATGGAAAGTTTCACGATCATCGACGGCATCGTCGCGCTCATCGTCGTGGTGTCGGCGCTTCTTGCCTATTCACGCGGATTGGTGCGCGAGGCACTGGCCATCGCGGGCTGGATCGGCGCAACGATCCTCGCCTTCATCTTCGCCGATCAGGTTCGGCCGCTGGTGCGGCAGATCCCGGTGGTGGGCGACTTCATCGGCGACAGCTGCGAGCTGTCCATCATCGCCGCCTTCGCGGTGGTCTTCGCCATCGCCCTCGTGCTGTTCTCGATCTTCACGCCGGTCTTCTCCGGCGCGGTACAGCGCTCGGCGCTGGGCGGCATCGACCAGGGCCTGGGCTTCCTGTTCGGCGTGGCACGCGGCATCCTGCTCGTGGCGGTGGGCTTCTTCGTCTACGAGGTGATCCTCTCGGCGCAGCAGATCCCGATGGTCGAGAACAGCCGCGCGGCGGCGGTGTTCAGCCAGATCACCGAGGGCTTCTCGACCGAGGAACCGCAGGCGGCGCTGGCCTGGGTGACGCTGCAATACGAGCAGCTCGTCGGCCTCTGCGCCGCCCCGGCCTGAGCCTCATAACAGAACGGCGCGGATGGCATAGGCCACCGCGCCGACCGCCGCGACCCCTGCGGCCCAGAGCGCCACGAACCAGACCACCCGCCTCAGCATCAGTGATATCCCTTCTCGGGGTCGAGCTTGCCGCGGAACACCCAGTAGGCGTAGCCGGTATAGGCGAGGATGATCGGCACCAGCACGATCGCGCCCACGAACATGAAAAGCTGGCTCTTGGCCGGCGCGGCCGCCTCCCAGATCGTGATCTCCTGCGGGATGGCCAGCGGCCAGATCGAGATCCCGAGTCCCAGGAAACACAGGGCGAAGAGCACCAGCCCGAGGATGAAGGGCAGCCGGTCGCGCGTCGGGTGGAACAGCGAACGCAGCAGCAGCAGCGCGATGCCGCCGATCAGGATCGGTACCGGCGCGGTCAGCGCGATCTGCGGCCAGCCGAACCAGCGCGCGGCATAGCCCGCCCCGAGGAACGGCGTGGCGAGGCTCACCGCGACGATGCCGATGATCGTCGCCACGAAGAAGGCCCGGGCCATGACCCGAACCCGGTGCTGGATCTCGCCTTCGAGCTTCATGTTGAGCCAGCAGGCGCCGAGGAAGGCGTAGCCCGCGACCACCGACACGCCGCACAGGATCGAGAACGGCGTGAGCCAGTCCCACCAGCCGCCCGCATAGGCGCGCCCCTCGACCTCGATCCCCTGCAAGAAGGCGCCGAGGATGATCCCCTGCGCCAGCGCCGCCGTGACCGAGCCGCCGATGAAGGCCGCGTCCCAGGCCCGCTTGGACAGGCGCGAACTGGCGCGCCAACGGTATTCGAATGCCACGCCGCGAAAGATCAGCGCCAGCAGCATCGCGATGATCGCCGGATACACGGCGGGCATGATGACCGCATAGGCCAGCGGAAAGGCGGCGAAGAGACCGCCGCCCCCCAGCACCAGCCATGTCTCGTTGCCGTCCCAGACCGGCGCGACCGAGTTCATCATGATGTCCCGGTCCGACTTCTCCCGGAAGAACGGGTAGAGGATGCCGATCCCCAGGTCGAAACCGTCCAGCACGACATAGACGAAGACCGAAAAGGCCAGCAGCAGGGCCCATGCGACGGTGAGATCGATGGAATAGAACATCAGCTGGTCTCCGGTGCGATGTCATGGCCGCTTTCGCGCATCTGCCGATCGGGGTTGATGCCCGAGGTGCGGATCGGCCCGGGCTCCACCCGCACGCCGCGCTCGCCCAGCGCCGGGGCGTGATGCATGAGCTTGAGGATATAGGCCACGCCCGCGCCGAAGATCACGAAGTAGATCACCACGAAGGCGATGAGCGAGGTGCCGACCGCGCTGGCGCCCAGCGGCGAATGCGCCTCGGACGTCCTAAGCACGCCATAGACCACGTAGGGCTGGCGACCGACCTCGGTGGTGATCCATCCGGCGATGACCGCGACGAGCCCCGAGGGCCCCATCACCAGCGCCGCGCGATGCAGCCACTTGGCCTCGTAGAGCCGCCCGCGGTACCGCGCCCAGAGCGAGAACAGCCCCACCGCCAGCATCGCGAAACCCAGACCCACCATGACCCGAAAGCTCCAGAACACGATGGCGACGGGGGGCTGTTCATCGCGCGGGATCGTGTCGAGACCGGCCAGCGGCGCGTTCAGGTCGTGCTCGAGAATCAGCGAGGACAGCTTCGGGATGCCGATGGCGTATTTCAGCTCCTGCGCCTCCTGATCGGGAATGCCGAACAGGTAGAGCGGGGCGCCATGTTCGTGGCTTTCGAAATGCCCCTCCATCGCCATCACCTTGGCCGGCTGGTGCTCCAGCGTGTTGATGCCGTGCATGTCGCCGAGGAAGATCTGCAGCGGCGCGACGATGGCCGCCATCCACATCGCCATGGAGAACATGGTGCGCACGCCGGGGTTCTCGCGCTGCCCGCGCAGCAGATGCCATGCCCCGACGCCGCCGACGATGAAGGCGGTGGTCAGATAGGCCGCCGTGAGCGTGTGCGCGAGCCGGTAGGGGAAGGACGGGTTGAAGATGATCGCCCACCAGTCCTCGGGCAGGTACTGCCCGTTCTCGCCGATCGAGAAACCCTGCGGCGTCTGCATCCACGAGTTCACCGAGAGGATCCATGTCGCCGAGATCGCGGTGCCGACCGCCACCATCAGGCAGGCGAACATGTGCAGCCCCGGCCCGACCTTGTCGCGTCCGAAGATCATGATCCCGAGGAAGCCCGCCTCCAGAAAGAAGGCGGTCAGCACCTCGTAGGCCATCAGCGGCCCGATCACCGGTCCCGCGATGTCGGAAAACACCGACCAGTTGGTGCCGAACTGGTAGGACATGGTGATGCCCGAGACGACCCCCATGGCGAAGGTGATCGCGAAGATCTTCAGCCAGTACTTGAACAGCCGGAGATAGGCCTCGTTCCTGGTCCACAGATACAGCGCGTTGAGCACCGCGAGAAAGCTCGCCAGCCCGATCGAGACCGCCGGGAAGATGAAGTGGAAGGCCACGGTGAAGCCGAACTGCATCCGCGCCAGCGTGACCGCGTCGAAGCCGAGAAAGGTGTCCATGGGCGAAATCCTTCTGCCTTCCCCTGACTTAGGGACAGGGTGCGCCGAGGCAACGCGACATCCTGCCTCCAAGGGGCGAAGTCGACATCGTGCCTCGCCGGGTGCGCGCGCGGCGGGCCATGATCGCTGGCGGGCGCGACAACGTGACCTCGAAGCGCAGCCTTCGCCTTGCGTAACGGCGCGCGACAGGGCATTGGGCGACCCGACGGAAAGGATGATATGATCCTTTCGTGACACTCGGACGCGAAGGCCGTAAACGGTCCTCGCAACGCACCGTATTCGGAGCCAGCCAGATGCGCGATTTTCCCGCCCACCCCTTCGACGACGACAAGCTCAAGGAGGAATGCGGCGTATTCGGCGTCATCGGCGTCTCGGACGCCGCGAACTTTCTCGCGCTGGGCCTGCACGCGCTGCAGCATCGCGGACAGGAAGCCGCAGGCATGGTCACCCACGACCCCGAAGCGGGGTTCTGCTCGGCCCGCCGGATGGGCTATGTGCGCGACAACTTCACCTCCCGCGAGGTGCTTGAAACCCTGCCCGGCACGCTCGGGATCGGCCATGTCCGCTACTCGACCTCGGGCCACAAGGGGCAGACCGCGATCCGCGACGTGCAGCCCTTCTTCGGCGAATTCTCGATGGGCGGCGCCGCCGTCGCGCATAACGGCAACCTGACCAACGCCGCCGCGCTGCGTCGCGAGCTGATCGAACGCGGCTCGATCTTCCAGTCTTCTTCTGACACCGAATGCATCATCCACCTGATGGCGCGCTCGATGGGCCGGTCGATCCCCGACCGCATGGAAGAGGCGCTGCGCAAATGCGAGGGCGCCTTCTCGATCGTGGCGATGACCCGCACCAAGCTTCTGGGCTGCCGCGATCCGCTGGGCGTGCGGCCGCTGGTGCTGGGCCGGCTGGGCGATGGCTGGGTGCTGTCCTCGGAGACCTGCGCGCTCGACATCGTCGGAGCCGAATTCGTGCGCGAGATCGAGCCGGGCGAAATGGTGGTGATCACGCCCAAGGGCGTCGAAAGCAACTTCCCCTTCAAGAACCGCGCCTCGCGCTTCTGCATCTTCGAGCACGTCTATTTCTCGCGGCCCGACAGCATCCTCGGCGGCCGCTCGGTCTACGAGACCCGGCGCCAGATCGGCGTCGAACTGGCGCGCGAGGCCCCGGTCGAGGCGGATCTCGTCTGCCCGGTGCCGGATTCGGGAACGCCCGCGGCGATCGGCTACAGCCATGAAAGCGGGATCCCCTACGGCATGGGGATCATCCGCAACCAGTATATGGGCCGGACCTTCATCGAGCCCTCCGAGCAGATCCGCAACATGGGCGTGCGCCTCAAGCTCAACGTCAACCGCGCCCTGATCCGTGGCAAGCGCGTGATCCTCGTCGACGACTCCGTGGTGCGCGGCACCACCTCGCGCAAGATCAAAGAGATGATCCTCGACGCGGGCGCCGCCGAGGTGCATTTCCGCATCGCGTCCCCGCCGACCGCCTGGCCCTGCTTCTACGGCGTCGACACGCCCGAGCGCGAGAAGCTGCTGGCCTCGCATATGAGCGAGGAGGAGATGCGCCGCCATCTCGATGTCGACAGCCTCAAGTTCATCTCGCTCGACGGGCTTTACCGTGCCGTGGGCGTGGCCGAGGGGCGTGACGCCAAGGCGCCGCGCTATTGCGACGCCTGCTTCTCGGGTGACTACCCGGTGGTGCCCGCCGACATGGTCGACAAGGGCTTCCAGCTCAAGACCGCGGCCGAATAGGCCCGGGGGCCCGGGGCGGGGCGGGGGGGGGGCCGCCCCCGCCGCCACGCGGCGGGCGGGCGGGGAGGGGGCAGGGGGGCCGCGGGCCGCGCGGCGCGGGGCGCCCCGGAGCCCCCCCCCCACGGCCCTCGCGTCAAGCCTGATGCAGGCCGGTATCGTCGACGGCGGCCTCGAGCTCGGCGATCTCGATCCGACCCATCTCCAGCAGGCGCTGCGCGACCCGTCCGGCGGCGTCGCGATCCGCTTGGGCCAGCAGGCGCGGCAGCGCCTCGGGCAGAACCTGCCAGGGCAGGCCGAAACGGTCGCGCAGCCAGCCGCAGCGCCCACCCTCGCCGCCTTCCGCGATCAGCGCGTTCCAAAGCCGATCCGTCTCGGCCTGATCCCGGGTCAGGACGGAGATCGGCACCGCCTCGGTAAGCCGCAGATGCGGCCCGCCGTTGATGGCAAGATAGCCGATGCCGCCCAATCGGAACTCGACGATGTTGACGGTGCCGCTCGCGGGATCGCGCAGCACCTTTTCGATCCGGCTGTTCGGTAGCAGCGAGACGTAGAACCGCGCGGCCTGCTCGCCCTGTGTATAGAACCAAAGGCAGATCCGCTGTTGCGCTGGTGCCATCAACGCGCCTCCCCACCCGATCAGGCTAGGGCTGGCGCGGGCCCCGTGCAACTGTCGCAAGGTCACGACGAGTTTGCGATAGCGGAGATCCGCCCAGCCACCGGGACCGTGAGGCGACGCGGCAGGTCGCGTCGATGCGATGCGCACCGCCCTTGCCGCACGGCGCGATATGCTTCACATGCAGGGCGAATGACCCAGCCGCACTCCCCTTCCCTTGCGCCCCATCGCCCCCGATCGTGTTCTCGTCTCGTGGACCGGGCGCTGCGGCTCGATGCCGCCCGTGCCGAACCGGCGCGCCGCCCCAACGCGATCCAAGGAGACCTTCCGGCATGACCGAGACTGCAAAGCCCATCCTGATCACCGGCGCCAGCCGTGGCCTCGGCGCCGCGATCGCCGAGGCGCTGGCGCCCGGCCGCCACATCCTCGCCGTGGGCCGGACCACCGGCGCGCTCGAGGAACTCGATGACCGGATCCGCGCCGCGGGCGGTCAGGCGACGCTGGCGCCGATGGACATCACCGTGCCGGAGGCGATGCAGCAGCTCTGCCGCTCGATCCATGACCGCTGGGGCGGCATCGACATGTGGATCCACACAGCGATCCACGCGGGCCCGCTGGCCCCCGCGCCGCATCTCGCGGACAAGGATCTCGACCGCTCGATTGCGGTGAACCTGCGCGCCACGGCGCGACTGATCGCCTATGTCGCACCGCTTCTGGGCCAGACCGGCCGCGCCGTCTTCTTCGACGACCCGCAGGGCGGCGAGAAGTTCTTCGGCCATTACGGGTCGACCAAGGCGGCGCAGATGGCGCTCGTGCGGTCCTGGCAGGCCGAGACCGTGAAGACCGGCCCCGAAATCCGCATCCTCGCGCCGCGTCCGATGCCCACCGCCACCCGCGCGCGCTTCTACCCGGGCGAGGACCGGAGCGATCTGACCGATATTCGGGCCGAGGCGGCGCGGCTGCTTCCCGAGCTTCTCGAAGACTGAGAGGCTGAGGGCCGCACGCCGGTCGCCGTCGTTTTCCGGGCGTTACCCGAGGCGATCCGCACGATCGCCTGCGCCCCGTCTTGCAATGCTTGCCGCCCCCCTGCCGCTCCCGTAACAAGGGGCCAAAGGGGGCCGCATGCGCATTCTCATCACCAATGACGACGGCATCAACGCACCGGGGCTGAAGGTGCTCGAGGAGATCGCGGCCGAGATCGCGGGTCCCTCGGGCGAGGTCTGGGTCGTCGCACCCGCCTTCGAGCAGTCCGGCGTGGCGCATTGCATCTCCTACACCCACCCCACGATGATCGCCGAGCTGGGCCCGCGCCGCTTCGCGGCCGAAGGCAGCCCCGCCGACTGCGTCATGGCCGGCCTGCATGACGTGCTGGCAGACGGGCGCCCCGATCTCGTGCTCTCGGGCGTCAATCGCGGCAACAACGCCGCCGAGAACGCCATGTATTCGGGCACCATCGGCGGCGCCATGGAGGCGGCGCTGCACGGGCTGCCGGCGATCGCGCTGTCGCAGTTCTACGGGCCCGCCAACGCCTCGCTCGATGATCCCTTCAACGCGGCAAGGCGGCACGGCGCGGCCACGGTCAGGCGGCTGCTCGACCACGCCATCTGGGATTCCGAGGCCGATTACCGGCTGTTCTACAACGTCAATTTCCCGGCCCTGCCCGGCGCCGACGTGCGCGGGTTGCGGGTCGGACGGCAAGGGTTCCGGCGCGACACCTCATTTGGCGTCGAGCCGCATGTCTCGCCGTCGGGTCGACGGTTCCTGTGGGTGCGCGGCGGGCGGCAGGACGTGCCGACCGGACCCGGCACCGACGCGCAGGACAATCTCGACGGCTATATCTCGGTCGTGCCGATGCGCGCGGATCTGACCGCCCACGACGCGCTCGACGCGGTGACGGCCGCGCTGGGAGATGCCGTGGCATGAGCTTCGACGCCGACGCCAAGATGCGCTTTCTCTACGCCCTGCGCTCGCACGGGGTGACGGATGCGCGGGTGCTCGACGCGATGGAGAAGATCGACCGCGCGCGCTTCGTGAAGGGACTTTTCGCCGAGCGCGCCTATGCCGACATGCCACTGCCGATCGCCTGCGGCCAGACCATATCGCAGCCCTCGGTGGTCGGTCTGATGACGCAGGCGCTCGACGTGCAGCCACGCGACAAGGTGCTCGAAGTGGGCTGCGGCTCGGGCTATCAGGCCGCGATCCTGAGCCAGCTCGGGCGCCGCATCTACACCATCGACCGGTTTCGCAGCCTCGTGGCCGATGCGCGCGCCGTGTTCGAGGCGATGGACCTGCCCAACATCACCGCGATCACCGCCGACGGCTCCTTCGGCCTGCCCGAGCAGGCGCCGTTCGACCGAATCATCGTGACCGCCGCGGCCGAGGATCCGCCCGGCCCGCTCTTGGCGCAGCTCAGGGTGGGCGGTATCATGGTGCTTCCCGTCGGCCAGTCCGACACGGTGCAAAGCCTGATCCGGGTGACCCGCAAGGATACGGGCTTCGACTACGAGGAATTGCGCGCGGTGCGCTTCGTGCCCCTGGTCGAAGGGCTGGGACAGGACTGAGACGGAGCGGGGCGGCGCGCCTCGCATATACGAACCCCCGGAGAACAGGGGGGCAGAAGGGATACGAGGACAGATCGATGCAGAACACATCTCTCCGCCGGGCCTGGCGCCTGCTGTCTTGCACCACGGCGCTGGCATTGCTGGCGGCCTGTGCCGAACCGTTCGACCCCGACCTGCGCGACATGGGCAACGGCTTCGACACCTCGGCCGCCGCGCTCAACCCCGCGCCGCGACCACGCCCCGATGATCGCGGCGTGATCTCCTACCCGAACTACCAGGTCGCCGTGGCGCGCGAGGGCGACACGGTCGTCACGCTGGCTAACCGGCTCGGGCTCGAGGCCGGGGCGCTGGCGCGCTACAACGGCGTCTCGGCCGATGCCAGCCTGCGCGGCGGCGAGGTGATCGCCCTGCCCAGCCGCGTCGCGGAACCCTCGCCCGCCACCGGGGCGAGCGTCACCGGTCCGATCACCCCGTCGAACACCGGCACCCCGCCCGTGAGCACCGGTCGGATCGACGTCACGACGCTGGCCGGCGCCGCGATCGACCGCGCCGCGCCGCAGACGCAGACGCAGACGCAGACGCAGAGCCAGCCCAGCTTCCCGCCGCAGACCCCCGCAGCCAGCAGCGCCGCCAGCTCGGCCTCGGTCGCGACGCCGCGCGCCCTGCCCAGCGGCGAGGAGCCGGTGCGCCACCAGGTCGGCCGGGGCGAGACCGCCTATTCCATCGCCCGCCTCTACAACGTCCCGGTGCGCAGCCTCGCGGAATGGAACGGTCTCGGCTCCGATCTCGCGGTGCGCGAGGGGCAGTTCCTGCTGATCCCGCCCGCGGGCGCCGCCCCCGCGGCCCCGGCCACCCCGACGCCGACCGCCGTGACCCCGCCCGGCGCCGGCAGCCCGACGCCGACCCCGCCCTCCGCCGCCGCCCCGCTGCCGCAGGAAGAGCCCCCCGCCGCAGCGGCGGCCCCTGCCGCGCCGGCCCCCGCCCCGGAGCCGCAGCCCATGGCCGAGCAGGCCCAGCCGAAAGCGTCGGCGATGGCGATGCCGGCACAGGGCAGCATCATCCGCGCCTATGCCAAGGGCCGCAACGACGGCATCGACATCGGCGCGCCGGCGGGCAGCGCCGTGAAGGCCGCCGCCGCGGGCACCGTGGCCGCGATCACCACCAACACCGAGGGCATCCAGATCGTGGTGATCCGCCACCCCGACGAGCTGCTCACGGTCTATACCCATGTCGTCGACCTGACGGTCGAGCGCGGCGCCAGCGTCACCAAGGGCCAGACCATCGGCAAGGTGAAGGCGGGCTCCCCGAGCCTGCTGCATTTCGAGGTGCGCAAGGGCATGGAGAGCCAGGACCCGACCGATTACCTGCCCTGAGCTTCGGGCACGCCAATGCGAAAGGGCCGCCCCGAGGGGCGGCCCTTCTTCGTTTCGGCTCAAGGCCCTATCAGCCGATCTTCACGCCCTCGCGACCGGCGAGATCGGTGAAGAACTGCCATGCCACCCGGCCCGAACGCCCGCCGCGCGTGGCCTGCCATTCGATCGCCTCGGCGCGCAGCCGCGCATCGTCGATGGCGACACCGAAGGCGTCGCAATAGCCGCGGATCATCGACAGGAACTCGTCCTGGTCGCAGGGGTGAAACCCGAGCCAAAGGCCGAAGCGATCCGACAGCGACACCTTTTCCTCGACCGCCTCGGAGGGGCTGATCGCGGTGGACCGCTCGTTCTCGATCATGTCGCGCGGCATCAGGTGGCGCCGGTTCGAGGTGGCATAGAGCACCACGTTCTCGGGCCGCCCCTCGATGCCGCCGTCGAGCACCGCCTTGAGCGACTTGTAATGCGCATCGTCATGGGAAAACGACAGGTCGTCGCAGAACAGGATGAAACGCTGCGGCGCCGCGCGCAGGATCGACAGGCAACGATCGATGCTCTGGAGATCCTCGCGCTGCACCTCGACGATCTTCAGGTCCGGGAACTCGGCCTCAAGAGCGCCATGCACCGCCTTGACGAGGCTCGACTTTCCCATGCCGCGCGCGCCCCACAGAAGGGCGTTGTTGGCCGGCAGCCCCTGCGCGAAACGGCGGGTATTCGACAAGAGCGTGTCGCGGGCCCGGTCGATACCGAGCAGCAGTTGCAGCGCCACCCGGCTCACCTTCGGGACGGGCGCGAGCCGGTCCGGGTCCGGCTGCCACATATAGGCGGGCGCGCCCCGCAGCGAAGCGGCGGGCTGGGGCGGCGGGCTCATCCGCTCCAGTGCCGCCGCGATGCGATCGAGCGCGTCGCCGCTCATTTCGCATCCTCCGCGTCCTCGTCCTCGTCCTCGATCCAGAGACCTTCGGCCCGCAGCCGCGCCTCCCGCTTGCGCTCGACACGCGCCACTAGAAGGATCGAGACCTCGTAGAGACCGTAGACCACGGTGAACAGGATCACCTGACTCACCACATCCGGCGGCGTCGCGACGGCGGCGAGCAGCAGGATGGCGACCACGGCATATTTGCGGACCGAGCCGAGACCCTTGGCGGAGACCAGCCCCGCCTTGCCCATCAGCGTCAGCAGAACCGGCAGCTGGAAGCACAGCCCGAAGGCCACGATGAACTTGATGGTCAGGGCGAGATAGGCCTGCGCCGAACCCTGGAAGGCGATGCCGGCCACCGCCGTGTCGCTTTCCACGCCGGTGGCCAGGCTGCCGGGCTGCTGGAAGCCGAGGAAGAAGTCGAAGGCCAGCGGCGTCACGACGTAATAGGCGAAGGAGGCGCCCAGAAAGAACATGAAGGGCGAGGCGATCATGAAGGGCAGGAACGCGCCCTTCTCGGACTTGTAGAGCCCCGGCGCCACGAAGCGCCACATCTGGAACGAGATCACCGGGAAGGCCAGAACCAGCCCGCCCAGCATCGAGATCGACACCGCGACGAAGAAACCTTCCTGCAGCGCGATCAGGATCAGCCCGCAATCCTCCTGCCCCCGCGTCGCCATCGCGGCGCAGAGCGGCCGCGTCAGGAAATCGAAGATCGGGTTCCAGACGGTAAAGCAGACGATCATGCCCGCCACGAAGGCGAGCACGGAGCGGATCAGCCGCATGCGCAGCTCGGCCAGATGCTCGATCAGCGGCGCCGAGCTGTCCTCGATCTCATCCACGGGGCTCATGATGTCGTGTCGTCCTTTCGCGCGGGCGAAGCGGGCTTGGCAGGCTTGGCGGACTCGACCGGCTCCGCCGGGGCGCTGATCGGCTCGGGCTCCAGCTCGGGTTCGAAATCGGGCTCGAGATCGGCCAGCTCCTCGTCGGTCGGCGCCGCGGCCTCGCGTGCCCGCCGCTCGGACGCGGCCTTGGCCGTCGCCTCCTCGACCTTGCGGCGCGTCTCGGCCCGCTCCTCGGAGAGCTTTTCGGTGGCGCCGCCCGGCTTCAGGTTCTTCTTCAGCGCATCGGTGCCAAAGCCCTTGGGATCGGCGGCCGCCTTGATCGTCTTCTGGATATCCCGCACGCCGCTCTCGTCGGCCGCATCCTCCATGGCGCGGGAGAATTCGCGCGCCATCGCCTTGGCCTTGCCGGTGAAGCGGCCGATTTCACGGAACATCCCCGGCAGGTCCTTGGGGCCGACAACGATCAGCGCCACGACCCCGATCAGCAGAAGCTCGCTCCAGCCCAGATCGAACATCTCGGTCTATCCTGTCTCGGGCCTCAGACCCGGTCCTTGTCCTCGGCGGCGTGCGGCTCGTGCACGGTGCCGGCCTCGTTGATGGTCTTCGACTGGTCGTCGATTTCCTTCTTGCCGTCATCGACGCCGCGCTTGAAGGCGGTGATGCCCTTGCCGACCTCGCCCATCAGCGAGGAAATCTTGCCGCGGCCGAACAGCACCAGCACCACGACGGCGATCAGAAGGAGGCCCGGAAGGCCGATATTGTTGAGCATGGCGTGTCTCCCATCCCGGCGGCCCGCTCCGGACCGCGCCTTGTCTCGCAGCCTCCAGATACGCGCCCCGGGGGCCGGGTGAAAGGGCGGAAACCCCTTTCGCGCGGAAGCCCGCCGCTTTTATTGACACGAAGTTGTCAGTTGGCAATTTAGCGGCAGGAGGACCCTGCCCATGCCCCGTGCCGACCGACTCGTGGAAATGATCCGCATCCTGCGCGATGGCCGGCTGCACCGGGCCGAGGATCTGGCGCAGCGGCTCGGCACCTCGCTCAGGACCGTCTACCGGGACATGGACCGGCTCATCGCCTCCGGCGTACCGGTCGAAGGCCGGCGCGGTCTCGGCTACCGTGCAACGGCTGCGGTGACGCTGCCGCCCATGAACCTCACCATGACCGAGCTGGAGGCGCTGCATCTGGGGCTGGCGGCGGTGGCGCAGGGCGGGGATTCCGAACTCAGCGCGGCGGCGCGGTCGCTCTCGGGCCGGATCGACGCGGTGCTGCCGGAGGACCGCGACCACCCCGGCGGCTGGAGCTTCGCAACCCCGCCCTTGGGCGACGCGGTGGCCGGGTTCCGGCACATGAGCAGCCTGCGCGCGGCGATCCGCGCGCGCCAGAAGCTGCAGATCACGATGCGCGACGCTTCGGACCCGATGGTGCTGCGGCCGCTCCGGCTCGACTACTGGGGCCGGGTCTGGACCCTGACGAGCTGGAGCGAGACGATGCGCGGCTTCGCCGAGTTGCGGGTCGACCGGATCGCGGCGCTGCGCGTGCTGCCGCAGCTCTTCGTCGATGAGCCGGGACGGACGCTCCAGGATCTGGAAGCGCAGCGCTTCGCCTCGACCTAGCGTTTGCGCATTTGGAGGAAAATGAACCCGGGAGGCGCGCCCTTCGGTTCATCTTTCCTCGAATATGCAGATCCCGGGGGCTCAGCCAGCGCGTCGCTTCGGGAAGACGAAGCAGCGATCGCGTCGCATCATCAGCCAGAGCCGCGTGCCGGGCTTGGGCAGGAACACCGAAGGCACCGAGGCACGCAGGATCTCGCCGTCATGGTCCATGCGGAACTCCACGAGGCTGGAGGCCCCGAGAAAGCGCGCACGCTCGACCGTGCCGGCGGCGGGGGTGCCCTCGCGGGTGGTCGGGTTCGGGCCGCGCCCCTGCCGGTCGAAATCGATCTTCAGATGCTGCGGCCGGATCACGATCTCGACCTCGGTGCCATCCGGCAGGCCCGGCGTCAGGAAGTCCCCGAAGGGCGTGTCGCACAGCGCGCCCTGAACGCTGCCCTCGATCACGTTGATGTCGCTGAAGAAGGCGGCCGCCTCCCGGTCCTTGGGCGCGTTGTAGATGTTGTAGGGCGCGCCGTACTGCACGACGTGACCATCGCGCATCAACGCGATCTCATCGGCCATGCGCATCGCCTCGGCGGGCTCGTGCGTGACCAGCAGCACCGCCGTGCCCTCGGCCTTGAGCACGCCGAGCGTCTCGTCGCGGATATCGTCGCGCAGCCGGTCGTCGAGCCCCGAGAACGGCTCGTCCATCAAGAGGATGCGTGGGCTGGGCGCCAGCGCTCGCGCCAGCGCCACGCGCTGCTGCTCGCCCCCCGAAAGCTCGTGCGGGTAGCGGTCGATGTGGCGGCGCATGCCCACCTTGTCGAGCAGCGTCTCGACCCGGGCCCGGATCTCGGATTTCGGGCCCTTGAGGCCGAAGCCCACGTTGCGCGCCACGTCGAGATGCGGGAACAGCGCGAAGTCTTGGAACATCAGTCCGATGCCGCGCGCCTCCGGCGGCATGTGCAGCGCGCCCTCCGAGATCGGTCGGCCATCGACATAGACGCCGCCCGCATCCTGCCGGTCGACGCCGGCGATGATCCGGAGCGTGGTGGACTTGCCGCAGCCCGACGGGCCGAGCAGGCAGGTCACCTGCCCCGGCATCACCTTGAGCGACACGCCGCTGACGACCTCGCGGCCCGAAAAGACGCGGGTCAGGTCGCGGATCTCCAACCGCGGGGCGGGCGCGGTCTGCTGCGGCGTGCGGGGCGGGGAGGTCTCGAACAAGGGCCAAATCCCGATCAATTGCGTCGGAATGCCCTAGCAATCCCGCCCCGCGCCCGCAAGCTCACATGGTCTGGTTGCCGGCGCCGCCATCCAGAAGAACGTTCTGCCCGACCATGAAACCCGCATGCTGCGAGCACATGAAGGCGCAGGTCGCGCCGAACTCGGCCGCGGTGCCGTAGCGCCGGGTCGGGATCGTCGCCTCGCGGCGGGCGCGGGCCTCCTCGACGCTGATCCCCTCCTTCTTCGACACGCCGCCATCGAGCGAGGCGGCCCGGTCGGTATCGTGAATGCCGGGCAGCAGGTTGTTGATGTTCACGCCCGAGGGCGCGACCTGCCGCGAGGTGCCCGCGACATAGCCGGTGAGACCGGCACGGGCCGAGTTCGACAGGCCCAGCGCCGGGATCGGCGATTTCACCGATTGCGAGGTGATGTTGACCACCCTTCCCCAGCCGCGATCGATCATGCCGGGCACCAGCGCCTTCATCAGCGCGATCGGCGTCAGCATGTTGGCGTCGAGCGCGCGGATGAAATCCTCGCGGTTCCAGTCGGTCCACATGCCCGGGGGCGGGCCGCCCGCATTGGTGACGAGGATGTCGACACCCTGCGCCGCGTCGATCACCTGCTTCTGCCCTTCCGGCGTGGTCACGTCGCAGGCGACGGTGACGACCTCGACCCCGAAACGGTCGCGGATCTCCTGCGCCGCCTGTTCCAGCGCCTCCTGCCCCCGCGCGTTCATCACCAGATCGACGCCCGCTTCGGCCAGCGCCTCGGCGCAGCCGCGCCCCAGCCCCTTGGACGAGGCGCAGACCAGCGCCCGCTTGCCCCTGATACCCAGATCCATCAGATCTCTCCCTGTTTGCATGGCTGGCCTAGCATCGGCAACCGGGCCGGGCAATGATGTCGCGCGCATGCAATGCCGCTGGGGAGACGTGCATGGAAACCGGCCAGCTTCAACACCTCGCCGTCATCGACGCCGCCGATTTCACCGTGTCTCAGGGCGTGGCCCGTGGCGAGGCACTGAGCTTCGCCGACGAATTGGTCCCCCACGATATCTATCGCCTCGCCCTTGGCGCACGACGCCGCGAACTGGCCCTGCGCCCGGACGCCGAAGGCGGCTTTCGGATCGAGGCGGGCGGCGTGGACGGGCATGCAGGCCGCCCGGTGCATATCGACAGCTGCCTGTCGCTGTCGGCGCGGGACGGCAGCATCGGCGAGGCGGTGGTGCTGGTCGAGGTCGAGGCGGGGGCCGCCGTCGCGATCTACCTGTTGCCGCTGGGCCGGCTGAGCGAGGGCGAGGATTACCGCCTCGTCGGTATCGACCGCCATGCGGGCACCGCCCGGCTGGCGCAGGTGGCCTGCGCCTCGTTCACCCGCGGCACGCGGATCGCCCTGAGCAGCGGCGCGCAGGTGCCGGTCGAGGAGCTGGCGCCCGGCGACCGTATCCTGACCCGCGATGACGGACCGCAGGCGCTGCGCTGGATCGGTCGGACCACCTTGCGCGCCACCGGCCGCTTCGCGCCTGTCCTGATCCGGGCGGGCGCGCTGAACAATGCGCGCGACCTGTTGCTCAGCCCCGAGCACCGGGTCTTCGTCTGGCAGCGCGAGGACCATCTCGGCACCGGCCGGTCCGAACTGATGATCAAGGTCCGCCACCTGATCGATGGCGACAGCGTGGTCCAGGTCGAGGGCGGCTTCGTCGACTATTTCCAACTGGTCTTCGACGATCACCAGATCGTCTATGCCGAGGGTATCGCCGCCGAATCCCTGTTGGTGGACCGGCGCAACGCCGCGGTTCTGCCCGAGGGCATCGCACGCCATGGCCATGCGCGCGGGCTGTCCTACGAGGTCTCCGAAAGCCTGCTGCCCGGCGCCGACGCAGTAGCGCTGCTGCGCCGGGCTTCCGGGCTCTGAGCCGGGCCACAGGGACGGCCCGGCGCTGGACAAGTCGGGGTCCGCCGGAGGCTAGCCGCCCAGGCCGACCTTTACATCGGCGTCGAGCAACCGCCCCGAATCCCGCTTCGATCCGCCGGCGGACAGATCGGCCTCGACATCGACCAGCCCGCCGGAGCCGCCGCTGGATCGCGTTCCGCCAACGGAAACATCGGTACCCGCATCGACCAGCCCGCCAGATGCGCCGCCACCACCACCGCTGCCCGTGTCCGATCCGCCGACGGAGGCATTCACCTCCGCATCGACGAGGCCACCGGAGCCACCGGTTCCGCCCGAGCCGCCGACCGAGACGCCGGCCCCGGCATCGACGAGACCGCCAGAACCACTCGTGCCCTCGCCCCCGGTTCCTCCGTTTCTACCGCTGGAGTCACCATTTTCGCCCGAGCCCGCGCTACCGACCGAGGCCCCGACATCGACGCGGCCGCCCGACCCACCGCCATCGCTTCCGCCTTCGCCGCCACCGGCACCGTCCCCGCTGCCGCCCGCAACGCCACTGCCGGACCCGGTGCCCGAACCGCCGCCGGTGCCCGCCTCACCGCTACCGCCGACGCTGCCATTGCCGGAAATGCTGCCGCCACCTCCGGAACTCCCGTGACCGCCTGTCGAGCCGTCCCCATCGGCGCCCCTCGCCCCGGAACCGCCACCAGCGCCGCCCCCCGTCTGACCGCCGTTCCCGCCGCCGCCCTGCCCCTCGACAGTACGGATGCCGCCATCCCCGTCGCTTGACGCGTGCGCGAGCGAGGCACCGACACCCGTTCCGCTCCGGAAGGCCAGCGCCTCCGGTTCGCCGCAGGCCGTCAACGCGGTCCCTGCCAACAGGAGGGTCACGGTATTGCGAATGGTCTTCGAAACCATGGTTCGATCCTTTCGTATTCACGCAGAAGGCGCGCTCCGCCTTCATCTTATGACCCCGGAGGTTGAGAGCGGATCGTGGCAAATCCATGGCAACCAGAATAACAAACCATTGATAAGTATACGATTTATTGGAACGCCATCCGGAACGAAGCGTGGACTGAAGCGTTAGGAAACGTGGTGCGTGGTTTGCGTCGATCGGTTCGATCCGGGCAATTGTTCTACCGTCCGGAAATGTCTATAGCCCCCGCATGAACAACCGCCCCGCCCTCCCGCCCGAAATCGCCCGCCGTCGGACCTTCGCGATCATCTCGCATCCGGACGCCGGCAAGACGACGCTGACCGAAAAGTTCCTGCTGTTCGGCGGCGCGATCCAGATGGCCGGACAGGTCCGCGCCAAGGGCGAGGCGCGGCGTACCCGCTCGGACTTCATGCAGATGGAAAAGGACCGGGGCATCTCGGTCTCGGCCTCGGCGATGTCCTTCGACTTCAAGAACTTCCGGTTCAACCTCGTCGACACGCCCGGCCACTCGGACTTCTCCGAGGACACCTACCGTACGCTGACGGCCGTGGACGCCGCCGTGATGGTGATCGACGGCGCCAAGGGCGTCGAGAGCCAGACCCGCAAGCTGTTCGAGGTCTGCCGGCTGCGTGACCTGCCGATCCTGACCTTCTGCAACAAGATGGACCGCGAGAGCCGCGACACCTTCGAGATCATCGACGAGATCCAGGAGAACCTCGCCATCGACGTGACCCCGGCCTCCTGGCCGATCGGCGTCGGGCGCGATTTCCTGGGCTGCTACGACCTGCTGCGCGACCGGCTCGAGCTGATCGACCGGGCCGACCGCAATCGCGTCGCCGAGAGCATCGCCATCGACGGGCTCGACGATCCGAAGATGGCCGATCATGTGCCCGCGCATCTGCTGGAAAAGCTGCGCGAAGAGGTCGAGATGGCGCGCGAGCTTCTGCCCGCGCTCGACCCGCAGGCGGTGCTCGAGGGGCACATGACGCCGATCTGGTTCGGCTCGGCGATCAACAGCTTCGGCGTGCGCGAGCTGATGGAGGGCATCGGCACCTACGGCCCCGAGCCGCAGGTCCAGAAGGCGCAGCCGCGCGAGATCGCACCCGAAGAGGGCAAGGTCACGGGCTTCGTCTTCAAGGTGCAGGCCAACATGGACCCCAAGCACCGCGACCGCGTGGCTTTCGTCCGTCTCGCCTCGGGGCATTTCGAGCGCGGCATGAAGCTCACCCATGTGCGCTCCAAGAAGACCATGGCGATCACCAACCCGGTGCTGTTCCTCGCCTCCGACCGCGAGCTGGCCGAGGAGGCCTGGGCCGGCGACATCATCGGCATCCCCAACCACGGCCAGCTGCGTATCGGCGACACGCTGACCGAGGGCGAGATGCTGCGCGTCGCGGGCATCCCCTCCTTCGCGCCGGAACTGCTGCAGACCTGCCGCGCCGGCGATCCGATGAAGGCCAAGCATCTCGACAAGGCGCTCTCGCAGTTCGCCGAGGAAGGAGCCGCCAAGGTGTTCAAGCCGACCTTCGGCTCGGGCTTCATCGTCGGCGTCGTCGGTGCGCTGCAATTCGAGGTGCTCGCCAGCCGGATCGAGATGGAATACGGGCTTCCGGTGCGCTTCGAGCCGTCGCAGTTCACCTCGGCGCGCTGGATGGCGGGCGACAAGGCGGCGGTCGAGGCCTTTGCCGCCAAGAACAAGCAGCATCTCGCCACCGACAATGACGGCGACCTCGTCTATCTCACGCGGATGCAGTGGGACATCGACCGGGTGGAGCGGGATCACCCCGAAATCCGGCTCACCGCGACCAAGGAAATGATGGTGTAGAACCTCGAAGAGGCGGCCCCCTTCGGGACCGCCTCTCCTGTCTCGGGCGGGATCGGGCCGATCAGGCCAGCTTCGCATCCATCGTGATCTCGGCCGCCTTCAGCAGTTTCGAGACCGGGCAGCCGGTCTTGGTGGCCTCCGCCGCCTTGCGGAACTGCTCGTCCGAGGCGCCGGGGACCTTCGCGGTCACGTCGAGGTGGATCCTGGTGATCTCGAACCCCTCGCCCACCTTTTCCAAAGACACCGTGGACTGGACGTCGATGTCATCGGCGGTCAGCTCGTCCTTGCCCAGTTCGAGCGACAGCGCCATCGCGTAGCAGGCCGCATGGGCCGCGCCGATCAACTCCTCGGGGTTGGTGCCGGGACCGCCTTCGAAGCGGGCATTGAAGCCATAGGGCTGATCCTTCAACACGCCGGTCTGGGTCGAAATTTCGCCACCGCCCTCCTTGATGCCGCCGCTCCAATGCGCCTTGCCGTGTTTCTTGATCATCGCCGCCTCCATCTCGTGGCGCCCCGGTCACGGGGCTATCGGGCCCAACGCCCGCGCTCCGGGGCCGTTCCGCCGCCAAACTTGACCCGTGCGGGCTTTCGGCATATGGCGGGCCAAGTCGAACGACCCGGCAATCCGGCCGGGCGGGCCGCGCCTGCTCCTGCGGCCAATCGGTGCCGCAGTCTCGAAAGGCTCACATGACCCAGTTCAACGATCTCAATCTCGACCCCAAGGTGCTCAAGGCCGTCTCCGAGGCGGGCTACGAGACCCCGACCCCGATCCAGGCCGGCGCGATTCCGCCGGCGCTCGAGGGCCGCGACGTGCTGGGCATCGCCCAGACCGGCACCGGCAAGACCGCGAGCTTCACGCTGCCGATGATCACGCTTCTGGGTCGTGGCCGCGCCCGTGCCCGGATGCCGCGCTCCCTCGTGCTCTGCCCGACCCGCGAACTCGCGGCGCAGGTGGCCGAGAACTTCGACACCTATGCCAAGCACACCAAGCTCACGAAAGCGCTGCTGATCGGCGGCGTTTCGTTCAAGGAGCAGGACGCGCTAATCGACAAGGGCGTCGACGTGCTGATCGCCACCCCGGGCCGGCTGCTCGACCATTTCGAGCGCGGCAAGCTCTTGCTGACCGGCGTGCAGATCATGGTCGTGGACGAGGCCGACCGGATGCTCGACATGGGCTTCATCCCCGACATCGAGCGGATCTTCGGCCTGACGCCCTTCACCCGCCAGACGCTGTTCTTCTCGGCCACCATGGCGCCCGAGATCGAGCGGATCACCAACACCTTCCTGTCGAACCCCGAGAAGATCGAGGTGGCCCGCGCCGCCACCACGGGCGAAAACATCAAGCAGGGCGTGGTCATGTTCCGCGCCAGCCGCAAGGACCGCGAGGCGGGCGAGAAGCGCGACCTGCTGCGGGCCCTGATCGATGCCGAGGGCGAGGCCTGCACCAACGCGATCATCTTCTGCAATCGCAAGATGGATGTCGACGTGGTGGCCAAGAGCCTCAAGAAGCACGGCTACGACGCCGAGCCGATCCATGGCGATCTCGACCAGAGCCAGCGGACCCGCACGCTCGAGGGCTTCCGTGCCGGCGAGGTGAAGATCCTCGTGGCCTCCGACGTTGCCGCGCGCGGCCTCGACGTGCCCTCGGTCAGCCATGTCTTCAACTTCGACGTGCCGAGCCACGCCGAGGACTACGTGCACCGGATCGGCCGCACCGGCCGCGCCGGGCGCAAGGGCACCGCGATCATGATCTGCAGCCCGCGCGACGAGAAGAACCTCGACGACGTCGAGCGCCTCGTGCAGAACGCGATCCCGCGTCTTGACGATCCGCGCGGTGCGGCGAAGCCCGCCGCGGCCGAAGCGCCCGCCACCGAGACCACCGGCGAAGAGGAGCGCCCGCGTCGCGCCCGCTCGCGCAGCCGGTCGCGCAGCCGCGACGAGGCGAAGCCCGAGGCCAAGCCCGAAACCGCGGCTCCGAAGCCGGTCGAGGCCAAGCCCGAAGCCGAGGCGAAGCCGGGGCCCAAGACCGAGCAGACGCCCGAGCCCAAGACCGAGAAGGCCGCCGAGCCCGCCCCCGTCGAGGCCCGTCGCAACGAGCAGCGCGGTGGCCAGCGGAGCCATCAGGGCCGCGATCGTCGTCGCCAGGAGAGCCGCGAAGAAGAGGTCGTCGGCATGGGCGAAGACACGCCTGCCTTCATCCTCAAGAGCTTCGAGGAGCGGCGCGCCGGTTGAGGCGCGCCACCACGATGCGGGTCCTTCTTTCCCTCGCTGTCGCCGCCGCGATCCCGGCCCTGCCCGCGCAGGCCGAGGAGACGCATTGCCGCGCCTCGGTCAACGGCCGCGAGACGGTCGTGACCTACGATGATTCCATCGATTTCGAGACCGAGCTGGGCACGCGCGAGCGGATGTCACGCTGGCCCGGCAAGGTTTGGAACAAGGCGTGGGGCAGCCCGCCCGCCTGCGACAGCCGGGTGCTGTTCACCTATCTCGCGGTGGAACTGCCTCCCGAGGAGACCGACGGCTACTGCCTGCAGCCCGATCCGGACGATGATGGCTGGCTGCTGGTGCCGGGCACGCGCGGCACCACCGCGCAATGCAGCGTCACCACCTGCGACCGGGTCAACGCCGCAGTCGATACCGGCACCACCCTGGCCGGGCTGATGCTGGCACCGCCGCCGACACCCGCCGAGGCCGTGGCCGAGCCCGAGCGCCTGCTGCACAGCTCGGGCGCGCTGGTCCTGAAGGGAACGGCGGAGTGGCTTGCCACCAGCATCGGCACCGCCGCACCCGGCGTCACCGCCGCCCTGACCGGCCCCGTCGCACTCGGCGCCGCCGCCGCCTCGGTCGTGGTGATCGGCGGCGCAGTCTATGTGTGCAGCGGCTAGTGACCGGATCTCAGAACCAACGGCACGGCGCGTCCGTCAGCAAGTGACCGTCTTGGCAAATCGCCAGAGATAAAGGACATCCGGCCGCGATCCGTGCTCGATCATGGTCAGCCCGTCGCGCCGCCGGCCATGTCGTTCGTAGAAGCTGCGCGCCCGGTCGTTGCCCCGCACCACCGTGCGCCAGGATTCGTCGTGGCCGGACGACGCAATGCGCCGCTCCGCATCAGCAAGCAACACTCGGCCGACGCCGAGGCGCCGCGCGGTTGCACAAACGAAAAGCTGCGAGATTTCGGCCCCGCTGGTCAGGCAAAGGCCGATGGGTCGATCTTCCAACCGGACCATTCGTGCGGACGGACGCTCCCGCCGAAGTCGATCCGCAAACCTCTCTCGGGAGCGGGTGACGGCGTCGTATGACGGCACGAGATGATCATGCGCCTCGTGCCAGCCATCGTGCCATAGCGTCGCCAGCGGAATGATCGCCGCTCCGGGGATCGTCTCGACCTTGAGTGGCCCCGTCATCACGGCGCTCCGGACGGCCTCGCCGCTCGCCCTTGCGAGCGGTCCATCGGTGGGGGACGAGCGCGCGATGCACCCATCCCCCTCTTGGGATCAGCTCAGCCGGCTCACCACGACGTTGACCTCGGGCTTCTTGCCGGTCTCGGCTTGGGTGGTGGAGCGCGCGATGCGCTTGAGTTCGCGGTCGAGCTTGTCCTCGTCGCGCAGCATCCGGCGGCCCGCCTTGTTGACGAACTGCGCCAGGTCACCCTCGAGCGTTTCCACCAACGGCGCGTTCGAGCGGCCCTTCTCGGGCAGGCCCATGATCTCGCACCACGGATCGCCGAGCGGCTCGTCGTTCTCGTCGATGATCATGGTCACGGTGACATGGCCGTTGAGCGCCATCCGGATCCGGTCGCGCACGATGCCGTCCATCGCGCCGATCATCACCGAACCGTCGAGATAGCTGCGGCCGGTGTCGATGTATTCGGCCACCTTCGGCGCGTTGCCCGACAGGTCGAGCATCATGCCGTTGACCGCGACGATCCCCGGCAACCCGCGCTCGAGGCCGAGCTTCACATGCTCGCGCAGATGGCGGTGCTCGCCATGCATCGGCACGAGGAACTGCGGCCGCACGATGTCATGCAGCAATTGCAGGTCGGGGCGGTTGGCATGGCCCGAGACGTGGAACAGCCCATGCGTGTCCTCGATCACGTCCACGCCCTTTTCCGAGAGCTGGTTCATGATCTTGATCACGCCGCGTTCGTTGCCCGGGATGGTGCGCGAGGAGAACAGGAAGCTGTCGCCCTCCTGCAGCTTCAGCCCGAGATAGGAGCCCTGCGCCAGCTGCGCGCTGGCGGCGCGGCGCTCGCCCTGGCTGCCGGTGACCAGCAGGAGCAGGTTCTCGCGCGGGATCGAGGCGGCCTCTTCCGGGCCCACGGTCTTGGGAAAGCCGTGCAGCAGCCCGCATTCGGTCGCGGTCTCGACCATGCGGCGCATGGCGCGGCCCAGCAGGCAGACGGTGCGCCCGGCCCGGTCGGCGGCGATCGCGATGGTCTTGAGGCGCGCCACGTTCGAGGCGAAGGTGGTCGCCACCACCATGCCCGGCTGCGCCGCGATCAGCTTCTCGATCTCGGGCGCCAGCGTCGCCTCGGAACGGCCCGGCAGCGGCGAGAACACGTTGGTCGAATCGCAGACCAGCGCCTTGACGCCACCCTTGGAGATCTCGGACCAGAGGTCGGGGTTGAAGGGCTCGCCCACGACCGGGGTGTGGTCGATCTTGAAATCACCCGAATGCAGCACCCGGCCCTCGGGGCTGTCGATCACGAGGCCCGAGCTTTCGGGGATCGAGTGGCTGATCGGCACGAAGCCCACCTTGAACGGCCCGGCATCGACCGTCGCCGGCCACGGCTCGACCACGTTCAGGATGCTTTCGGGGGCGCCGTGCTCGTCGAGCTTGTGGCGCGCGATCGCGGCGGTGAACTTGCGCGCGTGGATCGTGGCGCCGAGGCGCTTCCAGAAATGGCCGACCGCGCCGACATGGTCCTCATGCGCATGGGTGATGAAGATCGCGTCGATGCGATCCTTGCGCGCCTCGAGCCACGAGATGTCGGGCATGATGAGATCGACGCCCGGCGTCGTGTCCATGTCGGGGAAGGTCACGCCGAGATCGACGACGATCAGCCGTTCCTGCCCCGGTTTGCCGTAGCCGTAGACATAGGCGTTCATGCCGATCTCGCCGGCGCCGCCGAGAGGAAGGTAGATCAGTCTTTCGCCGCTCATGCGGTCTCCTTGTTGTAGCTGTGGATGACGGTCAGCCCGTGCATCGTCAAATCGTCTTCGATATCGTCGAAGAGCATGTCGCCCTGCGCGAAGAGAGGCGCAAGCCCCCCGGTTCCGATGATCCGCATCGGACGGTCGCGCTCCGCCCGGATGCGGTCGCATATGCCGCGTACGAGGCCGACATAGCCCCAGAAGATGCCCGACTGCATGCAGGCGACCGTGTTGGTGCCGATGACCTTCTCGGGCTTGCTCACATCGACATGCGGCAGCGCCGCCGCCGCCTGGTGCAGCGCCTCGAGGCTCAGGTTCACGCCGGGCGAGATGACGCCCCCGACATAGGCGCCGTCGGTGTCCACCACGTCGAAGGTGGTCGCCGTGCCGAAATCCACCACGACGATATCGCCGCCATGCCGGTCCCAGGCGCCCACCGTGTTCACCAGCCGGTCGGGGCCGACCTGGGTGCCCGCGTCGACGCGCGGTGCCACCGGCAGGCGGCAGTCGGGCTTGCCGACCACGAGCGGGCGGCAGTTGAAGTAGCGGTCGCCCAGGACCCGCAGGTTGAACACCACGCGCGGGACGGTCGACGAGATGATCATCTCGTCGATCTCGGCCTCGATGCCGCGCATCTTCATCAGCGTCGAGAGCCAGACGAAATACTGGTCCGCCGTGCGCTGCCACTCGGTCGAGGTGCGCCAGGTGGCGAGGAACTCGGTGCCGTTCCAGATCGAGAACACGGTGTTGGTGTTGCCGCAATCGATGGCGAGTAGCATCTCGGGACCTTCAGAAAAACACGTCGGCGGCGCTGATCGCGCGCAGGCCCTTGGGCGTCCTGAGCATCAGGTTGCCGGCTTCGTCCACATTCTCGAACACGCCGGTGATCTCGTCGGCCCCGGTGCGCGCGGTGATCACCTCGCCCAGCCGTGCCGCGTGGCGCAGCCAGTCCTCGCGGATCCGCCCGAAACCGAAGGCGTCGAGCTTGCCCTCCTCGGTGGCGAAGGCATCGGCGAGGTGGGTCAGGAACTCTTCCGGATCGACCAGCGGCCCGCCGTCATCGGCGACCGCGACGGGCGGAAAGGCCGCGTCGCGCAGCCCCGCCGGGCGCGAGGCGAGATTCACCCCGACGCCGATGGCGAGCCAGTCGACATAGGGCCCCTGTCCGGCGCTTTCCAGCAGGATGCCGGCCACCTTGCCGCCGTCGAGCAGCACGTCGTTGGGCCATTTGAGCGACAGACGGGTCCGGTCGACATGGATCGCCAGCGCCTCGAACAGCGCCACCGCGGCGAGGAAGCTGCGGCGCGCGGCCTCGGCGGGCGTGGCCTCGGGCTTGTAGACCAGCGTCGCGGCAAGGTTGCCGGGCTGGCTCGACCAGTCGCGGCCACGGCGGCCACGGCCCGAGGTCTGCTCATGCGCCATGATCCAGGTGGGTCCGGCAAGGCCAGAGGCCGCGCGTCGCGCGGCCTCGGCCATGGTGCTGTCGACGGTGTCGAGCACGACCCGTTCCCACCCCTCGGGCCAGAGCCCGCGGGATGTGGCGTCAGTTGACAAGGGTCGCCGCCGCGGCAGCGGCCAGGGGCTCGATGCCGAAGAGGTTGATGACGCCGAACACCATCACGGCGGCAGAGGCCATGAGAACGCCCCAGAGCAGCGGCGAGGTGCCGGTGTCGAGCGCTTCGCGCTCTTCGCCGAAATACATGTAGTAGACGATGCGCAGGTAGTAGAAGGCACCGATCACCGAGGCGATCACGCCGAGCACCGCGAGCCAGGTCAGCCCGCCCTCATAGGCCGCGCGCAGCACGTAGAGCTTGCCGAAGAAGCCGACCATCGGCGGCACGCCGGCAAGGCTGAACAGCAGCACCAGCATCGCCAGCGCGCGCATCGGCGCGTAGCGCGAATACATGTGCAGGGCGCCGATATCGGTCACCGGGCGGCCGTCGCGCTCCATCGACAGGATGAAGGCGAAGGTGCCGATGTTCATGGTGACGTAGATCGCCATGTAGATCAGCATCGCCTGCACGCCGAAGGCGGTGCCCGAGGCGAGACCCATCAGCGCGAAGCCCATATGAGCAATCGAAGAATAGGCCATCAGGCGCTTGATGTTGGTCTGACCGATCGCGGCGACGCCGCCCCAGAACACCGAGACCACCGACAGGAAGGCCACGATCTGCTGCCAGTCGCCGACCACGCCGCCGAA
This sequence comes from Limimaricola sp. G21655-S1, assembly GCF_027213785.1. GTDB lineage: Bacteria > Pseudomonadota > Alphaproteobacteria > Rhodobacterales > Rhodobacteraceae > Limimaricola. Next base: position 19,772 of record NZ_JAPWGO010000014.1, on the reverse strand, counting down.
GCCGTCGAAGACGACCCGGGCGAAGAGCGCGATGGCGGCCATCTTGGGCGCGGTCGCCATGAAGGCGGTCACGGGGGTCGGCGCGCCCTCGTAGACGTCGGGGGTCCACATGTGGAACGGCGCGGCCGAGACCTTGAAGGCGAAACCCACCAGCAGGAAGACGAGGCCGAAGATCAGGCCGAGCGGCACGTCCACGGCGGTCGCCAGGAAGATGCCCTCGAACTGGGTGGTGCCGGCGAAGCCGTAGACCAGCGAGGCGCCGTAGAGCATCAGGCCCGAGCTGAGCGCGCCCAGCACGAAGTATTTGAGGCCGGCCTCGGTCGATTTCTCGCTGTCACGGCGCAGCGAAGCCACCACATACATGGCGAGCGACTGCAGCTCGATGCCCATGTAGAGCACCATCAGGTCGCCCGCAGAAACCATCACCATCATGCCGACCACGGCGAGGGCCACGAGCACCGGGTACTCGAACCGCAGCAGGTTGCGACGCGCCAGGTATTCCTGGCTCATCACCAGCACCACGGCGGCCGAGAGCAGGATCGTCACCTTGGAGAAGCGGGCGAAGCCGTCATCGACGAAGCTGCCGAAGAAGGCCGGGTCGGTGCCCTCGCGGGTGGCGATCAGGAACGCGACGAGCGCGAACATCGCCGCGGTCGCCCAGATCAGGAGACCGGCGGACTTGTCCTTGGTGGTGTAGACGCCCGCCATGAGCGCGACCATCGCATAGACCGAGAGGATCACCTCGGGCAGGACGGTCTGGAGATCGAGTGAGAACATGTGTCCTGGTCCTTAGTGCTGTGCCGGGGCCGCGACCTCGGCCGAGGCGATGGCGCTCTCGGAGCCATGCGCCGCGACCGCGACCTCGACCTGGTCCACGAGCGCCGCGACGCTCGGTCCGGTGATGTCGGTGACGAGGCTCGGATAGACGCCGAGCAGGATCGTCATGGCGACGAGCGGCGCGAAGATCCACTTTTCGCGGGCGGTCATGTCGGTGATCGACTTCAGGCTTTCCTTGATCAGGTCGCCCATGACGACCCGGCGGTAGAGGTAGAGCGCGTAGGCCGCCGAGAAGATGACGCCGGTGGTGGCCACCGCCGCGACCCAGGTGTTGGCCTGGAACATGCCCATCAGCGTCAGGAATTCGCCGACGAATCCGCTGGTGCCCGGCAGGCCGACATTGGCCATGGTAAACAGCATGAACACCGCCGCATAGGCCGGCATCCGGTTCACGAGGCCGCCATAGGCGTCGATGTCGCGGGTGTGCATGCGGTCGTAGATCACGCCGACGCCGAGGAAGAGCGCGCCGGAGATGAAGCCGTGGCTGATCATCTGGAACACCGCGCCGTCGAGGCCCTGCTGGTTCAGCGCGAAGATGCCGGCGGTGACGAAGCCCATATGGGCGACCGAGCTATAGGCGATCAGCTTCTTGATGTCCTTCTGCACCAGCGCCACCAGCGAGGTGTAGACGATGGCGATCGCCGAGAGCCACAGCACCAGCGGTGCCCAGATATCGGAGGCGACCGGGAACATCGGCAGCGAGAAGCGCAGGAAGCCGTAGCCGCCCATCTTCAGCAGGATCGCGGCCAGAACCACCGATCCGGCGGTCGGCGCCTGCACGTGGGCGTCGGGCAGCCAGGTGTGCACCGGCCACATCGGCATCTTCACCGCGAAGCTGGCGAAGAAGGCGAACCACAGAAGCGTCTGCACGCCGCCGACGATCTGCACCCCGAGGATCGGGAAGCTCTCGGACGAGAAATTGTAGCCCATCAGCGTCGGGATGTCGGTGGTGCCCGCCTGCGCGAACATCACCACCATCGCCACCAGCATCAGCACCGAGCCGAGGAAGGTGTAGAGGAAGAACTTGAAGCTCGCATAGATGCGGTCCTTGCCGCCCCAGATGCCGATGATCAGGAACATCGGGATCAGGCCCGCCTCGAAGAACAGGTAGAACAGCACGAGGTCGAGCGCCACGAACACGCCGATCATCAGCGTCTCGAGCACCAGGAAGGCGATCATGTATTCCTTGACCCGGTGCGTCACGTCCCAGCAGGCGGCGATGACGAGCGGCATCAGGAAGGTGGTCAGCATCACGAACAGAAGCGAGATGCCGTCGACGCCGAGCTTGTAGCGCATGCCCAGGAGCCACTGGCGATCCTCGACGAACTGGAAGCCCGGCGCCTCGGCGTCGAACCCCGCGAGGATGAACAGCGACACCACGAAGGTGAAGACGGTGGTGGCCAGAGCCACCCACTTGGCGTTGCGCTGCGCGGCCAGGTCATCGCCGCGCAGGAACAGCGCGAGGATGCCGGCGCCCAGAAGCGGGATGAAGGTGGTCAGAGAGAGAAGGTTGCCCATCTGTTATTCGGCCCCCCCGGCCAAGGTCATCCAGGTCAGGATCAGGGCCAGGCCCAGAACCATCGCGAAGGCGTAGGTAAAGACGTATCCGTTCTGCGCGCGGCCAGCGAGGCGGGTGAAGAAGGGCACGATGCCCATCGCCACGCCGTTGATGCCGCCGTCGATGACGCTGCCGTCGCCCTTGGTCCAGAAGAACCGGCCGATGGCCTGCGCGGGCCGAACGAAGACGAAGTCGTAAAGCTCGTCGAAGTACCACTTGTTGAGCAGGAAGTTGTAGAGCGGCCGCTGGTTCGCCGCGAGCTGCGCGGGCAGCTCCGGACGGCGGATATACATCAGCCAGGCGAGGCTCAGGCCAAGCAGCATGGCGACGAAGGGGCTGACCTTGACCCAGGCCGGCGCGTGGTGCGCGTCGTCGAGGACATGGTTGTCGGGCGCCATGTAGATCGCCCCCTGCCCCGGCGCCGCGATCGTGGCGACGGCGCCATGACCATCGGCCTCGACGGCGTGGCCCGCATCGTCCTCGGCCACCGCCTCGACAGCGTGCTCGAGATCGCCCTCGGCCAGCTCGTCGGTCGCGGCGACGACGCCCTCGCCGTGGCCGTCACCGGCCTCGGCATGGGCCGACGGAATGCCGAAATACTGCGAGACCCGGGCGTGATCGCCGAAGAAGGGCGCGTACCACAGCATGCCGGCGAGGACCGCCCCGAGCGACAGCACGCCCAGCGGCACCAGCATCGTGCCGGGGCTCTCATGCGCATGGTCATGCGTGTGATGATCGCCGCGCGGCTTGCCGAAGAAGGTCATGAAGATGAGCCGCCAGGAATAGAAGCTCGTCATCGCGGCGGCGACCACCAGCAGCCAGAAGGCATAGGGCGTGGCACCGGCATAGGCGCTTTCGATGATCGCGTCCTTCGACAGGAAGCCCGCGAAGCCGATATGGGTCAGCGGAATGCCGACGCCGGTGATCGCCAGCGTGCCGATCATCATCGCCCAGAAGGTATAGGGGATCTTCTTCCGCAGACCTCCATAGTTCCGCATGTCCTGCTCGTGATGCATCGCATGGATGACCGAGCCGGCCCCGAGGAACAGCAGCGCCTTGAAGAAGGCGTGGGTGAAGAGGTGGAACATCGCCACCGAGTAGACGCCCGAACCGGCCGCCACGAACATGTAGCCCAGCTGCGAACAGGTCGAATAGGCGATCACGCGCTTGATGTCGTTCTGCACCAGACCCACGGTCGCGGCGAAGAAGGCGGTGGTGGCGCCGATGAAGACGATGATCGCCTTGGCGTCGGGCGCGAATTCGAGGATCGGCGACATCCGGCAGACCAGGAACACGCCCGCCGTCACCATGGTCGCGGCATGGATCAGCGCCGAGACCGGGGTCGGGCCTTCCATCGCGTCGGGGAGCCAGGTGTGGAGCAGCAGCTGCGCCGACTTGCCCATCGCGCCGATGAACAGCAGCAGCGAGACGATCTCGAGTGCCCGGAACTCGAGGCCGAGGAATTCGAGCTCCATCCGCGCCATCACCGGCGCCGCGGCGAAGATGTCGGAGAAGTTGATCGAGTCCGCGAGGAAGAACAGCGCGAAGATGCCGAGCGCGAAGCCGAAATCGCCGACGCGGTTGACGATGAAGGCCTTCATCGCGGCGGCGTTGGCCGAAGGCTTGCGGTAGTAGAAGCCGATCAGCAGGTAGGAGGCGACGCCGACGCCTTCCCAGCCGAAGAACATCTGAACGAGGTTGTCGGCGGTTACCAGCGCGAGCATCGCGAAGGTGAAGAAGGAGAGATAGGCGAAGAAGCGCGGCCGGTAGCTTTCGCCCGGGCGGAAGTTCTCGTCATGCGCCATGTAGCCGAAGCTGTAGAGGTGCACGAGGAACGAGACCGTGTTGATCACGATCAGCATGATCGCGGTCAGACGGTCGAGCCGGATCGCCCAGTCGGTCGAGAGCGAGCCGCTCTCGATCCAGCGCAGGATCTGGATCTGCTCCATCTGGCCGTCATGGCCGAGGAACACGATCCACGACAGCAGGCAGGACAGGCCGACCAGCGAGGTGGCGACCCATTGCGCGCCCGCCTCGGAGATCAGCCGCCAGCCGAAGCCCGCGATCAGTGCGCCGACGAGGGGCGCGAAGAGGATGATCGTTTCCATGCGCCCCTCAGCCTTTCATCACGTTGACGTCTTCGACGTCGATGGTGCCGCGGATCCGGAAGAAGCAGACCAGAATGGCGAGGCCGATCGCCGCCTCGGCGGCCGCGACGGTCAGCACGAAGAGCGTGAAGACCTGACCGACCAGATCGCCCAGATAGGCCGAGAAGGCGACGAAGTTGATGTTCACCGCGAGCAGCATCAGCTCGATCGACATCAGGATGATGATGACGTTCTTGCGGTTCAGGAACAGCCCGAAGATGCCGATGACGAACAGCGCCGCCGCGACGGTGAGATAATGTTCGAGCCCTATCGGGGCTTCAGCGAGATAAGCGTCCATCAGTGTCCCTCCGGGCTTTGGCCCGTTCGCGGTCTATCAGAGGCCCTGGCCGGGCTTCACGTCCTTGAGTTCCAGCGTCTTGGCCGGATCGCGATACATCTGCGCCAGGATGTCCTGCCGCTTCACGTCCTTGCGGTGCCGCATCGTCAGCACGATCGCGCCGATCATCGCCACCAGCAGCACGAGACCCGCGAGCTGGAACAGCAGGATGTAGCGATCGTAGATCAGCAGGCCGAGAAGCTGCGTGTTCTCGACGTCGAAGACGAAGGGCGCGGCGAGGCGCTCGTCATAGCCCTCGGAGTAGTCCCAGACGCCGAAGGCCAGGGCCAGCTGCATCAGGAGGATGACGCCGATCAGCAGCGCCAGCGGCATGTATTTCGCCATCTCCGCCTTCAGCTCGGCGAAATCGACGTCGAGCATCATCACCACGAAGAGGAACAGCACCGCGACGGCGCCGACATAGACGATGACCAGCAGCAGCGCCACGAACTCGGCGCCGACCAGGATGAACAGCCCGGCCGAGCTCAGGAAGGCGAGGATCAGCCACAGCACCGAATGCACCGGGTTGCGGGCGATCACGGTGAACAGCCCGCCGACGATGGTCGACAGCGCGAAGAGGTAGAAGATGATGGCGGCGGCGGTCATCGTGCGGTGTCCTTTCCGGTGTCCTCGTCCATGACCTCGGTGGCGAGCTCCATCGCCTTGGTCATCGCGGGCACGCCGCCGAACATCCCCGCCTGGGCGATGGTCTCGGCGATCTCCTGTTTCGTGGCGCCCGCCTCCCGCGCGTGGCGCACGGTGAGACGGATCTGGGCCTCGGCCTGGGCGCCGAGGATGGTCAGACCGGTCAGCGTCAGCAGCAGCCGGGTCTTGGCGTCGAGCCCTTCGGGGTTGAGGGTGCGCCCCATGAACGCCTCCATCATCTCCTTGGGCATGGTCGGCCAGAGCTGCTCGAAGCCCTTCGGCGTGAAGCTCTCGAGCGCGGGATTCATCCGACGGGCCCAGTCCTGGCCCATCTTCATCATCTGCGCGAAGGGGTTCTGATCGGTCACGGCGTGGTCCTCAGCGGTACGGCGCGTCGAGCTCGAGGTTGCGGGCGATCTCGGCTTCCCAACGGTCGCCATTCGCCAGCAGCTTCTCCTTGTCGTAGTAGAGCTCCTCGCGGGTCTCGGTCGAGTATTCGAAGTTCGGCCCCTCGACGATCGCGTCGACCGGGCAGGCCTCCTGGCAGAAGCCGCAATAGATGCACTTGGTCATGTCGATGTCGTAGCGCGTGGTGCGGCGCGAGCCGTCCTCGCGCGGTTCGGCATCGATGGTGATCGCCTGCGCCGGGCAGACCGCCTCGCACAGCTTGCAGGCGATGCAGCGCTCTTCCCCGCTGGGATAGCGGCGCAGCGCGTGTTCGCCCCGGAAGCGGGCCGAGAGCGGGCCCTTCTCGTGCGGGTAGTTCACGGTCGCCTTGGAGCCGAAGAAGTACTTCAGCCCCAGCTTCATGCCCTTGGCGAAATCCTGGAGCAGGAAATACTTGGCGGTGCGGGTGTAGTCGATCTGCGTCATGCTCAGACTCCCAGGGTCCAGCGGGCCCAGAACCCGCCAAGGACCTCGAATTTCGCGAGGAAGGCCACGATCACGACCCAGGCGAGCGACAGCGGCAGGAACACCTTCCAGCCCAGACGCATCAGCTGGTCGTAGCGGTAGCGCGGGGTGATCGCCTTCACCATCGCGAAGATGAAGAAGACGAAGAACATCTTGAGGACCATCCACAGCACGCCGTCGGGCAGGCCGGGGATCGGCGACAGCCAACCGCCGAAGAACATCAGCGACACCAGCGCGCACATCAGCACGATCGCGACGTATTCACCGATCATGAACAGCAGGAACGGCGTCGAGGAATACTCGACCTGGTAGCCGGCGACGAGCTCGGATTCGGCTTCGGGCAGGTCGAAGGGCGGGCGGTTGGTCTCGGCCATGGCCGAGATCAGGAACAGGAACAGCATCGGGAAATGCGGCAGCCAGTACCAGTTGAACAGGCCGAAATCGCCGTCCTGCGCCGCCACGATGGCACCGAAGTTCAGGCTCCCCGTCGAGATGATGATGCCGACGATGATCAGACCGATCGAGACCTCGTAGGAGATCATCTGCGCGGCCGAGCGCAGCGAGCCGAGGAACGGGTATTTCGAGTTCGAGGCCCAGCCGCCCATGATCACGCCGTAGACCTCGAGCGAGGAGACGGCGAAGACGTAGAGCAGCGCCACGTTGAGATCGGCCAGCACCCAACCATCGGCGAAGGGGATCACCGCCCAGGCGATCACCGCCATCACGAAGGAGATCATCGGCGCCAGGAAGAACACCGAGCGGTCGGCGCCGGCGGGCACGACCACCTCCTTGACGATGTATTTCAGGAAGTCGGCGAAGCTTTGCAGCAAGCCGAAGGGGCCGACAACGTTGGGCCCCTTGCGCATCTGCACCGCGGCCCAGACCTTGCGGTCGACCAGCAGCAGGAACGCCAGCGCCACAAGGAGCGGCACGATCAGCAGCAGAGACTGACCGAGGATCAGCAGCACGGCTCCGATGCTGGTTTCGGTGAAGAATTCGACCATGGTGCTTCCCTCAGACCGTCGGGATGCCGTTCAGTCCGCAGTTCTGGACGGTGACTTCGGCATCGATCGTGCGCAGCCCCTCAGGCAGGGCCGGCGAGATGGTGTAAACAGCATCGGCGCGCCAGTTTCCAGCCGATTCATCGAGTTGGGTGCGGACATGACGGGCAAATCCATAGCCCCGGATCAGCGCATATTGCGCCGCCGCGCATTCCGCATAGGCGATCACGTCCTCGGCTTTGGCGCCGCCGCTCATCGCGACGTGGAAGTTCACGAGATCGCCGTCGAGCAGCCGCGTCTCGACGCCGTCATGCCGCGGCGCGCCGCGCTCCCCCCGCCCCGCCGCGGCATCCGCCTCGGCGCAGCCGGCCACCAGGGCCGCCAAGGGCAGGAGGAGAGCGGCCCGCATCCTCACTCGGCCGCGATCTTCTGCTGCCGGCGGGTGCGGGCATTGCCCGCAAGCTCGCCCATCAGCTCGCTGGCACGGGCGATGGGGTTGGTCAGGTAGTGCTCGGCGACGATGCTCTCGAAATCCCCGAGCGCCTCGTCCATCGAGCCGAGCTCCAGGGGCTGCCATTCGTTCTCGGCCACCTCGTCGATCCGCGCCAGATGCGGATGCGCCGCCACCAGCGCCTGCCGCAGCTGCGCCAGACTGTTCCAGGGCTGGGTCGCGCCCAGCTCGGCCGAAAGCGCGCGCAGGATCGCCCAGTTCTCCTTGGCCTGGCCCGGCGCGAAGCCGGCGCGCAGCGCGAGTTGCGGGCGGCCTTCGGTGTTGACGAAGAGCCCTTGCTCCTCGACCCAGGCCGCCGCGGGCAGGATCAGGTCGGCGCGATGCGCACCGCGATCGCCATGGCTGCCCTGATAGATCACGAAGGCGCCCGAGGGCAGCGCGATCTCGTCGGCGCCCATGTTGTAGATCACCTCGGCGCTTTCGAGCGCGGTCTCGACGCCGCCCTCGGTGGTGGCGCCGACATCCATCGCGCCGACGCGGCTCGCGGCCGAATGCAGCACCAGGAGCTTGCTCTTGCTGCGGGCGGCCAGTTCCATGGCATGAGCGAGAACCGCCTCGCCATCGGCACCGGTCAGGGCACCCTGCCCCACCACGACGACCGAAGCCTCGTCCAGCACCGCGCCGAACTCGTGGCCGAGCAGGTCGGACAGCACCTTGCGGCCCGTACCCGCATGATGCGCGTCATAGGTCAGGTCCGCCGGCACGCCGACATGGCCGACATTGGCCCCGGCGAGCCAGGCCTTGCGGATGCGGGCGTTGAGAACCGGCGCCTCGATGGCGGGGTTGGTGCCGACCAGCATGATGTGGCGCGCGGTGTCGAGATCCTCGATCCGGGCCGTGCCGACATAGGCCGAGCGATTGCCAGCAGGCAATTTGGCACCGTCGGTGCGACATTCGACGACACCGCCCTGCCCCTCGATCAGCTGCTTGAGCGCGAAGGCAGCCTCGGTCGGGGCGAGATCGCCGACGAGACCCGCGACCTTGCGGCCCTTCATGGCGGCGGCGGCGGCGGCGAGCGCCTCTGGCCAGTCGGCCTTCCGCAGCTTGCCGTTCTCGCGGATATAGGGCGTGTCGAGACGCTGGCGCGCGAGGCCGTCCCAGACGAAGCGTGCCTTGTCCGACAGCCATTCCTCGTTCACGCCGTCGTGGTTGCGCGGCAGGATGCGCATCACCTTGCGGCCCTTGGTGTCCACGCGGATCGACGAGCCGAGCGCGTCCATCACGTCGATGGTCTCGGTCTTGGTCAGCTCCCAGGGGCGGGCGTTGAAGGCGTAGGGCTTGGAGACCAGCGCGCCCACCGGGCACAGGTCGATGATGTTGCCCTGCAGGTTCGAATCGAGCGTCTGGCCGAGATAGGAGGTGATCTCCGCATCCTCGCCACGCCCGGTCTGGCCCATCTGGGAAATGCCGGCCACCTCGGTGGTGAAGCGCACGCAGCGGGTGCAGGAGATGCAGCGCGTCATGTGCGTCTCGACCAGCGGGCCGAGATCGAGATCCTCGGTCGCGCGCTTGGGCTCGCGATAGCGCGAGAAGTCGACGCCATAGGCCATCGCCTGATCCTGCAGGTCGCACTCGCCGCCCTGGTCGCAGATCGGGCAATCGAGCGGGTGGTTGATGAGCAGGAACTCCATCACCCCCTCGCGGGCCTTCTTGACCATCGGCGAGTTGGTCTTGACCTGCGGCGGCGCGCCCTCGGGCCCGGGCCGCAGATCCTTGACCTGCATGGCGCAGGAGGCGGCGGGCTTCGGCGGGCCGCCCACGACCTCGACGAGACACATGCGGCAATTGCCGGCGATGCTCAGCCGCTCGTGATAGCAGAAACGGGGGATTTCGATCCCCGCGGTCTCGCAGGCCTGGATGAGCGTCATCGCCCCCGGCACCTCGATGACCTTTCCGTCGATGCTGACTTTGCGCAAATCGGACATGGCAGGCCGCCCCTTTCCTCGCGTCGGACGCATGCCTCCGGGTCGGGGGCTGCGATCGAGGGGGGTTCTAACGCGGCTCGCCCGGCGATGCCAGACGCATCCACGCGCCGGAACGGGGAAAATGCCGCTCTGGCGCGTGGATGGGCTGCGGCACGCGCGCACAGCCCATCATCGGTCGGATCGGCGACGGGTTACTGGAGCAGCGTGCCGATCCGGCTGCCGGCCGCCATCTCACGGCGGCCGACCTCGCAATAGGTCTCCCAATCGCCCTCGACCCCGCCCTTTTCGCGCAGGAGGGCCCGGGCCTCGGCCTCGAGCCGGTCCTTTTCCTCCTCGTCGTCGATGAAGGCGCTGATCTGGGCCCGGGTATAGCCCAGATCCAGGGCGTGGCTCCGGAGCGAGTTGAGAAAGCCGATGCCGGTCAGCCAGCGCGAGTCGAGGCTGTCGCACTTGCGACCGATCTCGTAGGCGATGGCGGTGGAAATCAGCCCGTCGCGGATCTTGGCGTTCTCGCGCAGCGCCGGCAGCGCCGCCGTCGCGCCCGCCGCGATGGTAAAGCCGAGGATCAGCGCGGCGGTGCGCGCGAGATGCGGGATGGTCATGCGTGGTCTCTCCTATCGGGCCGGTTCCGGGGCCTGCTCGCCCCCGTCCGGCGCTTCTGGCCGAGAGCTTGGCCCCGGAAGGCCGATATTCAATATCACGCTGTGGAGAGGGGCCTCGCGATGGCGGATCGCCGCCCGGTCCTCAGGCGTCGCGGCCGCCCTCGGCCTGTTCGGCCTCCTCGCGCTTCAGCTCAGCCGCGCTTTCGCCCTTGGCATGGGCGAGGCGCTTTTCGACCCACGGCACCGCCACATAGGAGATGAGCGGCACAGTGAAGGCGGTGGAGATCAGGATCTCCAGCCAGAGCGGCACCCCCGGCGCCAGCCACGAGAACAGGTAGCTGGAGATCAGGACCGCCGGGTAGACCGCGAGCCAGACGCCGAAATTCTTCAGCGCCTGGTCGCGCCAGGTCATTGGGCCGCGATGGTCGCCGCGACGCCGCGACCGCGAATGCGGTCCTCGATCTCGTCGCGGAAGTTGCGGATCAGGCCCTGGATCGGCCATGCGGCGGCGTCGCCGAGCGCGCAGATGGTGTGACCCTCGACCTGCTTGGTCACGTCGAGCAGCATCTCGATCTCCTCGATCGCCGCGTCGCCGCGCACCATCCGCTCGAGCACCCTCATCATCCAGCCGGTGCCTTCACGGCAGGGCGTGCACTGGCCGCAGCTCTCGTGCTTGTAGAATTTCGACAGCCGCCAGATCGCCTTCACCATGTCGGTGGACTGATCCATCACGATGACGGCGGCGGTACCGAGGCCGGAACGCTGCTCGCGCAGCCAGTCGAAATCCATGATCGCGTCTTCCATGGTCTCGGCGCGCAGCACCGGCACCGAGGAGCCGCCCGGAATCACCCCCTTGAGGTTCTTCCAGCCGCCGCGGATGCCGCCGCAATGCTTGTCGATCAGCTCCTTGAAGGAGATCGACATCTCCTCCTCGACAACACAGGGCTTGTTGACGTGGCCCGAGATCGCGAAGAGCTTGGTGCCGGTGTTGTTCGGACGGCCGAAACCCGCGAACCATTCCGGCCCACGGCGCAGGATCGTCGGCGCGACGGCGATGGATTCGACGTTGTTCACCGTGGTCGGGCAGCCATAGAGGCCCGCCCCCGCCGGGAAGGGCGGCTTCATGCGCGGCATGCCCTTCTTGCCTTCGAGCGACTCCAGCAGCGCGGTTTCCTCGCCGCAGATATAGGCGCCGGCGCCGTGATGCAGGTAGAGATCGAAATCCCAGCCCGACCCGGCGGCGTTGCGGCCCAAAAGCCCGGCATCGTAGCACTCGTCGATCGCCTGCTGCAGCGCCTCGCGCTCGCGGATGTACTCGCCGCGCAGGTAGATGTAGCTCGCATGCGCGTTCATCGCGAAGGAGGCGATCAGGCAGCCCTCGATCAGCGTATGCGGATCGTGGCGCATGATCTCCCGGTCCTTGCAGGTGCCGGGCTCGGATTCGTCGGCGTTGACGACGAGATAGGCGGGCCGCCCGTCGCTTTCCTTGGGCATGAAAGACCACTTCAGTCCGGTCGGGAAGCCAGCGCCGCCACGACCGCGCAGGCCGGACGCCTTCATCTGCTCGACGATCCAGTCGCGGCCCTTCTTGATGATGTCGCCGGTGCCGTCCCAATGGCCACGGGCCCGCGCACCCTTCAGCGTGCGGTCGTGCATCCCGTAGATGTTGGTGAAAATGCGGTCCTGATCCTTGAGCATCGGCTCACCTTTCGTCGTCCCGGCGCGCGCGCCAGGTTTGATATGTCATCCACAATCCCATGACGAACCCCGCGAGGGCCATCAGGTCGAACAATCCGCGCCAGCGATGCGGCAGGTCGAGGGCGTTGCCCGCGAAGATCGCGATCACCCAGAACACGCCGGTGCCGGCGAGCACCAGCGCCGCGCGTCGACCTGCCGCGCCGCTCATGCCTCGTCCTTCGTCAATTCACGGGCCTGGCCGATCCAGTCGTCGCGCTGGATCCGGCCCTTGAACCCCTCGAGATGATCGTCGATCCAGGCCGCCTCGCCCTCGCCCCAGGATGCGATCTGGCGCAGATGCCAGACGCCGAGACGGTTCAGCTGTTCCTCGAGCCGCGGGCCGACGCCGCGCAGCTGCTTGAGATCGTCGGGCTGGCCCTGCGGCGCATCCAGCAGTTCGGGCTTCTCGCGCAGGCCGGCGGCGACGCCGTCGGGCATGTCGGGTTCCCCGGCAGCCTCGGCCTCTCGGTCGAGAGACTGGGTGCGCGCGACTTCCTCGCCGAGGTCGCCCTCACGGCTGTCCGCATCCGCATCGCTATCGTCGAGCACCGCCGTGTCGTTCACGACCGGCTTGCCGCCCTGCCCCGGCGCGGCGCTGGAGGCGGCGCGACCGCCCGTGTCCTCGGCCGACGATGTCGCGGGCGCGGGCGTCTCTTTCGGCGCGGCGGTCGCCGCAGGAGCGGCCCCGGTCGCGGGAGCCGCGGTCTTCTGGTCGAGCGGTGCCGGGCTCGCGGCGGTCATGTCCTCGGCCTCGTCGCGGCAGACCAGCGCCAGAAGCAGCAGCGCCGCCGCGACGGCGATCAGCGCCGCGATGAGGAGCGACGAGAACCAGCCGCGCTCGCCCAGAGCGAGCAGGATCCACAGCAGCAGCCCGCCGATCGCCGCGCCGCCGATGCTGATGGTCCGACAGTTTCCGATGTTGTTCATGCCGCGTCCTCCAGATGGCCGGAGCCTAGCGCCCCGTCATTCGTCATAGGACGCAACGCCGTCGAATCAAACGGATGCGCGGGCCGAACCGGCCCGCGTGCCCTCCGCTCCGATCCGGCAGCGCGCTTTGGCATCACTCGCCTTTCGAAGGCTTCTTGGGCTGGCCATCCTTGGCGGGATCGCCGGGCTTCTGCGTCCGGGGCGCGTTGTAGACGCCGCCCGGTGCCGCCGGATCGGCGGAGCCGGTCTTGTCGTCGGTCGCGTCTTCGGCATCGGTCGCCGGTGCGGTCTCGCCCGACGGCGCGATCGGCTTGCCGCCCTCGGGGGCCTCGTTACCGGCGGTCGCGTCCTGCGGCTCCTCGGCCGGGAAATCGGCGGAGACCGGCTTGGCCGCGCTCGAGGCCGGGGCCTCCTGCTCGGTGACGCCGGAGGCATCCGCCGGCCGGTCATGCGCCGGCATCGGCTCCTGCGGATCCTCGTAGCCTTCGGCTTCGTGATCGTCCTGACGCTGCCACGGCGCGGTCAGCGGCACCTCGGTGCCGTCGATCCGCTTGATCGTGTCGCCCAGCTTCACGGCGAGCGCGACGGCGGCGTTGTGCTCGTCCCGGTTCTCGGCGCCCTCGGCCAGCGAGGTCAGGTTGTCGATCGGCTCGGCGGCGTAGCGGCCGTTCTGCGGGCCGGGCGTCGGCACGCGGCCCGCGGCCATCTCGTCGATGATCTGGGCCAGCCGCTCGGTGGTCAGATCCTCGTAGTAGTCCTTGCCGATCTGCGCCATCGGCGCGTTGGCGCAGGCGCCGAGGCACTCGACCTCCTCCCACGAGAACTTGCCGTCGGCCGAAATCTCGTGCGGCTTCTTCGCGATCTTGTCCTGACAGACCTTCATCAGGTCCTCGGAGCCGCAAAGCATGCAGGACAAGGTGCCGCAGACCTGGATATGCGCGACCGAGCCGACCGGCTGCAGCTGGAACATGAAGTAGAACGTCGCGACCTCGAGCACCCGGATATAGGCCATGTCGAGCATCCGCGCGACTTCCTCGATCGCGGGGCGCGACAGCCAGCCTTCCTGCTCCTGCGCACGCCACAGCAGCGGGATCACCGCGCTGGCCTGACGCCCCTCGGGATATTTCGTGATCTGCGCCTCGGCCCAGGCCTGGTTGGCCGGGGTGAAGGCGAAGCTCTCGGGCTGTTCGGGGTGAAGTCTGCGCAGCATTCGCTCGTTCCGGTGTTCTGGGCGCCCCCCGTCGGGCGGCGCGGATCATGTCAGGAGGGCGCGCGCCCTCAGATGCAGTTCTCGGTCAACACCCGGATGGTGCCGCCATCGGAGACCTCGGCGCGGCCCTGGGCGGAGAGCTGCGGCGCGATCTCCAGCAGTTGCTGCTGCGTGAGGTTCGCCTTGAGCAGCACCTGCGCCACGTTGTCGGAGGTGATCACGCAGCCCTGCGCCTCGATCGCGGCGACGAGCCGGTCGGCCGGTGCCATCGGCGCGGCGGCGGCGGCGGCGGGGCCGACGCTGCCGACGCGCCCCTGCGCGCCAATGCCGCCGATCTGCGCCCCGGCCGTGCAGGCCCCCAGCGCGCCGAGCGCCACGAAACCCATCATCATCCGCATCGCCGTCATCTTCGAACGTCCCCGTCCTGTCTGGGGCCGATGGCAGAGCCGCCGGCCGGTTGCCTCGGATCGCCGCCTCAGCGGTCGACCTCGCCGAACACGATGTCCATTGTGCCGATGATCGCCGCCACGTCGGCGAGCTGGTGGCCGGACGCCACGTGGTCCATCGCCTGCAGGTGCAGGTAGCCCGGCCCGCGCAGCTTGGCCCGGTACGGCTTGTTGGAGCCGTCGGCCACGAGATAGACGCCGAACTCGCCCTTGGGCGCTTCGACCGCGGCATAGACCTCGCCCGCGGGCACGTGGAAGCCCTCGGTGTAGAGCTTGAAGTGATGGATCAAGGCTTCCATCGAGGTCTTCATGTCCGTGCGGGTCGGCGGCGTGACCTTGCCCCGCGCCAGCACGTCGCCCTTTTCGTGGCGCAGCTTCTCGCAGGCCTGACGGATGATCTTGGTCGACTCGCGCATCTCGGCCATCCGGACGAGATAGCGGTCGTAGCAGTCGCCGTTCTTGCCGACCGGGATCTGGAAGTCGAACTCGTCGTAGCACTCGTAGGGCTGCGCGCGACGCAAATCCCAGGCGAGGCCGGAGCCGCGTACCATCACGCCGGAAAAGCCCCAGTCGGTCGCTTCCTGCTCGGTCACCACGGCGATGTCGACGTTGCGCTGCTTGAAGATGCGGTTCTCGGTCAGCAGCCCGTCGATGTCGTCGAGGAAGGCCGGGAAGCCCGCGGCCCAGGCATCGATGTCCTCGATCAGCTCGGGCGGCAGGTCCTGATGCACGCCGCCGGGCCGGAAATAGGCCGCGTGCAGGCGCGCGCCGGAGGCCCGCTCGTAGAACACCATCAGCTTCTCGCGCTCTTCGAAGCCCCACAGCGGCGGCGTCAGCGCGCCGACATCCATGGCCTGGGTGGTGACGTTGAGCAGGTGGTTGAGAACCCGGCCGATCTCGGAATAGAGCACGCGGATCAGCGAGGCGCGGCGCGGCACCTCGGTGCCGGTCAGCCGCTCGATCGCCAGACACCAGGCATGCTCCTGGTTCATCGGCGCCACATAGTCGAGCCGGTCGAAATAGGGCAGGTTCTGCAGGTAGGTGCGGCTTTCCATCAGCTTCTCGGTGCCGCGATGCAGCAGGCCGATATGCGGATCGCAGCGCTCGACGATCTCGCCGTCGAGCTCGAGTACGAGGCGCAGCACGCCGTGCGCCGCCGGGTGCTGGGGCCCGAAGTTGATGTTGAAGTTGCGGATCTTCTGCTCGCCGGTCTTCGTGTCTTCGAAGCCCTTGGCGTTGATGGTCGAGCCGTCCATGACTTACCCCTTCGCGCCGGTTTCGGCAGCCTTGTCATCCCCCGGAAGCACGTATTGCGCGCCTTCCCACGGGCTCATGAAATCGAACTGGCGGTATTCCTGCACCAGCTTCACCGGCTCGTAGACCACCCGCTTCTGCACCTCGTCGAAGCGCACCTCGGTATAGCCCGTGGTCGGGAAGTCCTTGCGCAGCGGGAAGCCGCGGAAGCCGTAATCGGTGAGGATCCGGCGCAGGTCCGGATGGCCCGAGAACAGGATGCCGAACATGTCGAACACCTCGCGCTCGAACCAGTTGGCCGAGGGATGGATCTCGATGATCGAGGGCACCATCTCGTCCTCGCGCACCTGCGTGCGCACGCGGATGCGCTGGTTCTGGTACATCGACAGGAAGTGGTAGACCACGTCGAAGCGCTTCTCGCGGCCGGGGTAGTCCACGGCGGTGATGTCGACGAGCGTCGAGAAGCGGCAGGTCGGGTCGGTCTTCAGCAGCTCGACGAAACCGGGGATCGCCTCTGGCGTCACGGTGACGTTGAGCTCGCCGAAGGCGATCTCCCAACCGGTCACGCAGTCGGGTCGCTTGGCTTCGAGATGCGCGCCCAGGTCGTTCAGTGCCTCGCTCATGGCGATTCCCCCGAAAAAATGGTCTTGGCCGGCGCGTGGTCGCGCCGGCGGGGCCTCAGCGGACGATCGTGCCGGTGCGGCGGATCTTGCGCTGCAGCTGCAGGATTCCGTAGAGCAGCGCCTCGGCGGTCGGCGGGCAGCCGGGAACGTAGACGTCCACGGGCACGATCCGGTCGCAGCCGCGCACCACCGAGTAGCTGTAATGGTAGTAGCCGCCGCCATTGGCGCAGCTGCCCATCGAGATCACGTAGCGCGGCTCGGGCATCTGGTCGTAGACCTTGCGCAGCGCCGGGGCCATCTTGTTGGTCAGCGTACCGGCGACGATCATCAGGTCGGACTGGCGCGGCGAGGCGCGCGGCGCGGTACCGAAGCGCTCGAGGTCGTAGCGCGGCATCGAGGTGTGCATCATCTCGACGGCGCAGCAGGCCAGACCGAAGGTCATCCAGTGCAGCGAGCCGGTGCGCGCCCAGTTGATCATGTCCGCGGTCGAGGTGACGAGGAAGCCCTTGTCGGTCAGCTCGCGGTTGAGGTTCTGCGTGGCGACCTCGCGGTCGGCCCCCGCCGTATTGGCGCCGGTCATCACTCCCATTCGAGAGCCCCCTTCTTCCATTCGTAGGCGAAGCCGATGGTCAGCACGGCGAGGAACACCATCATCGACCAGAACGCCAGCATCGACACCTCGCCGAAGGCCACCGCCCACGGGAACAGGAAGGCCACTTCGAGGTCGAAGATGATGAACAGGATCGAGACGAGATAGAACCGCACATCGAACTTCATCCGCGCGTCGTCGAAGGCGTTGAAGCCGCATTCGTAGGCCGAGACCTTCTCCGGGTCGGGCCGGCGCACGGCGAGCACGACGGCGGCGAGGATCAGGATCGCACCCAAGCCGATGGCAAGGCCGAGGAAGATCAGGATGGGAAGGTATTCCGCAAGAAGCAGTTCCACGTCGGGTCCTTTCGCGCGGGAGCTGTCGATCGATTGGGCGATCCATAAACCCCGGTCCGGGAAGGGTCAACCGAGCCCGGCACCCCGGAGATGCGTCCGATGCGCGCGGCGGCGTCGCCAAGTGTCAGTCATCCTCGGGATTCCGGCTCAGCTCGTGCTTCACCTGCTCCAGCTCACGATCGAGAAAGAAGGAGATCAGCGACCGGATGATCACCAGAAGCCCGAGGAACACCAGGTCGGCGAGTTCGAGGCTGAGCGCGGTATGGATGATGTCAGAGACGATGAACAGCTCCAGCCCTGCGAGGATGTAGCGGCCCAGTTCGATCCGCTCGCGGTTGACGCCGCGCACCCGTACCGCGTCCTCGCGCCGGATCTCGGCCCAGCTCACGCCGATGATGAAGCGCACCGCGCCCACCAGCAGCAGCGCGATGGCAAAGAGATCGATGATGGCCGCGACCCATTCGAGCGCGCTCACCAGCCAGCCGAGATGGTGGTGCAGCACGCCGCCTTCGGATCCGAATTCCCAGATCGACCCCATGACCGGCCTCCCTGTCCCATTGCCCCGCAACTGGCCCGGCCCCGGCTTCGGTCAAGCCGGCGGAACCCGTCCCGCCGCACCGCGTTGGCCGCGCATGACACGCATGTTCCGCCTTGCCGCGCTCGCCCTCGCCTTCATCCCTGCCACCGCTCATGCCGAGATCGTCGGCAAGGTCGGCGTCGACTGGGTCGGCAACGACGTCATCGTCGAAGCGATTCCCGACCCGGACGTCGAGGGGGTGACCTGCCACATCGCCTATTTCGAGCGCTCCGTGATCGACCGTCTCAGCCAAGGCAACTGGTTCGAGGACCCGTCCAACGCCTCGATCGACTGCCGCCAGACCGGGCCGATCACGCTGGGCGACATCGACCGTTCGCGCGGCGGCGAGGCGGTGTTTCGCGAAAGCCGTTCGATCATCCTGAAATCGCTCAGGATCACCCGCATCTACGACGAGACGAACCAGGTGCTGATCTATCTCGCCCATGGCAGCGAACTGACCCAAGGCTCGGCCAAGATGTCGCTTTCGACGATCCCTCTCTACGACACCGAAGCCGCGCAGTAGAAGCGCTGCGCTCAGCGGACAGGGTGCTCATGACCTATGGCCGCCCGTACACTGAACCCTATCGCGGCGCCTTCACGGGGACCACGGGGACCACGGAGACCACGGAGACCACGGAGACCACGGAGACCACGGAGACCACGGAGACGCCGTCCCCTACCGTGAGGTGGCGTCAACCCAGCGCCTGCACCGCCGCCACCAACTCGTCGTAATGATCGATCAGCGCCTCGGGATGCAGATCCGCCGTGCGATGGCCATTGGGCCCGAACTTCACGAGGATCGAGGGCACGCCGGCGGCGCGGGCCGTGATACGGTCGGTCTCGGTATCCCCCACCAGCACGCAATGCGCCGGATCGCCGCCCGCGCGTCGCACGGTTTCGCGCAGGCATTCGGGATCGGGCTTGCGCATCGTCAGCGTGTCTGCCCCGACGAGACAAACGAAATGTTCGCGCACGCCGAGCCGGGTCATCAGCTTCTCGGCCAGCGCCTCGGGCTTGTTGGTGCAGATCGCCACCGGATGGCCAAGCCGCTTCAACTCCGCGATCGCCTCGATCGCGCCGGGGAACAGCGTCGAATGCCGGTCGATCTCCTCCTCGTAATAGGCGAGCAGCCGGGGATACTGCCGATCGACCTCGGCCTCCTCGACCTCGCCGACCCGGCTCAGTCCCAGCCGCAGCATGGCACGCGCGCCATGCATGGCGGTGGCGGCATCCTCGCGCGG
Organism: Limimaricola sp. G21655-S1; assembly: GCF_027213785.1. Lineage (GTDB taxonomy): Bacteria > Pseudomonadota > Alphaproteobacteria > Rhodobacterales > Rhodobacteraceae > Limimaricola. The sequence goes on along the minus strand of NZ_JAPWGO010000014.1, from coordinate 337 downwards.
GTCGAGCAGCGGCCCGAGGCCGAGATCCTCGAAACAGCGATTGGCGGCCGCGATCAGGTCGCCGCTGGTTTCGGCGAGCGTGCCGTCGAGGTCGAAGATCACGGCGCGCATGGGCACCTCCCCTGTAATGATGCGTAGCGGTAATTGATCCCGCCGGTGGGCCGCCGGGCTTGTGCCCCTAGATGCGGCTAGTAGAAGTCGGATCAAGCAACAAGAGGGGCAGCAATGGGCACGGCACTGATCGTTCTGGCCGCGGGTCGGGGCACGCGGATGAATTCGGACCTGCCGAAGGTCCTGCACGAGATCGGGGGCGCGCCGCTGCTGCATCACGCGATGG
>NZ_JAPWGO010000149.1 GCF_027213785.1 Limimaricola sp. G21655-S1 | reverse complement strand
GTGCAAGGCGCTGGCAGCAGATTATGGCCAGCGCAGCCACTACGACAGCCTGATCGCCGATGTGCTGCCCTGCATCATGCAGATCAACTACACCCAGAACCGGCTCAAGAGCTGGATGCAGCCCCACCGCCGCCACACCGGCCTGCTGCTGGCCCCCGCCAAAGTAGAGGTGCACTTCCAGCCACTCGGGGTGGTCGGCATTATCGTGCCGTGGAACTTTCCGGTGATGCTGAGCCTTGGCCCCCTCATCACCGCCATCGCGGCGGGGAACCGGGCGATGCTGAAACTCTCCGAGTTCACCCCCCTTACCAACGC
>NZ_JAPWGO010000148.1 GCF_027213785.1 Limimaricola sp. G21655-S1 | reverse complement strand
ATTAATGTAAAATAAATGGGTTTCTTTTCTCATGAGAAAATGAGGTTAATATGAGATTGATAAGCAGGCGAGTTATATCCACGTTTATAGTCGCTGGTTTGGCATCGGCATCATACTTGCCATATCCATCCAAAGCTGCAAGCCAAGATGAGTGCTCTATTTGGTTGTGTTTGCCTGGCGGGTTTCCGTCAGGCTGCGGGGGCGCAAAGTCTGCGATGAAAAAAAGAATTAAGAAAGGGAAATCACCGCTACCTAAATTTGGTCAGAGTGTAGTTAGCTCCCCTGGTGATAGCCAAGCGCAACCACCTATGTATTCA
>NZ_JAPWGO010000147.1 GCF_027213785.1 Limimaricola sp. G21655-S1 | reverse complement strand
TTGATCTTGAGCTGCATCAGCTCGAGGCGGCGCTCTTCCTGGGCAAACCCCTGAGGGTCAATCTTGCCCTTATTGTGCTCGACCCGCAGCACGGCCCGCATCTTCTTGACCAACTGCAGCATCTGAATCGCCTGACGATCGGACTCCGGGGTCTTGAACTGACCCTCATCCTGCATGCTGTAGTTCTCCTGCACATTCTTGATCTGGGTCTGCACATCAACGATGCGCTGCTTGATCTGATTGTTCGGCATTACCTGGGCGATGGCGCGATAGGCATCGAGGATCCGGTGCTGCAACAGCAACACCATGTTCTTGGA
>NZ_JAPWGO010000146.1 GCF_027213785.1 Limimaricola sp. G21655-S1 | reverse complement strand
CCTCAAGCGTCTGGCCGCGGCCAAGAAGCCCCGTCAGCCGAAATAAGGCGCATAGGCTACGCGAGTGATCCGCAAAGGCGCCACTGGCGCCTTTGCTATCTCTGTCATCGGTGTTGGCCCCTGGCGGTCAACTCAAGGATTGCTTATGACCTCTCCGACCTACAATCAGGCCCTGTTCGAGATGGCTACCCAAAGTCTGGCCGAACTGGCCCGCACCGCCGAGCAAAAGGCTGGCAAGCGCACCCCGGCGCAAGAGAGCCACTTTCTCTGTACCTGGATGGCCGACTCCCTCAAGGAGAAACGCTTCTCCCGTCTGGTG
>NZ_JAPWGO010000145.1 GCF_027213785.1 Limimaricola sp. G21655-S1 | reverse complement strand
GGACACCATGGCTCGAATGTTTCTTATTCCTCTGTTGCTGGCACTGGGATGGTGGGCGTTTCTGCTCTACTTCCGCATCCCGCTCAAACAGGGGGCCAAGGGGTTTTACTGGATCATCGGCATCGGTGGCGGACTGGCCGCCTTCCTCAGCCTGATGATGGTGCTGACTCACTGAGTGCTATCACCACTCGATAACGAAAAAAGCCACCGCGTTCCGATGGCCTTCTCACTATCCGGGTTGCTGCGCCAGCGCCGGATTGAGGTAGTAGTGTCGATTGCTCCCCTGCCCCAGCACCCCTTGTGACAGCAGATGGTGGAAC
>NZ_JAPWGO010000144.1 GCF_027213785.1 Limimaricola sp. G21655-S1 | reverse complement strand
GGCGCCATCGCCGGGTTGAGATAGGCGCGGATCAGCACATAGGCCACGTAGAAGCCCGCCAGCATCAGCCCGGGGATAAAGGCCGCGGTGAACAGGTCGCCGATCGAGACGTTGGCGGTCAGCCCGTAGATGATCAGCACGATCGAGGGCGGCACCATGGTACCGAGCGCGCCGCCGGCGCAGACCACGCCGATGGCGAGGTTCTTGTCATAGCCCAGCCGCAGCATCTGCGGCAGCGCGATCAGGCCCAGAAGCACCACCTCGCCGCCGATGATGCCCGACATCGCGGCGAGGATGACGGCCACCAGGATCGTCTGGATCGC
>NZ_JAPWGO010000143.1 GCF_027213785.1 Limimaricola sp. G21655-S1 | reverse complement strand
GGCGCCATCGCCGGGTTGAGATAGGCGCGGATCAGCACATAGGCCACGTAGAAGCCCGCCAGCATCAGCCCGGGGATGAAGGCGGCGGTGAACAGGTCGCCGATCGAGACATTGGCGGTCAGCCCGTAGATGATCAGCACGATCGAGGGCGGCACCATGGTGCCGAGCGCGCCGCCGGCGCAGACCACGCCGATGGCGAGGTTCTTGTCGTAGCCCAGCCGCAGCATCTGCGGCAGCGCGATCAGCCCCAGAAGCACCACCTCGCCGCCGATGATGCCCGACATCGCGGCGAGGATGACGGCCACCAGGATCGTCTGGATCGC
>NZ_JAPWGO010000142.1 GCF_027213785.1 Limimaricola sp. G21655-S1 | reverse complement strand
GTGTGCCGTCGAAGGTCATGATCCGTGCGGCCGAGGCGCTGCATGGTGCGAGCGCGGCTGCGCGATTTCCCGGCCTGCGCCGTGCGCTCGGCGCTCAAGGCGGTGGAACGGCTCCTGATCGAAGACCACGCCAACCACTGCATGGAGGCGGCGATCCTGTCGGGCGACGCCGATGAGCAGCGCTCCAAGTTCCGCGAGATGGTCGCCCTGCTCGAGAAGGCGCGGGATTGATCGGGAACGGATCTGCCCCGATCCTCATTGAGCCCGCATGATCCAGGCTATCTTGCTCTCGATCCTCGTCGTCGCGATCTGCACCGCGATCCA
>NZ_JAPWGO010000141.1 GCF_027213785.1 Limimaricola sp. G21655-S1 | reverse complement strand
CTGCTCGTTGGTGAGAGCAGCCACATCCAGCGCGGCAACGGCGCCACCGGAGACGTGTTCGAAGGTGACGCGCCACAGGCGACGCAGGAAGCGCTGGGCACCCTCTACGCCGGAGTCGGACCACTCCAGCGTCATTTCGGCCGGAGAGGCGAACATCATAAACAGACGGACGGTATCGGCGCCGTAACGCTCGACCATCAGCTGCGGGTCGATGCCGTTATTCTTGGACTTGGACATCTTGGTCATGCCGGAGTGGAGCACTTCACGGCCTTCGTTGTCGATGGCCTTGGTGATGCGACCCTTCTCGTCACGCTCTACCTTGACGT
>NZ_JAPWGO010000140.1 GCF_027213785.1 Limimaricola sp. G21655-S1 | reverse complement strand
GGTAAGGTGCTGGGCAACCAGTGGCAGCAGTACCTGAAACCGGAAGTTCAGCGTCAGGAGCTAGACGAATCATTCCGTATTTCCGTTCCCATCATGGTGCCGGGAATGAGCCGCAACTGGGCCATCATCGTCACCCTGCCCTACAAGGTGGTACTGGCGGGGGCCGATCAGCTGGAAAGCCAGCTCAATGAGATGAACCGGGCCGCGGTGACCCAGCAGCTGGTCGGTGCCTTTATCGTGCTGGTGCTGGCGCTGGCCACCATGCTGATGATTGCCCGCAGCATCACAGGCCCCATCCGTCAGATGGTCAGCCTAGTGGATGACAT
>NZ_JAPWGO010000013.1:101315-121756 GCF_027213785.1 Limimaricola sp. G21655-S1 | reverse complement strand
ACCGCCGCCCACGAGCTTGTCATTCCCTTCGTCGCCCGCGAGCGTGTCGTTGCCCTTGCCACCCAAGAGCTTGTCATGGCCGGCACCACCAGTAAGGTCGTCGTGCCCAGCGCGCCCGACAAGCTTATCCTTGCCGCCATTACCAACGAGGACGTCGTTGCCCTTCGTGCCTTTAGGCGTGTCCTGAGGATTGCCTCCGGTCTCCCCTTCGACGACTGGGGGCTGAACATCCTCGATCACATCCTGCACGTCGAGCGTGAAGCGCTGCGTTAGGCTCAGCCCCGCTGCATCCGTCGCCATCACATCGACCGGAACCGTTGCGCCCGCCTCATGATCCAGCGACACGCCGGACTTCAGCTTCAGTGCGCCATTGACCACCTCGAAGCGGTCATCCGAAACCGTGAAGCTGTGCGTGTCGCCAGCATCGGGATCGGTGACCGTCAATTGGCCAACTGTGGCCCCGGCGGCGTTCTCTTTGACCGTCGCGGACGACAGACGGACAGCAGTGGCCGCCTCGTTGACGTCGGATACCGCGACATCAAAGCGCTGAGTGTGACTGAAGCCGCTTCCAACTACAGAAACATCAATTGCGAAGGCCGACCCCCTTTCGAAATCCAGAACTACGCCGGGCTTGAGTTTCACCTCAGCATCGACGATCTCGAAACGCTCGTCCTCCACGAAAAACTGATGATCAACTCTAGCCCCCAAACCCTCTAACGAAAGAACTCCGATACTCCCCCCAGACACCCCCTCAGCGACCGGATCCGCATCGAAGGGTAAAACGGTAGGATCCACCTCGCCATCATCATCAATTATAGAAAACCTGGCCTGCACCAATGGATCGCGATTGAAGGCGAAGTCCATGTTGCTTTCATACACGGAGAAGAAAAATGTTTCGTCAGGCTCCGCAAATGAATCAGCATTTATGCGCTTCTCAAAGCTAGACCCAAATGATCCCAAATCAAATTGACTCGCGGGCTCCCCGCCGACTCTATTCGAGAAGAAGTACTCCCAGAAGTCAGCAGTACTTCCTGTATCTGGAGAGATGACGAGGTAAAAACTGTTATATATCGGAACAACCTGCCGCACCGAAAACCCAATAAGAGATCCGCCCCCCTGCTGACCACTTGAATGCGTTCCCTCAATCACCGCATTGCCAAAAGAAGAAAAAATTTCGAAATTACCGTTCGACGCAGTTTTCTGCAAAACCTGAGTCCTCAAGCCCGACCATCGGGACAATCAACCATAGGGTGAGCAGACGTTACGTGGGCTCACTCATGTTGGATAGCCCCTATAGAGGTTTTAAGCCGATCCTGCGTTTGTCCCATCAGCTCCCAACTAGTATGCCATATCAGCAGGCCGGACTCTGGGACTAGGCGATTGAAATGACGATCAACTACGGCGCCGAGCTGAAGGACTTCCTCGAGGCGGGTGAGGCCCTGACACGACCTTGGCCGCCGGCATTCCCCATCTACTATACGCCGAAGGAGGTCAGGTCCGCCGCGAACGGCTAGGCCGGACACAGCGGCGGCAGTGACCGTTCTCCGGCCTTGAGCTGTCAGGCGCCTGCCAAGACAAGGCCATCCTCACCGCGGAGCCGCCGCACCGTGTCGCGCAGCCCTTGCAGGACACGGGTCAGCGCGGCGATATCGACGTCGCCCGCCGCGCGCAGCGCCGCGAGATCCGCGTGTGCCAGCGCCGTCTGTGTCATGGCCAGCGAGCTCGAGACCTTCTGGCTGCAGGTGGCAATTGTGCGCGCGGCCGCATCGAGCGCATGGCGCACGCGCAGTGCGTCGGCCTGACGGCGTAGCAAGGAGAGCAACGCATCCACGTCAGCGATGCTGCGCGAGATCGTGAGGCCGTCGTGTTGGGAAATGGTCTTGTGGGTCATGGTATCGTTCGTTTCCGGTTGGGAGGGGCTTCGAACGGGCCGCGCTCCGAGAATTCTAGGTCGCTCTCTTTTTGCCACGGCGGAGCGCCCGGGTGCGCAACGCAGCGCAGCAAATGGAAGCATCAGCCGCGGCCTGCCCTAGAGGCGGCCATGCGGCGTTGCATTCTCCTCCGGCAGAGTGCCGGGAGTAGAAAATCATCGGGTGACGCCCGCAGCCACTGGGGTGGCGCGACATATCACGGCGCCGGCCCTGGGGAGGCAAGGCTGCGCCTAACCGCTCATCCCGCTCTAGACGACAGGGCGGTATCGGGACGAACAGTGCCCGAACCCGCAATGAAACCTAGGACCTTGAGAGACCGAGATAATGGTGCCCGGGGGCGGAATCGAACCACCGACACGAGGATTTTCAATCCACTGCTCTACCCCTGAGCTACCCGGGCACGGGGATGATGGCTGCTGCCGTCATCGGGTGTGGGCCTTCTAGGCGAGCCGCAAAGGGGTGTCCAGAGGCATTCGACGGAAAAATGTTGCCCCGTCTCAGTGATCGCGGCGGGGCGGTTCGGAAGCCGCCCGGGCCGTCTCTTCTATAGCTTTTTCGACGTCCTCGGGATCCCGGGACGGCACGGCATAACCGCCACCGAGCCAGCGCGCGAGATCCACGTCGGCGCAGCGCTTGGAGCAGAAGGGGCGCACGGCCTCAACCGTGGCCTTGCCACAGATCGGGCAGGCCATCACAACCGCCCCAGAAGCCGCACCAAGGCGGGACGCTCGCGCTTGCGTTGAAGCTCGAACAAGCCCATCGGGCTCCACCCTACCAGCGAGGTCTCGACGGGGTCGTTGCGGAACGAGGCGCGCAGCGACTGCTCGAGTTGCTTGCGGTGCGCCTTCGACATCGGCGCGAAATCGACGACGATCTGGCCGCCGAGACCGCGCAGCCGCAATGCCCGCGGCAGGGCGCGGGCGGCGGCGAGGTTGGCCTTGAGCGCGGCGGCGGGCGTCGTGTCGCCGCCGGTGTTCACGTCGATCGCCACCAGCGCCCGGGTCGGCTCGACGAAGATCGTGCCCTCGCCGGTTGCCACGCGCGGGCTCTTGAGATCCTCGATCTGATCGAGCACGCCCTCCCGCTCGAAACCGCCGGGCTCGGTCACCACGTCGCCCGCGCTCCAGTCGCGCCAGGCCAGCAGATGCGGCCCGTCGCCTTCGGTGAGCGCCTCGGGTTCGGTGCCGCCGGCATCCGCCGTCACCGCCTCGGCAAGGCCACGCATCGCGGCGATGTCCTCGACGATATCGTCCTCGGCGGCGCCCTCGCAGACCGAGCGCAGGATCAGGCCAAAGCCCTCGGGCGCGCCTTCCATGCCCTCCTCGGCGAGAATGCGCAGCCGCGCGCGCTCCTCTTCCTCGGAGATCCGGCGCGACACGTTGAGACCCGCCGCACCGGGGGTGACGATGGCATAGCGGCTCTTGAACAGGACCCGGTCGGTGAGCGGCACCGCCTTGCCGTCTTCGGCGATGCCGGTGACCTGCACCAGAAGCGCCTGTCCGGGACGCAGCCCCTTGCCCTGCCGCAGGAAGCCGCTGCCACCCTCTGGCAGACGCACCATCATGCCGCCCTGCCCCTTGAGCGGCCGATCGCAGATGGCGCGGTAGATCGCGCCGGGCCGCGGTGCGTCGCCCTCTTCGATCAACAGGTCGTCGAGCTGGCCATCGACCAAAAGCGCCGCCGCCTCGCGGTCACCGATATGGTCGAGGACGATGCGGCGTCCCTTCATGCGTTCTCTCCATATGCAGGATATCCGGCCGCGGTCAGCAAGCCCGCGGCCTCGGCCAGCGGCAGGCCGACCACGCCGGTGAAGGAGCCATTGATCCAGGGGATGAAGGCCCCGGCGGGTCCCTGGATCGCGTAGCCTCCGGCCTTGCCCTGCCAGTCGCCGGTGGCGAGGTAGGCGTTGACCTCGGGATTCGACAAGCGCTTCATCTTGACCGCGGTCTCGACCTCGCGCTGCCAGAGCCGGTCACCACGCCGTACCGCGACCGCGGTGATGACGGTGTGCCTGCGACCCGACAGGAGATGCAGGAAACGCGCCGCCTCCGCGGCATCGGCGGGCTTGCCCATGATGCGCCGGCCCAGCGCGACGGTGGTGTCGGCGCAGAGCAGCACCTCGCCCTCGTCGAGCGAGACCGCCCGCGCCTTTTCCAAGGCAATCCGGCGCGCATAAGCGCGTGGCAACTCGCCACGCGCCGGTGTCTCGTCAATTTCGGGGGGGCGCACCTCGTGCGGCACGAGGCCGATCTGCGCCAACAGGTCGCGGCGGCGCGGCGAGGCCGAGCCGAGGATCAGCCTCAGCCCGGTCTCGGGCGGTAGCGCGCTCATGCGGCGATCAGCGGAAGCGGTAGTTGATCCGACCCTTGGTCAGATCGTAGGGGGTCATTTCGACCTGCACCTTGTCGCCGGCGAGGACGCGAATCCGGTTCTTGCGAAGCTTTCCCGCCGTATGCGCGATGATCTCATGGCCGTTTTCCAGCTCGACCCTGAACGTCGCATTCGGCAGGAGTTCCTTCACGACACCGGGAAATTCGAGCAGTTCTTCCTTGGCCATGGTCTCTCCGTCCAGTGGTACCCGCGAAATACGCGGGCCATGCGGAGTAGATGCGCCTTCAGGGCCTGAGTTTCAAGTGCAAACAGGTCCCGATCCGGTCCAGTCCGGCCGGCTTCCCGGCGAGCTTCACCATCGCGCCGCCCGGATGCAATCAAAATTTCGTGGCATTCGGGGGAACGACCTCGGAGATGCGCCGTTGTGTGGCCGAAGCGAAGATTTTACGGGAGACGATCCATGACCACGCGGATGACCAAGCTTCTGCTGTCGACGGCGCTGACCCTGCCGCTGGCGGCTGCAGCCCAGGCGCAGACCACGGATGCGACCTGTTCCGACCTGGAACTGCTGCTGACCGACCGGATGGCCGATGGCGTGCCGGCCGATGCCCCCATGACCGAGGAGGAGATCGCCGCGCTGATCGAGGCGCAGGACAACGAGCAGTGCGCCGTCGCCTATGTCGAACTCGAGCGCATCGTTGCGGTCGAGGGCGAGAGTGCCGAGGCGGAAGCCGAACTGGCCGAAACCGAGACCGCCACGGTTCGCCTCGAGGACGAGGTCGTGATCGAGGGCATGGTCTATCTCGAGCAGTCGACCCCGACGGTCAATGTCGAGAGCGGCCAGACCGACGTGATGGTGTCGAACGCCACCCCCGACGTGACCGTGAACGAGGGTCAGCCCGAGATCCTGATCCGCCAGGCGCCCGCCACCATCACCATGGATATGCCGCAGCCGACGATCCGCATCGAGCAGCCGGCGCCCGAGATCATCATCACCATGCCCGACCCGACGGTCGACGTGGCCAACACCCAGCCGCAGGTCGAGATCCGTCAGGCCGATCCGGTCGTCACCGTGACGCAGGCCCGCCCGCAGGTCGAGCTTGAACTGCAGCGTGCCCCGGAAGGCTCCGAAGGCGGCATCCAGGTGACGGACCGCGCCACCGGCGAGACCTTCGCCACCGGCGAAGCCGCGGGCGAAGCCCGTGCCCTCGAGAACGCCGAAGTGCAGCTGACCACGGTCGAGCCGACCATCACCTACGAAGAGAGCCGCGACGGCGAGAACGCCAACGTCTCGGTGGCGCGGGCCGAGCCGCAGATTCGCTTCGAGAGCGCCGAGCCGGTGATCGAGTTCACCCAGGCCGGTGAGCCGGTGATCGAGATGGTGCAGACCGGCGAGCCGGTGGTGACCATCAACGAAGCCGCGATGGAAGGCGAAGCCGCCCCCGCCATGGACAACCCCGAGGCCGAGGCCGAGATGGAGTCCGAGGCTGCCGTCGACACCGAAGAGGCGCTCGAAGCCGAGGCCGAGACCGAACTGGCCGAAGCCGGTGCCGAAGTCGAAGGTGCCGCCGAAGAGGTAGAGGCCGAGATGGCCGAGGCCGGCGCCGAGATCGAATCCGAGGCTGCTGAGGCCGAAGCCGCGATCGAGACCGAGGCCGCCGAGGCCGAAGCCGAAGTCGAGGGCGAGGTCGCTGAAGTGGAGACCGTCGAGGCAGAGACCGCCGAGATGACCGACGAAGCCGTGATCGAAAGCACCGGCCCGGTGGTCGAGCGTGAAGGCTTCGCGATGGTTCCCGCCAACGAGATCGCGGTTACCGACCTCGAGGGTTCGACCGTCTACGGCATCAATGACGAGCGGATCGGCGACATCGGCGACATCATGGTCGACGATCAGGGCCAGATCCAGGACGTCGTGGTCGAAGTCGGCGGTTTCCTCGGCATCGGCGAGAAGCCCGTCGCCATCCCCTTCGACCAGATGAGCGTGCTGCGCTCGGAAGCCGGTGAAGTCCGCGTCTTCATCGAAGCCACCGAGGAACAGCTCGAGTCGATGCAGGAAGTCGAGCAGTAAGCTTCGCTCCTTCTCGAATGAAAGGCCGCCCCACGGGGCGGCCTTTTTCGTGGCCTCCAGCGTGGTGTCACGGGAGTTCTAAGGATTGGCCCGTTCGCGGGGCGGCCCCCAGCGCTCGATCAGTCGCTCGATGATCATGTCGCGGGTCTGGCGGTAGCTGCGCAGCCGCTCTTCTCGGCCCTCGCCGAGACCGGTGGGGTCGAGCACGGGCCAGTACTCCACGTCGAGATGGAAGTAGCTGGTCAGATCGAGCGCGCGACGCTGGCTCGCGGGCGACAGCGCGAGGACCAGATCGAAGGATGACAGGTCATCGCCCCAATCATGCATCTCGTCGAAGCTGCGCGAGCGGTGCCGGTGCAGTTCCACACCGATCTCGGCGCAGACCGCGATGGCAAAGCCGTCGATCTCGAGGTCGTTCTTTACGCCGACCGACTGGATATAGCAGTCGGAACCATAGAACTTCTTCATGATCGCCTCGGCCATGGGGGACCGGACGGCGTTGTGATCGCAGCAGAACAGAACCGATTGCGGAAGCGGCTGCACTGTCGCGGCCAACTCCATGTCAGGCCCCGAAATGCAGCACGCAGATGAGGGTGAAGAGCCGGCGCGCCGTGTCGGTATCGACATCGGCCTTTCCCTCCAGCCGCTCCTGCAGCACCCGCGCGCCCTCGTTATGGATGCCGCGCCGGGCCATGTCGATCGTCTCGATCTGGCTCGGCGGCAAGGTCTTGACCGCGTCGTAGTAGCTTTCGCAGATCTGGAAGTAATCCTTCACCACCTGCCGGAACGGCCCAAGCGACAGGTGGAACTCGGCCGCGCGCTCGCCCTCGGTATTGGCCACGTCGAAGACCAGCCGCTTCTCGCGGATCCCGAGGCTGAGATGATAGGGTCCCATGTCGCGCCCCGGCAGGGCAAAGCTGTTCTCTTCCAGCAGGTCGAACACCGCGACGCGGCGTTCCTGCTCGATCTCGGGCGTCGGCGTCTGACCCGCGTCATGCAGCCGGATTTCGGCGATCCGGGTCATGTCGTGCTCCGGTTCAGCCGGTCGAGCCGGGCGGTCAGCGACAGCCCATGCGCCTCGAGGCTCTCGGCCCGCGCCAGACGCGCGCCGGCGGGGCCGATCGCGGCCAACGCCTCGGGGGTCATCTTCGACAATGTGGTACGCTTCAGGAAATCCATCACCGACAGCCCAGAGGAAAACCGCGCCGACCGCGCCGTGGGCAAGACGTGGTTCGGCCCCGAAATGTAGTCGCCGATCGCCTCCGGCGTCCAGTGGCCGAGAAAGATAGCTCCCGCATGGCTGATCCTGTCCGCGAGTGCCTCCGGATCGGCCACGCAGAGCTCGAGATGCTCGGCCGCGACACGGTCGGCCAGCCGCGCCGCCTCCTCCAGATCCCGTACGGTGACGATGGCACCGAAATCGCGCCAGCTGGCGCCGGCGATGGCGCGCCGCTCCAGCGTCTCCAGCCGCGCCTCCACGGCGGCGGCCACCTTGTCGCCGAAACCGGCATCATCGGTGATCAGGATCGATTGCGCGCTTTCGTCATGCTCGGCCTGGCTGAGCAGATCGAGCGCGATCCAGTCGGGATCGTTGTCGGCATCGGCGATGACGAGGATCTCCGAGGGCCCGGCGATCATGTCGATGCCGACCCGACCGAAGACCCGCCGCTTGGCCGCGGCCACATAGGCGTTGCCCGGGCCGGTGATCTTGTCCACCGGCGCGATGCTCTCGGTGCCATAGGCCAGCGCCGCGATCGCCTGGGCGCCGCCGATCCGGTAGATCTCGTCCACTCCGGCGATACGGCAGGCCATCAGCACCAGCGGGTTGGCAAGCCCATCCGGCGTCGGCACGGTCACCGCCAGCCGCTCGACACCGGCCACCTTGGCGGGCACCGCGTTCATCAGAACCGAGGAGGGATAGGAGGCCAGACCGCCGGGCACGTAGAGCCCCGCCGCCGAAACCGGGGTCCAGCGCCAGCCCAGCATCGCCCCTGCCTCGTCGGTCCAGCTTTGATCCTCGGGCATCTGGCGCGCGTGATAGGCGCGGATGCGCTCGGCCGCGAGTTCGAGCGCGGCGCGATCCTCGTCAGAGACCTTTTCGCACTCCGCCTCGATTTCCTCCGAGGTGAAGCGCAGCCGTTCCACCGGCAGCGCCATGCGGTCGAAGCGCGAAGTGTAATCGACCAGCGCGAGATCGCCGCGCGACCGCACATCGGCGATGATCGCGGCCACGGCATCGTCCACATCAGGGCTGTCTTCGCGCTTCATGGTCAGCAGCGCGGCGAAGCGGGCCTCGAAATCGGGGTCGGTGCTGGACAGGCGGTGCGGCATGGCGGTCTCCTTCGGCTCAGGGGCATAGCCCTGCCCGTCGTCCTGCTCAACCGTCCAGTTGCCGCATGCCGCGGGCCCGGATTCACTCCGGATGGTGCGGTGCCTTGCCCGAGGGGGCCGCGTAGGGGCGCGTCACGTCACGCAGAAGCAGTTCCGGCGCCTCCACCTCGACCGCGATCTCGCCATCGCCCGCGAGGATCAGGCGGATCGTGCCCGAGGGCTCATCATCACCCGCCTCGAACACCACGGCGAGCAGCGACAACACCGTGTCGCGGTCCTTCGGGTCGAGCCCCTGCGCGCGGACAGCCGTCACGTTCTCGATGCACAGCACCGCCTGAACCCGCTCGGCCTCGCGCGTGGTGACCGGGTCTTCCCAGCGGAACCGGTTGAGCAGCATCGCGAAGCGCCGCTCGCTCTTTTTCCACGCCATCTCGGAGGCGGGCAGGACGGAATCCTGCACCAGCGCTGAGATCACCTGCACGTCGTCGCCATCCAGGGCCTTGAGCCGGAGCGGGCGTTGCACGCCCTCCTCGAATGTCGCGTCGCGTGTCTCGGTCATGCGCTCACCCTCTCGATCCGCGCGCCCACCGCGCCGAGCTTGTCCTCGACATGCTCGTAGCCCCGGTCGAGGTGGTAGACCCGGTTCACCACCGTCTCACCCTCGGCCGCGAGGCCGGCGAGGATCAGCGAGACGCTCGCCCGCAGGTCGGTCGCCATCACCTGCGCGCCCTTGAGCTTGTCGACGCCGGTCACCGTGGCGTGGCCGCCATGCACCTCGATCCGCGCGCCCATGCGTACCAGCTCGGGCGCATGCATGAAGCGATTCTCGAAGATCTTCTCCTCGAGCCGCGAGGTGCCCTGCGCGGTGCAGAGCATCGCCATCATCTGCGCCTGCAGGTCGGTGGGGAATCCCGGGAACGGCTCGGTGATCACGTCGACCGCGCGCGGCCGGTCGCCGCGCAGCTTCACCTTGAGTCCGGCCTCGGTCTCGGTCACGTCGATGCCGGCCATGTCGAGCTTCTCGACGAAGGCGCCGATCAGCTCCAGCTTGCCGCCCAGACATTCAACCTCGCCGCCGGTGAAGGCCGGCGCCAGCATGTAGGTGCCAAGCTCGATCCGGTCGGTGACGACCTGATGCGTGGCCCCGTGCAGCCGGTCGACGCCCTGCACCTCGATGGTCGAGCTGCCCTCGCCTTCGATCTGCGCTCCCATCGCCCGCAGGCAACGCGCCAGATCGACGATCTCGGGCTCACGCGCCGCATTCTCGATCAGCGTCGTGCCCTTGGCGAGGGTCGCGGCCATCAGGACGTTCTCGGTCGCGCCCACCGACGCAAAGCGCAGCTTCACCCGGCCGCCCTTGAGGCCGCCGCGGGCCACGGCGTGCAGATAACCGTCCTTGAGCTCGATCTGCGCACCGAGCGCCTCGAGCGCTTCGATATGGATATCCATGGGGCGCGCGCCGATGGCACAGCCGCCGGGCAGCGAGACCACCGCCTCATGCGCCCGTGCCAGCAGCGGGCCGAGCACGAGGTTCGAGGCGCGCATCTTGCGGACGATCTCGTAGTCCGCGCGGGTCGAGCCGAGGTCATGCGTCGACATGGCGATCACCTTGCCGCCTTGCATCGAGGACACCTCGGCACCGAGCGATTCGAGCAGCTGCGTCATGGTGCAGATGTCCGAGAGACGCGGCGCGTTGGTGAGGGTCAGCGGCTCTTCGGAGAGCAAGGTGGCCGGCATCAGGGCGAGGCAGGCGTTCTTGGCGCCCGCGATCGGGATCTGGCCGCGAAGCTCGGCGCCGCCGCGTACGATGATCGAATCCATGCCTGCTACTCTTTCTCTTCTGCGTCTGGGGCGTCATCGGGCCGGGCTCCGGCGGCGCGGGCCTGCGCCTGCGCCTTGCGGCGGGCGATGTTGGCCTTGAGGGCGGCCTTCAGCCGGTCGTTGCGATCTGCCGCGCGGGGCGGGTCCTGACGGGGTGTTTTCATGCCTGCGCAGATAGCGTTCTCCCCCCCAAGCGTCCAGTTCCTTGCCGGCACGGCAGGAAGATGGGTCAAGTTGGAACGAAGCAGCCCGCCCCGGCGTCAAGCAGGGCAAAAAGCTCTTGCGCTCGCTGTCACGGCAGGTAAAAGCCCGCCCAGACGAGACGCTGCAGTAGCTCAGTGGTAGAGCACACCCTTGGTAAGGGTGAGGTCGAGAGTTCAATCCTCTCCTGCAGCACCATCTCCCTCCCTCCGACAAGTCCAAATGAACGAGTGCAGCGCTGCTGCAGCGGGATCGTTTCGCTTGCCGAAACAACGCCCAGGCTTGCGTAAGGTAATTTTTACTCTCCTAATGGTTGTGTTGTTTGACCAGTGTTCGAGAGTTTTCTCATGCCTACCATAGATCCGTTGCTACCATTGGCCCTCGGGGCGATCGTCGTCCTCGCCATGTCGGGGACCTCGAGCTTGCCGTCGCAGCCGAACGAGCCGCCCGTGTCGCCTGGCGATGCCATCATCGCCAGGGCGATCTCGGCGCCGATGCGTGCCCTCGATTGGGCCGTGCCTCAGAGCGGGGCGTCGAAGGGTGGGTCGATCTGAAATGGACCCCGCCGCTCCGGCGGCGGGGTCCAACCATCAATGCCGGTGCGTCAATCGCCGATCCAGTCCCAGGGCCGGGTAAAGGCGCCGAGCGCCTTGGCGGCATCGGCCTCCGTGGCGGTACCGGTGCGGCGGATCTTCGCGACGAGACCGCGGCGGCTGTCCTCGACCACCTCGGCCACCTCCGCCCCGACCCCGGCCGTGGCCAGCGCGGCGTCATAGACGCGTGCAATCGCCATCTTGCGCAGCTCAGGCTTGAAGATCTTGCCCACCGCCGTCTTCGGCAGCTCGGGTAGGATCTCGAGATGGCGCGGCCTCGCCGCCTTTTCGGGCACGTGCTCGCGCGCATATTCAAGCAGTTCGGCCTCGGTCGCGCTCGCACCGTCGCACAGTTCGACATAGACGCAAGGGATCTCGCCGGCATGGGCATCGGGCTGGCCGATCGCGCCGGCAAAGGCGATGGCGGGATGCGCGGCAAGCGCCTCCTCGATCTCGGCAGGGTCGATGTTGTGGCCACCGCGGATGATCAGATCCTTGGCGCGCCCGGTAATCCAGAGGTAGCCATCCGCGTCGATCCGACCGAGATCGCCAGTGCGCAGGAACTGGTGCTCATGCGCCGGGCCCGGCCAATAGAGATGTTCGTTCTTGAGCGGGTCGGTATAGGTATCGCCCCGCGCCACGCCGGGGCTGGAGACGCAGATCTCGCCCACCGTGTCGGGGGCGCAGTCCTCGCCGGTATCGGGGTTGATGATCCGCACCTGCGTGTAGGGGAACGGCACGCCGACCGAGCCCACCTTCTTCTCGCCCTCGGGCGGGTTGATCGAGACGAGACAGGTCGCCTCGGTCAGACCGTAGCCTTCGCAGATCGTGACGCCCGCGGCCTCTTCGAAGCGTTTGTAGAGCTCCACAGGCAACGGGGCCGAGCCGGAAAAGGCGAGGTTCAGCGTCGAGATGTCGGCGTCCACCGGGCGCTGCATCAGCGCCGATATCGCGGTCGGCACGGTGATCACGAAACTCACCTTCCAGCGCTCGATCAGCTTCCAGAAGTTGTCGAACACACCGTCGCCGCGATAGCCCGCCGGGGTCGGCATGATCACATGCGCGCCCGAAGCCAGCGACGACCCCATGATGACGATCGCCGCGAAGACGTGGAACATCGGCAGCGGACAGATAATATTGTCGCGGTCCGAGAACATCAGCCTCTGGCCGAGCCAGCCATTGTAGACGATGCCCGAATAGCGGTGCTGCGCCACTTTAGGCATACCGGTGGTACCACCGGTATGGAACAACGCCGCGACCCTGTCGCCGGCGCTGTCGGCGAAGGCCAGCTTGCTGGGACGCTTGGCGATCTCGCGGTTGAAATCGAGCACCCGCGCCTTGTGCCGAACCGGGACCTTGGGCCGGATCAGCGGCACGATCAGCTTCTTCACCCCGGTGAGGTAGCGATGCAGGTCGACTTCGATCACGGTCTGAACGTTGGGCGCGAGCGCCACCGCCTCGGCGGCCTTCTGCGCCACGTCGGTCTTGGGAAAGGCCTTGAGCGTGATCAGCACCTTGGCATTGGTCTGGCGCAGGATCGCACCGATCTGCCCGGCGTCGAGCAGCGGGTTGATCGGGTTCACCACCCCCGCGATCTGGCCGCCCAGATAGCTCAGGACCACTTCCGTGCAATTCGGCAGCAGGAACGCCACCACGTCGGTCTCGCCCACGCCCAGCTCACGCAGGAGGTTGGCGGTCTGCACCGATTTCGCGTGCAGTTCCGCCCAATTCAGGGTCTCGGCCGGGGCCTTGGGGTCCGAGAAGAGCTGGAAGCTGAGCGCCGAGCGTTCGGGAAAGGCCTTCGCGGTCCGTTCCAGCAGGCCGTGAGTGGTCGCGGGCTGGCCCTGCGCCTCCCAACTCTTCTCGGCCTCGATCGCCGCGCGATCGGCAATGCCCGCAAAGCCCATTCCATTCCTCCCTGTCGATATCGTTCCCGTGCCGCGACGCGGCTCCATCCCTGTTCGCGAGCATCCGGCTGACCTTCGCGTCACGCAAGCATGACGCCGCGAAAGCCCCCGGCAGCGCAAGAATTTTCGGACCTTCGGCGCTACTCGGCGGCCTCGACCAACCCGTCGGTGAATTGCAGCCGCGCCAGCCGCGCATAAAGCCCGCCCTCGGCCACCAAGTCGTCATGGCTGCCCTGCGCCACGATCCGGCCCGCCTCGAAGACGAGAATGCGGTCGGCCTTCTTCACTGTGGCCAGCCGATGCGCCACGATCAGCGTCGTGCGCCCCGTCGCGAGCCGATCCACCGCCTGCTGAACCAGCCGCTCGCTTTCGGCATCGAGCGCGCTGGTCGCCTCGTCCAGCAGCAGCACCGGCGCATCGCGCAGAATCGCCCGGGCGATGGCGATGCGCTGCTTCTGGCCGCCCGAGAGCATCACCCCGCGCTCGCCGACCTGGCTGTCATAGCCCTGCGGCAGCGCCATCAGGAACTCGTGCGCCGCCGCCGCCCGCGCGGCCTGCTCGACCTCTTCGTCGGTGGCGTCGGGCCTGCCGAAGCGGATGTTCTCGCGCGCCGTATCCGCGAAGATCACCGGGTCCTGCGGCACCAGCGCCATCTGGCGCCGGAAGGCGGGGCGCGCCATGTCGCGCAGATCCGTCCCGTCGAGCAGAACCCGCCCCGTCGCCGGGTCCCAGAACCGCAGCAAGAGCTGGATCATCGTCGTCTTGCCGGCGCCCGAAGGCCCGACCAGCGCCACCGTCTCGCCCGGCCGGATCGAGACGCTGACATGGTCGAGCGCCGAAACGTCGGGACGAGATGGGTAGGAGAAGGAGACGTCCTCGAAGGTGATCTCGCCGCGCGCCGCCGCGATCGAACGCGGTTCCAGGGGCTCCTTCAGGCTGTCCTGCGCGTTCAGCAGTTCGACCAGCCGCTCGGTCGCGCCAGCCGCGCGCTGCAGCTCGCCCCAGATCTCGGTGAGCGCGCCGACCGCGCCCGCGACCATCACCGCGTAGATGACGAACTGCACCAGCGCGCCGACGGTCATCGCCCCGGCATGCACGTCGCGCGCGCCGATCCACAGCACCCCGACAATGCCCGCGAAGATCAGGAAGATCACGATCGCGGTCATCACCGCCCGGGTGCCGATCCGGCGCCGCGCGGCGGCAAAGCTCTTTTCCGTCACCTCGTCGAACTGCGCCCGGCTCTGCGCCTCGTGGCTGTAGGCCTGCACCGTCTGCACCGAGAGCAGCGTTTCGGAGGCGTTGCCGGACGAGGCCGCGATCCAGTCCTGGTTTTCGCGGCTGAGTTCGCGCAGGCGTCGGCCCAGCACCACGATCGGCACGATGATCGCCGGCACGATCAGCAGCACCAGCCCGGTCAACTTGGCCGAGGTCAGCAGCAGCAACACCAGCCCGCCCGCAAGGATCAGCAGGTTCCTGAGAGCGATCGAGGCGGAGGAGCCGATGACGCTCAGGATCAGCGTCGTGTCGGTGGTGATCCGGCTCAGCACCTCGCCGGTCATGATCCGCTCGTAAAAGGCCGGGCTCATGCCGACCATCCGCGCGAAAACCGCCTTGCGGATATCGGTCACCACCCGCTCGCCCAGCCGGGTGACGAGGTAGTAGCGCGTCGCCGTGCCGAGGGCGAGAAGCGCGGCCATCACGAGGGCCGCCGCAAAGTAGCGGTCGAGCAGAGCGCCCGCGTCGATCTCGAAATTATCGACCACCTGTCGCACGGCGAGCGGCAGCACGAGGCTTACGCAGGCGGTGAGCACCAGCGCCGCGATCGCGAGCGCCATGTTCAGGCGGTAGGGCGCGAGAAACGGCCAGAGCGCCCGCAGCGCGCCGATGTCGCGCGAGCCTGCGCGCTCCTCGTCACTGGTCTTCGGGGATCGGGCCATCGAGCGCCTCGTTCATTCGTTGCCCAGTTTGTCTAGACGTCGCACCCCGTCATCACAAGCGATGCCGCCTACTCACCGCCGCAATGGCTTCATGCGGTACCGGGAGCGCCCTTGATATTCCCGAACGCTGGAAATGGTTCAGGCCGGAACGGCCAACGGCGCAGCGGCGCGGCGCCGCAGCGCCAGCACCGGTGGCAGGATCATCAGCAACACAAGCGCCACTGCGCCGAAGGCCGCGCGCAGACCGAAGACCTCGGACACCCCCCCCATCAGCACCGGCGCGATCAGGAAGGCGCAGAAAGCGATGACCGCGACGCGGGCGATCGCCTGAGACCGTTGGTGCGGTGCCACCATGCGACCCGCGAGCGCCAGCCCCATCGGCCCGATCACAGAAATGCCAAGCCCCGTCACCGCAAAGCCCAGATAGGCGACCACCGGCCCCGGCGCCATGGCCGCGATCGCGGCACCGGTCGCGGAAACGAGCGCCGCCACCCGGATCACCGCCGTTTCGCTGAGCCGCTCTGCCAGCCCCTGCCCGCCGAACCGGCCCAGCGTCATCGTCATACCCAAAAGCGTCGGCCCGAGTGCGCCCTGCGCCGCACCGCCGCCAAGCGTCCGCTCGATATGCAGCGCCGACCAGCTCTCGACGGTGGCTTCGCTCAGGAAGGCGATCATCACCACGACTCCGCAGAGCATGACCGGCCAGAGTGGCAGCCGTACCGCCCCGCCCTCTTGCGGCGCGACGGTCGGGGCCGGAGCACGGGACAGAAGCGGCATCAGACCCAGAGCCAGCAGTCCGACGCCGCCGAACACCGCGATCATCGGCAGCCCCGCCTCGCGCGTCACGCCCGAGGCCAGCGCAGCCAAGCCGTAAGCCAAGGAGAACAGCCCGTGATTGGCGTTCATCAGGGACCGGCCCGACCGGGCCTCGATCTGGCTTACCCGCGCGTTCATCACCACGTCGAGCAATCCAGAGGCCATGCCGACCCCGACCATGCCGAGCGCGAAGGTCATCGGCGCCACCGCCAGCGAGGGCGCGATCCAGGCCAGCGCCAGCAACGCCGCGGCGGTGGGCAACGCGGCACGGCCGAGCCCCCGATCGAATTTCGGTGCCAGCCACATGGTCGAGAGAAGGCCCAGCGACGATCCGAGGAGCAGCGTGCCGAACAGCGCGTCGTCAATGCCCAGCCTGTCGCGGAACACCGGCACATGCGCGGCGAAGACGCCCCAGTAGAGCCCCATCACCACGAAGGCGGCGCCCGGAGCGCGGGTCAGTCGAAGTGCGGAGCGAATGGCCATGGGGGCGGCGTGGCATGCCCTGCGCGGACAGTCCAGCGACGCGGCACGGATGCGCCGGATTTCGCCCATGCAGGTCTTTTCAAACGGAGGATTCGGCGCTAAGGGCTCGGGTTCTGAATCGGGCCATACACCCTTGGAGGATGGCCCATCACCTGAAAGGACTTACCAATGGCCAAAGAGATTCCGGATCTCGTCGCCACGGCACGCACGGGGACAGGCAAGGGGGCCGCTCGTCAGGCACGTCGCGAGAACCTCGTTCCGGGCATCGTGTATGGCGGCGGCGCCGATCCGCTCCCCATCAACCTGCCCTACAACGCGCTGATCAAGAAGCTGAAGGCGGGCCGGTTCCTGTCGACGCTGTTCAACCTCAAGGTCGAGGGCCAGGACGACGTGCGCGTCATCTGCCGCTCGGTGCAGCGCGACGTGGTCAAGGACCTGCCGACCCATGTGGACCTGCTGCGCCTGCGCCGCACCACCCGGATCAGCCTGTTCATCCATGTCGAGTTCGAGAACCACAAGGCCGCGCCCGGCATCAAGAAGGGCGGCGTGCTCACCGTGGTCCGTCCCGAGGTCGAGCTGAACGTGCTCGCCGGCGAGATCCCCGAGCAGATCGTCGTCGACCTGACCGGCAAGGAAATCGGTGATGTCATCCACATCAACGACGTCACCCTGCCGTCGGGCGCAAAGCCGACCATCGACCGCAACTTCGTGATCGCCAACATCTCGGCGCCCTCGAAGCTCGCTGCCGCCGCTGCCGAAGAGGAAGAGGCCGCCGCCGACGAGGTCGAAGCGACCGAGCAGTCCGACTCCTGATCGCGACCGCGATCACGATGCATCTGACGGAACGGGGCCCTTCGGGGCCCCGTTTTGCATCCGGCTACTGGCCCTGCCCGACCCCGCGCGCTAGTTTCGCGCGCATGAAACTCTTTGTCGGACTAGGCAATCCGGGGGCCAAATACGCCCGGAACCGTCACAATATCGGCTTCATGGCCGTGGATCGGATCGCCGAGGATCACGGCTTTTCGCCGTGGCGCGCGAAGTTCCAGGGCGAGGTCGCCGAGGGGCGGCTCGGCCACGAGAAGGTGCTGCTGCTGAAGCCCGCCACCTTCATGAACCTCTCCGGCCAGTCGGTCGGCGAGGCGATGCGCTTTCACAAACTCGACAGCACCGACATCACCGTGTTCCACGACGAGATCGACCTCGCACCGGGCCGGCTCAAGACCAAGGCGGGCGGTGGCCATGCCGGCCATAACGGTCTGCGCTCGATCCACCAGCATGTCGGCCCGCATTACGACCGGGTGCGGATGGGCGTCGGACATCCGGGCCACAAGGACAAGGTGCCGGGCTACGTGCTCAAGGATTTCGCCAAGGCGGACGAGGACTGGCTCGACGACATGCTGCGCGGCGTCTCGGACGGGGCGGCGGCGCTGGCCGGCGGTGACGATGCGCGTTTCCTCAACGCCGTGGCGCTGCGGCTGAACCCGCCGCGCTCCGGCGGTGGCAGCAAGGGCCCCGCGGCGAAACCCGCCCCGGCGGAGCCCGCGCCGAAGGCCTCGGCCATGACCGAAACCGTCGCGGAGGTGCCCGACAACCGTTCGGCATTGCAGAAGCTGGCGGACCGCTTCAGATGAACCGCATGCGCCTGGCACTGGAGGACCAGACCCGCCATTGCGAGGCGCTGGGCTCCCCCTTCATGGGGCGGCTGATGGCATTGCTGTCCGTGCACTGGCCGTTGCCCGGCACCGTGGCTGAACGGCTCGATGCCTGGCCCGGTGAGGTGGGTTCGCAGGCGGCCGCCTTGCCGTTGCGCCTCGCGGGTGGGCTGCATGCGCTGGTGTTACAGGGCCGGGACGCGGCCCTCGCCGCCGCCTATCCGCCCCATGCGGTTTCCGACGACGAACTTCTAAGCGCCGTAACCGGTGCGATGCAGCGGCACGAGGGGTTTCTGCTCGACTGGATCCAGAGCCCACCCCAGACCAACGAGGTGCGCCGGGCCGCGGCGCTGATCGCCACGGCGCATCTGCTCACCGATCGCTTCGGCCTGCCGATCCGGCTGTCCGAGCTGGGGGCGAGCGGCGGGCTCAACCTTGGCTTCGATGGCTTCGGGATGGAGGTGAAGGGTCGGCACTACGGCCCTGAAAACGCCTCCGTCGTGCTCAGTCCCGAATGGGAGGGTCCGCTTCCCCCCGCCACCGAGGTCACGGTCGCCGAACGGCGTGGCGTGGATCTCGCGCCGCTCGAACCGTCGCACCCCGATGACGCGCTGCGTCTCATCGCCTATCTGTGGCCGGACCAGACGGACCGGATCGAACGCACCCGGGCGGCGATGGGTCTGCGCGCACCGGGTCTCGTCGACCGCGCCGATGCGATCGATTGGCTGGAGCCGCGCCTCGCCGCCGCCCTGCCCGACCACCTGCACATCGTGTTTCACTCGATCGCCTGGCAATACTTCCCACCCGAAGCTCAGGAGCGTGGCCGCGCGTTGATCGAGGCCGCGGGCGCCCGCGCCTCCGAGGCCGCACCGCTCGCCTGGGTGTCGATGGAAGCGGATGGCAAGGGGCCGGGAGCGCGGATCGGGCTGCGGCTCTGGCCCGGCGATCACGACCTCACGCTGGGACGGATCGACTTTCACGGGCGCTGGTTGTGCTGGACCGGCCCGGAGCGGCTGGACGCCGCCGGAAACTGAAGGAGACCGCCATGGAGATGGACGAGAAGTACAACGTGCTCGGCAAGGCACTGGAGCCCTGTTCCACCGACCCGCTCACCGGCTTCTTCCGGGACGGGCATTGCAACACCTGCGCCGAGGATGCGGGCAGCCATACTGTCTGCGCGGTGATGACCGCCGAATTCCTCGCCTATTCGAAATATGTCGGCAACGATCTCAGCTCGCCCCGACCCGAGTTCGGCTTTGCGGGGCTGAAGCCGGGCGACAGCTGGTGTCTTTGCGCGGGGCGGTTCCTGCAGGCGCATGACGAAGGCTGCGCCCCGCGTGTCCACCTCGCCGCCACGCATCGCCGGGCCTTGGAGATCGTGCCGCTCCAAGTGCTCGAAGCGCATTCCGCCTGAAGACAAAGACCCCGACCGGAACGGATCCGGTCGGGGCCTCGTGGCGTCATATCGCTGCTTGAGCGTCGGGCCGATTACTGGCCGTCATCCTCGTCGCCCGCGCCTTCCGTGTCCTCGCCTTCCTCGATGAAGCCTTCGGTCTCGGTATCGTTGGGCTGGATCGTGCTCTCGGTCGTGTCGCGGTAATCCGGATCCTCGGCGTCGTCGGATTCGGC
The DNA here is from genome assembly GCF_027213785.1 of Limimaricola sp. G21655-S1. Lineage (GTDB taxonomy): Bacteria > Pseudomonadota > Alphaproteobacteria > Rhodobacterales > Rhodobacteraceae > Limimaricola. The sequence continues at coordinate 102,056 of NZ_JAPWGO010000013.1, read as the reverse complement.
CCGCTCCTCAGGCTCGGCGACGTCCGGGGTGGACACGGCATCGACGGTGTCGACCGCCATGCCCTCGGGAACGGTGAACATCGCCGTCACCGGCGCGCCATTCAGCAGGACCGGGGTATCGACGTCGGTCATGCCCGGCCCGAAATCATAAACGCCGTTGCCGTTCGTCTCGGCGTGCAGCATGGCGACCAGTTCGGTGCCGGCGGAGAGGGCCATCGGCACGACCACGGCGACGCCGGTATTCTCACCCGCCATGACCATCGCGTGGCCCAGCGATTCCGGCACCACCGGCTCGCCATCCGCAACGGCGTGCAGCACGATGTAGCCGTCCTGGCGCGCATTGATGCGCGGGAAGGTGACGGTGGTCTGACCATCCGCCATGGACATCTCCATGGCATTTTCGTCGATCATCATGTCGTCCTGCGCCATGGCGCCACCGGCCATGAGAGCGGTCAGAGCGGCAGCAGTGGTGAATGTTTTCAGCATGTTGGTCTCCAGAATGAGTTCACCCCCCAACACCTGCAGCGCGCTTGGGTTCGTTACAGCGCGACACATGCGTGTGTCCCATCCGTGAGTGCAGCAATCGCCCGATCCGAAACAGAAAAGGCCGGCCGGGCCAAATTTCCGGCCGGCCCCCCCCGATGTGTCAATGGAATTGACGGTAGGGGGCGTGGGGATAGGAGACCGACGCCCCGCAGGACTAAGTACACTGGAACGAGATGGGCCGGGGGCTGGGGGTCG
>NZ_JAPWGO010000013.1:0-101305 GCF_027213785.1 Limimaricola sp. G21655-S1 | reverse complement strand
CCCCGCCCCGCGGGGGGCGCTCCCCCCCCCCCCGGGGGCGGGGCCCCCCCCCGGGCCCCCCCCCCCCCCCCCCCCCCCCCACCACCCCGCCCCCCCCCCCCCCGCCCCCCCCGCGCCCCGCAGCAGTGTTGAAGGGAAGTGACGCTTACTGGCCGTCGTCTTCGTCGCCAGCGTCGCCGTCGCCATCTTCACCTTCTTCGATGAAGCCCTCGGTCTCGGTGTCGTTGGTCTGGATCGGCGACTCGGTGGTGTCACGGTAATCCGGATCCTCGGAATCGTCGGACTCGGCGCGCATCTCCGGTTCCATGGTCGCATCCATGTTGGTGGCGACACGAATTTCCTGCACGCTCAGCATGCCGTCGCCATCCGTGTCATCCTCCATGAGGATCATCGCGCCGTCTTCACCGAAGGCCGCGACCAGCTCCTCGTTGGAGAGCATCATGTCTTCGTTGGCATCGACCTCGGCAAAGGGAATGCTCTGCGCCACAGCGGTCGAAGCGCCGAGAACGAAAGCGGTGGTCGCGAGGGTGGCACTCAGTTTGTTCAGCATGTCGTGTCCTCTCGAATTGTGAGTTCGCCGCCCAACGTGTCGTCGAAGGACTCCGTTCAACGGCGAACGATCACATAAACGTGAGGAGCGCCAGATCAGGTCGCGATATCAACGCCCAAATGCTTCGCGACGGTGAAGATGTCCTTGTCGCCACGGCCACACATGTTCATCACCAGAAGGTGGTCCCGGGGCAGTTCGGGCGCGATCTTCATCACGTGGGCCAGCGCATGGCTCGGCTCCAAGGCCGGAATGATGCCTTCGAGCGCGCAGGAGAGCTTGAACGCCTCGAGCGCCTCCATGTCGGTGATCGAGACGTATTTCGCGCGGCCGATCTCGTGCAGCCAGGCATGCTCCGGACCGATCCCGGGATAGTCGAGACCGGCCGAGATCGAGTGACCCTCGAGGATCTGCCCGTCATCATCCTGCAGCAGATAGGTCTTGTTCCCGTGCAGCACGCCGGGACGGCCGCCGATCAGCGAAGCGCAGTGCTCCATCTTGTCGGACACGCCCTTGCCGCCGGCCTCGACGCCGATGATGTTGACCTCGCGATCGTCGAGGAACGGGAAGAACAGCCCCATCGCGTTCGAGCCGCCGCCGATCGCGGCGATCAGCGTGTCGGGCAGACGCCCCTCGGCGACCTGCATCTGTTCGCGGACTTCCTTGCCGATGATCGACTGGAAATCGCGCACCATCGCCGGATAGGGATGCGGCCCCGCCACCGTGCCGATGCAGTAGAAGGTGTCGCGCACATTGGTGACCCAATCGCGCAGCGCGTCGTTCATCGCGTCCTTGAGGGTGCCGCGCCCGGAGGTGACGGGCACCACCTCGGCCCCCAGAAGCCGCATCCGGAATACGTTGGGCGCCTGACGCTCGACGTCATGCGCACCCATGTAGACCACGCATTTCAGGCCGAACTTGGCGCAGACGGTCGCGGTCGCCACGCCGTGCTGGCCGGCGCCGGTCTCGGCGATGATCCGGGTCTTGCCCATGCGGCGGGCAAGGATGATCTGGCCAAGCACGTTGTTGATCTTGTGCGCGCCGGTGTGGTTCAGCTCGTCGCGCTTGAGATAAATCTTGGCGCCGCCAAGATGCTCGCTCAGCCGCTCTGCGAAGTAGAGCGGGCTGGGACGGCCCACGTAATGGGTCCACAGGTCGTCCATCTCGGCCCAGAAGCTCGGGTCGGTCTTGGCCTTGTCGTATTCCGCTTCGAGCGACAGGATCAGCGGCATCAGCGTCTCGGAGACGAAGCGCCCGCCGAACTGTCCGAAGCGGCCGCCCTCGTCGGGCCCGGCCATGAAGCTGTTGATGAGATCGTCCGCCATGCGCTGGGCCTCCTCGCGTTCGGCTCCCGGACTACCCCTGCCATGCCTGACGGTAAAGGGCCTTGGCGGTCATTCGTCGCCGCGGTCGCGCCAGCGCCGCAGCATGCCCTCGCTCCAGCGACGACCGCGGATCAGCGCGGTGTTGACGCCTGGTCGCAGCATCGGCAGGTCCACCGCCAGAAGCGCCAGCCCGATCGGCAGCATCCACAGGCCGAAGAGCGGCAGGATCGCCGCGAGACCGCCGAGAATCAGGAACAGCCCCGCCGGGATGCGGATCCAGCGCGCGCGATCCGCCATCAATCGCTCGGTCAGCCCATGCAGGCGGGGAGATCCGCCGGTCATGGCCCGCATCTGCCGGCGCAGCCGGGCCTTCTCACGCTCGTGATCGACGGTTTTGCTCATGGACGGCATGTAGGGCAGCCGAGGGGGCAGCGCAATCTATTGCGCTCAACCGCGCGCGGCGTCGAGAAAGGCGCGGATCCGGGCCGCGTCCTTGACGCCCGGCGCGCGCTCCACCCCGGAAGAGACGTCGAGCTGGCGCGCCCCGGTCCGGGCCACGGCCTCGGCGAGGTTGTCCGGCGTCAGCCCGCCGGCCAGCATCCACGGCACCGGCCAGCGCCGCCCGGCGATCAGCCGCCAGTCGAAGGCCAACCCGTTGCCCCCCGGCAGGGCCGCGTCCTTCGGAGCCTTCGCATCGACGAGGATCTGGTCAGCCACCGCGGCATAGGTATCGAGCGCGGGCAGGTCCGCCTCGGAGGCCACCCCGACCGCCTTCATCACCGGCAGCCCGTGACGCGCGCGGATCTCGGCCACGCGCTCCGGTGTCTCGCGGCCATGCAACTGAAGCATGTCGAGCGGCACACGAGCCACGATCTCGTCGAGCATGGCATCGTCGGCATCGACCACCAGCGCCACCTTGGCGATGCCTGGCGGCACCTCGACGGCCAGCTCGGCGGCCTGCTCGACGCTCACCGCGCGCGGTGATTTCGCGAAGAAGACGAAACCCACATAGCGCGCGCCCGCCGCCACGGCGGCGTCGAGCCCGGCCCTGTCGGACAGGCCGCAGATCTTGACGGAGACGGGCATGATCAGGCGCGGGCGGGCGTCGCCGGACGATCGACCAGCGCGAGCACCTCGTCCTGACCCTCGTGCTTCTCGTGACGCAGTCGGTCGACCTCGCGCTCGAGCCGATTCACTTCGCGGGCGCGCTTGCGGGCCTCGGCGCGGTGCCGGTGCTCGCGCAGCCATTCCCACAGGAAGCCGATCATCAGGCCGAGTGCCACGCCGATCAGGATCACGGCATAGAGCGGCATGTCGATGTCGGGCGAGACGCCGAACAGCCCGCTCAGCCCCTCGGGCAGCACCCGCAGCGTGACCATGCCACGATTGGCGAGGCCGAGGATGACGAGACAGATGGCGACGATGCCCCAGAAGGCGGTGCGGAGAGCTCTCATGTGGTGGTTCTATTTCCCGTTTAGCCGGTCGCGCAACAGCTTGCCGGTCTTGAAGAAGGGGACGTGTTTTTCCTCGACCTCGACCGCCTCGCCGGTGCGAGGGTTGCGGCCTAGCCGCTGGTCGCGTTTCTTGACCGAAAAAGCCCCGAAACCGCGCAGTTCGACGCGGTTGCCCTCGGCCATGGCCTGGGTGATCCGGTCGAATATGGTGTTCACGATTTTTTCGACGTCGCGTTGGTAGAGATGCGGATTCTCGTCCGCGATCTTCTGGATCAGTTCGGATCGAATCATGAGCGGGCCTCCCCCTGCCTGCTTCGCCCTGCGGGTGCTGGACGTCACGAGGCTGTGACCTCAAGACTATAGGCCCTCTCCGGGTTCCGATAAATAGTCTGGTAAATCAAGGGTACGCTTTTGAAGCTCCGTTCACGAAAAGACCCCGCCGCCCGGGTGGGGCGACGGGGCCGAAGAGCTGTCCGGGGCCCGTGAGGGCCCCGGTCGGGCTCAGCGGTCGCCCTTGAGGGCGGCGCCAAGGATGTCGCCCAGCGAGGCGCCCGAATCGGAGGAGCCGTACTGCTCGACCGCTTCTTTCTCTTCGGCGATCTCGCGCGCCTTGATCGACAGGCCCAGCTTGCGGGTCTTGCTGTCGACGTTGGTGACGCGGACATCGACCTTGTCGCCGACGCCGAAACGCTCGGGGCGCTGCTCGGCGCGGTCGCGCGACAGGTCCGAGCGACGGATGAAGGACTTCATGCCCTCATAGGTCACCTCGATGCCGCCATCCTCGATCTTGGTCACCTCGACGGTGATGATCGAGCCGCGCTTCACGCCGCCGATGGCATCCGCGAACGGGTCGCCGTCCATCGCCTTGATCGAGAGCGAGATGCGCTCCTTCTCGATGTCGACCTCGGTGACCTTGGCCTTCACGACGTCGCCCTTGCGGAAGTCGCCGATCACGTCCTCGCCACGACCTTCCCAGGTCAGGTCCGAGAGGTGAACCATGCCGTCGATGTCGCCCGGAAGGCCGACGAACAGGCCGAACTCGGTGATGTTCTTCACCTCGCCCTCGACCTCGGTGCCCTCGGGGTGCGTCTCGGCGAAGACTTCCCACGGGTTGCGCTGGGTCTGCTTCAGGCCGAGCGAGACGCGGCGCTTGGCGCTATCGATCTCGAGCACCATCACTTCCACTTCCTGCGAGGTGGAGACGATCTTGCCGGGGTGCACGTTCTTCTTGGTCCAGCTCATCTCGGAGACGTGGACCAGACCCTCGACGCCCGGCTCCAGCTCCACGAAGGCGCCGTAGTCGGTGATGTTGGTCACGCGGCCGGTGTGCACGCTCTCGATCGGGAACTTGGCTTCCACCGAATCCCACGGATCGTCCTGCAGCTGCTTCATGCCGAGGCTGATGCGGTGGGTTTCCTTGTTGATCTTGATGACCTGGACCTTGACGGTCTCGCCGATCGACAGGATCTCCGAGGGGTGGTTCACGCGGCGCCACGCCATGTCGGTGACGTGCAGCAGGCCGTCGACGCCGCCGAGATCGACGAACGCACCGTATTCGGTGATGTTCTTGACCACGCCGTCGACCGTCTGGCCTTCGTGCAGGTTGGCGATGACCTCGGCACGCTGCTCGGCGCGGCTCTCTTCGAGGATCGCGCGACGCGAAACCACGATGTTGCCACGGCGGCGGTCCATCTTGAGGATCTGGAACGGCTGCTTGAGACCCATGAGCGGGCCGGCGTCGCGCACGGGGCGCACATCGACCTGGGAGCCGGGCAGGAAGGCCACGGCGCCGCCGAGATCGACGGTGAAGCCACCCTTGACGCGGCCGAAGATGGCGCCCTCGACGCGCTCCTCGTCGGCATAGGCCTTCTCGAGACGGTCCCACGCCTCTTCACGGCGGGCCATCTCACGCGAGATGACGGCTTCGCCGCGGGCGTTCTCGACCTGGCGGAGGAACACCTCGACCTCGTCGCCGGGCTTCAGATCGGCCTGCTCGCCAGGGTTGGCGAATTCCTTGAGATCGATGCGGCCTTCCATCTTGTAGCCGACATCGATGATGGCCTGGCCCGCCTCGATGGCGAGAACGCGGCCCTTGACGACGCTGCCTTCGGACGGCGTGTCGATTTCGAAGCTTTCGTTCAGGAGGGCTTCGAATTCCTCCATGGATGCTTTAGCGCACATGCGGTCAGTTTTTCCTTTGTAAGTCGCTATACGGGCCAGGCGGTTGTCTCCGCCGGTCTTTGGATTTCGGCTTGCCGAAAGGGCGTCCAACGCGACCGGGGCCGGAAATTCCGACCCTGTCTCGTCCTGCTCGCGCGCAATACGCACCGCCCCTCGACGCTCGCGTCTATAGAGCGAACCGGCCTTCGGATCAAGCGGCAGGGCCACACCCTCTTGCACCGATGCGTGCCCCCGCCCTGCCGGGCCGCCCGGGCCGAGGCTCCCAGCCGCAGGGCGCGGCCACGCCGCCCCCGCTATCGACCGAGGGCAGCGGAGACCTTCGCGATGGCAGCGGCGACGGCCTGCGCCACGTCGAGCTCCGAGGTATCGAGCAGATGCGCATCATCCGCCGGCCGCAGCGGCGCCGTGGCCCGCTCCGAATCTCGCGCGTCGCGCGCTTGCACGTCGGCGAGGACGCTGTCGAAGTTCGCCGCATGCCCGGCCTCGACCAGTTCCGCCAGCCGACGACCGGCCCGAGCCTCGGCGCTGGCGGTAACGAAGAGCTTTACCTCGGCCTCGGGGCAGATCACCGTGCCGATGTCGCGCCCGTCGAGCACCGCGCCGCCCTCGCGCCGGGCAAAGCCACGCTGAAAATCGAGCAGCGCCGCGCGCACCTCACCGATCGCCGCAACCTCGCTGGCCGCCTGCGCGACCTCGGGGCTCCTGAGGCCGGGCTTTTCCAGCGCCTCGGGCACGAGACCGCGCGCCGCGGCCACCGGCTCCGCGCCTTCGCGGACCAGCGCGCCGACCGCCCGATAGAGCAAGCCGGTGTCGAGATGGGCAAAGCCGAAATGCGCGGCGACCGCGCGCCCGACGGTGCCCTTGCCCGCGGCGGCGGGGCCATCGATGGCGACGGTGAAGATCATGCCCGCGCCACCCGGGCCCCGAGGCCCGTCATCAGCGGCTCGAACACCGGGAAGGAGGTGGCGATCGGCCCGCCGTCATCGACCCGCATCGGCTCGTTCGTGGCCAGCCCCATCACGAGGAAGGACATGGCGATGCGGTGATCGAGGCGGCTCTCCACCGTGGCGCCGCCGGGGACGCTGCCATGGCCGCGCCCATGCACGATCCACCAATCCTCGCCCTCCTCGACCTCGATGCCGGCGGCGCGCAGCCCCTGCGCCATGGCGTCGATCCGGTCGCTTTCCTTGACCCGCAACTCACGCACGCCGCGCATCACGGTCGGGCCTTCGGCAAAGGCCGCGACGACCGAGAGCACCGGGTATTCGTCGATCATGCTCGCGGCGCGCGCGGGCGGCACCTCGATGCCCTTCATGTTCGGAGAGAAACGCGCGCGCAGATCGGCCACCGGCTCGCCGCCCTCCTCGCGCGGGTTCTCATAGGTCAGGTCGGCCCCCATCTCGCGCAGCGTCTCGAACAGCCCGGCGCGGGTCGGGTTCAGTCCGATATTGGGCACCAGCACGTCCGAGCCTTCGGCGATCAGGGCGGCGCAAACCGGAAAGGCCGCGGAGCTGGGGTCGCGCGGTACCACGATGTGCTGCGGCTTCAGCTCCGGCTGGCCGGTGAGCGTGATCACCCGACCCTCCTCGGTCTCCTCGACAGTGATCTCGGCGCCGAACCCCGCAAGCATCCGCTCGGTATGGTCGCGGGTGGCCTCCTTCTCGATCACCACGGTCTTGCCGGGCGCGTTGAGACCCGCCAGCAGCACCGCCGACTTCACCTGTGCCGAGGGCACCGGCACGGTATAGCGCACCGGCATCGGATCGCGCACGCCGGTGATCGTCATCGGCAACCGCCCGCCTTCGCGCCCTTCGGCCTTCGCACCGAACAGCGCCAGCGGGTCGGTGACGCGGCCCATCGGACGCGAGCAGAGCGAGGCGTCACCGGTGAAAGTCACGGTAATCGGCGTGGTGGCCATCGCCCCCATGATCAGCCGTACGCCGGTACCCGAATTGCCGCAATCGATCACGCCTGCGGGCTCGGCAAAGCCGCCGACACCGACACCATGCACCGACCAGCGGCCCCCGCCGTGATCGGTGACCTCGGCGCCGAAGGCGCGCATCGCCTTCGCGGTGTCGATCACGTCCTGCCCCTCGAGCAGCCCCTCGATCACCGTTTCGCCCACCGAAAGCGCACCGAGGATCAGGCTGCGGTGGCTGATCGACTTGTCGCCGGGCACATGCGCCTCGCCCGTGAGGGCGGGTCCGCGCTGGGACATCATCGGGATCGGATCGCCATGGCCGGACATCGGGGCACCTCGTGAGTTGATCGCCTGCGTTCCTAGACCGACGCCGAGGCATGGTCCACGCCCATGGCCACTTTGTTCCTCAAATACGCAATACGCCCGGCCGAAGCCTCACGGCCGGCGGAAGGTCAGGTAGTGCGGACGCCGCCCCTCGCGCAGGGCCTTTTGCTCGTAGCGGGTCGAGGGCCAGTCGCTCCAGGCCTGATCGTCGGGATGATCGACGCGTTCGAACCCCGCGACGGGCACTTCCTCGAGCGTCTGGCGCACATAGTCGGGAATGTCCGTCGCCACGCGGAACTCGGCGCCCGGCGACAGCACCCGGAACAGCGGCGCAAGGTGCTCCTGCGTCACGAAGCGCCGACGATGGTGCCGTGCCTTGGGCCAGGGATCGGGATAGTTCAGGAAGGCCTTCTCGACGCGGCCATCGGGCAGCACGTCGAACAGGTCGCGCACATCGCCCGGATGCACGGCAATGTTGTCCACCTCGGCGTCGCGGATCTTGCCCAGCAGCATCGCCACGCCGTTGATGAAGGGCTCGGCGCCGATGATCGCGACATCGGGGTAGGATTTCGCCATATGCACGAGGTGCTCGCCGCCGCCGAAGCCGACCTCGAGCCAGACCGGCCTGTCGCCGAACCGCTTCGCGAGGTCGAGCTTTTCGCGTTCGGGGTTCACGTCCCAGCCCACCGGGCCGGGCGAGAGCGCGTCGAGATCGTGCTCGAGATGGTCCTTCTGCGTCGGGCGCAGGGTCTTGCCGTGAATCCGGCCATAGAAGTTGCGCCAAGGGGCGCCGGTGGGGTGTGAGCCTTTTGTCATGGCGCGCGGGTTAGCGCGGGTCGCGCCAGCGCGCAACATCCCCATCGGCGCGCGGGCGCCCCGGCCGGTCGCCATGCGCATCTATGGGGAAATGGACCAAGGGGAGCGTGCCACATGGTTCATCCTTTTCCAAATATGCAAATGGAAGGCCCATTCCCAAGCGCCCCCTAGCAGAGCCGGGTGCCGCCCTTACAGCCCCCGCTTGAGCGCCTCGCCAAGATCGGTACGCTCCCAGGAGAACCCGCCATCCGCTTCGGGGGCGCGGCCGAAATGGCCATAGGCGGCGGTGCGGGCATAGATCGGACGGTTCAGCCCGAGATGGGTGCGGATGCCGCGCGGCGTCAGGTCCATCGCCTGCGCCACGGCGCGCTCGATCGCCGCGTTGGCGACCTCGCCCGTGCCATGGGTGTCGGCATAGATCGACAGCGGCCGGGCGACACCGATCGCGTAGGAGAGCTGGATCGTGCAGCGCTCCGCCAGTCCCGCGGCGACCACGTTCTTGGCGAGGTAGCGCGCGGCATAGGCGGCCGAGCGGTCGACCTTGGTCGGATCCTTGCCCGAGAAGGCGCCGCCGCCATGCGGCGCAGCGCCGCCATAGGTGTCGACGATGATCTTGCGACCGGTGAGGCCTGCGTCGCCGTCCGGTCCGCCGATCACGAAGCGGCCGGTGGGATTCACCCACCATTCGGTCTCGGGCGTGATCCAGCCCTGCGGCAGCACCTCGCGGATATAGGGCTCGACGATCTCGCGAATTTCGGCGCTGGTCTGGCCCTCGTCGGAATGCTGGGTCGAGAGCACGATCGAGGTGACGCCGACCGGCATGCCGTTCTCGTAGCGCAGCGATATCTGGCTCTTGGCATCGGGGCGCAGCGTCGGCTCGGCGCCGGATTTGCGCGCTTCGGTCAGCCGCTTGAGCACGCGATGCGCGTAGTGGATCGGTGCCGGCATCAATTCGGGCGTCTCGCGGCAGGCATAGCCGAACATGATGCCCTGATCGCCCGCGCCCTCTTCCTTGCCCTCGGCGGCGTCGACGCCTTGGGCGATATGCGCCGATTGCGCATGCAGCAGGTTGGTCACCTCGACATCGCGATGATGGAAGGCGTCCTGCTCGTAGCCGATGTCGCGGATGCAGTCGCGTACGATGCCCTCGACCCCGCCGAGCACCGTCTCGAGACGGTCCCGATCCCGCAGGCCGATCTCTCCGCCGACGATGACGCGGTTGGTGGTGGCGAAGGTCTCGCAGGCGACGCGCGCCTCCGGCTCCTCGGCCAGCAGCGCGTCGAGCACCGCGTCGGAGATCCGGTCGCAGACCTTGTCGGGATGGCCTTCGGACACCGATTCGGAGGTGAAGATGTAGTTCTGGCGGGACATGAAGAGGCGCTCCATTGAAATTCGCCCGACACGCCAGGAAGCCGTTGTGCCGGGAATCCGGCTTCGCTACGCCCCGGCCCGGTCCCGGTCAAGCCGTTTCCGACGCATACCTGCCAGTCCCAGCGCCATCAGCATCGCCAGCATCGGCCCATCGCCCCAGCGTGCATAGGCGGGCGCGACACCGCGCGGCGGGAGCGCCGCATCCAGCGCCCCGGTCTCGCCCAGCCCGATCCGCGCTGTCACCCGGCCTTGGGCATCAATCATGCCCGACACGCCGGTATTGGCGACCCGCGCCATCGGCATGCGCTGCTCGATCGCGCGCAGCCGGGCCTGTGCGAAGTGCTGATAGGGCCCCGACAGGGTGCCGAACCAGGCGTCATTGGTCATCAGGAGCATCAGCCGAGGCCGCAGCGCCCCGGTCGCCGCAACCGCGTTGATCTCTCGCGCGAAGATCCCCTCGTAGCAGATCAGCGGCAACGCCAGCCCGATCCCCGGCACAGCGACCGGATGCAGCCCGGGGCCGGGCGTGTAACCGCCGCCCTCGCTCGCCGCGAGACCATGGATGCCGAAGCGCGCCGCCACCTCGCCAAAGGGGATGTATTCGCCGAACGGTACGAGATGTGTTTTGTCGTAGAGCGAGGCGATCCGCCCCTCCCCGTCCAGGACGATGGCGGAATTGTAGTAGCGCGCGGCTTCGCGCCGCTGGATGCCCAGCGCCAGTGGCGCTCCGCGCGCCGCCACCACACCCTCGGCCAAGGCGGCCTCCGACTGATCCAGAAGCCATGGCAGCGCCGTTTCCGGCCAGACCACCAAGTCTGGCACGGGGCCGTCTGCCGTGAGGGACATCAACCGGTCGTGAAACACGGGCGCCCAGTCCGGGTCCCATTTCAGCGACTGCACCGCGTTGGGCTGCACCAACCTCACGATGGGGGCATCGGGGGACGGGGCCGGCGCCGGGCCGGGATCGAGCACGACCCATGCCCCGGCACAAGCCAGCACCGGCACCGCAAGCCAGAAGCTGCGCCCGATGGAAAGCGCGACCGCCGGCAGGCCCAGCGCAATCAGGGTCAGAAGCGGCGCGCCGCCCAGCGCTGCGAGCTGCGCCACCGGCGTACCGATGAAGACATGTCCCGGCATCGCCCAGGGAAAGCCGGTGAAGACCACGCCGCGCGCCATCTCCGCCGCGACCCAGAGCGCCACGAGCAGGGCCGCGCTTCGACGATGCGCGATTGCAAAGACCGCACCCCAGAACAGCGCCAACCCGCCGCAGAGCAGCACCACCGCGAAGGGCGCCATCCAGCCATCACGTGCGGCATCCACGAAAAAGGGCTCGACGATCCAGGACAGACCGAGCCCGAACCAGCCCGCGCCGAAGGCCCAACCGGTCAAAAAGGCGCCGCCCCGCGTCGCGTCGTGGCGGCGCAGCACCAGAACGAGAAGGATCGCCGGCAGCGTCAGCCACCACGCCCCCCAAGGCGCGAGGCCCAGCGCCCCTGCCACGCCCGCGAAACCGGCCATCGCAGCCCGCGACCACGGCCGCGCCGCCATGCGCCGCACGGCGGGGCGGGCCCCGGACCGCAAGCTGGCCGCACTCATCCGCTCAGGCGTCCCGGCTCTCGGGAAGGCGGATGCGGAGCCGCTTGATGCGGCGCGGGTCGGCATCGATCACCTCGAACTCGATGCCGGCCGGGTGTTCGATCACCTCGCCGCGCGCGGGAACGTGACCCGCCAGCATCGACACCAGGCCGCCGAGGCTGTCGATCTCCTCCTCATCGATCTCTTCGTGATCGGTGAGGTCCATGCCGATCGCCCGTTCGAAGGTTTCGAGCGGCGTGCGCGCGAGCGCCAGCCAGACCCCGGGCTTCTCGCGCAGAAAGCTCTGCGCCTCGTCGACATCGTGCTCGTCCTCGATCTCGCCGACCACGGTTTCGATCAGATCCTCGATGGTGACGAGGCCGTCCGTGCCACCATATTCGTCGATCACCAGCGCCATGTGGATCCGCTCGGTCTGCATCTTCTGCAGAAGCACGCCCAGCGGCATCGAGGGCGGAACGTAGAGCAGCGATCGCAGCATATCGCGCAGGCTGAAATCGGGCCGCTCCGGCACGAAGCAGAACTTGAGCGCGAAATCCTTGAGATTAACGAGCCCGATCGGCGTATCGAGCGTGCCGTCGAAAACCGGAATGCGGGTGAGGCCGCTTTCGCGGAACACCTCGACCAGCTCTTCCATCGGAATGGTGACGGGCACCGCCGTGATGTCCGCCTTGGGCACCATCACGTCCTCGACCCGCATCCGGCGCAGATTGAGCATCCCCGGAACCGGCAGCACCTGCGCAAAGCTGCGCGGCGCCTCTATCGGCGGCAGGTCCGTCTCGGGGGGATTGAGCACCCCGATGATGCGGCTGAAGAAACCGCGCCCTCCGCCATTCTCGGCGGTGACGCTACTTGGCCCCTCGGGACCATCTCCGTCGCCGTCGCGGGTCTGTCCCGCTTCGGCCGTGTCAAACGCGTCGCCCATCGTCTCCTTCCGGTGCTGCCTCTGTTGCGGCATATGGGTCTGCCACCCCCATCTTGCCAAGTATCTCCGTCTCGAGACCTTCCATCAGCGCCGCATCGGCGTCGGTTTCATGGTCATAGCCCAGCAGATGCAGGGTCCCATGCACCAACAGATGCGTCACGTGATCGGCGGTTGTCCGCCCGCTCGCCTCGGCTTCGCGGGTACAGGTCTCCCAGGCGATGGCGATATCGCCCAACTCGGTCGGTCCCATCGAATCGCGCCGCGGCGGCGCCGGACGTGCGCCAGGCCGCGCCGCGCCGCGCTCGTCGGAGGGCCAGCTCAGCACGTTGGTGGGCTTGGGCTTTCCCCGGAAATCGGCGTTGAGATCGGCGATCCGCGCATCGGAACACCCCAGCAGGCTGATCTCGAAACCCGCGGGATCGAGCCCGACGCCGCGCAGCGCCGTCGCGCAGGCGGCCTCGGCCAGCGCTTCAAGACCGGCGGCCTCCCAGCGGTGATCCTCGATCAGGCAGTCGACCAATGGCGGCCGGGCCGGTTTACGCGGCGCCATCGGCTTCGTAGGCATCGATGATCGCGGCGACCAGCGGGTGGCGCACCACGTCCTTCGAGGTGAAGTAGTTGAAACTGATCTTCGGGATGCCCTTGAGCAGTCGCTCGGCGTCATGCAGACCCGAGGTCACGCCGCGCGGCAGGTCGACCTGGCTGCGGTCGCCGGTGATCACCATGCGCGAGCCCTCGCCCAGACGGGTCAGGAACATCTTCATCTGCATCGTCGTGGCGTTCTGCGCTTCGTCGAGAACCACGAAGGCGCGGGACAGGGTGCGGCCGCGCATGAAGGCCAGCGGCGCGATCTCGATCACCTTTTCCTCCATCATCTTGGAGGCCTGCTTGCCGGGCAGGAAATCGTTCAGCGCGTCGTAGAGCGGCTGCATGTAGGGATCGACCTTCTCCTTCATGTCGCCGGGCAGGTAGCCGAGCTTCTCGCCCGCCTCGACCGCCGGGCGCGACAGGATGATCTTGTCGACATGGCCCTGCAGGAACATCGAGACGCCCACCGCGACCGCCAGATAGGTCTTGCCGGTGCCGGCAGGGCCGATGCCGAAGCACAGCTCGTTGTCGAACAGCGAACGCACATAGGCCTTCTGCGCCTCGGTGCGCGGCTCGACGAGCTTGCGGCGGGTCTTGATCTCGATGCGCTCGGCGGCCGGGTCGGCCTTGAACAGGTCGATCTGGTCGGCTTCGCCGGTGCCGGCGGGTTCGAGGCTGCCCATGCGCAATTCGCGATCCACGTCGCCGGGCTCCACGGCGCGCCCGGCCTCGAGCCGGGCATAGAGAGCGCGAAGCACGCGCGCCGCGTCGGCACCCGCCTCTTCCTCGCCGATCACCGACAGGCGGTTGCCGCGCCGCAGGATCTGCACACCCAGCCGCTCCTCGATCGCCGCGATGTGGCGATCGTGTTCACCACAAAGATCTATCAGCAGGAAATTGTTCGGAAACTCGAGTACGGTCTCGGTCGGGGTGGCGATGGACAAGCAGGACTCCTCATGCCGGATGGTGCCGAGCGGCAACCCGATGGTCGCAATTCGCGGCTGGCCGCGCAAGCGCATCACATGGGCACCTGAAAGAAAACGCGCAAGCCCGGATCACGTTTCCGACCATTCGCACGAAAAGGGCCGCGCCTTCTGGCACGGCCCCGCTCCGGCGCCCGTTTTCCGGGCGTTCGAGCGCCTTCTTCGTCAGAGGGGATCGGGGATCGGCGAGCCATCCTTGAACGGGCCCACCGCGACGCCGGGCTGCGCCACGCCGGAACAGACCGGCAGCCCGTCGGGGGTCAGGCGCTCGCTCATGTAGCCTTCGAACCCGTCATCGATGATCCAGTGGTCGCAGCCATCGGGATCGACCCAGATCCCGGCGACCATCGTCGACAGATCATGCGAGTTGATGCCGCGATCGGCGGTCTTGTCCGGCCCGATCGGCGTGCAGGCGGCCGCGGAACCCAGCAGGCCGAGGATCGCGAAACTCTTGAGAATGGTCATGTCTCGCTCCTCAGCGCAGGCAGTAGATTTCGACGCGGCGGTTTGTCTGCATGCCGGCGGCGGTCGCGTTCGACGCCTTGGGCTTGCGCTCCCCGAAGCCGCGCACATCGACGACACGGGCACCGACCCCCTGCGCCACGCTGGCGACCGCGCGGGCGCGGTTGTCGGACAGGGTGATGTTGTACTCGTCGCTCGCGCGGCTGTCGGTATGACCGTAGATCAGGAAACCGAAGGCGTTCGCCTGGGTGAAGAACTGGCGCAGCCGCTCGCGACCCGCGGCCGAGATATCGTAGCGATCGGTGGCAAAGAGCGTGTCGGTCGGCACCACGCCGCAGATCTCGGACCGGTGGCAGACCGGGCTGCCGTCACGGCGCCGCCGCGGGCCCATATAGCCTTCGGCTCCGTCATCCATGGCCCAATGCTCGCAACCGTCGGGGTCGATCCAGATGTTCGGACTGTAGCGTTCGGCATCGACGATCCGGGGATCCTGCGCCGCGGCCGGCACGCTCAACGCTCCGAGCGCCAGCCCGCCCGCGACGATCCCCCCGACCGCGGCGCGCAGCTTAGCTTTGATGAATGAGGCCAATTGTTTTTCCTTCCCGAACTCATACCGTCGAACCCCTCCTCCGGCAGCTGGGAGGCGGTCTGATGCAGGAGTGTTAATGCAGATCGAGCACTTGGGAAGGCCTCGGCAGTAAATTGCCGAGAACTATGACAACAGTAGATGCGGCAACCTTGGCATTGTCACGATGCGGGCAACCCATTCGCCCTTGGGGCGTGCCGAGTCACTGAACGCGCCTTGCTTCCGCCGCATTCATGACGAAGGGGGCTTGATTCGCCCGACGCTTATTCCAGAAGCTCGCCTGCCAGGGAGTTCGGCCCCGAGGCGGTGATGCGAACCCGGGCAATGTCGCCGCGCCGCGTCTCGGGCGCGTCCACATGCACGGCAAAGAGATGCTCGGACTTGCCGACCATCTGCCCGGGCAGCCGCCCCGGCTTTTCGAACAGCACCGTGGTCTCGCGGCCGACCATCGCCTGCTGCGCGGCACGCTGCTGCTCGCCGAGCAGGCCCTGCAACCGTTGCAGCCGCTCATCCATCACCGCCGGCTCGACCTGGACCTTGCGTTCGGCGGCCGGGGTGCCGGGACGCGGCGAATACTTGAACGAAAAGGCCGAGCCATAGCGGACCTCGCGCACGAGCTGCATCGTCGCCTCGAAATCGGCATCGGTCTCACCGGGAAAGCCGACGATGAAATCCGAGGTCAGCAGGATGTCGGGCCGCGCCGCGCGAATCCGTTCGATCAGCCGCAGATACTGCTCGGCCGTGTGCTTGCGATTCATCGCCTTGAGGATCCGGTCCGAGCCCGACTGCACCGGCAGGTGCAGATAGGGCATCAGCTTGGCCTCGTTGCCATGCGCCGCGATCAGCGCCTCGTCCATGTCGTTGGGATGCGAGGTGGTGTAGCGAATCCGCTCCAACCCGTCGATCGCCGCGAGCTGGCCCACCAGCGCCGCGAGACCGCCCTCGGCCCCGTTCAGATCGCCATGCCAGGCATTGACGTTCTGGCCGAGCAGCGTGATCTCGCGAACCCCGGCCTCGACCAGCCCGCGCGCCTCGGCGACGATGCGATCGGCCGGGCGGCTGACTTCGGCGCCGCGGGTGTAGGGCACCACGCAAAACGCACAGAATTTGTCGCAGCCCTCCTGCACGGTGAGAAAGGCGGTCGGACCGCGCTTGGCTTTGGGCCGGGATTTCAGCGCCGCGAACTTGTCGTCTTCGGGAAAATCCGTGTCGACGGCACGACCGCCCTGCCCGACCCGGGCTTCCATCTCGGGCAGACGGTGATAGCTCTGTGGACCCACCACGAGATCGACGAGCGGCATCCGGTTCAGGATCTCCTCGCCCTCGGCCTGCGCGACGCAGCCGGCGACGCCGATCTTCAGGCCGGGTTTGGCCTCCTTGAGCGGACGCAGCCGCCCCAGATCGGAATAGACCTTTTCGGCAGCCTTCTCGCGGATGTGACAGGTGTTGAGGAGCACCATGTCGGCCTCGTCCGCCGTCTCGGTGGTGACGTAGCCCGACCCGCCCAGCGCCTCGGCCATGCGCTCGCTGTCATAGACGTTCATCTGACAGCCATAGGTCTTGATGAAGAGCTTCTTGGGCGCCTGGTCCATCGCGGCCATCCTTTGCGAGATCAGGGGCCGGGTCTAAGCCAAAGCCCGGCATCTTGCAATGTCGCCCCGCCCCCGCCATCCCTGTGGGCGAACGGCGGGAGACGGCAATGGAGCATGACGGCATCGAGCGGTTCGCGGCGGCGCTGCGCAAGGCGCGGCATGGCTCCTCGGGGCCAGTCGCGCTGGTTCTGATCGAGGATGGCATCGAGGTCGAAAGCACGCTGCGCCACCACCTCGACTTGGGTTTCTCGCAGGTCGTGGCCATCGCCCCCGATGATCTGCCGCGGCCCGATCTTTCGGATCCCCGCCTCGACTGGGTGCGCGGAGAGACGCGCCGCGACGGCGCCTGCGCCGATCTCGTCAACGCCGTGATCGCTGCCGCGGCGCCGGGCCAGTGGCTGTTCTACTGCTACAATGCCGAATACCTGTTCTTCCCGTTCTCCGAGCATCGCGGGGTGGCCGATCTTTGCGCCTTCGTGGCCGAGGAGCGGCGCGACAGCGTGCCCTGCGTCACGCTCGATCTCTTCGCCGCCGATCTCGAGGCCCACCCGACCGGCGTCACATGCGCGGCCGCGCATCTCGACCGGATCGGCTATTACGCGCGCGATCGCTATGACGCGCAGGGCCGGTTGATGGAGCGGCAGCCCGAAATCCACGGCGGGCTGCGCTGGCGCCTCGAGCAACACGTGCCCGCCGACCGGCGGCAGATCCTGCGGATCGCGCTGTTCCGCACGGCCCCGGGCCTCAGGCTCGGTGCAGATCACCGGTTCAACCAAGCGGAATACAACACGCTGCAATGCCCGTGGCACCGCTCGCCCACGGCGGCGACCGCCTCGTTTCGCACCGCGAAGGCGCTGCGCCGCAACCCCGCCACGCGCGAGGCGATCGACGGTTTCGACTGGCCCGGCGCCACGCCTTTCGCCTGGCGGTCACAACAGCTTCTCGATCTGGGGCTGATCGAACCCGGGCAATGGTTCTGAACGGGGCTTCCGATCAGGCCCGGCCGTAGGCCTCGGCGATGGCGATCTGCATTGCAGCGGCCGGGTCACGATGCGCCCAGGACACGAGCTGGAAGGCCGGGTAGTAGCGTTCGCAGGCGTTGAAGGCCGTGTGGATCATCGTATCGACCTGCTCGGGACCCGCGATCTGGCCGCCGGACAATACCAGCCCATAGCGATAGGCCATCATTCCCTGCGCGCCCCACCAGGTGAAGCCGCCGGCCCAGCAACGGTCGTTGATGCGGTTGATGAGGTCGTGGATCTGCGGCAGCCGTGGCTCTGGCGGCTCCATCTCGAACATGCAGGCCAGCCGCAGCGTTTCGTCGGCGGGCTGCCAGGCCAGCGTCACCGCGTAATCACGCCACTGCCCCTTGAGCGTCATCGCGATCTGATCCTCGGCCACCCGTTCGACCGCCCATTCGTGCAGGTCGGCAACCTGCTCGACCAGGTCGATCGGGTGGATCTCGTCGTCGAGATAGGACTCTGACAGCGCCATGACGGCCTCTTTTCTTTGCGGCGACGGGTACGCGGAGGCCCGTCTCGGATGCGGCGGCAGGGGTTCTTCCACCCGCTTGGCTTCGAGTGTATATGGTGAGTCTCGACCGAGTCGCTGTAAAGTCGTTTCTTGGGGATAATCCCCCCGATTCGACCGATTCGAGAATCACTCCCGACATTTCTTGTGGATAACCGAATCGGCTCCTGGCGGTTCCGCAGGGGCACGCTGCCGTCACGACGGGCGTTGCACCCGGTCGCGTGCTGCGTCAGCCTCCGCCGCAAAACGGGAGACTGCGATGAACACCGACCTCTTGAAGCGCCTGTGCGAGATGCCCGGCGTGCCGGGCCACGAACACCGTGTCCGCGACCTGATCACCACCGAGATCGAAGGCCTGTTCGACCATGTCGAGACCGATCCGATGGGCAGCCTGATCTGCCGCCGTGACGCGGCCACCGAAGGTGCGCCGAAGATCATGCTGCTGTGTCACATGGACGAGATCGGGTTTCTCGTCAGCCACGTCGACGAAAAGGGCTTCGTGTGGCTGCAGCCGGTCGGCGGCTTCGACCCGCGCAACCTGTTCTCGCGCCGGGTGCTGGTCTGCACCGATCAGGGCGACATCAAGGGGGTGATGAACCCGGGCGGCAAGCCGCTGCACATCTCCTCGGCCGAGGACCGCAAGAAGGTGCCCGAACTGGGCGAGTTCTACATCGACACCGGCCTCGGCAAGGCCGCCGCCGACAAGGTGAAGATCGGCGACATGGTGGTGATGGACGAGCCGTTCCTCGAAATGGGTGAGAAGTTCGTCTCCAAGGCGCTCGACAACCGCGTCGCCTGCTGGCTCGGCATCGAGGCGATCCGCCAGCTGGCCGATAAGGGCCGCGGCGCCGAGATCCACGTGGTCTTCACCACGCAGGAGGAAGTCGGCCTGCGCGGCGCCCGCACCGCCGCCTACAAGGTGCGCCCCGATATCGGCATCGGCGTCGACACGACGCTGGCCTGCGACACCCCCGGCGTGCCGGACAAGGACCGCACCACGGTGCAGGGCAAGGGCTTCGGCCTGCATGTGCGCGACAGCAGCTTCATCGCCGATCGCGGCCTCGTCGCCGAGATCGAGAAGCTGGCGCAGGACAAGGGCATCCCGTTCCAGCGCACCATGCTGGCCGCAGGCGGTCAGGACGGCGCGGCGGCGCAGCAGGCGGCGGCGGGCGCCCGCGCCGTGGGCATCGTGGTCGGCACCCGCTACATCCACACCGTGACCGAGATGGTCGACCGCACCGATCTCGAAGCGGCCCGCGACATCCTCGCGGCCTATCTCGAAAGCTTCGAGGCCTGACAGGCGAAGGGGCGGCCCCGGCGGGCCGCCCCTTTCACATCTCGAAGACCGGCTGAGCGGTCAGTTCGAGGTCTTGGTCTCCAGCGCCGCGATCCGGGCCTTGAGCGCCTCGTTTTCCTCGCGCGCCTTCTGCGCCATCGCGCGCACCGCGTCGAACTCCTCGCGGGTCACGAGGTCGCGGTCGGCCAGCCAGCGGTCGAGCATCGACTTCATGGCGTTGTTGGCCTCGTCCTTCGCACCCTGCGCCACGCCCATCGCGTTGGTCATCAGCTGCGACAGATCGTCGAAGATCTTGTTTCTCGATTGCATGGCGGGTCTCCGCTGTTTCGGGCTGGTCCCTATATGGGCGGCGCAGAGGGCGGCGACAAGGCGGCGGCCTCCACGACGACGCCAGCCGAGCCGGTCACGACATGGCGAGACCCCGCCCTCCCGCGCGGGAGGGCGGATTGACAAGTCCCGGCACGCCGCCGCAGGTATCGCGCCATGAATGGCATCCCCTTCCCCGAGATCTCGCCCGAGATCTTCTCGATCTCGCTCGGCGGGTTCGACTTCGCGCTGCGCTGGTACGCGCTGGCCTATATCGTCGGCATCATCGCGGGCTGGCGGCTCTCGGTCGCGGCGCTCAAGCGCCCCGGCCTGTGGCCCGGCGACCGCCCGGCCATGACGCCGCCCGAGCTCGAGAACCTGTTGAGCTGGATCATCCTCGGCATCATCGGCGGCGGCCGACTGGGCTACGCGCTGATCTACCAGCCGGGCTATTACCTGTCCCATCCGTGGGAGATCCCCTTCCTGTGGCAGGGCGGCATGTCGTTCCATGGCGGCTTTATCGGCGTGATCCTCGCGATCCTGATCTTCGCGCGGCGCCACCGCCTGCCGCTGGGCGGCGTCGCCGACACCATCGCGCTGGCCACTCCGCCCGCGATCCTGCTGGGCCGCCTCGCCAACTTCATCAATGCCGAGCTCTGGGGCCGCCCGACCGATCTGCCATGGGGCGTGATCTTCCCCGGTGCCGCCGCGCAGGACTGCCCCGGTGTCGAAGGGCTCTGCGCCCGCCACCCCTCGCAGCTCTACGAGGCGGGGATCGAGGGGCTGTTCCTGCTGGTGCTGTTCACCCTCATGGCGTTCCGCTGGGGCGCGCTGAAGCGGCCCTGGCTGCTCTCGGGGACCTTCTTCCTGATCTACGGCATCGGCCGCTTTCTGGTGGAGTTCGTACGCCAACCCGATCCGCAATTCGTAAGCCCCGGCAACCCGCTGGGTCTCGCGCTGCACGTGGATGGCTGGGGCCTGACCATGGGACAGATCCTGTCGCTGCCGATGATCATCGCCGGGATCGCCGTGATCGCCGCCGCGCGCCGCCGAATGGTCCCGGCGTGACGGCGCTGCGCGAGATCCTGCTGCGGCGCATCACCGCCACCGGGCCGATCAGCATCGCCGAATACATGACCGAATGCCTGCTGCACCCTGCCCATGGCTACTACACGACGCGCGATCCGCTGGGTGCGGGAGGCGACTTCACCACTGCACCCGAGATCAGCCAGATGTTCGGCGAACTCCTCGGATTGTGCCTTGCGCAGGCCTGGCTGGACCAAGGTGCGCCGGAGGCCTTCGTGCTGGCCGAACCGGGGCCGGGGCGCGGCACGCTGATGGCCGACATGCTGCGTGCGACTGCCCGCGTGCCGGGCTTCCACGCCGCCGCGCGACTGCACCTCGTGGAGGCCTCCCCGGCGCTGCGGACCGTGCAGGCGCGTGCCCTGCCACAGGCCACGTGGCATGACCGGATCGACCAGATCCCCGACGACCTGCCGCTCTATCTCGTCGCCAACGAGTTCTTCGACGCGCTGCCGATCCGGCAGTTCGTCCGCGACGGCGCGGGCTGGCGCGAACGCGTCGTGGGGCGTGACGGCGACGAGCTCGTCTTCGGCCTGACCGCGCCCGCGCCGCTGGCAGAGCTGGAACACCGCCTTGCGGATACGCGTGACGGCGACATGGTGGAGCAGTCGCCCGCCTTGCCCGCGCTGACCGGCGAAATCGGTGGTCGCATCGCGCGCCGTGGCGGCGCGGCGCTGATCGTCGATTACGGCGGCCGGGGCCGCACCGGCGACAGCTTCCAGGCGGTGCGCGGTCACGAGAAGGTCGATCCGCTGGCAGCGCCCGGCGAAGCCGACCTCACCGCGCATGTGGATTTCGAGGCGCTGGGCCGTGCCGCCGCCCCCGCCGCCTGCGCCGGGCCGGTACCGCAAGGCGTGTTTCTCGAACGGCTTGGCATCACGGCACGGGCGCAAGCGCTGGCGGCAAAGCTCGAAGGGACGGCTCTCGACGCCCATGTCGCCGCGCATCGCCGCTTGACCCACCCCGAAGAAATGGGCGACCTGTTCAAGGTAGCCGCACTTCATCCGTGCAATGCCCCGCCGCCACCCGGAATTGAGACGTGAACGCCGCAACGCCGCTCGACATCATCACCTCCGACAGTCTGGCACCGTTGCGCCATGGCTTCTTCGGACGCGCCGGCGGGGCCTCGTCGGGAGTCTTCGCCGGGCTCAATTGCGGCCCCGGCAGTTCCGACCAGCATGAGGCGGTGCTCATCAACCGCGGCAGGGTCGCCCAGGCGATGGGGGTCCCGCGCGAGGCGCTGATCGGCGTGCACCAGGTGCATTCGGCCGATGTGGTGACCATCGACACGCCGCCCGCAGCCCCTGCCCGCGCCGATGCGCTGGTCACGGCGACGCCCGGGCTGGCCCTGACCATCCTCACCGCCGATTGCCAGCCGGTACTGTTCGCCGACCCCGAGACCGGGGTGATCGGTGCCGCCCATGCCGGCTGGAAGGGCGCGCTGGCCGGCGTGCTGGAGGCCACCGTGGAGGCGATGGTCGCGCTCGGCGCACGGCGCGAAGGCATCCGCGCGGTGATCGGCCCCTCGATCAGCCAGCGCTGCTACGAGGTCGGCCCCGAACTGCTCGACGCGTTTCTCGCCGAAGATCCGCAGGCAGAGCGACATTTCGCCCAAGGTGAAGGCGACCGGCTGCTCTTCGATCTGCCGGGCTTCGGGTTGCGACGGCTGCGCGCTGCCGGAATCGCTTCGGCCGAATGGACCCGGCACTGCACCTATTCCGACCCGACCCGCTTTTTCAGCTATCGCCGCGCCACCCATGCCCGCGAAGCCGATTACGGCCGGTTGATCGCCGCGATCCGTCTCTGAAGGAGCGTCGGCACCTCGCACCCGCCAGCCCCCGAAACAATTCGTTTCACAGGCTTGCTTTGACAATCCAGCCGCGGCCGCCCAGTGTCGCGGTGACCCAAACAGCTTCGGGTGTTGTCGGTGGGGGCCGACAACCGATGCGATGACCGAAAGGCGTTCGCATGGCATTGCCCCTGCTCTCTCCCTCTGCTCCGACCCGTGCCGGAACCATCGATCGCGCTGCCCCGCGCGCGCCTGTGACGCATGCGCCGCTGATGCGCCGGATCGAAATCCTCACCCTTTGCCCGCACCATCCCGGCGACATCGCCGAGACGAGCCGCGTGGTACCCGCCACGCCGATTTTCGAGGAGGCGGTGGCCGCCTTTGCCCATGGCGCGCAGGTCCCGACCGAGCGCGGCCTCGTCGCGGTGGAGGATCTTCTGCCGGGCGATCGGGTCAAGACCGTCGATCGCGGCTTTCGCACGCTGCTGTGGCGCGGCGCCACGACGCTGGTCGCCAATGTTCCCGGACAACCGCCGGAGATGGGCCGCTTGACCCGGATCTCGGCCGATGCGCTGGGCATCGCCCGGCCGATGCATGATCTCGTACTGGGTCCGATGGCGCATCTGGTGCGCCAGGGCGCGGCGATCGAACGCCTGACCGGCCGACGCGCCGCCGCGATCCCGGCCCGCGACCTGATCGACGGCATGGGCGTGGTCGAACTGACCCCGCCTTCGGCCGTGCGGGTGTTCCATCTGGGCTTTGAGCGCCACGAGAGGATTCTCGCCAACGGCGTCGAGATCGAGAGCTATCACCCCGGTCCGGCGCGCCTCGCGCATCTCGAACCTGAGCAGCGCGGCCTGTTCCTCTCCTGCTTTCCGCATCTGGATCGGATCGAGGATTTCGGCCCGCCCGCCCTGCCGCGGCTTCGGCTGGCCGAACTCGACCTCGTGGCTTGAACTCAATCCCAGAGGTCGGGCCGTTTCCGGAGGTCAGGCCTTGCGGGCGAGCCGGCTCTCCAGCACGTCGAAGGGGACGCCCGGCTCGGCCTTGGCGTTGCGGATCACCAGCGAGGTCTTGACCGAGGCGACGTTGGGCGCGGCCGTCAGCTCGCCGGTCAGGAAGGACTGGAAGCTGCGCAGATCGGGGGCCACGCATTTCAGCACGAAATCCACCTCACCATTGAGCATGTGGCACTCGCGCACGAGCGGCCAGTCGTTGCAGCGCGCCTCGAAGGCCGACAGCTCGGCCTCGGATTGGCTCACCAGCCGCACCATGGCGAAGACCGATACGTCGAAGCCCAGCTCGCGCGGGTCGACATCGGCGTGATAGCCCCGGATGTAGCCCTGCTCTTCGAGCGTCCGCACCCGGCGCAGGCAGGGCGGTGCCGAGATGCCGACGCGGCGCGCCAGCTCCACATTGGTCATCCGGCCATCGGCCTGCAGCTCGGCCAGGATCATCCTGTCGATCTCGTCGAGTTTCGCCCCGGGCATCTTCATCTCCGTGAATGTTGCGTCTGACCTAGGGCAGAGCGGTTGCTAGCGCAAGAATATTGCAGGCCCGCGCAACATCGTGACCTGTTGCGTGACGTGGCTGCCGCAGCGAGGCCGCGCCCTCCTAGGGCGGGGTTTGCACCGGCAGGGACAGTGGCTATATGCAGCCGACTTCAGGCTTGCAAGGGGACGTCCCATGACCACGCGCCGCGACACCAGGGTTCTCATCATCGGTTCGGGACCGGCGGGCTATACCGCGGCCGTCTATGCCAGCCGTGCCATGCTCCAGCCGATCCTCGTGCAGGGCCTTGAGCCGGGCGGCCAGCTGACCACCACCACCGATGTCGAGAACTGGCCCGGCGACAATTCCGTGCAGGGCCCCGACCTGATGGTGCGCATGGAAGGCCATGCGCGCGAGATGGGGGCCGAGGTGATCACCGACATCATCACGGATCTCGACCTGTCGAAGCGGCCCTTCGTCGCCAAGGGCGACAGCGGCACCGAATATGTCGCCGAGGCGGTGATCCTCGCCACCGGGGCGCGGGCGAAGTGGCTCGGCCTGCCTTCCGAAGAGGCCTACAAGGGCTTCGGCGTCTCGGCCTGCGCGACCTGCGACGGCTTCTTCTATCGCGGTCAGGAGATCGTGGTGGTCGGTGGCGGCAACACCGCCGTCGAAGAGGCGCTGTTCCTCACGAACTTCGCCTCCAAGGTGACCCTGATCCATCGCCGCGACGAGCTGCGCGCCGAGATGGTTCTGCAAAAGCGCCTGTTCGAGCATCCCAAGGTCGAAACCCTCTGGTTCCACGAAATCGAGGAAGTCGTGGGCGACGACAGCCCCAAGGGCGTGACCGGCGTGCGCGCGAAACACGTCAAGACCGGCGAGATCACCGAGATCCCGGCCAAGGGCGTGTTCATCGCGATCGGCCATGCCCCGGCCTCGGAGCTGGTCAAGGATCAGCTCGAGACCCATCACGGCGGCTACGTGAAGGTCGAGCCGGGCACGACCCGCACCTCGATCCCGGGCGTCTTCGCCGCTGGCGATCTGACCGATCACGTCTACCGCCAAGCGGTGACCAGCGCCGGCATGGGCTGCATGGCCGCGCTCGATGCGGAACGGTTTCTCGCCGAGCATGGCGGCACCGCCGAGGTGGCGGGCCACGAGAAGGACGAAACACTTCCCATGGGCTACGGTGCCCCCGAGACGGAAGGCGTGAAGTGAAATCGGGGGCGGGTCGTCTCCGCCCCTTCTCGGGCCGGGTCTGGCGCATTTGCGACGACGCGGCCGACCCCCTCGCCCTCGTCGCATCGCCGGAGGGGCGGTTTCACCGCGGTGGCCAGCCGGCGCTCTATGTCTCTCTGAGCCCTGAGGGTGCCTCCGTGGCCCTTGCCACCTATGCCGCACCCGGCGATGCCCCACGGCGGCTCTGGCCCCTCGATCTCGCCACGACCGATTTGGCCGATCTGCGCGACGAGGACGTTCGGACGGCACTCGGCGTCGATTTTGAGGATCTCGTGGCGCGCTGGGCCGATGATCGGGCAGCGGGGCGCCCGGCCCGCAGCTGGCGGGCCTCGGACCGGCTGCGGGGGTTGGGCGCATCGGGTTTTCTCTACCCCTCACGCAAATCGCCCGAACACGGCCATTTGGTGATGTTTTCGACTCACGGGCTTTGTCGCGGCGGGCCGTCATCGCTCTGGCTCGGCCCTTCGCTCCTTTTCTAGGCCGAATTTTCCCCTCTCCTGCCCCGGGCCCGCCCGCGTGTTCCCCAAGCCCTGCGATCGGCGGAAAACGGTCCGTTTTGCGTCATCGCGCCCTTGAATTGGGGCCGATGCGCGGTCTAGGAGCGGCACAGACCCCCCGGCCCCCTGGAGATATTGTTTTGATGGCCTCGAACCTCGCCCCGATCCCCGAGCTGTATGTTTCATACGAGTCCGCCCAGAAGCTGAAGGTCGAGGCCGGAAACCTCGCCTCCCACGACCTGACCCCGCGCCAGATCTGCGATCTCGAGCTGCTGATGAACGGCGGCTTCAACCCCTTGAAGGGCTTCCTCACCGAGGAGGATTACGACAGCGTCGTCGAGACCATGCGCACCAAGGACGGCGCGCTCTGGCCGATGCCGGTGACGCTCGACGTGTCCGAGAAATTCGCCGACACCGTCGAGCTGGGTCAGGACATCGCCCTGCGCGACCAGGAGGGCGTGATCCTCGCCACCATGACGGTCACCGACAAGTGGGTGCCCAACAAGTCGCGCGAGGCCGAGAAGGTCTTCGGCGCCGATGACCTCGCCCACCCGGCGGTGAACTACCTGCACAACCACGCCGGTGCCGTCTATCTCGGTGGCCCGATCACCGGCATCCAGCAGCCGGTGCATTACGACTTCCGTGCCCGTCGCGACACGCCCAACGAACTGCGCGCCTATTTCCGCAAGATGGGCTGGCGCAAGATCGTCGCGTTCCAGACGCGCAACCCGCTGCACCGCGCGCATCAGGAACTGACCTTCCGCGCCGCCAAGGAAGCGCAGGCCAACCTGCTGATCCACCCCGTCGTCGGGATGACCAAGCCGGGCGACGTCGATCACTTCACCCGCGTACGCTGCTACGAGGCGGTGCTCGACAAGTACCCCTCCTCGACCACCCACCTGTCGCTGCTGAACCTCGCCATGCGCATGGCCGGCCCGCGCGAAGCGCTGTGGCACGCGATCATCCGCAAGAACCACGGCCTGACCCACTTCATCGTCGGTCGTGACCATGCCGGCCCGGGCAAGAACTCCGAGGGCGAGGATTTCTACGGCCCCTACGACGCGCAGGAGCTGGTGCGCCAGCACCAGGAGGAGGTCGGCATCGAGATGGTCGACTTCAAGCACATGGTCTACGTGCAGGAGAAGGCGCAGTACTACCCGATCGACGAGGTCCCCGAGGGCGCGACCGTGCTCAACATCTCGGGCACCGAGCTGCGCCGCCGCCTTGCCGAAGGGCTCGAGATCCCTGAGTGGTTCTCCTTCCCCGAGGTGGTCAAGGAGCTGCGCCGCACCAAGCCGCCGCGCGCCAAGCAGGGCTTCACCGTGTTCTTCACCGGTTTCTCCGGCTCCGGCAAATCGACCATCGCCAACGCGCTGATGGTCAAGCTGATGGAGATGGGCGGTCGTCCGGTGACGCTGCTCGACGGCGACATCGTGCGCAAGAACCTCTCCTCCGAGCTCGGCTTCTCCAAGGAGCACCGCGACCTCAACATCCGTCGCATCGGCTATGTCGCCTCCGAGATCACCAAGAACGGTGGCATCGCGATCTGCGCGCCGATCGCGCCCTATGCCGCGACCCGGCGCGCCGTGCGCGAGGATGTCGAGAACTTCGGCGCCTTCATCGAGGTGCATGTCGCCACCTCGATCGAGGAGTGCGAGAAGCGCGATCGCAAGGGCCTCTACAAGCTCGCGCGCGAAGGCAAGATCAAGGAGTTCACCGGCATCTCCGATCCCTATGACGTGCCCGAGAACCCGGAACTGCGCGTAGAGACCGAGGGCACCGATGTCGACAACTGCGCGCATCAGGTGATCCTGAAGCTGGAACAGATGGGCCTGATTGCAGGCTGACGCCCGGCTCGAAGGCCGCGACGCGGCCTTCAGGCAAAGGACATCACGAACAGCCGGCCCTCGGGCCGGCTGTTTTGTTGTGCCCTCCCATGCTTCGGCCAAATGAGTTGACGAGATGACCGCCACCTGAATAGGTAGACCGGTCTACCTACCGCGAGAACCGACATGACCGAGACAGGTGTTCGTTCCGGAACCGCGCGCGACCGGCTTCTACGGGCCGCTGCGATCCTGTTCTATGATGAGGGCATCGCTGCGACGGGGATCGACGCGATCACCCAACGGGCCGGCGTGGCGAAGCAGAGCCTCTACAACAACTTCGCCTCGAAGGCCGAACTGGTCGCGGCCTATATCGACCATCGGCACCGGGAATGGCTCGACCTCTACGCGCGACGAGCAAGGCAGGCCCCTACCCCGGTCGAAAAAATTCTCGCGGTCTTCGACGCTTACGGCGACCACGCCGAATGCGCCTATGAGCGTGGCTTTCGGGGCTGCGGCCTGCTGAATGCCGCAGCCGAATTCAGCTCCAAGGACGCCGGTCGTAAAGCCGTTCGTCGGCACAAGGAAGAGGTGGAGGCAATTCTCGTCGCGCAACTCGCCGAGATTCTGCCCGACGACCTTGATCGCGCGCAGAGGCTCGCTGTGCATCTGGCTTTCCTGCTCGAAGGCGCCATGGTCCGGGCCGGTCTCGAAGGCTCCGCCGAACGGGTCGGGCAGGCCCGTGCCATGGCCCGGCAGATGCTGGACTCGCTATGAGCGGGGGGGCACGGGGCCCCGGACATGGCGTCGGGGTGATCTGCTGCATGCTCGCTGCGATCGCCTGGGGCACCACCGGCACAGCCGCCAGCTTTGCGCCGGGCGTGTCCGCGGTGGCGATCGGCGCCGCGGCGATGGGGTTGGGCGGGCTGATGCAGGCGATGGTCGCCTGGCGCGGCATCCACAGGGGCCGAGGCGCGCTTTTGCGGCACCGGTGGCTCCTGATCGCCGGGGCGGTCTCTGTCGCGCTCTACCCCCTCGCCTTCTATTCCTCGATGCGGCTCGCGGGCGTCACCATCGGTACGGTGATCTCGATCGGATCGGCGCCGCTCATCTCTGCGCTTATCGAGAACCGGCTGGAGGGAAGCCGACTGACATTCCGCTGGGGGATCGGTGCGCTGATCGGCCTCGCGGGGATGGTGCTTCTGAGCCTCGCCGAAACTGATCATGCTGCGATTGCCCCGAACATTCCGATGGGCGTCGGCCTCGGCCTCGTCGCGGGGGGCACCTATGCCCTTTATTCCTGGACCGCGCGCCGCGTGATGCAGCGCGGCGTTTCCGCCCCGGCGGCGATGGGCGCGACCTTCGGGCTGGGCGGGCTGCTCCTGCTGCCGATTCTCATAGCGACCGGCGCGCCCTTTCTCGAAAGCGCGCGGAATTTCGGGGTTGGCGTCTACATGGCCGTGGTGCCGATGTTCCTGGGCTACATCGCTTTCGGCCAGGGGCTGGCGCGCATCTCCTCAAGCCTCGCCACGACGATCACCCTGCTCGAACCGGTGGTCGCGGCGCTGCTTGCCGTTCTGCTTGTCGGAGAGAGGCTTCCGCCCTCCGGCTGGACCGGCGTGGCGCTGATCGTGGGCTGCCTGTTCTGGATCACGATACCGGTGCCATCCCGACGCGATGCGCCACGTCCTGCGGCGCCTGTCGTGGACCCGGCCTGACGGCACGGAAAGGCCCGTCGCCGTCACGGGCAACGGGCCGGGAGATCGAAGGGGTAAGAGCCTAGTCCCCAGACTCCAGCCCTTTCAAAGCCGGTAGAAGGCGCGGCTCAGTGCAACGTCATCGGCTGCATGTCGTGCTGACGCGCCAGGGTGAAGGCGAGCTTGCGGTCGGCCACGAGGGCAAGCTGCTGGCCGTCGCTGTCATGTACCGCGAAAAGCACCTCGAGCCCCTCGGCCTGCTCCTGCACCTCCTCGGGAAGATCGGCGACGCTGACCGGCTTGACGTAGACGAGCCGGCTTTCGTCATCGGCGGAGAGCTTGTGATGGCGGAACTGGGTGTTCATTTTCCACTCCTCTTGATGCGGATCGTCTGCACGACGCTGTCGGCGGGCTGACGGGAAAGGTCGATATGCAGAAGGCCGTTCTCCATCACCGCCTCGCCCACCTCGACGCCATCCGCGAGCACGAAGCTGCGCTGGAACTGGCGGGCGGCGATGCCGCGATGCAGGAACACGCGCTCCTCGGCGCTGTCGGATTGTCGTCCGCGCACCACGAGCTGGTTGTCTTCCACGGTGATTGACAGATCCGCCTCGGCAAAGCCGGCCACGGCCAGCGTGATCCGATAGGACCGCTCCGAGGTCTGCTCTATGTTATAGGGCGGGTATCCATCTCCCGACGCCTTCGCGGTACGTTCGACTAGCCTTTCGAGCTGTTCGAACCCCAGAAGGAAGGGGTGTGTCCCCAATGTCAGCTTCGTCATGCGACACGTCCTTTTGCACAAGCGACCGTCCATCAGCGGCCCCGGCATCGGCAGCCGCTTGGTTTCAATATGGGAGGCGAAAATCCGCCTTGCAAGGTGCGGGGCTAGGCGGGCCGTGGCGCAGCAACTATGATGTGGCAAAGACGTAGGGCAGACGAGCATGAACAAGTCGGCGAAGATGGAAGAGATCGAGGTGCTCCGGGTGGAGCTCGAGGTGCTCAAGCGCGAGCACCGCGATCTCGACGAGGCGATCCACGCGCTCGAAGAGCGTGGCGGGGCCGACATGCTGCGGCTGCGCAGGCTCAAGAAGCAGAAGCTGCAGCTCAAGGACAAGATCGCCCGGATCGAGGACCGGATATTGCCCGATATCATCGCCTGATCCGCTTGCCGTTGCGTCCCGCCACGGTGTAGTCCGCCTGCATCGGCAACGAGGGGACACGGGCATGGGCGTGAAGGTCGGCATCATCATGGGCAGCCAGTCGGACTGGGCGACGATGCGCGAGGCGGCGGCCATGCTCGACGAGTTGGGCGTGGAGCATGAAACGCGGATCGTGTCGGCGCACCGCACCCCGGATCGGCTGTGGGATTATGGCAAGACGGCGGTGGACCGGGGCCTTCAGGTGATCATCGCCGGGGCTGGGGGCGCCGCGCATCTGCCGGGCATGATGGCCTCCAAGACCCGCGTGCCCGTGATCGGCGTGCCGGTGCAGACCCGCGCGCTGTCGGGCGTCGACTCGCTCTATTCGATCCTGCAGATGCCGCGCGGCTTTCCGGTCGCGACCATGGCGATCGGCGCGGCCGGTGCCGCCAATGCCGGGCTGATGGCGGCGGGCATCCTCGCTTTGCAGGACGCGGCACTGGCGCAACGGCTCGACGACTGGCGCGCCGCGCTTTCGGCCTCGATCCCGGAGGAGCCCATCGATGACTGAGACGCTCACTCCCGGCACATCCAAGCCGCTCGCCCCCGGCTCGACCATCGGCATTCTCGGCGGCGGCCAGCTCGGCCGGATGCTCGCCCTCGCGGCGGCGCGGCTGGGGCTGAAATGCCATGTCTACGACCCTGCACCGGGCGGTCCCGCGGCCGAGGTCTGCGCGGCCTCGACCACCGCGACTTGGGATGACGAGGCGGCGCTGCGCGCATTCGCCGGGGCCGTCGATGTCGTCACCTACGAGTTCGAGAACGTCCCGGCCGCCTCGCTCGACCTGATCGAATCCCTCGTGCCGATCCGCCCGGGCCGCCGCGCCCTCGCCGTGAGCCAGGACCGCATCGACGAAAAACAGTTCCTGCAGGATCTCGGCCTGACCACCGCGCCCTTCGCCGCCGTGGACGATGCGACCACGCTCGACGCCGCGCTGTCCGAGATCGGCGCGCCCGCGATCCTCAAGACCCGCCGCTTTGGCTATGACGGCAAGGGACAGGCCCGGATCATGGCCGCGGACGAGGCCGAGACGGCGCTGGCGGAAATGAACGGTGCGCCCGCGATCCTGGAGGGCTTCGTGGAGTTCAGCCACGAGGTCAGCGTCATCGGCGCGCGCGGGATCGACGGCGCGGTGGCCTGCTTCGACCCGGGCGAGAACCGGCACGAAGACGGTATCCTGCGCGAAACCACGGTACCGGCCCGGCTCTCGGCAGCGCAGCGCACCGACGCGGTGCTGCTGGCCGCCAGAATCCTGACCGCGCTCGACTATGTCGGCGTGATGGGGGTCGAGCTTTTCGTCACGCCGCAAGGCCTCGTGGTCAATGAGATCGCGCCACGCGTGCACAACTCGGGTCATTGGACGCAGGATGGCTGCCTGATCGACCAGTTCGAGCAGCACATCCGCGCCGTAGCGGGCTGGCCGCTTGGTGATGGTGCGCGTCATTCCGACGTGGTGATGGAGAACCTGATCGGCGACGAGGTCGACCGCATTCCGCAGATCGCGGGCACCCAGTCGGCGATCCATCTCTATGGCAAGGCCGAAGCGCGGCCCGGTCGCAAGATGGGCCATGTCAACCGTCTCACCGGCCCGGTACGCTAGAGCATCTCGCGCAGCGCGGCGTCGAGCCCCTCCATGCCGCGCGGCCGCCAGCCCAGATCCCGCAGCCGGTCGCAGCGCATGGCGCTGACACGCGACGCGTCGGCCCGCTCGGGCAGCGCCCCGTCCCGCCCGACGATCCGGGCCACCCTCTCCAGCAGGTCGTGCCGGTCGAGCGTGATGTCCGACGCATTGAAGCTGCGCGAGGCCAGCGCCCCCTCGGGCGCCTCCAGCAGCAGCGCTACCGCCGCCGCCAGGTCGTCGCCATGCAGCTCGGTCGCCACGCGCGGCGCAACGGGCTCATTCGCGAGGAAGGCCTCGAACAACCCGCGCCACTTGTGATCCGGCCCCGGCCCGTAGATGCCGGTGGCGCGAAGGCTCGCCGTCGTGAAACCGGGCCCAGCCAAGGCCGAAAGCTCCTGCTCGACCGCCCATTTCATCTCGCCATAGAGCGTGTCCGGGCGCGGTGGGAGATCCTCGGTCAGCTCCGTACCGGGCGGGTACTCGCCATAGACCGCGCGGCTCGACAGGAAGACGATGCGGCGCAGACCGGCCGCCTGCGCCTCCTTGAAGAGCCGCAGCGACCCGTCGCGGTTCAGCCTCAGAAATCCCTCGGGATCATCTCCCTCGCCGCCGCGATACCGGCCCGCCAAGTGGGAAAATGCGGCATGGACCAAGGCATCGCAGCCGTCGAGCGGCGCGATTTCCCCCAGCTGCCAGCCACGCCATTCCACGCCGTCGGCAGGTCGTCGGCCGAGTGCCACGACCTCGTGGCCTCGCGACGCGAGACCGCGCAGCAAGAAGCGCCCGACCAGCCCCGATGCCCCGGTCAGCGCGATCTTCACGACGGGTTCGGCAGGGCCGCGAGGTCCGGGACCGGCCCATCGCCCGCATAGCCACGCCACAGATCGATCAGGGGCCGCAGACGGTCGGCCTTGGCATGGTCCTGCCATGGCTTCTCGTACTGGAAATGCAGCACCCTGATCTGCTCCCAATTCCACAGATCGGGCAGGTTGAACCAGACGTATTGCAGGGTGTTGCAGGTCACCGGCAGGCCGTGCCAGTCGGGAAAGAAGTCCTGCAGGAACGTCTGGTCGGTGCGCCGCCAGAAGGCGCCGGGCGCATCGAGCCGCGACAGCATCGCCTCATAGGTCGCGGTGTCGGGCCGGGCGGTGAACACGCCGGAGTTCATCCGGTGAAAATCGCCCAGACCTTCATAGACGTTCGGCGCGGCACAGAACTCGGGATAGTCGAACAACTTGTCGATCGGTCGCAGCACCAGCGTGTCGGCGTCGAGAAAGACCACTCGGTCGTATTCGGAAAGCTGCCACAACCGCAGCTTCGCGAAATTGTCGAGAGGGGTGTGGAAGGCCGGCTTCTCGCCCTTGGTGAAGGGGGCGGCCCCGTGCAGAGCATCGCGCGCATGCGCCGCGTTGAAGGCCTCGGAGGTCGGCAGTAGTTCGGTCGCGATCAGCCGCGCACCGCGCGCCCGCAGGGGCGCAAGGTCGGCCTCCGTCACGCCGCCGGTGTGCAGCACCACGATGTCGGCATCCGTGCCGCTTAGCTTCAGCGAGCGGATCAGCGCCCGCGCCCCCAGTGCGAAATCGGCATTGGTGACGAGGGTGACAAAGGCCCGGCGGCTGCGCGCCGGGCCCTCCGGTCTCAGCCCCGCGCTCACGAGGCGGAGCGCAGCGCCCGGCCCTCGGGATCGCGCTCGACGCGCGCGCCGAGGTCGCGGGTCCAAGCCGAGACGGCGGGCACGCGCGAGCGGTCGATCCGATGCGCGTATTTCTTCGCCACCTCGACCACCTCGTCCAGAAGCCCCTCCTGCAGGGTGATCGGCTCGAGGCCGAGCTTCAGGAACTGGTCGTTGCGCACCACGAGCTCGTTCTCCTCGGCCTCCTTGCGCGGGTTCGGCAGGTAAGCAACGCGCGCGCCGGTCTTCTTGGCCACCATCTCGGCCAGGTCACGCACGCGATGCGTCTCGGTCATCTGGTTGAAGATGCGCACCCGCTCGCCCGATTTCGGCGCGTCGCCCAGCGCCAGCTCGATGCAGCGCACCGAGTCCTGGATATGGATGAAGGCGCGCGTCTGGCCGCCGGTGCCGTGGACGGTGAGCGGGTGGCCGATCGCGGCCTGGATCAGGAACCGGTTCAGCACCGTGCCGTAATCACCGTCGTAATCGAAGCGGTTGATCAGCTGCTCGTGCCGCCGGGTCTGGTCGGTATGGGTGCCCCAGACGATGCCCTGATGCAGGTCGGTGATCCTGAGGCCGTCGTTCTGGGCGTAGAACTGGAACAGGATCTGATCGAGGCTCTTGGTCATGTGATAGACCGAGCCGGGCTTGGTCGGGTAGAGGATCTCCTGTTTCGCCTTGTCGCCTGCGAGGGTTTCGACCTCGACATCGAGATAGCCTTCGGGGATCGCCGCGCCGACGCTCGAATAGCCGTAGACGCCCATGGTGCCGAGATGCACCAGATGCGCGTCGATGCCGGTCTCGACCAGCGCCGCCAGCAGGTTGTGCGTCGCGTTGGTGTTGTTGTTGACCGTGTAGGCCTTGTGGCGGTCGGACTTCATCGAATAAGGCGCGGCGCGCTGCTCGGCGAAATGGATCACCGCGTCGGGCTTTTCTTCGGCCAGCCAGGATTTCAGCCGCTCGTATTCCTTGGCCAGATCGATCAGGTGAAAGGGCAGGCGCCGCCCCGTCAACTCGTGCCAGATGCGGCAGCGCTCCTGAATCGAATCCATCGGCGTCAGCGACTGCACGCCAAGCTCGGTGTCGATCCAGCGACGGCTGAGATTGTCGACGATATGGATCTCATGGCCCTGTTCAGACAGGTGCAGGCAGGTCGGCCAGCCGACGAAACCGTCGCCACCGAGAATCGCGATCTTCATGTAGTGCCCCCCTTGGTTCATGCCCGGAACCTTGCAGGCCCCGGTGACAGGGCGACGACGCCCCGTGCTATCGGTCCGGCATGATGCATGGGGCGCGACGAAACGCCAGCCCGTCCCGGCGATGCTCCGCCTATCGCGCGGCCCGCGCCCTGAGACGCCCGACGATGCCGGTCGGGAAGAAATAGACCGAGAGGATGAACAGCACCCCGAGCCACAAGAGCCAGCGATCCGGGTCGAGGAGCCGCGACAGGATCGGCAGCGCCTCGGTCGCTCCGGCGGCCAGCGCCATGAGGTTCTGCAGGTAGGACTGCGCCAGCACCATCAGCGTCGCCCCGAGCGCCGCACCCCAGATCGTGCCCATGCCGCCGATCACCACCATCAAGAGGATGTCGAGCATGATCTCGAAGCTCAGCGTCGTGCCGGGGCCGACATAGCGCAGCCAGATAGCCCAGAGGCTGCCCGCCAGCGCCGCGAAGCCTGCCGAGAGGCAGGTCGCGGTGACCCGGTAGCGCACCACGCGGTAGCCGATCGCCTCGGCCCGAAAATCGTTCTCGCGGATCGCCTGCAGCACCCGCCCGAAGGGAGAGTTGACGATCCTCAGCATCAGCAGGAACAGCACCAGCGAAATCGCGAAGACGAGGTAGTAGTTCAGGATCTTGCCGGTGATGGTGACGCCCGCGATCTCCAGATCGAGCCGCATCGCGGGACCGAGTGCGCGTGGGATCTGGTAGACCAGCCCGTCCTCGCCCCCGGTGATCGCGCTGAGCTGGCTCGCCAGCACGGTCACCGCAGAGGCCACGGCCAGGGTGATCATGGCGAAGAAGATCGCCCGCACGCGCAGCGAGAACAGCCCGATCACGAGAGCCAGCGCCACCGCCGCGGCAAGCCCTGCCAGCGTGCCCACGCCTAGCGCCGCGAAACCGCGCCCCATATGGGTCGAGGCCAGCGCCACGCCGTAGGCGCCGAGCCCGAAGAACATCGTGTGCGCGAAGCTGACGATGCCGGTATAGCCCAAGAGCAGGTCGTAGCTCGCGGCGAGCACGACGAAGATGCAGATCCGCGCCGCCGTCTCCAGCGCACGGACGCCCGGAAACAGGAACGGCGCGAAGGCCAGTGCCAGCCCGATCGCGATCAGGATCAGCGCGAGAATGGTGGAACGGGGCCCGTCGTTCGAGAACAGTCGGATCATTTCGCCCTCACCACCGGCAGCATGCCTTCGGGCCGCCACATCAGGATCGCCGTCATCAGGCCGATATTCGACACCAGCGCCAGCTTGGGCGCGAGGAAGGCGACGTAATTCTGCAATAGCCCGACCATCAGCGCGCCGATGAAGGCGCCCTCGATCGAGCCCAGACCGCCGATGATCACCACGACGAAGACGAGGATCATCATCTCCTCGCCCATGCCGGCGGTGATCACCTCCTGATAGAGGCTCCACATCACCCCGCCCAAGCCCGCCAGCGCCGAGCCCGCGACGAAGGTGCCGACGAAAACCAGCCGCAGCCGGTAGCCCAGCGCCTCGACCATCTCGCCATTCTGCACGCCGGCGCGCACGATGAGGCCGATCTTGGTGCGCCGCAGCACCAGCCGCATGGTGACGAACAGCACCAGCCCCACGGCGACGGCAAGCAGCCGGTAGGTCTCGATCGCCGCTCCCGCGAAGAGCGTCACGCCCTTGAGCATCTCGGGGCGCGTCAGAAAGATCTCGTCAGGCCCCCAGACCACGTGGATCATCTGCTCGATCACGATCAGCCCGCCGACGGTGACGAGGATCTGTCGCAGATGCGCACCGTAGACGGGGCGCACCAGCACCCGCTCGAACCCCCAGCCCAGCGCGCCGGTCACCGCCATCGCCGCGATCACGGCCGCCAGTACCGCGGCCATGTTGAGCGCGAGAGAGGCGGCGCCGGTCCAGTCGCCCAAGCCCGCCAGCACCGAGATGCCGACGAAGGCGCCCACCGAGATGAAGGCGCCGTGACCGAAATTGATCACGTCCATCAGCCCGAAGACCAGCGTCAGCCCGGAGGCCATGACGAAGATCATCATGCCCATGGCCAAGCCCGAGACGGTCAGCGTCAGCCATGTCGGCCATGTGCCGATCAGCGCCAGCCCGACCAGCGCCAGCACCGGCAGCAGCAGGAACGGCGCCGATTTCGCCAGCTTGTCGCGGGGCGACAGCGCCGCGAATGTCGGTCGATGCGCCGGGGCGCCCTCGCTCTGCACGCTCATGCGCCCTCCACGCTCAGCCCGAGAAGCCTCGACTGCAGCTTGGCATCCGTGGCCAGTTCGGCCATTGCGCCGGTCCAGACGATGCGGCCGCCCTCCATCACCGCGGCACGGTCGCCCAAGGCCCGCGCCACCGCGAAATTCTGTTCGACCAGCAGGATCGACGCGCCCTCGCGCTTCAACTCGCGCAGCGCTGCCGCCATGGTCGAGACGATCGCCGGGGCCAGCCCCTTGGTCGGTTCGTCGATCAGGTAGAGCCGACGCTCCTCGGCCATGGCGCGAGCAATGGACAGCATCTGCTTCTGACCGCCCGACAGCGTGCCCGCCGGCGCGCGCCAGAACGTGGCGAGCGGCGGGAAGGCCGCGAAGATCCGGTCGCGACGCTTGGGCGACAGCGGACCGGATGCGGCGGCCAGCGTCATGTTCTCCTCGACCGTCAGGTCCGAGAAGATGCCCATGTCCTCCGGCACGAAGCCGAGGCCCATCCGCGCGATGGCGGGGGTAGGCATCCTCGTGATGTCCTGTCCGTCGAACAGGATCCGCCCCGATTTCGCGCGCCAATGACCGATCACGCTCCGCAGCGTCGTGGTCTTGCCGACGCCGTTTCGCCCCAGAAGCATCGTCACCTGTCCGCGCGGCACCTCGAGATCGACGCCCGAAAGGATGTGGTAGCGGCCGATATCGGTCTCGACCCCCTCGAGCGTCAGGATCGGCTCAGACATCCTCCAGCTCCCGCCCCATATAAGCTTCCTGCACCACCGCCGAGGCCATCACCGCCTCAGGGGGGCCGTCGGCGGCGAGCGCGCCGTTGTGCAGCACGATGAT
This sequence comes from Limimaricola sp. G21655-S1, assembly GCF_027213785.1. Classification (GTDB taxonomy): domain Bacteria; phylum Pseudomonadota; class Alphaproteobacteria; order Rhodobacterales; family Rhodobacteraceae; genus Limimaricola. The sequence continues at coordinate 63,142 of NZ_JAPWGO010000013.1, read as the reverse complement.
CCGGTCCGCGAGGCTGCGGATCACGTCCATCTTGTGCTCGACCAGAAGGATGGTGCGGTCGGCCCGCGCCTTGAGCCCGGCGATCAAATCGAGCACCACCGGTGCCTCGTCGAGCGACATGCCGGCCGTGGGTTCGTCGAACATGTAGACCAGCGGATCGAGCGCGATCAGCAGCGCCACCTCCAGCTTGCGCTGATTACCGTGGCTCAACTCCGAAACCGGCTGCTCCGCCAGTGCCTCCAGCCGCAGCCGCGCTAGGAGTTCCTCGGCCTCGCGCGTCACCTCGCGATCCGAGCACGCCAGCCGCAACAGCGAGAATCCGCGACCGCGCCGCGCCTGCACCACCAGCCGCAGGTTCTCCAGCACCGAGAGGCCGGGAAACAGGTTGGTCAGCTGGAACGCGCGCCCGAGCCCGAGACGACAGCGCTCCGACACGTTCATCCGGGTGATGTCACGCCCGGCCAGCCGTACCCGGCCGGCGCTGGCGGCGATCTGACCGGAGATCAGGTTGAAATAGGTGGTCTTGCCGGCACCGTTCGGCCCGACGATGGCGGTAAGTTCGCCCGCCCGAAAGCCGCAGCTCACCGCGTCGACGGCGACATGACCGCCGAAACGCACGGTCAGATCCTTGGTTTCCAGAAGCATCGCGGTCATGGTCTCGCCTTCGGATGGGAGCCGGGCCCCGAGGCCCGGCCCGATACCTCAGTTGCGGATCGGGATTTCCATGTCCTCGATGCCAAGCTCGCGCACGAGCACCGGGACGCCGTAATCCTTTCCGTCCTGCACCTCGGTGCGGAAGTGATACATGGATTGCAGCGCCTGATGATCCTCGGGGCGGAAACGCATCATGCCCTTGGGCGTCTCCCACTCCATGCCTTCCATCGTGGCGATCAGGTCCTCGGTCTCGGTCGAGCCCGCCTTCTCGATCGCCTCGACGATGGCGATGCCCGCTGCCATGCCGCCTGCGGTGAAGAAGTCGGGCGGCGCGTCGAAGCGGGCCATGTGCTCCTCCACCAGCCAGTCATTCACCGGGTTGTCGGGGATCTCGTAGTAGTAATAGGTCGCGCCTTCGAGACCGGGCAGTTCCTTGTAGGCGGTGAGCGCCGCGAGGATGTTGCCGCCGGTGGCGATCTCGATGCCGTGGCGGGACGGATCCATAGCGTTGATCTTGCCCATCGGGTTACCGCCACCGGCCCAGATGATGAACAGCTTCTTCTCGCCTTCGACCCCCTCCATCGCCGCGAAGATCCGCTCGGCGGCGGCGGTGAAGTCGGTGGTGTCGGTCGGCACGTATTCCTCGTGCGCGATGCTGGCGCCGGTATCCTCCAGCGCCTCGCGGAACGCCGCCACGCCATCGCGGCCAAAGGCGTAATCCTGCGCCAGCGTCGCGATGGTGACGCCCTCGCCGCCCAGCGCCACGGCGTTCGAGATCGCGTCCTGGCTGGAGTTGCGACCGGTGCGGAACACGTAGCGGTTCCAGTCCGAGCCGGTGATCGAATCCGCCACCGCCGGCTCGACGATCAGGATCTTCTCGTATTCGGCGGCCACCGGCAGCATGGCGAGCGCCACGCCGGAACTGACCGGTCCGACCGCGATGTCGGCACCGTCATCGCCATAGGCCTCGGCCAGAACGGCGCGGCCGATATCGGGCTTGGACTGGGTGTCCTTCTCGATCACGACGATCTTCTCGCCGTTCACCTCCATGTTGCCCTCGGTCGCGTATTCGAGACCGAGCATCAGCCCCTCATGCGATTGCGCGGCATAGGCCTCGAGCGGGCCGGTCTTGCCGTAGACATGCGCGATGGTGATATCGGCGGATGCGGGCATGGCGCAGCCCAACAGGACGGCCGTGGCCGTGAGCACTCGTGTCATCCCGGGTCTCCTCCCCCTTCGGAACGGGGCCCTCCTCAAGGCCCGTCATGTAGGGGGAGGTTAGGCGCGGCCGTCGTCACCGGTCAAGCGAGACGACGGCCAAGCCACTGCATTGCCCGGAATTTCACCTCTTGCGTGCGGACTTTCGCGCCGATGTCAGTGCCCCGATCAGTGCCGTCGCACCAAGCCCGATCGTTGCGGCAGCAGCAGCCGTGCGCCAATGCGGCGGCAGCGGGCGGTAGAGATCGGCGATGCGCGCCAGCGCCGCGACCGGCGGCGCGGCCTTCCACAGATCCGCCTCGGCGCGCCGGCCCGAGCGCTGCGTGACCTCGCGCATCACGCCGATCCCGGCGGCCATCGGCTTGAGCCGTGCCGTGCTTTCGCGCTTGCGGGGCATCCGCCCCTTGGACACGGCTTCGAGCGCCTCGCCCAGAGCCTCGTCGTCGCCGGCCCAGAGGCCGCGATAGACGATGGTCCCCTCGCGGTCGGTAACCCAGACGGCGTTCGGCTTCTCGTCGAGTTGCTTGTGCAGGGTGCCCTGCGTGTCGTCCACCGCCAGGGCCCAGGGCAGGCTGTCACGCTCCTTCAGGATGCGGGCGTTGCGGATCTTGGTGTCCATGTCGTGCGGCTGATCGAAACGCTCGCCCGGATGCGCCTCGCGCACGTGCAGCATCACGAAGACGATCTGGCCGCCATAGCGGCGGTGCAGACGCTTCAGCGCCGGGTTCGACGCCGCAGTCATCGGACAGGTGTAGGAGCCGGTCACCAACAGCATCGGCTTGTTGCCGGTGATCGCGTGGCTGCGGATCCGTCCGCCGGTGGCGGCGGGCAGGTCGAAGACCGGCAGCCGGTCGCCCGGCCCCGGCGTACCGGGCCGAAAGGCCATGTCCTTGTTCAGGGTGCTGGCCTGGACGTGGTCGTAGACGTAATCGCTGGTCGAGGTCATGGGTCGTCTCCCCGTCTGGTGTGTCATCGGTCGCCGAGACAACCCGCGAAAGCCTCAGCCGTTCGATTTCTCCTGCGTCTCTTGTGCACGCGCCTTCAGCGCCCGATTGAGATCGATCACCGCGCCGATCATTCCGGCATGGGCGAAAGCCTGCGGAATGTTGCCCAGCATCTCCCCCAATCGCGGATCGGCCTCTTCCGACAGGAGGCCCAGATCGTTGCCCTGCGCGATCCCCGCCTCGATGATCGCATGCGCCCGGTCCAGATCGCCGCGCATCACCCAGTACTGCGCGACCCAGAAGCCCGCCGCGACGAAGACCCCTTCCTCGGTGCCGTCGGCGCATTCAAGGCGGCGATGATAGAGCCGCCCGTCCGGGCTCCAGTCACGCTCCAGCGCCTCGATGGTGGCGAGCATCTCGGGCGTGTCGGCGGCGCAATAGTCCCAGACCGGGAACAGCGCGGCGGTCACGTCGACCTCGTCCGAGCCCGGATACACGGCATAGGCACCTTCTGATGTCAGGCCATGTCGCGCCACCCAGTCACGGATTTCGCCGGCCGCCCTTCGCCAGCGCGCGGCCTCGGCTTCGCTGCCGTAATCGGCCGCCGATTCCAGCGCGCAGGCGGCGACCACCTTGCCCGAGACATAGGGCTTCGGCGGGGTTTCCTCCCAGATGCCGTGATCGGGCTCGCGCCAGTTCCGGCTCAGGAAATCGCAGATGTCCGCGACCACGTCCCAATGCGCGCGGCCTTGCGACGACCCTTCGCGGTAGAGCAGCTTCGCGGCCAGAGCCACGTTGGCATAGGCATCGAGCTGAAGCTGATCGGCGGCACCATTGCCGATCCGCACCGGTCGAGAGCCACGCCAGCCCTCGAACGGCAATTCGGTCTCGGGCGGCGCGGTCTCGCAGTCGAGATCGGTGAACACCGCCATCGGGTAGTTCTCGGAGGTGCCGCTGCAGCGACAGATGAACTTCAGATACTGTTCACCCTCGCTGTCCTTGCGGCACAGTCGCAAGAGCGCCGAGACGATCATGCCCGCGTCGCGCAGCCAGACATAGCGGTAGTCCCAGTTGCGGCCGCCCCCGGCGATCTCGGGCAGGGAGGTGGTGACCGCGGCGGTGGTGGCACCGCTTTCCTCGTGGGTACACAGCCGGATCGCTCGAAGCGACCGCTGGAGGTCGTCGGCGAATACGCCCTCGTAGTTCACCGCCTCGTCCAAGCCCTCCCAATGGCCGAGCGTATGGCCGCGCCAGTTGTCGAGTGTAGCGCGGTCGGGCCTTGAAATCGGCGCGTCCGAGAGGATCATCGAGCCGGCCTCGCCCTTCGGCAGATCCATCACCACCTTGCCATCCGAGATGCGCAGCGGGTGCGAGCCGTACAGCCGCATGCCCTCGATCATGGCGGCGTCGCCTTCGACGGACAGCGTCGCGGTCCGACGCGCGTAGTCGGGGCGCGGATCGAGCGTGACCCTGACCGGCGCAGGGGCCGAACCGAACTCGCGCACCAGCACGCCGATCGGCGCCTGTGGCCCGGAGGTCATCCAGTCGAGCACGACCAGATCGCCCTCGGGGCCTGTGAGATGTGTCTCCAGCATGCCACTGCCGTCGAGATATCGGCGCGGCCCGGGTGCCGCACCATCCATGTCGATGCGCCATTCGCCGCCCTCGGGATCGAGCAGCCCCGCGAAGAGGCTTGGCCCGTCGAAACGGCAGGGACAGTACCAGAGGATGCGACCCATCCGGTCGAGCACGGCGGCGGTGCGGCGGTCGCCGATCACGCCGAGATCGCGGATCGGGACCGTGTTGGAGGCCACGATCTCGGGCGACGACTGGCGGCGGGATCGGATCATGCGGCTCTCCTTCGGCGGTCAACCGGGGACGGAACAGCACGGTTCCGCCGCCCGACGGCCGGTCGCGACCCCGCTGCGCCCTGTCGCGCCAAGCCTCAGGAACCTACCACGAACCGGGCACGTTTTGCCGCTGGCAAGACGAGGGACCATTCACATGCAGACCGCCAATCCGAAGCCGGCCGATCTGGCCGATGATGCGCAGGCGCTGTTCCGCGCCACCCGGGCCCGCTCGCGCGAGTTGGTGGCCGATCTCGCGCCCGAGGACATGGTGGTGCAGTCGATGGAGGATGCCTCGCCCACCAAGTGGCACCTCGCCCATACCTCGTGGTTCTTCGAACAGTTCATCCTGCGCGAACGGGTTCCGGGCTACGCCTCGCCGGACGACCGCTTCGCCTTCCTGTTCAATTCCTACTATGTGCAGGCCGGCCCGCGTCATGCCCGCTCCCAGCGCGGGCTGATCACCCGCCCGAGCGTGGCCGAGGTGATGGCGTACCGTGCCCATGTCGAAGCGGCGATGGAGCGACTGCTCGACGAGGGCGACCCGGAGGTGGCCGAACTGACCACCTTAGGCTGCCATCACGAAATGCAGCATCAGGAGCTTCTGCTCACCGACCTGCTGCACGCGCTGTCCTTCAACCCGCTGATGCCCGCGATCAGACCGCCCGAACCGCGCGCGCTTTCCGACGATCAGCCTCTCGACTGGATCGGCTTCGACGGCGGCATCCGCGAGATTGGCCATGCGGGACCCGGCTTCGCCTATGACTGCGAAGGGCCCCGCCACGAGGTGCTGCTGCGCCCCTATGCGCTGGCCAGCCGGCCGGTGACGAATGCCGACTGGATCGCCTTCATCGAAGATGGCGGCTACGCCGATGCGCGTCATTGGCTGATGGAGGGCTTTGCCAAAGCGCAGGCAGAGGGCTGGGACGCGCCGCTCTACTGGTGGAAGCAGGATGGCGAATGGTGGAGCTTCACCGCGCGCGGCCCTCAGCCCGTCGATCCGAACGCGCCGGTGGTGCATGTAAGCTTCTACGAGGCCGAGGCCTTCGCGCGCTGGGCCGGTGCGCGGCTGCCGAGCGAGGCCGAGTGGGAGGTCGCGGCACAGGGTTCGGAGATCGCGGGCAACTTCATGGATGAAGGGGCGCTCCGGCCGCTGCCGGGGCGAGCCGGTGCGGGGCTGCGACAGATGCATGGCGATGTCTGGGAGTGGACCCGCAGCAGCTTCGATCCCTATCCGGGCTTTCGCCCTCCGGAAGGCGCGATCGGCGAATACAACGGCAAGTTCATGGTGAACCAATACGTGCTGCGCGGCGGCTCCTGCGCCACGCCGAAGGCGCAGATGCGTCACAGCTACCGTAACTTCTTCCACCCCGACCGGCGCTGGCAGATGAGCGGGCTGAGGCTCGCGAAAGACGGCTAGAGCGGCACGTCGGTGGTGTTCTTGATCTCGCGAAGCGTCACGCTGGTGGAGATCGAGAGCACGTGCGGCAGCTGCACCAGAGCGTTCTTCACCGTGCTCTCGTAATGCCGGATCGACCGGGCCAGCACCCGCAGCAGGTAGTCGTGATCGCCCGAGACGGTGTAGCACTGCACCACCTCGGCGATGCGCACCACGGCCGCCTCGAACTCTTCGAGATGCGCGCGCGAGTGGCCGTTCATCCGTACCGCGCAGAACACCGTGATGTCGAATCCCGCCGCCACGGGGTCGATGATGTGGCGCCGCTCCTCGATCACCCCGGCCTCGCGCATCCGGGTCAGCCTGCGCCAGCACGGCGTATGCGACAGCCCGAGCCGTTCGCCGACCTCGCGCAGGGTCAGGTCGGGCTCCGCCTGCAACAGTCGCAGCAGCCGACGGTCGGTCTCGTCCAGTGTGATCCCGCTCTCGCCCATTGCACCCCATCCCCGGCGGCGATCCTCGGCCCCGGGGATGGCGGCGTCAATGGGCCGCGCGCTCATGACCAGCGCGCCGGGCGCTTCTCGAGAAAGGCGGCGATCCCCTCCTCCGCTTCCGGGCTCTCCCAGGCTTCGACCAGCCGGTCGATGGTGGCCTCGATGACGGCCTCATCGATACGGGGGCCGAGGCTGCGCGCCAGCGCCTTGGCCCGCGCCGCGGCACCACGCGCGATCTTCAGATAGGGCGCGACCTCGGCCTCGACGGCCGCGTCGAGATCGGCAAGCGGCACCGCGCGGGTCGCGATGCCGAGCCGTACCGCCTCCTCGGCGCCGAAGAGCCGCGCCGACATGAAGACCTGCCGGGCCCGCCCCTCGCCCATCCGGGCGAGCACATAGGGCGAGATCGTCGCCGGGATGATTCCAAGCTTGGTCTCGGTGAAGCCAAAGCGCGTACCCTCCTCGGCCACCACCACGTCGCAGATGCAGGCCATGCCGACGCCGCCGCCATAGGCGCCACCATGCACCCGTCCGATCAGCGGGCTGGACATGGTGTTGAGCGCGTCCAGCATGCCCGCCAGACGTCGCGCCTCGGCGCGGCGCCCCTCGCGGTCGGCGCGGATCTGCGCCTGCATCCAGGTCAGGTCGCCGCCGGCGCAGAACACCTCGCCCGCGCCCCGCAGCACCACGGCGCGCGCCTGCGCGCCCTCGGCCCGCGCCAGCGCCGTCAGCTCGTCCATCATCCGCGCCGAAAGCGCGTTGCGACGTTCGGGCGCGTTCAGCGTCACGGTCAGAACGCCGCGATCATCCGTGTCGAGCTTCAACGTCTCGTAACTCATGCGCGCAGCTCCTTGGCGAAACCCGCCGTCTCGGTCAGCCGTTTGCGATCGAGCCCGGTCTCGAAGCCGCGCTCCTCCAGCATCAATGCGAGCCCTTCGGTCGCGACATTGCCGGCCGCGCCCGGCGCGAAGGGACAGCCGCCAAGGCCGCCGATGCTCGCGTCGAACACCCGCAGCCCCCGCTCGAGGCAGACCGCCACGTTGTCGAGCGCGCGGCCCGAGGTGTCATGGAAATGCCCGGCGAGCTTGTCGGCGGGCAGGCGGGCCAGCACGGCGTCGAGCATCGCGGCGGTGTCCTCCGGCAGCGCCCGGCCCAGGGTTTCGCCCAAGGAAATCTCGTAGCACCCCATATCCATGAGCCGCGCCGCGACCTCTGCCACGGCATCGGGCGCAACCCGGCCGTCATAGGGGCAATGGGTGACGCAGGAGACATAGCCGCGCACCGGCAGGCCGGAGTCTCGCGCGGCCGCCATGACCGGCGCGAAGCGCTCCATGCTCTCGGCGATGGAGCAGCCGATATTGGCCTGGCTGAAGCCTTCCGAGGCGGAGGCGAAAACCGCGACCTCCTCGGCCTTCGCCTCTTGCGCCGCCTCGAAGCCGCGCAAGTTCGGCGTCAGCGCCGCGTATCGGATCCCCGGCTCGCGCCGGATTCCGGCGAGGACCTCCGCCGCATCCGCCATCTGCGGCACGCGCTTCGGGTTCACGAAGCTCGTCACCTCGATCCGCGCGAAGCCGCAGGCCGAGAGCCGGTCGACCAGCGCGATCTTGTCGGCGGCGGGGATGATCCGCGCTTCGTTCTGCAACCCGTCGCGCGGGCCGACCTCGACGATCTCGACACGCTCACTCATCCTGCGGCTCCAGCGTCAGCAGCAGGTCACCATCCGATACCTGCGATCCCTCGCGTGCGAGCACCTCGGCCACCACGCCGTCGCGCGGCGCGGTGAGCGTGTGCTCCATCTTCATCGCCTCCAGAACGGCCAGTGGCTGGCCCTTTTCCACCGCCTGCCCGGCCTCGGCGCGCATCCGCTTCACCAGCCCCGGCATCGGTGCCGCGATGGCATCGCCCCCGGTTCCTGCCGCGTCCGCCGCGGCGAGCGGATCGGGAATGGCAAAGGTAAAGGCCCGGCCCGCATCCCAGACCGTGACGCGATTGCCGTGCCGTACCGCCTCGGCACGGAAGCGCCGTCCCGACACGGTCACTTCCAACCCGCGCGTGTCACGTGAAACGCCGATCTGCGTGCCCGCCCGATGCCAATGCCCTGGGCCGTCGCGCCTGAGCGCCACCTCCAGCGGCTCGCCCTCATGCTCCAGCACGACATGCACCTCTGAGGCGCCCCAGTGCCGGAAGCCCCGGAGCCGGCCCCACGGTCCGTTGCCTTCGGGCGGATGGTCGAGCCCGGCGGCGGCAAGTGCTGCCAGCACCGGCACATGCTCCGGCATTTCCGTCTTGGCGGTCAGCGCGTCGAGATCGCGACCGATCAGACCGGTATCGACCTCCCCGGCCGCGAAACCCTCGTGGCGCAACAGCCGCGCGAGGAAACCGAGATTGGTCACCGTTCCGCCGACCTGCGTGGCTTCGAGCGCCGCCACGAGCCGTGACAGTGCCTCGGCCCGCGTCGCGCCATGGGCGATGACCTTGGCGATCATCGGGTCGTAATGCGGGGTGATTGCGTCGCCTTCGGTCACGCCGGCATCCACCCGCAGCGCGCCGCGCTCGAAGCGCGCGGCCTCGGGAAAACGCAGCCGCTCCAGCCGCCCGGTGGCGGGAAGGAAGCCGCGTTCGGCGTCCTCGGCATAAAGCCGCGCCTCGACCGCGTGGCCATCGATCCGAAGCTCGTCCTGCGTCAACGGCAGGGTCTCGCCCCGCGCCACCCGGATCTGCCACTCGACGAGGTCGAGCCCGGTGATCGCCTCGGTCACCGGATGCTCGACCTGAAGCCGCGTGTTCATCTCCATGAACCAGAACCCGTCCTCGCGCAGCCCCTCGGAGCCGTCGGCGATGAACTCGATCGTGCCCGCGCCCACGTAACCGATGGCGCGTGCCGCCTCGACCGCCGCCGCCCCCATCGCGGCGCGGACATGCTCGGGCATGCCCGGTGCGGGCGCTTCCTCTATCACCTTCTGATGGCGGCGTTGCAGCGAACAGTCGCGCTCGAACAGATGCACGACATTGCCATGGCTGTCGGCGAAGACCTGGATCTCGACGTGGCGCGGCGAGGTCACGTATTTCTCGACCAGCACGGCGGCGTCGCCGAAGCTGGCCTTGCCCTCGGCCTGCGCACCTTCCAGCGCGTCGGCGAAATCCTCGGCGCGCTCGACGAGCCGCATGCCCTTGCCGCCGCCGCCGGCGCGCGCCTTGATCAGCACCGGGTAGCCGATGCGTAGGGCCTCTTGGGCCAGCATCGACCCGTCCTGCCCCTCGCCGTGATAACCCGGCACCACCGGCACGCCGGCCTCTTCCATCCGCGCCTTCGCGGCGTCCTTGAGGCCCATGGCGCGGATCGCGCTGGCGGGCGGGCCGACGAAGACCAGACCGGCCGCCTCGACCGCCTCGACGAAATCGGGGTTCTCGGACAGGAAGCCGTAGCCCGGATGGATCGCCCCCGCGCCGGTCCGCTTCGCGGCGTCGATGATGGCCTCTGCCCTGAGATAGCTCTCGCCCACAGGTGCCGAACCGATCCGCACCGCCTCGTCGGCGAGCCTGACATGCACCGCCTCGGCATCGGCATCGGAATGCACGGCGACGGTCTTGAGCCCCATCCGGCGGGCGGTGTTGATGACGCGCGCGGCGATCTCGCCCCGGTTCGCGATCAGGATCTTGTCGAACATCAGGCGAAATCCTCCACCAGCCGGAATCTCTCGCAGACCAGCACCATCTCCGGGTCCCAGCCCCCGTTGCGCTCGAAGTAGCGACGGTGATCCGCCTGCCAGTCTTCCAGCGTCTCGTTCTCGCCCTCAGCCAGAGCGAAATCGGCATCGACATCGCAAAAGCGCCGCTGCGTGACCTCCACCGTCTCGATCATCAGCGCCGGCCTGCCATCCCAGTTCAGCGCAACGTCGCAGCGGCCGACCTTCGGCATCGGCTCGCCCGCCTCGAAGTCGCGCAGCGCGCCGCAGGTCGCGGTCTTTTTGCCCGAGCGGACCAGTGCGATCAGCTCGTCGCATAATTTCGGCCCGTCCCCGAAGCGGAAGCTTTCGAGATCCGGGTACCGGGCCTTCAGCTCATCCATCGTCACCATGCCCGCCTCACATCCTGAAGACGCCGAAGCGCGTGTCGGGGATCGGCGCGTTCAGCGCGGCCGAGAGCGACAGTGCCAGCACCTCGCGGGTCTTGCGCGGATCGACGATGCCGTCATCCCAGAGCCGGGCCGATGCGTAGAGCGGATGCGCCTGTTCCTCGAACCGCTCGCGCAGCGGCTGCTTGAAGGCCCATTCCTCCTCTTCGGTCCAGGGCTTGCCCTGCCGCTCCAGCGCCTCGCCGCGCACCTGTGCCATGACGCCCGCCGCCTGCTCGCCGCCCATCACGCCGATCCGGCTCGCGGGCCACGTCCAGAGGAAGCGGGGTGAATAGGCGCGCCCGCACATGCCGTAATTGCCCGCGCCGTAGGAGCCGCCGACGATCATCGTCACCTTGGGCACTTCCGTGCTGGCCACCGCCGTCACCAGCTTGGCGCCGTCCTTGGCGATGCCGCCAGCCTCGTATTTGCGGCCCACCATGAAGCCGGTGATGTTCTGCAGGAACACCAGCGGGATGCGACGCTGAGAGCACAGCTCGACGAAATGCGCGCCCTTGAGCGCGGCCTCGGAGAACAGCACGCCGTTATTGGCGACAATCCCCACCGGCATGCCCATGACATGCGCGAAGCCGGTCACCAGCGTTTCGCCGTAGCGCGGCTTGAACTCGTCGAGGCGCGAGCCGTCGAGCACGCGGGCCAGAAGCTCGCGGATGTCGTAGGGCTTGCGTGGATCGGCGGGCACCACGCCGAGGATCTCTTCCGGGTCGTGGAGCGGCTCCTCGACGGGCTGCATCACCACGGTCTCGGGCTTGCGGCGGTTCAACCCCGCCACCGCCTGACGCGCCAGCGCCAGCGCATGCGCGTCGTCGTCGGCAAGGTAGTCCGCCACGCCCGAAAGCCGGGTGTGCACGTCGCCGCCGCCGAGATCCTCGGCCGAGACGACCTCGCCGGTCGCGGCCTTCACAAGTGGCGGCCCGGCGAGGAAGATGGTGCCCTGCTCCTTCACGATGATCGTGACATCCGACATCGCGGGCACATAGGCGCCGCCTGCGGTGCAGGAGCCCATCACCACGGCGATCTGCGCGATGCCCTTGGCGCTCATCCGGGCCTGGTTGTAGAAGATCCGGCCGAAATGATCGCGGTCGGGAAAGACCTCGTCCTGGTTGGGTAGGTTGGCGCCGCCGGAATCGACGAGGTAGACGCAAGGCAGGTGGTTCTGTTCCGCGATCTCCTGCGCCCGCAGATGCTTCTTCACGGTCATCGGGTAGTAGGTGCCGCCCTTCACGGTGGCGTCGTTGCACAGCACCATGACCTCCTGCCCCTCGACGCGGCCGATGCCGGCGATCATGCCGGCGCCGGGCGCCGCGCCGTCATAGAGGCCATGCGCCGCCGTGGCACCGACCTCCAGAAACGGGCTGCCCGGGTCGAGCAACCGGGTGACCCGGTCGCGCGGCAGGAGCTTGCCGCGCGAGAGATGCCGCTCGCGCGCCTTCGCGCCGCCGCCGGCGCGTGCGGCTTCGACCGCGTCGCGCACGGTTTCCATCGCGGCGCGCTGCGCGGCCTCGTTCTCGCGAAAGCTCTCCGAGGAGGGCGACAGCGATGAGCGCAGCACCCCCATCAGCGCACCTTGGCCATCAGCTCGCGCCCGATCAGCATGCGGCGGATCTCGGAGGTGCCCGCGCCGATCTCCATCAGCTTGGCGTCGCGGAAAATCCGGCTCACCGCGCTTTCGTTCATGAAGCCGGTGCCACCCATCGCCTGCACCGCCTGATGCGCGACCACCATCGCCTCCTCGGAAGCGTAGAGCACGCAGGCGGCGGCATCGGCCCGGGTGACCCGGCCCGCGTCGCAGCCCCGTGCCACGGCATAGACATAGGCCCGCGCCGAGCCGAGCTTGGTGTAGATGTCCGCCACCTTGCCCTGCATCAGCTGGAAATCCCCGATCGGCCTGCCGAACTGCTTGCGCTCGGCGAGGTAGGGCATGATTTCGTCGAGGCAGGCCGCCATGATGCCGGTGCCGATGCCCGACAGAACCACGCGCTCGTAGTCGAGCCCCGACATCAGCACCTTCACGCCGCCGCCGACCTGGCCCAGCACGTTCTCCTCGGGCACCTCGACATTCTCGAACACTAGCTCGGCGGTGTTCGAGCCGCGCATGCCGAGCTTGTCGAAATGCTCGGAGGTCGAGAAGCCCGCCATGCCGCGCTCGATGATGAAGGCGGTGATCCCCTTGGAACCGGCCTCCGGGTCGGTCTTGGCATAGACCACCAGCGTTTCGGCGTCGGGGCCATTGGTGATCCAGTACTTGGTGCCGTTGAGCCGATAGCCGCCATCGATGCGATCGGCGCGCAGGCTCATCGACACCACGTCGGAGCCCGCCCCCGCCTCGGACATCGCCAGCGCGCCGACATGTTCGCCCGACACCAGCTTGGGCAGGTATTTCGCCTTCTGCGCATCGTTGCCGTTGAGCACGATCTGGTTGACGCAGAGGTTCGAATGCGCGCCGTAGCTGAGCGCCACGCTGGCCGAGGCCCTCGCGATCTCCTCGACCGCGATGACATGAGCGAGATAGCCCATGCCGGCGCCGCCATACTGCTCGGGCACGGTGATGCCCAGAAGGCCCAGATCGCCCATCTCGCGCCAGAGGTCGGCGGGGAACAGGTTGGACTTGTCGATCTCGGCGGCGCGCGGCTTCAGCCGCTCCTGCGCCCAGCGATGCACCGTCTCGCGCAGCGCCTCGCCATCCTCGCCCAGATCGAACTTCATCGCGTGATCGAACATCGCACTCTCCCTATTCCGCCGCCACCTGGTGCGGCGTGTCGTTCTTGATCGCGGCGCGGAGCGCGTCGCGGATCGGCGCCGCCTGCTCCATCGCCGCCAGCTTCACCGGCCCGAAGCCACGGATCTGGTCGGGCAGTTCCAAGAGCTTGAGGATCTCGGCGTCGTGCCCTTGTCCCAGCCGCTCCAGCGCGAGGTCCATGTCCGCCTCAAAGGCGTCGATCAGTGCCCGCTCGCGCTTGCGCTCCTCGGTGCGGCCAAAGACGTCGAAGGCGGTGCCGCGCAGCCGTTTGCCCTGCGCCAGCAGGCCGAAGGCCTTGAGAATCCAGGGGCCGAACTCGCGCTTCTTCGGGCGGCCTTCGGCATCCGTGCCCGGCAGTCCCGGCGGTGCGAGGTTGAAGGCGATCCTGTAGTCGCCGTCGAACTGCTTCTTGAGGTTCTCCGCGAACTCGGGCCGCGTGAACAGCCGCGCCACCTCGTATTCGTCCTTGTAGGACAGGAGCTTGGCATAGTTCTGCGCGACCGCGCGGGTGATCTTCTCCGCCTGCGCGTGGCCTTCCACCGCCGCACGGACCCGCGCCACCCGATCGGTGTAGCGCCGGGCGAGCTTTGCATCCTGGTAGGCGGTCAGGTGACCGGTGCGGTGCGCCACGAGCTGGTCGAGCGTCATCTGCGCCTGCGGCAGATGCGGCGGCTCGTCGGTTTCGCCCATCTCGCGGATCACCCGCTCGGGCTCTGCCGCCATCACGCGGCCCCAGTCGAAGGCGTCGAGATTCGACTGCACCGCCACACCGTTGAGACGTACGGCCTCGGCGATCGCCTCGCGGCCCACCGGGATGAAGCCCTGCTGCCAGGCATAGCCCAGCATCATGATGTTCACCGCGATCTCGTCGCCGCAAAGCTCGCGCGCGACATGGGCGAAATCGTGGAAATGCTCCGACGAGCGCACCGTCTTTTCCACCGCCCGCATGACGCCCGCCGAGCGGAAGTCGAAATCGCGCTGACGCACGAAGTCCGAAGTGGGCGAGAGCTTGGTGCTCATCACCGCATGGGTGCGGCTCGCGTCGCACAGGGTGACGCCGTCCTTCGAGGCCGCCACGACGCTGTCGGCGGCCAGCAGCAGGTCTGCGGTCCCGGTGGCGATGCGCGGCGCCGTCGCGGGCCGCTCATGCGTCGAGATGCGGATATGGCTCAGCACCGCGCCGCCCTTCTGCGCGAGACCGGCCATGTCGAGGATCATCGGCGACAGACCCTCCATATGCGCTGCGACGCCAAGAAGCGCGCCGATGGTCAGAACGCCGGTGCCGCCGACGCCCGTAACGGCGATGTTCCACGGCCGGGTGATCTCGGGCAGCGCCGGCTCGGGCAAGCCTGAGACGTCGGGGCCTTCGGCGGCCGGGCGCTTGTGCGGCTTGGCACCGCGCAGCGTCACGAAGGAGGGACAGAAGCCCTTGAGGCAGGAAAAGTCCTTGTTGCAGGCCGATTGGTTGATCTGGCGCTTGCGGCCCAGCTCGGTCTCCAGAGGCTCGACTGCGATGCAGTTCGACTGCACCGAGCAATCGCCGCACCCTTCGCAGACCGCCGGGTCGATATGCACGCGCATGTCGGGGTCCTCGGCCTTGCCCCGCTTGCGGCGGCGGCGCAGCTCGGCGGCGCAGGTCTGGACATAGACCATGACGGTCACGCCCTCGATCTCGCGCAGCTCGCGCATCACCGCGTCGACATCGTCGCGATGGCGGATCTCGGTGCCGGGCGCGAGATCGACGCGGTCGTAATTCTCGGGATGATCCGAGAGCAGGACGATCTTCGCCACGTTCTCGTGGTGCACCTGATGCGTCACCTGCTCGGGCGAGAGCGGGCCGTCGACCTTCTGGCCGCCGGTCATCGCAACGGCGTCGTTGTAGAGGATCTTGTAGGTGATGTTGGCCTTCGCCGCGACCGATTGGCGGATCGCGAGATGGCCGGAATGAAAGAAGGTGCCGTCGCCTAGGTTCACGAAGCGATGCTTTTCCTCGGTGAACCGGCCGATCGAGGTCCATGGCACGCCCTCGGCGCCCATATGGGTGAAGGTCTCGGTGTTCCGGTCCATCCACTGCACCATGTAGTGGCAGCCGATCCCCGCCATCGCCTTGGACCCTTCCGGCACCTTGGTCGAGGTGTTGTGCGGGCAGCCGGGGCAGTAATGCGGCAGCCGGGTGATCGGCGCCTCATGCGCCTGTCCCCGGGCATGACCCGCTTCAAGACGGCGCAGCTCGGCCTCGATCCGGTCGTGCAAGCCTTCGGGCAGGTCGATGTGCAGCAGCCGGTCGGCGATGGCGCGGCCGACGGAGCCGACGGTGAGACCTTGGGAAAGCGACAGGAAGGGGCGGTCCTTCTCGTCATGCTTGCCGATGATCCGCGGCCGCACGTCGGCGCGCCAGTTGAAGAGCTGCTGCTTGATCTGGTTCTCGATGATCTCGCGGCGCTCCTCGACGATCAGCACCTCGTCGAGCCCCTCGGAGAAGTGGCGGATGCCCTCGGGCTCCAGCGGCCAGGGCATGCGCACCTTGTAGAGGCGCAGGCCGATCGCCTTCCACTCCTCCGGCCCGAGCCCCATCTCGGCCAGCGCCTGCCGCACGTCCTCGTAGGCCTTGCCCGAGGCGACGATGCCGAAACGGGCGTTCGGCGTGTCGATCGTCACCTGGTCGACGCGGTTGGCGCGGGCGAAGGCCAGCGCCGCGAAGCCCTTGTACTCCTGCAGCCGCTCGTCCTGCAGCAGCGGCGGATCGGGCCAGCGCAGGTTGAGCCCGCCTTTGGGCATCTCGAAATCGGTGGGCAGCAGGAACTGCCGACGCTCCTGTGCGAGATCAACGACGGTCGAGGTCTCGACCGTTTCGGAGATTACCTTGTAGCCGACCCAGCAGCCCGAATAGCGTGACATGGCGATGCCAAGGAGGCCCAGCTCGAGAAACTCGTGCACGGAGCTGGGATACAGCATCGGCATCAGTGCCGAGATGAAGGCGTGGTCCGACTGGTGCGGGATCGAGGACGACTTGCAGGTGTGGTCGTCGCCAGCGAAGGCCAGCACCCCGCCATGCGCCGAGGTGCCTGCCGCGTTGGCGTGCTTGAGCACGTCACCCGAGCGGTCGACGCCCGGCCCCTTGCCGTACCACAGGCCCAGAAGACCGTCCTTCTTCGCGCCTTCGGACAGGCCAAGCTGCTGGCTGCCCCAGACGGCGGTGGCGGCGAGATCCTCGTTGACCCCCGGCTGGAAGGCGATGTCGAGCGGGTCGAGATGCTTGCGCGCGGCCATCAGCTGCTGGTCGTAGCCGCCCAGCGGCGAGCCGCGATATCCCGAGATGAACGTGCCGGTATTGAGCCCGGCAGCGCGGTCGCGCCGCATCTGGGTCATCGGCAGGCGCACCAGCGCCTGAATTCCGGTCAGGAAGACATGACCTGTCTCCGCCGTATACTTGTCGTCGAGCGACATCTGCATCGTCATGCGCCCCTCCCCTGGCTAATGACGATCGCAGCCTAGCGCGGATCGACGACAACGCGGTCACCGTTTTGAAGGCGAATTACGCAAAATCCCGTTACATGGTCACCCTAGATAGCTCTCATTGAGAACAAGGTTCCAAACGGAGAAGCTCCACCATCGCTTCCGAATGGCGCATCACCCGTGGGTCCCGGCGCAGCCAAGTCTTGGAACATGACCCCCGGGAATGGCAGCATCTGCGCCCCCGGGAGCCGACAAGAGCGAAGCGCGCGCCGGGCTTCGATGGGCGCGCGCTTCGGGTTCTGGATCAGCCGACGCTGGCCAGCAGGCTGGCATTGCCGCCCGCGGCCGTGGTGTCGACGCAGACGTGGCGCTCAAGCTGCAGTCGCAGTGCCAGATCCTCTTCGGAAAGCAACGGGATACGCCGTCCCTCTCGCGCGGCGAGCGCCTTGCGCAGCGGCCGCAGGGCATCCGCTCCGCCTCGCAGGGCGACCGCGTCGAAACCCGAGAGCTTCTCCAGCGCCGCGGGGTCAAGCGTACCGTCGAGATTGCCCTCCCCCGAGAGTCCCGGCGCCACGCCGACGGTGGCGCAGCCGGCGGCGCGGGCGGTCTCGATCTGCGCCCTCGCCTCTTCGGCCGAGGGACCGAGGCAAAGCACGGTGCCACGCGGCACCACCGAAAGACGGTTCGATTCCCCCGTCGGCCCCGGCAGGGTGACGGTGTCGCGCCGATCCGGATCGGGGGCCGCGGCGTCGAGCAGCTTCTGCACCTTCTCGCTCGGTACCTCGCGGCCATTGGCGGGCAGCGAGGCAATGCGCATCGGCTCGGTGAAACGCGCAACGTAGCGCGGCCCGCCGGCCTTGGGCCCGGTCCCCGACAGCCCCTCGCCGCCGAAAGGCTGGGAGCCGACGATGGCGCCGATCTGGTTGCGGTTGACGTAGAGATTGCCGACCTTCACGCGCCGCGTCACATGCTCGACCCGGTCGTCGATCCGGGTGTGCAGGCCGAAGGTCAGCCCGTAGCCGGTGGCGTTGACCGCGTCGATGACCGCGTCGATCTCGCCCGCCTTGAAGGTGGCGACATGCAGCACCGGCCCGAACACCTCGCGCTCCAGCTCCTCGATCCCGTTCAGGCGGATCAGCGCCGGACCGATGTAGTGGCCCTTCGACGGCGTCTCGAGCTGCCACAGCAGGCGGCCCTCGGCGCGCGCCTTCTCGACATGTTCGCGGATGCCCTTCTCGGCGCGCCCGTCGATCACCGGGCCGACATCGGTGGCGTGGCTCCACGGGTCGCCGACCTGCATCTCCTCGGTGGCGCCTTTCAGCATCTCGAGGAAATGCTCGGCGATGTCCTCCTGCAGGTAGAGCATGCGCAGCGCCGAGCAGCGCTGCCCCGCCGATTGGAAGGCCGAATTGACGATGTCGCGCACCGCCTGCTCGGGCAGCGCGGTGGAATCGACGATCATCGCGTTCAGCCCGCCGGTCTCGGCGATGAGCGGCGCGGTCGGGTCCATGTTGGCGGCCATGGCGCGGTCGATGCCGATGGCGGTCTCGGTCGAGCCAGTGAAGCACACGCCCGCGATGCGCGGGTCGGAGGTGATCGCCGCCCCCACGACGCGCCCCGCGCCCGGCAGCAGTTGCAGTGCATCGCGCGGCACGCCCGCCTCGTGCAGCAGCCTAACGCCCAGCGCCGCGGTGAGCGGCGTGGATTCAGCCGGTTTCGCCAGCACGGCATTGCCCGCCGCCAGCGCCGCGGCCACCTGACCGGTGAAGATCGCCAGCGGGAAGTTCCAGGGGCTGATGCAGGCGAAGGTGCCGCGGGCCGGGTCCTTCAGCTCCTCGCCACGCGCCGCGTAATAACGCAGGAAATCGACCGCCTCGCGCAGTTCGGCCACGGCATCCTTCGGCGTCTTGCCGGCCTCGCGCGCGGTGAGCGCGAAGAACTCGTGCGCATGCTCCTCGAACAGTTCGGCGGCGCGGCGCAGCGCGGCGCCACGGTCCGAGGCCGGCGCCTGCCAGCGCCGCGCGAGCGCGATGGCATTTTCGACATCGGCCTTGGACGACATCATCACCTCGCCCACCACGTCGGAGGGATCGGCGGGGCTGGTCACCGGGATCACCTCGGCGCCTTCGGCGGGCTCCTCGGTGGCGAGGATCGGCTCGGAGCGCCACTTGGTGTTGCGGAACGCGTCGCGGCCCGCGTCGAACTCGGCCAGCGCATCGACCGCCGTCAGGTCCCAGCCGCGCGAGTTCTCGCGCTCGGGCTGGAACAGCGCGCGCGGATCGCGCAACTCCTTGGGGCGCGGCCCGCCCAGCTTCTCGAACGGATCGGCGGCGACCACCTCGGCGGGCACCTTCTCGTCGACGATCTGGTTCACGAAGCTCGAATTCGCCCCGTTCTCCAGCAGCCGGCGCACCAGATAGGCCAGCAGGTCGCGATGCGCGCCCACCGGCGCATAGATGCGCAGCCGCGTGCCCTCGCACTCCATCTGCTTGTCGTGCAGCGCCTCGCCCATTCCGTGCAGGCGCTGGAATTCGAAATCGCGCCGCTCGCCCGCCATTTCCATCACGGCGGCAACGGAATGGGCGTTGTGGGTGGCGAATTGCGGGTAGATCCGGTCGGTCATGCCCAGCAGGCGATGTGCGCAGGACAGCCATGCCACGTCGGTCGCGGCCTTCTCGGTGAAGACCGGGAAATCCTCCAGCCCCTCGACCTGCGCGCGCTTGATCTCGGTATCCCAGTAGGCGCCCTTGACGAGCCGCACCATGATCTTGCGGTCGAGTTTTTCGGCCAGCGCGTAGAGCCAGTCGAGCACGCCGCCGACGCGGCGGCCATAGGCCTGCACCACGACGCCGAAGCCGTCCCAACCGGCCAGTTCGGGGTCGGACAGCACCGCCTCGATGATGTCGAGCGACAGGTCGAGACGGTCGGCCTCCTCGGCGTCGACGTTGAGACCCATGTTCCCCGCCTTGGCGGCGCGGGCGAGCTTCGACAGCCGCGGCACCAGCTCTTCCATGACCCGCTCGCGCTGGGCCTCCTCGTAGCGCGGGTGCAGCGCCGAGAGCTTGACCGAGATGCCGGGGTTGTCGCGGATGTCGGCCGAGGTGGCCTCCTTCGAGATCCGCGCGATCGCGTTCTCGTAGCTCTTCATGAAGCCGGCCGCGTCCTTCGCGGTCAGCGCCGCCTCGCCCAGCATGTCGTAGCTGTAGGTGGCGCCCTTCTTCGCGGGCCCCTGGCTGCGCTTGATCGCCTCGTCGATGTCGCGGCCGAGGACGAAGGTCTTGCCCATCTCGCGCATCGCCGCATAGGTCGCGGCGCGGATCACAGGCTCGCCCAGACGCTTGATCGCGCGGCGCAGCACGAGGCCGAGCCCCTCGCCCTTCTCGTCGAGCACCTTGCCGGTCAGCATCAGTGCCCAGGTCGAGGCGTTGACCAGCGGGGAAGCCGCTTTCCCGAGATGCGCGCTCCAGTCCGACGGCGTGATCTTGTCGTCGATCAGCGCGTCGATGGTCTTGGCGTCGGGCACCCGCAGCAGCGCCTCGGCGAGGCACATCAACGCGATGCCCTCGCGGGTCGAAAGGCCGTACTCGGCGAGGAACGCCTCCATGATGCCGGGACGCGTATCGTCGCGGATCGCGCGCACCAGCTGGGCGCCGCGCCGCGTGGCGGCGGCGCGCAGCTCCTCCGAGATCGGGTCGGCGGCCATCAGATCGGCGAGGACAGCCGCCTCGTCGCGTCGATGATCGGCACGGATGCGGATGCGCAGATCGTCAAGCTCGCTCATTGGCGGACCCCCTTGAGTAAAAGACAGGTTCATCCTATCCCTGATCAGCTAAGGCGCGTTTCCCGAAAATCGACGGAAAGCGCGCTTTTTGCCCGATTTCTCTTGATATGGCGGGACGAAAGATGAGCAATTCCGACACCGGCAGCCATCTTGACCGCACGGACTACCGCATTCTCGCCGAACTGGCAGCAAATGCTCGGCTTCCGGTGACCGAACTGGCGGTCCGGGTCGGCCTGTCGAAATCGCCCTGCCAGGTGCGCCTGAAACGGCTGCAGGAAAAGGGCGTGATTCGAGGTTTTCGGACGGTGATCGACCCGGCCAAGCTTGGCCTCGACCACGTCGCTTTCGTCGAGGTGCGGCTCGCCGACACCACCGAGAAATCGCTTGCCGCCTTCAACGCCGCCGTGCGGCTGATCACCGAGGTGGAGCAGTGTCACCTGATCGCCGGCAGCTTCGACTACCTGCTCAAGGTGCGGACCCGCGACATCCGCAGCTATCGCGAGGTGTTGGGCACCAAGATCTCGGCCCTGCCCGGCGTCGCGGGCACCTCCACCTATGTCTCGATGCAGCCGATCATCGACGACACGATGTGACGCCCCCTCACCATCGTGTCATCCAGGCCGTGCGCGATGGACGTGCGGCGGTCATGGCGCGATGATGGGTCGCCCCCGAAGAAAGCCGTCCCGATGCTCGACGCCGCCGCCCGCCGCCTGATCGACCCGCCGCTCAACCGGCTCGGTCGCAGATTGGCGCGCGCCGGGGCGACCGCGGATGGAGTGACGCTGGCCGGGCTGGGGCTCGGCCTTGCCGCGGCGGCGATGATCGCGCTCGGCGCGCCGGGCTGGGCCCTGCTGCCGCTCTTGGCGTCGCGCCTCGCCGACGGGCTCGACGGGGCGGTGGCCCGCGCCACGCGCCGGACCGACTGGGGCGGCTATCTCGATATCGCCGCCGATTTCGCCTTCTACGGCGCGATCCCGCTTGCCTTCGTCCTGGCCGATCCGGCGGCCAATGGCGCCGCGGGCGGGTTCCTGCTCGCCGCCTTCTACTTCAACGGCACCACATTCCTCGGTTACGCGATCCTCGCCGAGAAGAAGCGCATGCAGACCTCGGCGCAGGGCATCAAGTCGCTCTACTTTTCGAACGGATTGCTGGAGGGCACCGAGACGATCGGCTTCTTCGTGCTGCTTTGCCTGCTGCCCGGCTACTTCGCGCCTCTGGCATGGGTATTCGGAGCAGTGTGCTATCTGAGCGGCACTTTGCGGCTGATCGGGTCGCGTTCGGTGTTCCGCGGTTGAGAGGATCTGGCCTTGCGAGCGCCGATCGGGTAGCCGATGGACATGATCGCAACCCCTTCACAGACGGGTCCGCTGATTCTCGGCGGCACCGGACGACTTGGCCGGGCACTGCGCAAGCTGGCCCAAGACGGGCATTGGCCGGAGGGGCGGGCCGCGCTGTGGCATGGCCGGCGGGGCGATTACGCCTGGGACATGCGGGAGCCGGCACCGCCGCTTCATGAACGACCCGAAGGCGTCGTCGTTCTGGCGGGGGTGACATCGGGATCCCCGGAAGAGCTTGCCGCCAATGCCGACCTCGCCCGGGCCGCTTTGCGCCTTGCCGCGCGCGACGATCTCGGCCCGGTGCTGCTGATGTCCTCGGCCGCGGTCTACGGCCGTGCCGAAGGCCCTTGTCGAGAGACGGAGGCCAGCCCCGCAAACGCCTATGGCATGGCCAAGCTGGACATGGAGCGCGCGGTCGCCGAAGAGGTCGACAGGCTGGGCGCCGAGGCGCCCCGCGCCTGTTGCCTGCGGCTTGCCAATGTCGCGGGCTGCGACCAGCTGTTCGACGCGATGGCCGCCAGGCAGGTCACGCTCGACCGTTTCACCGAGGGGCACGGGCCGCGCCGCGCCTATGTCGGGCCGCTGAGCCTGGCGCGGGTCGTCTCTGCGCTTCTGTCGGCTCCGGAGCTGCCACCCGTCCTGAACCTCGCGCAACCCGGCGCGGTGCCTATGGAGGCGCTGCTTGAAGCAGCCGGAGCGCGCTGGCACTGGCGCCCCGCTCCGGAAACCGCCTTGCCCGAAACTCTTCTCGACACGGCGCAGCTTGCCGCCATCGCCGGCCCTGTCGCCACCGCCACCGCGCCCGGTCTCGTGGCCGAGGCGCGGCTGGCCGGCTGGAGGCTTGCATGACGCCGGCCAAGCGCGCCTTCGACCTTACGGTGTCGATCCTGCTGCTGGCTCTGCTGTGGCCGGTACTGGCCGCGCTCGTCCTGCTCTTGCTCGTGAAAGAGGGACGGCCGGTCTTCTACGTGGCCGAGCGGATGCGCACGCCGGAGCAGTCCTTTGGCCTGATCAAGCTGCGGACCATGCGCCCCGCCCCCTACGGCACCCGCGCCACCGGCGTGACCGGCGGTGACAAATCGGACCGCATGTCAGGGCTGCACCGCATGCTGCGACGGACCCGCGCCGACGAGTTGCCGCAGCTGTGGAACGTGATCCGCGGCGATATCAGCCTCGTCGGTCCCAGGCCGCCTTTGCGCATCTACGTCGAAGCCTTCCCCGATCTCTATGCGGCGGTGCTGCGCTCGCGGCCCGGCATCACCGGGCTGGCCAGCCTGCGCTATCACGCCACCGAGGAGCGACTTCTGGCGCATTGCCGCTCGGCCGAAGAAACCGATGCGGTCTATCGCCGCCGCTGCGTGCCCCGCAAGGCGCGGCTGGATCTGATCTATCAGCGCCACGCCACGATCTGCCACGATATCGGCCTGATCGCTGAAACGGCGGGCAGGGTGTTGCGGCTGGCGCCTCGCAGGTTCCCACCAAAGGCACGGCCTCGGCGGGTTCCCGCCACCGCAGATTGATCAATGACCCGGCGTCGGATTACAAGGGACACGGAATTTGCTGTGATGCGGGCGAAAATGTCAGACACGGTCGCGGCTGAGCAGGGCTTTCGGGCCAGCATGGGCGAAAAAATGGGCAAACTTGTCGAATTGCTCGGATTCATCACGCATCTCTCCCGCTCCACCAAACAATGGATGGTACTGACCAACGACGTGGCGCTGGTCCCGGTGGCGTTTCTTGCCGCGCTGTCGCTGCATCTGAACCGCGCGCCGCTGGGCGCCGAGCTCCAGCAGCACTGGCAGCTCCTCCTCATGCTGATGGCGATCTGCGCCCTGATCGAGATCGCGATGAACATCCATCGGGTGCAGCTCAAGGCCTATGAAAGCCGGGCCATCGCCCTTTCGGCCACGCATGCGGTTCTGCTGGCGCTTTCGGCCGGGCTGATCGACCGGGCCGTGGGCGGCACCTTGCCGGGCGCCACCTTCGTCTCCTTCGCGATGGTCTACCTGCTGCTCGCGGTCAGCTCCCGTGCCGTGATGCTCAAGCTGGTGCTGAGCGCCTATCGGCACAGGCCCAAGCTCAGGGTGCTGGTCTACGGTGCCGGTCGTACGGGTCAGCAGCTGGTCGCGGCGCTTCGGACCGACGAGACGGTCCGTCCCGTCGCCTATATCGACGACAACAAGATGCTGCAGGGCGCGATCGTCCAAGGGCTGCACGTGCACGCCCCGGCCGCCATCGCCCGGCTGGCCCGGACCAAGCATGTCGACCGGGTGCTGCTGGCCATGCCCTCGGTGCCGCGTGCCCGGCTGGCGCAGCTGTCGCGGCAGCTGGAAGAGAAGGGTCTCGACGTGCAGACCCTGCCCTCCTTCGCCCAGCTTGCAGGCAACGGGGTGCCGCTGGTCGAGCAGCTGCGCCCCGTGGTGCCCGGCCAGTTCCTCGGCCGCGCGCCGCTAGATGCGGAATTGCCCGGCGGATCGGAGACCTATCGCGGGTCTTCTGTAATGATTTCGGGTGCCGGCGGCTCGATTGGCTCCGAGCTGTGCCGCCAGATCCTCGCCTGCCGGCCACGGCGGCTGGTTCTCTTCGAAATGTCGGAGCTGGCGCTCTACAAGCTCGACCAGGAGCTGTCCGCGCTGGCCACGGAGCAGCAGGTCGAGATCGTACCGGTGCTGGGATCGGTCTGCGACGCGCCGCTGGTGCGCCGCGTGCTCGCCGACCAGGAGATCGAGATCGTCCTGCATGCGGCGGCCTACAAACATGTGCCGCTGGTCGAGAGCAATCCTGTCTCGGGCTTCGCCAACAACGTGCTGGGCACGCATACGCTCGCCCAGGCCGCCGGAGAGGCCGGTGTGGCGCGCTTCATCCTGATCTCCACCGACAAGGCGGTCCGCCCCAAGAACATGATGGGCGCCTCGAAGCGCATGGCCGAGCTGGTGGTGCAGGATCTGGCCAGCCGCTCGAACGGCACGATATATTCGATGGTCCGCTTCGGCAACGTCCTGGGCTCCTCCGGCTCGGTGATCCCGCTGTTCCACGACCAGATCTGCAAGGGCGGTCCCGTCACCCTCACCCATCGCGAGGTGACGCGCTACTTCATGACCATTCCCGAAGCCGCGCGGCTCGTTCTGGTCGCCGGGACCTTCGCCACCGGCGGCGACGTCTTCGTGCTCGATATGGGGGCGCCGGTGCAGATCTACGATCTCGCGCGACAGATGATCGAGGCGGCGGGCTACACGGTACGCGACGAGACCAATCCCGAGGGCGACATCGAGATCAGGTTGACCGGCCTGCGCGCGGGCGAGAAGCTGCACGAGGAACTGCTGATCGGCGAAGGCCAGGTCGGCACCCCGCATCCCAAGATCATGCTCGCGCGCGAGGCGCATCTGAGCGAGATCGAGGTGGCGGCGGGGATGCGGGCCCTGCGCGCCGCCGTGACCGAGAATGACAGCGACGCGCTGCGCGCCGTGGTGGCGCGCTGGGTCGAAGGCGGCAAGGCGCTGGCCCTCGCCGCCGCCGAAGGGCGGGGTCAGCTGCCGGCGAGCTGATCCGCCGCGGTGGCGTAGCCCTGCGGATTGGCCTGCTGCCAGCGCCACAGGTCGCGCGCCATCTCTTCCACCCCCAACGACGCCCGCCAGCCGAGCTTTTCGGCCGCATGCCCGCAATCAGCCTGCATCTCGGCGATATCGCCGGCGCGGCGCGGCAGCACCTCGAATGGCAGCGCCCGACCCACCGCCGTGGAGAAGGCGTCGAGCATCTCGCGCACCGAATAGCCCCGACCGGTACCGATGTTGTAGGTCTCGACTGCCGCCGAGGCCGCCGCGCGGTCGAGCGCCGCGACATGGGCGCGGGCGAGATCGACGACATGAATGTAGTCGCGCACGCCGGTACCGTCCGGCGTGGGATAGTCGTCGCCGAAGATGCGCAGCCGCTCCTGACGGCCCGTCGCCACCTGGGCGAGATAAGGCATCAGGTTGTTCGGCACGCCCTGCGGGTCCTCGCCGATCCGGCCCGATTCATGCGCGCCAACCGGATTGAAATAACGCAGGAGCATCACCGCGCAGCCGGGCCGGGCCGCCGACCAATCGGTCAGGATCTGCTCGGCGAAACGCTTGGTATGGCCGTAGACCGAGGTCGGCGCCAGCGGGTGCGCCTCGGTATAGGGCAGGAAGACCGGCTCGCCATAGACCGTGGCCGAGGAGGAGAAGATGATCCGCTGGCACTCCGCCCGATCCATCGCACGCAGCAGGGACAGCGTGCCCGTGACGTTGACATCGTAATACTCGACCGGCTTCTCGACGCTCTCGCCGACCGCCTTGAGACCGGCGAAATGGATCACCGCCTGGGGCCGGAATTCGGCGAAGATCCGGTCGAGCGCTGCCGTATCCCGGACATCCGCATCATGCGCGTGCAGCGCGCCCTGCGGGACCAGTTCACCGACGCGGCGCAACGCCTCTGGCGAGCCATTGGAATAATTGTCGACGCAGGCCACCTCGTGGCCCTGCCCCAGGAGCTCCACCAGAGTATGGCTGCCGATGTAACCCGCACCGCCCGTGACCAGAACACGCATACAAAATCTCCGCTACTGCTACGCAAGCAGTAGCGGAGTGTGTCGGGGCTGACCAGAACCGGTCTGGCGCGAGGTCTTCAGGCCCCCGCGCCCTGCCCGTCATTGCAGCGCGGCGTCGGTGATTTCATGCGTGAAAGCACCCTCCGGTACGGCCGAGATCACAGGGTCCGAGCCGCCCGCGAGAAGCGTGTCGACGGTGCGCTGATAGGCGGTCTCGTCGAGGCTGCCATCCGAACCCTCGGTCAGCTTGGCGATCTCGCCCATCATCCGGACCTGATGCGCCTCGGTCTGCGCGCCGGTCTCGTCGTAGTCGAGCACGATCTGCGCCGCGTCTTCTGGGTTCTCCTCGGCCCATTTCCAGCCCTTCATCGAGGCACGCACGAAACGGATCATCTTGTCGACGAACTCCGGATCCTCGAGGTTCTCCTCCAGCACCCACATCCCGTCCTCGAGCGTCGCCACGCCCATATCCTCGTACTTGAAGGTGACGAGCTCGTCCTCGGAGATGCCCGCGTCGAGCACCTGGCCGTATTCGTTGTAGGTCATGGTCGAGATGCAATCGGCCTGCCGCTGAATCAACGGGTCGACGTTGAAACCCTGCTTCAGCACCGTCACCCCGTCCTCGCCGCCCTCGGTCGGGATGCCTTCCTGGCTCATCCAGCTCAGGAACGGGTATTCGTTTCCGAAGAACCAGACGCCGATGGTCTTGCCCTTGAAGTCCTGCGGACCGGTGATGCCGGTATCCTTCCAGCAGGTCAGCATCAGCCCCGAGCTGGCGAAGGGCTGGGCGATGTTCACGACAGGCAGGCCTTTCTCCCGCGCGGCCAGCGCAGAGGGCATCCAGTTGAGCATCACGTCGGCCCCGCCCCCCGCGAGTACCTGCGGCGGCGCGATGTCGGGCCCCCCGGGCAGGATCTCGACGTCGAGCCCCTCCTCCTCGTAGAACCCCTCTTCGAGCGCCACGTAATAGCCCGCGAATTGCGCCTGGGTGACCCATTGCAGCTGCAGCCGGACCTTGTCGAGATCCTGCGCCATGGCGGGTGCCCCCCCGGTCATCAGCGCGCCTGCCGCCGCCGCGGCCATCATCATCCGTTTCATTCTTGGTCGACCTCCGTTTGCTGTTGACGGCCCGGTTGGCGGGCTCTGTTGGTTATCCGCGTTGCGAGGGGTGCCAGAAGGTCACCCCCCGCTCGACCAGCGCAACCAGCCCGTAGAAGCCGGTGCCCGCCAGCGCCGCGACCAGGATCGCGGCCCAGACCATGTCGAGCGCGAGCTGGCCCACCGAGGTGGTGATCCGAAAGCCAAGCCCCAGTGTCGGCGAGCCGAAGAATTCGGCCACGATGGCCCCGATCAGCGCCAGCGTGGTGCAGATCTTGAGGCCGTTGAAGATGAAGGGCATCGCCGCCGGAAGCCGCAGCTTCACCAAGCCCTGCCAGTAGCCCGCGCCCCAGCTCTTCATCAGGTCGCGCTGCATGGCCGAGGTCTCGGCGAGCCCTGCCACGGTGTTCACCAGCATCGGGAAGAACACCATGACCACCACCACGGCGGCCTTGGACTGCCAGTCGAAGCCGAACCACATCACGAGGATCGGCGCGGTGCCGACGATTGGCAGCGCCGCCATGAAGCTCGCCAGTGGCAGCAGCCCGCGCTGCAGGAACACGAAGCGATCGACGGCGATCGCCGTGAGGAACGCCGCCCCACATCCGATCGCATAGCCCGAAAGCGCGCCGCGCAGGATCGTCTGCACGAAATCGCCCCAAAGCAGTGGCAGGCTCTCGGCGAAGCGCGCGCCGATCTGGCTCGGCGGCGGCAGGATGACCAGCGGCACCTGCAGCGCGCGTACCGCGATCTCCCACAGGATCAGGATGGTGATCCCGAACAGCAAGGGTACCGCCATGCGCGCCCAGATCCGGTTCGACAGCGGCCCGGTGGCAAGCCAGACGTTGAGCGCCCAGAGCCCGAGCCAGAGCGCCAGCGCGAGGATCGCCGCGCTCATGCCGCACCTCCCATGCGCCGCAGCGCCAGCCGCTGCGCGCCGCCGATCATCGCCACCAGTACCGCCGCCAGCGCCGCGGCCAGCAGCAGCGCGGCCCAGATCTGCGCGGTCTGGCCATAATAGCTTCCTGCCAGCATGCGCGCGCCCAATCCGCCGCCCTGCACCGGCAGCTCGCCCACGATGGCCCCGACAAGGGCGGCCGCCACGGCGATCTTCATCGACGCGAAGAGATAGGGCATCGAGGCCGGCAGCCGCAGCCGCGTCAGCACCTGCCAGCCCGAGGCGTCCCATGTGCGCATCAGGTCGGTCTGCATCGCATCTGGGGCGCGCAATCCCTTCACCATGCCGACCACCACCGGGAAGAACGACAGGTAGGCGGAGATGATCGCCTTGGGCAGCAGCCCCTGCAGCCCGACAGAGTAGAGCACCACCACGATCATCGGTGCCAGCGCCACGATCGGCACCGTCTGGCTGACGATGGCCCAGGGCATCACCGATTTCTCCATCGTCTTCGAATGGACGATGCCGATCGCCAGGGCGATCCCTGCCACGGCTCCGATGACAAAGCCCAGCGCCGTGGCCGAGAGCGTGATCCAGGCATGCAGCAGCAATCCGCGGTTCGACAGGCTTCCCGATCGCAGCAGGCCGCGCCGCCCCTCGACCTCCTCCATCACCACGCTCAGCCACAGCTCGCCCGCGACCTGATGCGGTGCGGGCAGTCTCGGCCTGTCCTGCGCCCAGGCGTCAGGGATCTGGCCCGGATTGGCCAGCACCAGCCCCAGCGCGTTCGCATCGCGCCGCTCCAAGGCGGTGACCGGCTGTACCGCCACCCCCTCGCGCTCGGCGGCGGTCAGGGCCTCGCGGATGTTCATCGGCACGGCGGCGGCGTACCAGAGCGCGAACAATGCCGCGACGAGGATGACGACCGGCCCGGCGCGGCTCATGCGCTAGCCTCGCAAGTGTATCGCGCCGTATGGGCAACTTTGTTCTCCAAATACGCAATCCCACCCTTGCCGCTCCGACCCACCTTCGGTCTGAAGGACGCCGGTCTTCCTGCGTATTTTAAGAACAAAGTAACCATGTCCGGCTTACTTGGGGGCGCGGTACAGGCTGGCGAGCCGATGACCGCGAACGAAGTCGCCATGCGACAGGGCTTCCCGCTCGCCATGGGTGGGAAGCCCGATTGTGTCTCACACCTCTTCATGGCCGGCCCTCAGTCCCTCGCGCACCCGGTGCGCGATCTCGATGAATTCGGGGCCGTCGCGGATGTCGAGCGGGCGCTCGCGCGGCAGGGGGCTGTCGATCACGTCGCTGATCCGCCCGGGTCGCGGACTCATCACCACGATCTTGGTCGAGAGATACACCGCCTCGGGAATCGAGTGGGTCACGAAAAGCGTGGTCTTGCCGGTCGCGGCCCAGAGCCTGAGCAGTTCCTCGTTGAGCCGGTCCCGCACGATCTCGTCCAGCGCGCCGAAGGGTTCGTCCATCAGCAGGATGTCAGCATCGAACGCCAGCGCCCGTGCGATGCTCGCGCGTTGCTGCATCCCGCCTGACAATTGCCAAGGATACTTCTTCTCGAACCCGCCCAACTCGACCAGTTCCAGCACCTCGCGCACCCGCCGGGTCCGCTCGGCCTTGGGAAACCCCATGATCTCAAGCGGCAGCGCGATGTTGCCGCCGATGGTTCGCCAGGGGTAGAGCCCGGCCGCCTGGAACACGTAACCATAGGCCCGGGCCCGGCGCGCCTCGTCGGGGCTCATTCCATTGACCGAAACCTCGCCAGCCGTGGGCTGCTCCAGTGCCGCGACCACCCGAAGAAATGTGGTCTTGCCGCAGCCCGACGGGCCGATGAAGGAGACGAACTCGCCCTTCGCGATGTCGAGATCCACGCCCTTGAGGGCGTGAACCGGACCGTCCGCGGTCTCGAAGGTGAGGTCGACGCCGCGCGCCGAGATGGCGGTCTGGGGGATCGGCGCATTCATCATCGGCGCGCCCCCCGTCCCATCGCCCTCACACCCCGCTCGCCGGAATGCCCGAGCGTTCGACCGGGCGCGGTGCGGTCAGCGCCTTCCACGAGGACAGCGCCCGGTTGACCGGGCCCTGCGGCTCGCGCGCGACGAATTCGCCATGACCCTCATGCGTATCCAGCGTGCCGTCGCGCAGCGAGACATGGCCTCGGCTCAGCACGTAGCGGGGCAGGCCCTTCACCTTCTGCCCCTCGAAGACGTTGTAGTCGATCGCTGACGCCTGCCCGGCGGCGGTGATGGTCCTTTCCTTTTCCGGATCCCAGACCACGATGTCGGCATCGGCGCCGACGAGGATCGCGCCCTTTTTCGGGTAGCAGCCGAGGATCTTGGCGCTGTTGGTCGAGGTGACGGCGACGAACTCGTTCATGGTGATCCGGCCAGTGTTGACCCCATGCGTCCACAACAAGGGCATCCGGTCCTCGAGCCCGCCAGTGCCATTGGGGATCTTGGTGAAATCGCCCACGCCGTTGCGCTTCTGTTCGGTGGTGAAGGCGCAGTGATCGGTGGCCACCACCGACAGCGTGCCCGAGGCCAGACCGGCCCAGAGGCTGTCCTGATGGCGCTTGTCGCGGAATGGCGGGCTCATCACCCGGCGCGCCGCGTGGTCCCAGTCGGGATGGGCGTATTCGCTCTCGTCGAGGATCAGGTGCTGGATCAGCGGCTCGCCCCAGACCCGCTTGCCCAGCATCTTGGCGCGGCGGATCGCCTCATGTGCCTCCTCGCAGGAGACATGGACGACGTAGAGCGGCACGCCCGCCATGTCGGCGATCATGATCGCGCGGTTGGTCGCCTCCCCCTCGACCGAGGAGGGGCGCGAATAGGCATGCGCCTCGGGGCCGGTATTGCCCTCGGCCAGAAGCTTGGCCTGCAGCTCGGCCACCACGTCGCCGTTCTCGGCATGCACCAGCGGGATCGCGCCCAGCTCGGCGCAGCGACGGAAGCTCGCGAACAGCTCGTCGTCGTTCACCATCAGGGCGCCCTTGTAGGCCATGAAGTGCTTGAAGGTGGTAATGCCGTGATCGCGCACGACGGTTTCCATCTCGTCGAAGACCTGACGGTCCCACCAGGTGATCGCCATGTGGTAGGAATAGTCGCAGGCCGCCTGGCCCGACTTGTTGTGCCAGACTTTCAGCGCGTCGAGCAGGCTCTGGCCCGGGCTGGGAAGCGCGAAATCCACCACCATGGTGGTGCCGCCGGCCAGCGCCGCGCGGGTGCCCGAACCGAAATCATCGGTGGAATGGGTGCCCATGAAGGGCATCTCCAGATGGGTGTGCGGGTCGATGCCACCGGGCATCACGTAACAGCCCGTGGCGTCGAGTTCCTCGTCGCCGGCCAGCCCCTTTCCGATGGCGGCGATGCGCCCGCCCTCGATCAGTAGATCCGCCTCGTAGGTCAGATCCGCCGTGACGATGGTACCGTTCCTGATGACCTTGGAGCCCATTTCCGTTCCCTCTCTGTCAGGCCCGGCCCCTCGTGCGGGGGCCGTGACACGTCCCGGGCGCGCGCTCGGTGGCGCGCTCCGGCTCGAAAGGGTCGGCGGGCGAAGGGGGCGGCGGCGCGTGGTCGGCCGGCATCGCCCCCGAACTGCCCGGATCAGCTTGCGGGGCGCGGCCCCACCGTGCCGTCGTCGTTTTCACACAGCGGCACGCCGTTTTCGTCCCGTACCGGGTAGCCGCTCAGCGGCTCGGTGCGCTCGATCGAGAACAGGTAGCAGCCATCGCCGTTCTGGAACACGGCCGAGGGCGGCGTCCCGGGCAGGAGCGCGGCGAGCACGACCTCGGGGGCGGAGACCACCTCCTGCGGGGATGTCGCGGTGATGGCGCCGGCAGGTGGCCGGGGGGCCGCCGCGGCGGTCGTGTCACCATCGTCCGACAATGGCGCCGTGGTCACCTGGGCAGGGCTTTCGAGCCGGGCCGGCGCTGGCGTCGGTTCGGGCGCGGGAGCCGCCTGCGGCGCGGGAAACACCGGAGCGGGTTGCGGCACGGCCACGGTACGCACTTCCTCGCAGGCGGCGAGCAGCGGCAGCGCCGCCAATACGGGCAGCAGTCGGGGCAGTCTGGTCATCGGGCTCTCCTGAACATCTGGCTTGCCGATCCAGAAAGGCCGGAACCGGGAGAGGTCAAGCCCTGCATGTCCGGTGAACGTTTCAAGACACCACCTCGGCGGCCTCGATCACCGCGTGCAGCAGCACGTCGCAGCCCTTGGTCGCCCAGTCCTGCGTGATCTCCTCCGCCTCGTTATGGCTCAGCCCGTCCTTGCAGGGGCACATCACCATGGCGGTCGGGGCGATGCCGGCGATCCAGCAGGCGTCGTGTCCGGCGCCCGAAACGATGTCGCGATGGCCGTAACCCAACCGCTCGGCGGCGGCGCGCACCATGCCGACGCAGTCCGGGTCGAAGGTGACCGGCTCGAAATGCCCGGTGGGCTCGATCTCCAGCCCGAGCCCCAGCTCGTCGGCGATCCGCGCCGCCTCGGTCTCGACCGCCTTGCGCATCGCGGCGAGCTTCTCGGCATCGGGCGAGCGGATGTCGACGGTGAAGACCGCGCGGCCCGGGATCACGTTGCGGGAATTCGGCCAGACATTGGCCTGCCCGACCGCGCCCACCGCGTCGGGCTGGTGCTCCATCGCGATACGGTGCACGGCCTCGGTGATCCGCGCCATGCCGAGCCCGGCATTGACCCGCATGTACATCGGGGTGGAGCCGGTATGGCTTTCCTTGCCGGTGAGCCGGACCTCCAGCCACCACAGCCCCTGGCCGTGGGTGACCACGCCGATATCTTTCTCTTCGGCCTCGAGGATCGGGCCCTGCTCGATATGCAACTCGAAAAGCGCATGCATCTTGCGCGCGCCAACCTCCTCCTCGCCCTTCCAGCCGATCCGTTCCAGTTCGGCGCCGAAGGATTTTCCATCCGCATCCTCGCGCGCATAGGCCCAATCGAGATCGTGCTGCCCGGCGAACACGCCCGAGGCCATCATCGCCGGGGCGAAGCGAGTGCCTTCCTCGTTGGTCCAGTTCACGACGACAATCGGCCGGCGGGTCCTGATCCCCATGTCATCGAGCGTGCGGATGATCTCGAGCCCGCCGAGCACGCCCAGCACGCCGTCATACTTGCCGCCCGTGGGCTGGGTATCGAGATGGCTGCCGACATAGACCGGTAGCGCGTCGGAATCCTCGCCCTCGCGGCGTGCGAACATCGATCCCATCTTGTCGACGCCCATCGACAGGCCCGCGGCCTCGCACCACTTCGCGAAGAGCGCCCGGCCTTCGGCATCCGTATCCGTCAGGGTCTGGCGATTGTTGCCGCCCGCCACGCCGGGGCCGATCTCGGCCATCTCCATCAGGCTGGACCAGAGCCGCGCGCCGTCGATCTTGAGGTTTTCGCCGGGTGCGGACATGCTGGGTTCCTCGCCTTGCTGCCGGTCGGACCCCGCGCGGCTTCGATTTGACCGCCCGGTAAAATTAACGCTATCAAAGTCCCGACACCAGTCAAGGATCGCGTGAGCGCGCCCCCGGCCGGGGCTCGAAACGATGCGAGACGAGGCAGCGGCGGGTCGTTCCGCCCGTTCGACAGGACCGGAGATGACCAAGAGCCCGCCCCGCACCCGGATTCAGGTCCGCAACCGGGCCGCCATCCTCGAGGCGGCGCTCGAGGTTTTCGCGGCGCGTGGCTTCAGGGGCGCGACGCTGGACCGGATCGCGCAGGCGGCGGGGCTGTCGAAGCCGAACCTGCTCTATTATTTCCGCTCCAAGGAGGCGCTGCACCTCGCCATTCTCGAGGATCTGCTCGAGCTGTGGCTGGCGCCGCTGCGCGAGATGGATGCCGAAGGCGAGCCGCGCGAGCAGATCTTGGGTTACGTGCGGCGGAAGCTGGAGATGAGCCGCGACCACCCGCGCGAAAGCCGGCTTTTCGCCAACGAAATCCTGCAAGGCGCGCCCCGTGCGCGGCCGGTGTTGGAGGGCGAGTTGAAGGCGCTGGTCGACGAGAAGGCCGCGGTGATCGCGGCCTGGTCGGAATCGGGGCGGATCGGACCCGTCGACCCCTATCACCTGATTTTCTCGATCTGGGCCCTGACCCAGCACTATGCCGATTTCGAGGTGCAGGTACGCGCGATCATGGGGAAAACCAACCCCTACCCGGGCGCCGAAGCCTGGCTCGATCACCTCTTCGGCGCGGCACTCGGGAGCCCGCACAAGTCCATCTGAAGGCGGGAATCGGCGAACGCGTCGAAACGCATCCTTATATCGGCCGCTTGCATTTCGCCCGTCTGGCTACGCCCTCTCCGCCGCCCCGATAGCCTGACATTCGGTGCTTTCGGCATCGTTTCGGGCAATATCCCCGGCCCGATATCGCCAAACGCAGCGGCATAAAAACCGGCCTCACTCTTTCTGAACCGGCGCGCTGCTCCCGAACCATTCCTGCATGTCGCCAAGGCGCAAGACGCTGCTCAGCGGGCTCACGCCCCCATCACCGGCCCTCGCATCGGATCATCGTGCCGGGCCCGCAGATCAGCCCAGAGGGCGGCTATTCCGCCGCCTGCGCCATCGGGTTGTTGGGATGGGTGGTCCAGTCGGCGTGATCGTCGGACACCACCTGCCCGGTGCGCGGATCGACGCTGCCCGGCGCCATCCGGACCATGTCGATGCAGTTCTCGACCGGGCAGACATCGACGCAGAGGTTGCAGGCGACGCATTCCGCGTCGATCACCTCGAACACCCGGTCCGGCGTCATCGCGATCGCCTGGTGCGAGGTGTCCTCGCAGGCGGCATAGCAGCGACCGCACTTGATGCACAGATCCTGATCGATCCGCGCCTTGGTGACGTAGTTGAGATTGAGGTTCTTCCAGTCGGTGACGTTGGGCACCGCCTGGCCGACGAAATCCGAGGTCGAGCGATAACCCTTCTCGTCCATCCAGTCGGAGAGCCCGGCGCACATCTCCTCGACGATCCGGAAGCCGTAGGTCATCACCGCCGTGCAGACCTGCACCGTGCCGGCGCCCAGCACCATGAACTCGGCCGCGTCGCGCCATGTGGTGACGCCACCGATGCCCGAGATCGGCAGGCCGCGCGTCGCCTCGTGCCGCGCGATCTCGGAGACCATCGACAGCGCGATCGGCTTGACCGCGGGACCGCAATAGCCGCCATGGCTGCCCTTGCCGTCGATGGTGGGCTGCGGCGCCATCAGGTCGAGATCCACCGAGGTGATCGAGTTGATGGTGTTGATCAGGCTCACCGCGTCGGCGCCGCCGCGCTTCGCGGCCTCGGCAGGCTTGCGCACATCGGTGATGTTGGGGGTGAGCTTCACGATCACCGGGCGGTCGTAATACTGCTTGCACCAGCGGGTGACCATCTCGATGTATTCGGGCACCTGCCCCACCGCCGACCCCATGCCGCGCTCGCTCATGCCATGCGGACAGCCGAAGTTCAGCTCGATGCCGTCCGCGTTCGTCTCCTCGACCCGCGGCAGGATCGCCTTCCAGGCCGCCTCCTCGCAGGGCACCATGATCGAGGCGATCAGCGCCCGGTCGGGATAGTCGGCCTTGACCCGCGCCATCTCCTCCAGATTGGTTTCGAGATCGCGATCGGTGATCAACTCGATGTTGTTGAGACCCAGGAGCCGCCGGTCGGCGCCGTAGATGGCGCCGTAGCGCGGGCCGTTGACGTTGACCACCGGTGGTCCCTCGGCCCCCAGCGTCTTCCAGACCACCCCGCCCCAGCCGGCCTCGAAGGCGCGGCGGACGTTGTATTCCTTGTCCGTGGGCGGCGCCGAGGCGAGCCAGAACGGGTTGGGGCTCTCGATGCCCAGGAACCGGGTGGTCAGGTCGGCCATCTCATCATCCTTCCGGTGGTGTGGCGTGCATCACGATGGTGTTGCCTTCGCTGTCGAGGAACATCGCGAAGCGCTCGGTGTCGCTCCAGGGAAGCTCGGTGGGGTTCGACACGAAGCGCACCCCTTCGGACTTCAGCCGCGCGGCCTCGGCATCGACATCCGCGCATTCGAGATAGAGCACGGGGACTTCCTCAGAGTAACTCACCTCTTGGCGCCGCGCGAACTGGATCTTGGTCTGCGTGTCCGGCAGCTTCATCATGATCATGCGCCAGTCCTCGTCGAGATCGGCATCCAGCGCGACCTCCATGCCGATCCGGTCGCGGTAGAAGGCCAGCGCGCGGTCCTGGTCATCGACCGGAAGCGGCAGGATGAAGATGCCCGTGAATGCCATTTGTCTATTCCATGAGTGAGCCGTGAATGTCTTCGGCGGCATCCCGACCCTGCGCCACGGCCGTGACGGTGAGGTCGTCGCCACCGCCGGCACAGTCTCCCCCGGCCCAAACCTTGTCCATGCCGGTGCGGCCGCGACCCTGCGTCACAACCTTTCCATGTACGATTTCCAGGCCATTCGCGTCCCCAAGGCGCTGTCCGACGGCACGGAACAGCTGATCCGCCGGCAAGGAGAATCGCTCCCCCGTCGAGGCGAGGCCATCCGGCCCCTCTGCCATCCTCTCGAACACCACGGCGGAAAGCCGCCCCTCGCCCTCGACCGCGACGGGCGCGGCCTCGAAGATCAGCCGCACGCCGCGCCGCGCCGCGAGCTCCTGCTCGTAGAGGCTCGCCCCCATCCGCTCGCGCGCCCGGCGATAGACCAGCGTCACGGTCTCGGCACCCAGCCCCTTGGCCTGTACCGCGCAGTCGATCGCGGTCATGCCGCCACCGATCACCACCACGTCGCGGCCGATCGGCAGCGTCGACAGGTCCTCCGCCTGGCGCAGCGCCGAGATGAAGGTGACGGCATCATGCGTCCCCTCGAGCGGCGGGCCCTCGAGCCCGAGCGCGTTGACGTCGGAAAGCCCGATGCCGAGGAACACCGCGTCGTATTCCTCCCGGAGCGCATCGAGCGTCACGTCGCGACCGAGCCATTGCCCGTGCCGCAGCTCGATGCCGCCGATACCCATGATCCAGGCCGCTTCGCGCGCCGCGAAATCATCGACGGTCTTGTAGGCGGCGATGCCGTATTCGTTGAGCCCGCCCGGCTTGGGTGCGCCCTCGAAGATCACGACGTCATGGCCATGCCGCGCCAGCCGGTGCGCGCAGGCGAGCCCGGCGGGCCCGGCGCCGACAACCGCGATGCGCTTGCCTGTGCGGGGCGCGCGGGTAAAGGGGTGGCCCTGCCGCGCCATCAGGCTGTCGGTGGCATGGCGCTGCAAGAGCCCGATCTGCACCGGCTTGCCCTCGGCCGCCTCGCGCACGCAGGCGCCCTCGCAGAGCACCTCGGTCGGACAGACCCGGGCGCACATGCCGCCCAGGATATTGGCCTCGAAGATCTCGCGCGCCGCGGTTTCCGGGCGCCCGGCCTGGATCTCGCGGATGAACAGCGGGATGTCGATCTCGGTGGGGCAGGCCGTCACGCAGGGCGCGTCATGGCAGAAGTAGCAGCGATCCGCGGCGACCCGTGCCTCATGCGCGCTCAGCGGTGGGTGAAGGTCCGAGAAGTTCCGTGCCAGCACATCGGCAGGCAGGCGTCCGGCGATCGGTCCGGTCTGTGGCTGGGCAGGCATCTGGCGTCCCCCGTGGCGGCATTCCGTTTTGCCGAGCCTGACACGGAATCATTTTTTTCCAAACGGTAAATTTTGTGCGTCATGCGAATCCGGTTTTCCTTGACCGGCAACGCGCGCCGCGCAGAGTGGTGGCGACATCCCGACAGCGAGGCTCGCCATGGAAGACCTGATGCACAACGACCCCGCCCGCGTCATCGAGGCCGACCGGGCCCATGTCTGGCACCACATGATCCAGCACCGGGCGCTGGAGACCACCGATCCGCGCATCATCGTCGAGGGGCGCGGCATGCGGGTCTGGGACATCACCGGCAAGGAGCATCTCGACGCGGTGTCCGGCGGGGTCTGGACCGTCAATGTCGGCTATGGGCGCGAGAGCATCGCCGATGCGGTGCGCGAGCAGCTTGTGAAGATGTGTTACTTCGCCGGCGCGCAAGGGACGGTGCCAGGCGCCCGCTTCGCCGAGGCGCTGACCGAGAAGATGCCGGGGCTGTCCCGCGTCTACTTCGCCAATTCCGGTTCGGAGGCCAACGAGAAGGCCTTCAAGATGGTGCGCCAGATCAGCCACAAGCATCACGGCGGCCGCAAGTCCAAGATCCTCTACCGCGAGCGGGACTATCACGGCACCACCATCGCCTGCCTCTCGGCCGGCGGGCAGCTGGAGCGCAACGCGCAATACGGTCCCTTCGTGCCCGAATTCGTGATGGTGCCGCATTGTCTCGAGTACCGGGCCCAGGACGGGCTCGCGGGCGAGGATTACGGGGTCCGGGCCGCGGAGGCGATCGAGGAGGTGATCCTGCGCGAGGGACCCGACACGGTCGGCGCGCTCTGCCTCGAGCCGATCACCGCCGGCGGCGGCATCATCCTGCCGCCCAAGGGCTACTGGGAAAAGGTGCAGGAGATCTGCCGCAAGTACGAGATCCTGCTGCATATCGACGAGGTGGTCTGCGGCATGGGCCGGACCGGTACCTGGTTCGGCTACCAGCAGTTCGGGGTGCAGCCCGACATCGTGACCATGGCCAAGGGCGTGGCCTCGGGCTACGCCGCGATTTCATGCTGCGTGACCACCGAGGCCGTGTTCGAGAAGTTCAAGGACGCCTCCGACCCGATGGCGCATTTCCGAGATATCTCGACCTTCGGCGGCTGCACCTCCGGTCCGGTCGCGGCGTTGGAGAACCTGCGTATCCTCGAAGAGGAGAACCTGCTCGAGAACTCGACGCGGATGGGCGCCTACCTGCATGATGGGCTGAGGGCGCTGATGGAAAAGCACGCGTTGATCGGCGACGTGCGCGGCATGGGGCTGTTCGCCGGGGCCGAGCTGGTGGCCGACCGCGACACGCGCGGGCCGGTCTCCGAGAAGCTGGTGCAGGCCGTGGTGGCCGATTGCCTGAAGCAGGGCGTGATCATCGGGGCCACCAACCGCTCGGTGCCGGGCTTCAACAACGTGCTGCTCTTCGCGCCCGCGCTGATCGCCGGCACGTCCGAGATCGACGAGATCCTCGCGGCAGTGGATGGCGCTCTGGGCCGGGTCGCGTGACAGGCCGCGCTTGACCGGGAGGGTGCGTCGGCGGTTTCCTGAAACCCCCGCCCCCTGCCGGGGCGGGACCGATCCCGGAGAGATCCCATGCCTCGCTTTCTCGTGCATATCCACACCGGTCCCGCCGACCCCAACAAGGCGACGCTGGGCTGCCTAGTCGCGCTGACCGCCGCGCATAAGGGCCATGACGTCACGCTGTTCCTCGCCGGCGATGGGGTGCATCTGCTCGCGCCCGCGCATGCCGGGATCGAGGGCCAGGGAACGGGACGGCTGTCCGACCATCTCACGGCCCTGGCCGAGGCCGGGGCGCGATTCCGCGTCTCCGGGCTGTCGGCCAAGGCGCGCGGCTATGATGAGGAGTTGCTCGAAGGCCACCCGGCCGAGTTCGCGATGCCCGAAACGCTGATCGACCTCGCCCATGCCGCCGACACGGTACTCTGCTATTGATCCCGGTATTTGAAACCAACGTCTCATTATATGAAACAGGGATCCAGATCGCCTTGCCGACCCTTGTAACTCCGTGCGCGGCGGTGACACTCTGCCTGCGCAGCACGGGAGAGGACGATGGAGAGCGGTACAGGGTTTGAGGCGGTCCATCCGGATCTGAAGGACGCCTCGGTGTTCCTCACCGGCGGCGCCAGCGGCATCGGGGCCGCGCTGGTCGAGGCGTTCCTGCGGCAGGGTGCGCGGGTCGCCTTCTTCGACCGCGCCGATGCGAGCGCCACGGTCGAGGAGATGGAGGCCCGCACCGGCAACCGCCCGCTCTTCGTGCAGGGCGACGTGACCGAC
This sequence comes from Limimaricola sp. G21655-S1, assembly GCF_027213785.1. Classification (GTDB taxonomy): domain Bacteria; phylum Pseudomonadota; class Alphaproteobacteria; order Rhodobacterales; family Rhodobacteraceae; genus Limimaricola. The sequence goes on along the minus strand of NZ_JAPWGO010000013.1, from coordinate 22,674 downwards.
ACCCCTGCCCTGATGGCCGCGATCGACACTGCCGCGACGACGCATGGCCCGGTGACCGTGCTCGTCTCCAACGCCGCCGACGACACCCGCCACGACGCGCAGGAGATGACCGAGGCCGAGTGGGACGCCTGCCTCGCGGTCAATCTCAAGCCTTACTTCTTCGCCGCGCAGAAGGTGGCGCCGATGATGGAGGCCGCGGGCGGCGGCGCGATCGTCAACATGTCCTCCGGCAGCTACCTGATGGGCGTGCCACGCCTCTCGGCCTATGTCGCCGCGAATGCCGCGATCATGGGGCTGACCCGCAGCCTCGCCCGCGAATGGGGCGGGCGCGGCATCCGCGTCAACGCCCTGGCCCCCGGCTGGGTGATGACCGAGCGGCAGAAGGCGCTCTGGGCCAGCCCCGAAGCGGTGGAGAAGCACCGCCAGCGCCAATGCCTGCCCGATCTGATGCAGCCCGAGGATATCGCGGGCGGCGTGCTGTTCCTTGCCTCGGACGCCGCGCGGATGGTGACCAGCCAGATGCTGGTGATCGACGCCGGCGTCAGCGTGACCGGATGAGCCGGCCCGATTGGATCGCACTCGACTGGGGCACCTCGCGGCTGCGTGGGTGGGCGATGCGTCGCGACGGCACGGTGATCGAGGAGCGCGGCTCCGATGCGGGAATGGGCCGCCTCGCCCCCGAGGATTTCGAGACCGCGCTGCGCGCTCTGGCCGGTGACTGGCTCGAACAGGGGCCGGTGCCGATCGTCGCCTGCGGCATGGTCGGCGCAAGGCAGGGCTGGGCCGAGGCGTCCTACGCGTCGGTGCCGTGCCCACCTCTGTCGCCGGCGCTGACCCGCGCGCCCGGCGAACTCGACGTCTCGATCATTCCCGGCCTGTCGCAGTCGGACCCCGCCGACGTGATGCGCGGTGAAGAGACCCAGATCGCGGGCTTCCTCGCGCTCAATCCCGGGTGGGACGGCGTGCTCTGCCTGCCGGGCAGCCACTCGAAATGGGCGCATCTCAGCGCCGGCGAGGTGGTGAGCTTTCGCAGCTTCCTGACCGGCGAGCTCTTCGCGGCGCTGTCCACCCATACCGTGCTGCGCCATTCGCTCACGAATGAAGGGTGGGACGAGGCGGCCTTCGACGCGGGCGTGGCCGAGACCCTGTCGCGCCCCGAGCGGCTAGCCTCGGCGCTGTTCTCGATCCGCGCCGAGGGGCTGCTTCAGGGCCGAAGCGGCGCGGTGCAGCGGGCCCGGCTTTCGGGGCTGCTGATCGGGGCCGAGCTCGCCGCCGCGAAACCCTACTGGCTCGGCCAGCAGATCGGGGTGATCGGCGCCGGCGGCCTCGCGGGGCTCTATGTCCGCGCGCTGGGCGCGCAGGGCGCACCCGCGACGCAGGCCAACGGCACCGCCGCGACGCTGGCGGGCCTCACCGCCGCCTGGAAGCAAAGGACCACCGCATGACCCGACCGCTGATCGCGATCCTGCGCGGCATCACCCCTGAGGATGCCGTTTCCGTCGCCGAGGCGCTGATCGCCGAAGGCATCACGGTGATCGAGGTGCCGCTGAACTCGCCGCGCCCCTTCGACAGCATCCGCGCCATGGCCAGCGCCTGCGCGGGCCGCGCCACGATCGGCGCGGGCACGGTGCTCACCACCGCGCAGGTCGCCGAGTTGAAGGCGGCAGGCGGCAATCTCGTGGTCTCCCCCAACATGGACCCGGAGGTGATTCACGCCACCGTCGCGGCCGGCATGGAAAGCTGGCCCGGCGTGATGACCCCGACCGAGGGCTTCGCGGCGCTCTCCGCCGGGGCCACCGGTCTCAAGCTGTTCCCGGCGAGCCTGATCGGGCCCGACGGGCTCAAGGCGATGCGCGCGGTATTCCCCCCGGAGGCGCCGATCTACGCCGTGGGCGGCGCCGGGGCGTCGAACTTCCGCGACTGGATCGCCGCCGGAGCCGACGGGTTCGGTCTGGGCACCGCGCTCTACACGCCGGGCCTTGCGGCGGCGGAGGTCGGGCGCCGCGCCCGCGAGATCGTCGCGGCCTTCGACGAGGCCGTGGCATGAGTGCGCGCGCCGCCTTCGAGGTCTTCGACGACACCTCTTGTGTGCTGGGTGAGGGCGCGCTGTGGCATCCGGAACGCGGAGAGCTCTTCTGGTTCGACATTCTCGGTCGCCGCCTGCACATGCCGGGTCGGCACTGGGCCTTCGAGGACATGCCCTCCTGCGCCGGCTGGGTCGATCGCGACACGCTGCTCGTCGCCACCAACAAGGCGCTGCTGACATTCGACATCAAGACCGGGCGGAGCGAGCGGGTCTGCGATTTCGACAGCGACAACCCTGTCACCCGCTCCAATGACGGCCGCGCCGATCCGCATGGCGGCTTCTACGTCTCGACCATGGGCATCGACGCCGAGACCAATGCCGGCGCGCTCTACCGCTACTATCGCGGCGAGCTGCGGCAGGTCCGTTCCGGCATGTCCATCCCCAATGCGATCTGCTTTCCACCCGAGGGCGGGTATCTCCACTATTCGGACACGCCGACCGGGATGATCATGCGCCAGCGGACCGATGGGAATGGCTGGCCCGTGGGCGAGGCCGAGGTCTTCGTCGATTGCAAGCGCGCGGGCCACAACCCCGACGGCGCGGTGGTCGATGCCGAAGGCACGCTGTGGAACGCGCAATGGGGATCCGCCCGGGTCGCGGGCTACGACCGCGATGGGCGCGAGGTGGCGGTCCATCCCTGCCCCACCGCGCCGCAGGTCACCTGCCCCGCCTTCGGCGGCGACGACATGCGGACGATGTACCTCACCTCGGCCACGGCGGGGCTGTCCGAGGCCGAGATCGCCGACGGCCCGGATTCGGGCCGTACCTTCCAGGTCCGGGCCGAGGCACCGGGGCAGAAAGAGCACCAGGTGATCCTGTGACCCCCTTCGCCACCGACGAGCAGGGCCGCGCGGTGCACCGCCTGTTGCTTTCGGGAGCGGGGCTCTCGGTCGATCTGCTGACGCGCGGCTCGATCCTGCACGCGGTTCGGCTCGACGGGCTCGAGCGCAACCTGACGATCGGCTCGGACGATCTCGCGGCCTATGACGGGGCGATGAAATACTTCGGGGCCATCATCGGTCCCGTCGCCAACCGCATCGCCGGTGCCCGTGCCACGATCGACGGGGCGGAATACCGCTTTACCGCCAATCATCACCGCGCCTTGCTGCATTCGGGACGCCATGGCACGCAGTTCAAGATCTGGGAGGTGATCGAGGAAACCGCCGACACCGCGACGCTCGCGGTCGATCTACCCGATGGCGCGGACGGATTTCCCGGCAACCGCCGGATCAGCGCCCGCTGGTCGCTGCGCGCCCCCGCCACCTTGCGGCTCGAACTCGAGGCCACGACCGACGAGCCGACGCTGATGAACCCGGTCAATCACAGCTACTGGAACCTTGCCGGCACCCCGACGATCGAAGGGCAGTTGCTGCGCGTCGCGGCCGGGCACTGGCTGCCCACGGACGCGGAATCGCTGCCCACAGGCGAAATCGCCCCCACCCCCGGAAGCAGCCATGATTTCCGGGCGCCGCGCGCGATCACGCCGGGCGCGCCGCCGCTCGACCACAATTTCTGCCTGTCGCACGAGGATGCCGAGTTGCGGGAGGTCATGGAGATGATCGGCGGTGGCGTCACCATGCGCATCGCCACCACGGCGCCGGGGCTTCAGGTCTATGACGGGCGCGACGCCGACCGCGCCGGGCTCGCGCCTTATGCAGGGCTCGCCATCGAAGCGCAGCGCTGGCCCGACGCGCCGCATCACCCTGCCTTTCCGACCTTCCGGATCACGCCGGGGGCCGGATTCCGGCAAGTCACGGAATGGCGTTTCTCGGCCGATTGACACCCGCCGGGGATGGGAAAACCGGCGGCCCGCCGACAGATACACGCGTGCAGTTGACAAACCCGATTCTTTTAATCAACTTAATGGCAACCGCATGCCAGCCCCTCGGGCAAGCCGCGCCCCAGTGTTCGACCTGTGCTCGAGGAGTTCGACATGACGCCGATGACCACCCTTCCCTACCCGGTGCGCGCCGAAGACGCCGACCTGCCCGTTCACGACGCGCGCGCCCTGACCGGCGACGGCATACGCGCCCGTATCCTGCTGGACGGCCAGAGCTACACGCTGCGCATCACCCGCGCGGGCAAGCTGATCCTGACCAAGTGATACGGTTGTCGCGCATCGTCAGGCTTTCTGATTGAGCCGCACATAATGTAAGGGGGCCCGGAACATCTGGCACTCGCGCCGGAAGGACAGCATACTTGGCCGGACCGGAGTGCCTGCGCGGCGCTGAGCGTTAAGGTCGCGGAGTGGGCAAATGCCCGCGCCGGCCTGACCTTTCGACAGGTGCCGTCGCGACGCCCTAGGCAGATCACCGTTATCTGTTAGACATTCCGGGTCCACCTTCATGGCCGGAGCCCGACCGATGACCACAGCCGCGCTGCCAGACCAGCCCGAGAGCCTCACGAACCAAGCCCGCAACCTCGGAACAAAGCTCGACCCGGCGATGTTCGAAGGCCGCGCCCTCAACCGCTCGGCGGCGGAACGGCGCGCCGCGACCCTGACCACCCGCCGCTCGGTCAAGAAGACCCATCAGGCCGCCTGGCTGGTCAACGCGATCCGCTGCATCGACCTGACCACGCTGGCGGGCGACGACACCGAGGGCCGAGTGCAGCGGCTCTGCGCCAAGGCGCGCCAGCCGCTCGCGCCGCGCATCATGGAAGGGCTCGGCATCGCCGATATGGGCCTAACCACCGGCGCGGTTTGCGTCTATCCGACCATGGTGCCGCATGCCGTGAAGGCGCTGCGCGGCACCGGCATCCCCGTGGCCTCGGTCGCCACCGGCTTTCCCGCCGGCCTCATGCCGCTGCATCTGCGGCTCGAGGAAATCCGCTGGACCGTCGATCAGGGTGCGCATGAGATCGACATCGTCATCACCCGCGAGCACGTGCTCAAACGCGACTGGGCCGCGCTCTATGACGAGGTGGCGGCGATGCGCGAAGCCTGCGGCGACGCGCATCTCAAGGCGATCCTCGCCACCGGCGACATCGCAACGCTGCGCAACGTCTACGCGGCCTCGATGGTGGCGATGCAGGCGGGGGCCGACTTCATCAAGACCTCGACCGGCAAGGAGGGCGTCAACGCCACCCTGCCCGTGTCGCTGACCATGGTGCGGGCGCTGCGCGACTACGGCGACGCCACCGGCCACCGGGTCGGCTTCAAGCCCGCGGGCGGCATGAAATCCGCGAAGGACGCGCTCGCCTGGCAGTACCTGATGAAGGAAGAGCTCGGGAACGACTGGCTCCAGCCCGACCTGTTCCGGCTCGGCGCCTCGTCGATGCTGGGCGATATCGAGCGCCAGTTGGAGCACCACGTCACCGGGCGCTACGCCGCCGCCCACCGTCATTCGCTGGCCTGAGGGAGAGCGCGTCATGAACACGATCACGGACATTCTCGCGACCATGGATTACGGCAAGGCCCCCGAGGACAGCGCCATCGTGCGCGATTGGCTCAAGAAGCACGAGGCCGGTTTCGGCCATTTCATCGACGGCGCCTTCACCGCGCCCGGCGAGACCTTCGACGTCCTGTCCCCCGCCTCGAACGAGCTTTTGGGCCGGGTCACGCAGGGCACCGAGGATGATGTCGACACCGCCGTCAAGGCCGCCCGCGCGGCCCAGCCCGGCTGGGCGGCGCTGCCCGGCCACGAGCGGGCCAAGTATCTCTACGCCATCGCCCGCCACGTGCAGCAGCATGCGCGTTTCCTCGCCGTGCTCGAGAGCCTCGACAACGGCAAGCCGATCCGCGAGAGCCGCGACGCCGACGTGCCGCTGGTCGCGCGCCACTTCTACCACCATGCCGGCTGGGCCGAGATCATGGAGGACGAGCTTCCGGGCACCGCGCCGCATGGCGTCTGCGGCCAGATCATCCCGTGGAACTTCCCGCTGCTGATGCTGGCGTGGAAGGTCGCGCCCGCGCTGGCCGCCGGCAACACCGTGGTGCTCAAGCCCGCCGAGTACACCCCGCTCACCGCACTGGCCTTCGCCGAGATCGCGGCCGAGGTCGGCCTGCCCAAGGGCGTGCTCAACATCGTCACCGGCGACGGCCGCACCGGTGCCGCGATCGTCGCGCATGAGGGCCTCGACAAGATCGCCTTCACCGGATCGACCGAAGTCGGCCGCCGCATCCGTCGCGAAACCGCCGGTTCGGCCAAGTCGCTGACGCTGGAACTGGGCGGCAAGTCGCCCTTCGTGGTCTTCGCCGATGCCGATCTGGATGCCGCGGTCGAGGGCGTCGTCGACGCGATCTGGTTCAACGCGGGCCAGGTCTGCTGCGCCGGCGCGCGGGTGCTGGTGGCCGAGAGCGTCGCAAAGCGCTTCGAGGAACTGCTCGAGAAGCGGATGCGCCAGCTGCGCGTCGGCGACCCGCTCGACAAGAACACCGACATGGGCGCGATCGTCCACCCGGTGCAGCTCGAGCGGATTCGCGGCCTCGTCGCACAGGGCGTGGCCGAGGGCGCGGAGCTGGTGCAGGGCAGCGCCCCCGAGGGCTGCTTCTTCCCGCCGACCATTGCCATGAAGGTCGAGCCCGCATCGACGCTGGCGACCGAGGAGATCTTTGGCCCGGTCGCGACCGTGACCACGTTCCGCACGCCAGAGGACGCGGTGGCGCTGGCCAACAACACCCGCTACGGCCTCGCCGCCTCGATCTGGTCCGAGAACGTGAACCTCTGCCTCGACATCGCGGCGCAGGTGAAGGCGGGCGTGGTCTGGATCAACTGTACCAACGTCTTCGACGCGGGCGCGGGCTTCGGCGGCTACCGCGAAAGCGGCTTCGGCCGCGAGGGCGGGCGCGAGGGCATGATGGCCTATCTCACCCATCCCAAGCCGAAGGCACGCAAGCCCGAAGCCGTGCCATCGGCTCCGGTGGGTCAGCCCGGCGAGGCGCTGCCCGGCGCCGGCGCGCGGATCGACCGCACCGCCAAGTTCTATATCGGCGGCAAGCAGGCACGGCCCGACTCGGGCTACTCCTACCCCGTGCAGGGCGCGAGCGGCCCCGTGGGCCTCGCGGGCCTCGGCAATCGCAAGGACATCCGCAACGCGGTCGAGGCGGCGCACAAGGCCAAGGGCTGGGGCAAGGCGACGGGCCACAACCGCGCGCAGGTGCTCTACTACGTGGCCGAGAACCTCTCGGCGCGGGCGGGTGAGTTCGCCGAACGCCTGACCTCGTTCGGCGCCTCGAAGACGGCGGCGCAGGCCGAGGTCGAGACCGCGATCCGCCGCACCTTCTGGTACGCGGCGCAGGCCGACAAGTTCGACGGCGCGGTGCACCAGACCAAGAGCGCGCATGTCACGCTCGCCATGCACGAGCCGCTGGGCGTGATGGGCATCGCCTGCCCGACCGCGCAGCCGCTTCTGGGCTTCGTCAGCCTCGTGCTGCCGGCGATCGCCATGGGCAACGCGGTGGTCGCGATCCCGTCGCAGACCCACCCGCTGGCCGCGACCGATCTGTATCAAGTGTTCGACACCTCGGACCTGCCGGGCGGCGTGGCCAACATCGTCGCGGGCGAGCGCGACGCGCTGGCCAAGACCCTCGCGGAGCACGACGACGTGGCGGGCATCTGGTATTTCGGCACCGGAGCCGGTGGCCGGATGATCGAGGAAGCCTCGGCAGGCAACCTCAAGCAGTCCTGGGTCGAGGACGGGGCGGCACGCGACTGGACCGGTCGCGATGGCCAAGGCCGCGGCTTCCTTCACCGCGCCACGCAGATCAAGAATATCTGGGTGCCCTACGGCGAGTGATCCTCCGGGGGTTCCGGCTTCCTGTCTCCACGCCCGGCCTCAGGCCGGGCGTTTTCGTTTCCGCCCATGCGACCCAGAAGCTTGCCGCCGATCAGCTTTGCCCCCTGCCACAGCCCCCGGCCCGACCGCGCGATCTGGGTGTCGCCCGCGCGGGCATGGCGCGCCGCCGCCAGCCGGAGTCGGTTGCGCTGCACCAAGAGACCTTCGCTCACCGCGCCTGACAGCGCGCTGCGCACCGCGTCGAGATTCCAGTCGGGCTCCACCGCGCTGACCGCCCGTGGCCGCAGGCCGCCCAGATCCTCGGCGATGGCATCCATCGCCGCGCCGATGCGCTCTCGGACCTCGCCAGGCATCTGATGCTCGGGATAGGGCCAGCCGGAGGCCAGCCGATCGACCGCCGTCGCCACCGGCAGGAGCGGCGGCCGGCGCCGGTCGGGATGCTCCTCGAACCAGTTCTCGAAAGCTTCGAGCAGCGCCTTGTCCGCGGCCCGGCCAGGCCGGTTGGCGCGCAGCACCCACAGCACGATGTCGCTTTGCGTCATCTCGTCGAGCAGCCGCCGCTGCCGCGCCGCGCCACCATCGATCCCTTGGGTGTCGAGCAGCAGGCAGTCGGTGCCGTCGATGGCCGCCTCGTAAGCCACCACCCCGTCGGTCGTCGCCGCCATGTCGGTCTCGGTCCGGTCCTCGCCCAGAAGCGCGTTGATCAGCGTCGACTTGCCGGCGCTGACCTGTCCCAGCACCAACACCCGCAGCGGCGCGTCGGGCTGTGCCAGCCGGGCCCGGTCGGCGCGGGTCTCGTCGAGCTGGAACTGCAACAGTTCGGCGTCCGAGAAACGCAGCCGTCCGGAATAGAGCTCGACCGCGGCATGCGCCACCTCCTCCAGCAGCACCGCCTGCAGCACGCCCATCATCTGCGTGCCCAGATAGGCGGTGTTGCCCCCCGCCATCAGCCATTCCACCTCGCGCATCACGCCTTTCGCGGGATTGAGCGCGAAGCGCAGCACCCGGTGACCGGCGAAGGCCGCTTCCATGGCAAGCTGCGCCCGGCCGCGATGTTTCCAGATCCAGTGGATCGTGTGCAGCGAGATCCGGTCCGAGAAGGGCACGTGGCGGCGCAGGTGGTCACGGTAGCGCGACGCCGCCCGCTCGGTCAGCAAAAGCGCCTCGGGCAGCGTGAAATCGAGCGCCTTGCGATCCTCCTGCCCCATGCCCTTGGCGATGTCGTCGATCACCGACAGCGCCAGATCGGGAAGCTCGGTCCAGGCTACGGGCTCTGCCGTCTCGCGCTCGATGCGCCGGCGCGCGGCGCGGAAGGTCTCGCGCTCGGTCTCGGTCCAGACCGGGTCGGATTCGACCTTCATCTCATCCATCAGCACCGATGGCGCCCGGCCGCCGCCGGGACGGCGCCGGGCGAACCAGCGCATCGCGAAGGCCAGCGCTGCGACGCCGATGGACACGCCCAGATAGGGCAGCAGCCAGTCATGCTCGGTCAGCCACAGGAAGCCCAGCAGGAACGGTACCAGGAAGGGCAGCGCCAGCGACACCGCGATCAGCAACCGGTCCCAGCGCAGCAGCGCGCCGCGCAGCCGGGCCAAGGGGCGCGGCTTCACCGCCGCTCCGCCCGGCGCAGCGCCTCGCGGTAGAGCGCGCGCAACTCGGCCTCCGGCACCGGTGCCCCGGCCGCCGCCCCCGCAAGCCATCGATGCGCGGCCCGGCCCAGCGCGTAGGTCGCGGCAAAGCTCGCGGCACCTGCCGCCGCTGCGCCCAACGTCTGGCCCGCGACCGGCACCAGCTTGGCCGCCTGACGTATCGCGTAGCCCGCGCCGTAGCGCAGCGCTACGCCGAGCCCCAGCGCGGCGGCGAATTCGGCGGCGCGGGCGCGGCTCCAGTCGACCCGGTGATACCGCGCCAGCGCCCGCAGCATCGCCGCCTGCACCCCCGGCACTGCGGCGATGCCGACGACGGGCGCCAGATCCGCCGCCGCTGCCGCCCCGGCATATCGCAACACCTCGCCGCGCACCTCCTCGAAGCCATCGCCAACTTGTTCGTCGCCCCCGAGCAGCAGCGCCACCTCCGGCATGGTCTCGCCCAGAAGGTCGCACAGCGCTTCGAGACCGCGCGTCTCGCCCGGGGCCAAGGACATCTCCAGCGAGGGCAATGGGCCTCCCGCGGCGCGTTCGAGCCGGGCCTGCATGGCGGCGCGCGCCCGAAACCGGGACTGGCCGTCGGGCAGTTCGGCCGCGGCCGTGTGCAGCACGATGACCCGGATGCCGGGCTGGCGTCGCCGCACCTCGCGTAGCGCCGCTTCGAGATCCGCCTGTGCCGGATCGTCGAGCCGCGCCATGGCGAGGATGGCATGGCTGCGCGCCTCGCATTGCGCCAGATCCTCCGCTGCGTCGTAGCCCGCCTCGCCCAGCCCGCGCGTGTCGAGAAACCGCATCAACGGCCGGTTCTGGGGAAAGTCGAACATGACGGCGCTGCGGGTGCAGGGCGCGAATCCCGAGCCCAGCTCGATTTCATCGAGCCCGGTGAGCGCCCGCACCAGCGATGATTTCCCAGCCCCGGTCTTCCCCAGGAGCCAGACCACCGGCGCTGGTGCGTCGTCACGAATGGTATCGGCGGTAGGGTCTTGCATCGAGCGAATGGCCTTTCGGCGGGATCAGGAGGCAACACTGAAGCACGGCCGCCCTGCCCTCACAACTCGCCGCCGCGCGCCTCGGTTCGCGCCCGTGATTTTTCCGCCGTTTTCGACTTGACGCCTCCGCCCCGCTGTCATACTTCCGGCCTCGCTTCAGGCGGAGTAGCTCAGTTGGTTAGAGCAGCGGAATCATAATCCGCGTGTCGGGGGTTCAAGTCCCTCCTCCGCTACCATCACACCCCATTCTTTTCCGGGTCGTTGGTGAGAGCGCTTCGCCGCTCTGAAGTTCCGATCTACACGCATCGTTCGTCGTCGACGAGACTTCGATTACGGGTCTTATCGGTCAAAAAGTCATTTGGAAGCCGCGGACCTGCCTCGGCCGAGGCACCGCCGCGACCGGACAGGAATGGCGCGCCCTCGTTCCGGTGCCCGATCAGGTCAGGGCAGGGGGCGGTGCCACGCCCTTCTTCGCGCATTTCTCGAGATAGGCCGGTGTCCAGTGCCGGTACTTGCCCAGATCGTTCTGCTGGTGGATCAGCATCGTGAGAAAACCCTCGCGATGCTCGGGGCGCTTCAGCGACTTGAACATCTTCTTCTGCGCCTTGGTCATCGAGCAGCCGATGCAATGGCCTTCGCGGCGGAACTTGCAGACATCGATGCAGGGGGATGGCAGCTTCTTCGCCATGAATTCTCCGCTCGGGCAGGGCGCAGCCTGCGCACCCCTGAGCGAGATGGAAGCCCCGCCTTTCCGGGGAAAGACGGGGTGAGGAATTTTCGGGAGGCTGCGCGGCTTTCCGCGAAATTGCCCCGCCACAAGCCGATCGGACCAGGATGCCCTCCCGCCGGGCAAGGCGGGCAGGTCAGGACACGGCCGCGCCCTGTGCATCGAAGAAATGCATCCGTTCCGTGTCGAAACCCATCCCCACGCGCTGGCCCGGCTTCAGGTCCGAGCCGCCGATCACCCGCAGGGTGATCTTGCCCAGCGCGTCGCCGCAATCGACGATCACATAGGTGTCCGCACCGAGATATTCGAGCAGGTCCACCGTACCGTCGCAGGCCCCCTGCCCCTCGGGCAGCAGCGCGATATGCTCGGGCCGAATCCCGAGCGTCACCGCCTCGCCGGTGCCCTCATAGGCGCCGCCACGGCCGCCTTCGATCTGCCATTCGCCGCGCGAAGTGCGGCAGGGCAGCACGTTCATCTTGGGGCTGCCGATGAACTGCGCCACGAAGAGATTGGCGGGGTGCTCGTAGAGCTCCTTCGGCGTGCCGACCTGCGCGATGCGGCCCGCCTCGAGCACCACGATCCGGTCCGCGAGCGTCATCGCCTCGATCTGGTCGTGGGTGACGTAGATCATCGTCGATTTCAGAGTCTGGTGCAGCTTGGCGATCTCGTAGCGCATCTCCACGCGCAGCGCCGCGTCGAGGTTCGACAGCGGCTCGTCGAACAGGAAGGCGGTCGGATCGCGCACGATCGAGCGGCCGATCGCCACGCGCTGCCGTTGCCCGCCGGACAGGTCGCGGGGCCTGCGGTCGAGATACTCCTCAAGCCTGAGCACCCGGGCCGCCTCGGCCACCTGTGCCTGCCGCTCCGCGGGTTTCACGCCTGCGGCCTTGAGCGAAAATCCCATGTTCTCGGCCACCGACATGTGCGGGTAGAGCGCGTAGGACTGGAACACCATGGCGAGGCCGCGCTTCGACGGCGGCTCGGCGGTGGCGTCGCGCCCGCCCACCATGATCTGCCCGCGCGAGGTGCCCTCGAGCCCGGCAATCATCCGCAGCAGCGTCGATTTTCCGCAGCCCGACGGCCCGACGAAGATGACGAACTCGCCCTCCTCGATGGCGAGGTTCACGCCCTTGATGACCTGGACGTTGCCGAACCATTTCTCGACGCCCCTGAGCTCGATGGATGACATCACGCACCTCCTTTCGCGTCAGCGGCCGTTCCCGCCCAGGTGAGCCAGATCGCTGCCGTCCAGGTGAAGGCATCGCCGCCGCAGGGCGTGCCGTCCATGGGATCGAAATACTCGAAGAAACCGTGTTCGGAGATCAGCTCCGCCGTTTCGCGGCGCAGCCGCTCGGCGGCCGCATGGTGGCCCCGGTCCTTCAGCCCGATCGCCATCAGCGCATTGACCACCGGCCAGGAGGGGCCGCGCCAGTAACGGCGCGGATCGAACTCTTCCGAGGCCGGGTCGGCCGAGGGAAAGCCGTAGCGAACGGCATCCCACAGCTCGGTCATGCGCGCGTCCAGTTCCGGGTCCTCGACCCCCGCCAGATAGGCGAGGAAGGCGGCCGAACCGATCCGGTTCGCGAAGCGGCCCGTCTTCAGGTCGCGCGCGTCATAGCCGCGCGTTTCGGGGTTCCAGATCGAGGGCACGGCGGCGCGCAGATCGGCCGCCCAGCCCTCGATCTCGCTCACGTCGTGGCCCAATGTCCGGCCCATCGCGGCGAGGTCGTCATGCGCGCGCAGCAGGATGAAGGTGATGCCCGGATCGGCCATCAGGAACGGGCCGTTCTTCACGATCTCGGCCTGGTCCCAGCCGCAGTCGCGGCCGAACTGCACCATGGCGATGTAGCGGTCGTAATCCGCCTTTCCCGGGCGCATCGAGGGATCGACATGACCGGTGTCGCGGCGGGTGTATTCGCCGACATTCGAGCCGTCGACATTGCTCATGCCGATGTCCCAGTCGGGACAGTTGTCGCGCCCGGATTCCCATGGATGGGTGATCGCGACCACGCCCGAGCCGCAGCGGTAGTCGCGCCACCAGCGATGCCAAGCCAGCATCTTCGGATAGAGCGCGGCGATTCGCTCACGCCCCGCCTCGGGGTCCGTGTCGAGGATCAGGCGGGCCATGGTCGCGGCCACGGGCGGCTGGCTGATGCCGGAGGTGGCGGGCGACTTGCCCGTGCCCCAGACGTCGGGGCCGGGAAAGTAGCCCGGATCGGGCTTGTGGAAGATGATGTGCGGCACCATGCCGTCCTCCCACTGGGCCGAGAACAGCGTGTCGAGCTCGGTCCAGGCCCGGTCGAGGTCGAAGGTCGCGAAGCCCCAGGCGGCGAAGGCGCTGTCCCAGTTCCACTGGTAGGGATAGAGCCCGTCGGTCGGCACGGTGTAGCCGCCGCGGTCATTGCCCGTGAGGATCGCGCGGGCCTGTTCGTCGAGGGCGGACGAAATGCGGGGGTTGGTCATGGAAGTCATCCTTTGACGGAGCCTGCGGTGAGGCCTTTGGTCATGAAGCGTTCGAGCCCGAGGAACAGCGCCAAGATCGGCACGGTGGCGATCACGGAGCCCGCCATCAGGTGCTGGCGCGGGATCTCGGAGGAGTTGAGGGCGGCGATGCCGCGGGTGAGCGTGAATTTCGACGGGTCGTCGAGCAACATGAAGGCCAGCAGGAACTCGTTCCATGCGATCATGAAGACGTAGAGCGAGACGGAGGCCAGGGCCGGCATCGACAGCGGCAGGGTGATCTGCCAGATCACCTTGAGCCGCGACAGCCCGTCCATGAGACCAGCCTCCTCGATCTCGGCCGGAAGACCCCGGAAGTAGCCCTGCAGCATGTAGAGCGCGACCGGGATCGTGGTGACCGGGTAGATCAGGACGATGCCGAAGATCGAGTTCCGCAAGCCCAGCATCGAGAAGGCGATGTAGATCGGCAGCGCCAGAACGATCATCGGCACCATGTAGATCAGAAGGATCGAGCGCGAGATCGCGGCCCGGCCCGCAAAGCGCAGCCGCGCCACCGCGTAGGCGCCGGGAATGGCGAAGATCAGCGTAATGATCACGGTGAGCACCGAGACCAGGAACGAGGTCCACAGGTAGCTGCCGAAGTTGAACTGGCCGAACAACTCGGCATAGCTGCGAAACAGTCCCCAGCCCTTGGACAGGTCGATCGAGAAGTCGAGCGGGTTCTGGATCAGCTCGGACTGGTTCTTCAGCGAGGTCATCACCATCACGTAGAAGGGGATGGCGACGATGGCGGTGAAGAAGATGTAGCCGAAGCCGGTGAGGAAGCGGATCACCGCGGCCTCGAATTCGTGCCGAGTGAGCGGCCCGGGACGGCAGCCCTGCATCATCGAAGCGATCGGCCAGCCGATGGCGGCCCCGGCGACGCCGCCCACCAGTAGCGCGGTCCAGAGCGCGACGTCCGGCCCGGTGACCACCGCCGCAACCGGCGTGACGGCGAGGAGCGCGCCGAGGATGAGGCCCACCGGCCCGGCCAGCCGCGGCATGGCCACGGCCAGCGCGCCCAAGCCCGCCCCGAGAAGCCCCGCGCCGACGCCACCGGGACGGTAGGCGCCGCCCGTGGCGAAGGAAAAGACGACGGCGGTGGTGGTGGCGATGACCAGTGCCCAGAGAAGGCCCAAGAGCGGCCCGGCGACGTATCCGTGACGGAACATGCTCATAGCCCCTCCTCCTGGCTGATGAAGCGGAAGAACAGGAAGCTGAACACCAAGAGGCAGGCGAAGATGACCACGGCCACGGCCGCACCGGCGCCGATGTTGGAGACGGCGAAGGCCTGTTCGTAGACGTTGACGGTGAGGGTGCGGGTGCCTGCGTTGCCCCCGGTGAGCAGGAAGATGTCGTCGAACTTGTTGAAGGTCCAGATGAAGCGCAGCAGGAACAGCACCGACAGGATACCGAGGAGCTGCGGCATCGACAGGTACCAGAATTGCTGGAACGGGCTGGCGCCATCCATGTCGGCGGCCTCGTACATGTCGGTGTCGATCGACTGCATCCGGGCGAGGATGAAGAGGAACGAGAGCGGGAAGTAGCGCCAGACCTCGAACAGGATCACCATGATCAACGCGAGCGGCCGCTGGCCGAAGAAGTTGATCGCCTCGTTGGTCACGCCCATCTGGATCAAGAGCGCGTTGGCCGAGCCCGAGAACGGGTCGAACAGGATGATCCAGGTGAAGGCAACCGCGATCACGGGGGCCACGTAGGGAAAGAGATAGAGGCCGCGCAGCACCCCCTGCCCCCGGAACGACTTGTCCAGCAGCAGCGCCGCGAAGAGGCCGAAGACCAACGCCCCGATCGTGCCGAAGACGGTATAGACCAGCGTCACCCAGAGCACGCTCCAGAACTCGGCACCGTCGAAGATGCGGGCGAAGTTCTCGAAGGTGAAATTGCCGGAGGTCAGCACGTTGGAGGCGCGCCCTGTGAGCCCCGGCGGGCTGTCGGGCAGCTCCATCCCGGCATCGGCGAAGGCCTGCCCGATGGTGACGGGGATCTCGATGGTCTCGCGGTGACCGCCCTCGAAATCGCCGAGGTCGCAGGTCATTTCCAGACCGTCGAGCGCGCAGCGCGGATCGATCTCGCCGATCTCCAGCCCCTCGGGCAGCGTGTCGGTCAGCACCACGCCCGAGATCACCTGGTCCTGGCTCGAATTGCGCAGACGGTAGCGCAGCGTGGCCTCGTCGCCGACTGCCTCGGGGCGGCCGCGCAGATCCTCGCTGACCACCGGGACCGGTGGCCGCAGATCGGCGAGCCCCACGGGCTTCACGCTGATCCAGAAGATCGCGATGAGCGGCAGCACCACCACGAGGGTCACGGCGGCGACGGTGGGCAGCAGGAGCCCCCAGGCCAGCCGTGCCTCACGGCGTTCCAGCGGGTTGCGGCCCTTGGGCGGTTTCGGCGCGGGGCGGCTCGTCTCGGCGCTCTGGCCGAGCGGCACTGGCCCACTTCGTGGGGTCTGGGCGGTCATGGTCCGGTCCTCGCGGATGGCGGATGAATAATGGGGAATGGGGGGCGGCCCCGCGCGGGGAGGAACGCGCAGGGCCGCCCGGCCACGATCACTGGATCGCGGCCAGCTCGTCGTTCATGGCCTGAACGGCGGCCGGGGCCTCGATCTGCCCGTCGATGTACTGGCGCACCACGCGGTTGATGGCCTGCGAGTTGATCATCTTGGAGGCCAGCGCCAGCTGCCCCTCCTCGACGCCCCAGCGCTTGGCCACGTCGAGCCCGCCGACGATCTCGTCGATCATCGCCTGCTCGTAGAGTTCGGACATCGGCTTCTTGCGGTCGACGCCCATCGGCAGGGCGGCCCAGGCTTCCGAGAACTCTTCCGGGTTCTCGGCGGTGCCGCGCCGCACCGGGAACTTGCCCTCGGGCGCGATCGACAGTGTCTTGGTGTAGCCCTCGTTCATCGAGAACTCGACGAATTCCATTGCCGCGTCGGTCGAGGCGTCGTTGGTGATGCCGAAGTAGCGGATATCGGCCCAGGCCGCGCCCTCGGGGTTAGAGGGGCCCGAGAAGTTGGTGACGATGCCGGTCATGGAGGCCAGCTCCGGCGAGGTCGGGTCGTCGTTGATCGTGGGCGGGTTGCTGTCGCGCAGCCCGGCAAGCTCGTCGAGGATGAAGGGCGACCAGATGATCATCGCCGCGTTGCCCGAGAAGTAGAGCGAGCGCGACTGGTCCCAGTAAAGCTCGCCCGGAGGGCTGGCCTCGGCGATGGCCTTGTAGAACTCCAGAACCTCGACGGTCTTCTGCTCGTCGAGCGGCTGCGCGCCCTCGGGCCCGACCGGCGAGACGCCATTGGCGAGGAAGACGTGCTCGAGCACCTGGCTCATGAAGTTCTCGTCGACCTTGGTGGCGGCGACGAAGCCGTACATCTCGGGCGGGTTGTGCAGCGCCTCGATCGCCGCGCGCACCGCGTCGAAGGAGGTTGGCGCCTCGAGACCGGCTTCCTCGAACAGGTCCTTGCGGTAGATGATCATCTGGGTCCAGCCATCGACCGGCACGCTGGCATAGCCACCGCCCTCCAGCGCCGCCATCTCGAGCGCGCCGGGCGCGAAGGTATCCTCGCCGAGGTTCTCGATCACGTCGGTCGCGGCATCGATGTCGAGGATGCCCGCCTCGGCCCAGGGCAGCGCGTATTGCAGCGTGTGATAGATCACGTCCGGCAGGTCGCCCGCCGCATAGGCGGCGGTGGCGCGGGTGCCCAGATCGCTCTCGGTGACCGGGATAACCTCGACCGAGTGGCCCGAGGCCGCCTCGAACTCGGCCGCCAGCTCCTGCTGCGCGGCAAGCCGCTCGGGCTGCTCCTCGGTGGTCCAGAAGCGCAGCTCCTCGGCCTGTGCGGCCCCGGCGCCCAGCGCGATCAGCGCCGCGCCGGTCATCAGGCGGGTCCTGTGGGTCATGATGTCTCCTCCCTTGGTGAAAATCATGTGGTTGCGGTGGCGAGGCGCTTCGACAGCGCCTCGGAACTCAGCCGGGGCGGACCGGCGGAGCCGCGATCCGCGAAGGCGGCGCGGGCGGTCTCCCGCAGTGTTTCGGGGGCGGCGCCCCGGATGCGGGCGATCAGCAGCTCCGCGAGCCGCTGCCCCGCCGCGCGCGTGTCGACCGTGAAGGAGGACAGCGGCGGCTCCACATGGGCGCCGTCCGGCACGCCGTCATAGCTTATGACCGAAACGTCGCGGCCCACAGCGAGGCCGAGACCGGCGCAGGCGCGGTAGAGCCCCAGCGCCGCGTGATCGACCGCGAAGACCACCGCCGTGGGCGGTTCCGCAAGCGTCAAAAGCGCTAGGGTCTCGCGCGTGCCGTCGGCGGTGTTGAGCGCGCCGCCACGGATCAACGCCAAATCCTCCGGCAACCCCGCCTGGGCCAGACCTTCGCGGTAACCCTGTAGCCGCAGACGGCTGTAATTATAGGCGGTGCCGCCATTGACGAAGGCGATGCGGCGGTGGCCGAGACCGGCAAGATGCAGCACCGCGTCGCGCATCGCCTCTTCGCCAAGCATGTCGAACCAAGCGCAGCCCTCGGGATCGGCGGTGCGGCCGAACATCACGAAGGGCACGTCGCGGGCACGCAGCAGCGCCACGCGGGCGTCATGTGACAGGGTTCGCGGCAGGATGAAGCCATCAGCTTTGCGGTCCTCGACCAGCTGCTCCATGGTGCGGACCGCGTCGGCCTCGCTGTCGGCCGTGGCCACGGTGAGGGTCCAGCCCTCGGCGCTGGCCGCCACGGAAATGCCGGCGAGGAAATCCGCCAGGAAGGGGCGTTGGGCGTCGTGGTCGCCGATCTGCACCACGAGACCGAGCGCGCGCACGCGCCCGGTCCGGATCGCCTGCGCGTGGCTGAGGGGCCGATAACCCATGGTTTCGGCGCCCCGGCGCACCCTGAGACGGGTCCGCTCGGAGATGTCGGGATAGCCGTTCAGCGCACGGCTCACCGTGCTCTTGCTGAGCCCCAAAGCCGCCGACAACGCGGTGATCGTCACCCGCCCCGGCTGCGCCCTGCCCTCCTCGTGATCGTGGATTGCCTTGGTCACTTCGAATCTCCCTTGATTCGAAGCTCATTTCCGAAACCGGTTTCGGCAATTGGTATTTCGTTAAAGCAACGGATTTTCGATGCTGCAGCGCCGCATTGAAAAGCTGGCAGTCCGCGCCGCCAGCCTCCGCTCTCTCAGCGAGACCTCAACCCATCAGCCTCGTGGGAAAATGAGTAATGCCCTGAAATCGTTGACATTGGTCAGGGTCGGTCCGGTCACGACCTGCTCCTCGACGCGGGCGAAGAATCCATGGGCGTCGTTCTCCGCGAGCGCCGTTTCCGCAGCTTCCCGCCCCGCCTTGGCCAGCGTGTCCGGCCCGGCACAGGCCCCGGCCACCTCGTCCGAGCCGTCGACCCCATCCGTGTCGCAGGCCAGCACGTGGATCCGTGGATCCCCCTCCAGCGCGATCGCGGCGGCCAGCGCGAACTCGGCATTCGGACCGCCGCGCCCCTTGCCACGGCGGGTTACAGTGCACTCACCGCCCGACAGGAGCAGCACAGGTGCGTCGCCCGGCGCCATCGCCTCCGCGATCTCGCGCGCCATGCGGGCCTGCTCCCGCGCCAGATCACGCGCCTCCCCCTCCAAGGCGTCGCCCAGCATCCGGACCTCGCAGCCCGCCTGCCGCGCAAGCGTCGCGGCCGCTTCGAGCGATTGCGACGGCGCCGCGACGATCCGGGTCTCGGCCCGGGCCAGCCGGGGATCGCCGGGACGTACCGGATCGAGCCCGGCCGCCAATGCCGCGCGGGCCGAAGCCGGTACCGCGATGTTCCAGCGCTCGATGATCTCTAGCGCCTGTTCGGGCGTGCTGGTGTCGGCCACGGTGGGCCCGGAAGCGATCTCCGACGGATCGTCGCCAGGCACGTCCGAAATCACCAATGTCAGGAGCCGCGCAGGAGCGCAGGCCGCGCCGAGCCGACCGCCCTTCACGCGGCTCAGCTGCTTGCGCACCACGTTCATCGCGGAGATCGGCGCACCCGAGGCCAAAAGTGCCTCGTTCACCGCCTGCTTGTCCTCCAGCTTCATCCCTTCGGGCGGCGCGCAAAGCAGCGCCGAGCCGCCTCCCGAGATCAGCGCCAGCACGTGATCCTCGGGCCCCAGCCCTGCCACCATGTCGAGCAACCGCGCCGTCGCCTCGAGCCCGGCCCGGTCCGGCACCGGATGCGCCGCCTCGACGATCTCGATGCCTTGGCAGGGCCGTGCATAGCCGTAGCGCGTCAGCACCAGCCCCTCGCAAGGGCCATAGACCGCCTCCACAGCTTCGGCCATGCGGGCGCTGGCCTTGCCCGCCCCGATCACCAGCAGATGTCCCTCGGGGCGCGGCGGCAGGTGATCGGCCATCACCTCCATCGGATCGGCCCGCGCGACGGCGGCGCGGAAGAGCGTCTCCAGAAAACCGCGCGGGTCGGCGGTTGGCTGCGGAACGGATGTCATGCGGTTTCCTCCTCGCCGACAGGACTGGTCGCGCCGCCGCTTCGGCAGACAGGCGTTGCGCGGCCAAGGTATAACGTTGTATCTGATGTCTGGAAAGCACTTGCTGCCTTGGCGGAACGGAGACCATGGCACACAGACCCAAGCTCAGCACCGTCGCCGCGGCGGCCGGCGTCTCGACCGCGACGGTCAGTCAGGTGCTGCGCGGCACGGGACGGATCTCGGCCCAGACGCGTGATCGGGTGCTCGCGGCGGCGCGGCAGGTGAACTACCTGCCCGACGGCCGGGCCGCGGCGCTGCGCTCCGGCGAGAACCGCGAGATCGGTCTGGTGCTGCACCACCTCGCCAACCCGTTCAACGCGGAGGTCGTCAGCGGCGTGAGCGACCGGCTGGAGCGGGCGGGGCATCTCGTCTCGGTGCTCGATTCCCGCGACGATGCGGAGCGTGAGGGACGCAATCTGCGCGCCCTGATCGCCAGCATGCGCGGTGGTCTGATCTGGGTACCGGCGAGCGGCACCGACCCCGCCACGCTCGACCTCCTCATGGCACAGCGCCTGCCGGTGGTCACCTTCCTGCACCGCGTGGCCGAAGGTTTCGACCATGTCGGGCTGCGCAACGCGGCGGCGCTCGGTCGCGCGGTCGACCACCTCGCGGAACTCGGCCATCGCCGCATCGCCTTTCTCGGCGGCACCACGCCTCGCGCCCCGCGCGCCGAGCGGATCGCAGGCTATGCGGCAGCCCTCGCCGCGCATGGCCTTGGCGCGCCGCTGGTCTTCCCTTGCGAAGACAGCAAGCCCGGCGGCCTCTCCGCCATGCTGACGCTGCGCGAGACCCATCCGGAGGTGACGGCCGTGGTCTGCAACGGGGACATGGTGGCGCTCGGCGCCTGCCTCGGCTTGGGCCGGCGCGGCGAAACACCGGGGCGGGAGGTCTCGGTGATCGGTTTCGACGACGTCGCCGACGCCGCGCTGGCCACGCCGGCGCTGACCACCCTTTCGATCGCCCCCTACACCCTTGGCCAGCACTTGGCCGAGCGGCTTCTTGCACGATTGTCAGACCGCGCCGCCGCCCCCGTTCATCAGGAACTCGATGCCTCACTGATCCTGCGTGACACCACCGCACCGCCCCTGCCTCGATAACCACTCCGGAGACGCCTTCATGACCGTTGCCACCCGCTGGACCGACCGGCCCGACCACCGCCATTGGCTTGCGCGGGAGGCGGACGACCTGCTGCGCCTGTTCGAGGCCGAGAGCATCGATCCCAAGGGCGGGTTCTTCCCGCTTGACGCGCAGGGCCGGGCGATCCGCGATGAGGGCTTGCGCGAGATCCATGTCATCACCCGCATGGTGCATTGCTATGCCATCGCCGCGTTGATGGGTCGCCCCGGTGCAATGGCGATCGTCGAACACGGCATGCGCTTCCTGCGCGAACGGCACCGCCAGCCAAACGGTGGCTATGCCTGGGGCGTCACGGCGCGGGACGTGCCCGATCCGCGCCTGACGGGTTACGGCCACGCCTTCGTCCTCCTCGCCGCCGCGAGCGCCAAGCTGGCGGGACACCGGGACGCGCAGGCCATGCTCGACGACGTCACGACCGTGATCCGCGAACGGTTCTGGGAGGAGGAGCATGGTGCGATCCGCGAGGGCTTCGACGCCGATTGGCGGGAAACCGAGCCCTATCGTGGCCAGAACTGCAACATGCACCTGACCGAGGCCCTGATGGCCGCCTTCGAGGCCACCGGCGATAGGCGCCACCTCGAGATGGCCGAGCGGATTGCCGACCTCATCGTCAATCGTCGCGCCCGCGAGAATCGCTGGCGGCTGGCCGAGCACTTCCACGCCGATTGGAGCCTTGACCGCGACTATGACGGCGATCCGATGTTCCGCCCTGCCGGGCTGACACCAGGCCACTCGCTCGAATGGGCGCGGCTTCTGGTTCAGCTCTACGAGACCGGTGGCCGCAGGCTCGCCTGGCCCCCCGATGCGGCGCGTGCCCTGTTCGAACGCGCCGTTGCGGATGGCTGGGACACGGAGAAGGGTGGGCTCTACTACACTCTTGGCTGGGACGACGGCCCGGCCATCGACGAACGCTACTGGTGGCCGATCTGCGAGGGCATCGGCGCGGCCCATGCGCTGTCCGAACTCGACGGCGATCCCCTTTACGAGGAATGGTACCGTCGCTTCTGGGACTTCGCGGCGCTGCACCTGATCGACCGCGAGAATGGCGGCTGGCATCCGCAGATCGACGCGCAGGGGCAGCCGTCATCCGACCCGTTCTTTGGCAAGCCCGACCTGTATCACGCGCTGCAGGCCTGTCTGATCCCGCTCGGCACCATGACCGGGAGCCTTGCCGCGCAGAAAGCTTCGGAGGCGGCCTGAGCGCTTGCGGCTTTTGGTCTGGCGGCAGGGCTGGGGGCTGGCGGCGGGGTTTGCGTATTTGTGGAACAAAGTGGCCGACCAAGGGGCCCGGCGCGGAGAAGGCGCGCCGGGCCCCTTGGTCGGGGGGACGAGGCTCAGAG
>NZ_JAPWGO010000139.1 GCF_027213785.1 Limimaricola sp. G21655-S1 | reverse complement strand
CTTGCACTGTCGCCCTGCTGGGCCAGCTTTTTGGCCTTGGCGCGGGCAATGGCTGCGGCGATAGCAGCCTTCTTGGGATCAACAGCTTCGCTGGCCGCAGATGGCGCATCGCTTTGGGTTGCAGCGGATTTGCTGGTGCCTGCGGTTGCAGTCAGATCGCCCTCAGCGCTATCACCCTGCTGGGCCGCCTTTTTGGCTTTGGCCCGCGCAATGGCAGCAGCAATTGCCGCTTTCTTGGGATCGACAGGGGCATCATTTTGCGTGTTGACCTCGGCTGCCGTGCCGTTGGCTGCGCTTACCGGTTCACCATTCGCCTCGGCCTTTTTGGC
>NZ_JAPWGO010000138.1 GCF_027213785.1 Limimaricola sp. G21655-S1 | reverse complement strand
CTGCTGTCGAGATCGAACTGACCGGCGCCTCGCTCGGCCAGCTCCAGCACATCCTTCTGGATGGCGCGCAGCAGGCTGACATTGCCTTTGCCATCCACCTCGTCGGTATCGACGAAGGCCTCGATTTGCGGCACCTCCAGCTCCATCAGCTGATGCAGGTAGTCGCGCCCCAGCTTGCCCATGGAGGCGAGCAGCGGGTTAGCGGGGCCCTGCAAGGTCTCGATATCGGTGCCGGGTTTGAGCTTGTTCTCGAGACGCGCCAGCGTCTTGCGATCGAGCAGATCCCCCCAGTAGTAGCGGCAGGGGTTGGTGACGAACAGGTGCACCTC
>NZ_JAPWGO010000137.1 GCF_027213785.1 Limimaricola sp. G21655-S1 | reverse complement strand
GTGCGACTAATCTCAAAAGCAAACCGCTTGTAAATATAATCCCCGATCTTTATATCATAATGTTTTATAGTTGATTTTTTTGTTAATCAGCCAGCTTTTATCAACATCCATGCTACTCCTCCATATCTTGCCCTCCTTTATCTCCCGCTTCTGATCTCGCTCACAAAACCATCTGTTCATTGTGATCAGGTTAAAATTTTACCAATAAAACGCTGATATTTAGTAAATGTTTATCTAAGGTTTACCCAGTTAACGTTGCCTTGTTCCGGGAGGACATGTGAATAACTGGGAAAACGTCCAATTCGTTGGTGAAAACAGGCTGGCTCCGCG
>NZ_JAPWGO010000136.1 GCF_027213785.1 Limimaricola sp. G21655-S1 | reverse complement strand
GTTTCAGGATCTGGGTCAGCTCGTCCAGTGCGCTGCGGGACTCCTGCACCAGTGCCGGATCCCGCAGATCGTCGAGGGTCAGCCGGTCGCGATAGTGGCGATCGACCCAGCCATCGAGGCGGGCAAACTGGCTGTCGTTGATGAGACAGGCCGGATTGACCGCAGCGAGTTCCTGATCGTTCATGGCGACCCGCAGTCGCAGGCAGGCCGGGCCGCCTCCATTGCGCATGCTCTGTTTCACATCCATATAGTGGACCGCCTTGATCGGGGTACCCTGCGTCAGCAGTTTGCCGAGATAGGCAGAGACCGCCGGATTGTCGCGGCACTCGGTGG
>NZ_JAPWGO010000135.1 GCF_027213785.1 Limimaricola sp. G21655-S1 | reverse complement strand
GGATTACATGACATGATCGTCGTCGAGGATTTGCATAAGCACTTCGGCGGGTTCCACGCGGTGGACGGCGCTTCGCTGGAAATCGCCAAGGGCTCCATTACTGGTTTGATCGGACCAAACGGTGCGGGAAAAACCACTCTTTTCAACGTGGTGGCGGGTGTTCTTCCACCCACGTCAGGCCGCGTCCTGATGGATGGTGAGGACATCACCGGCCTGCCACCGCATGAGCTGTTCCACAAAGGATTACTGCGCACCTTCCAGATCGCGCACGAGTTCTCCTCGATGACCTGCCGCGAGAACCTGATGATGGTCCCGGGCAACCAATCGGGTGAG
>NZ_JAPWGO010000134.1 GCF_027213785.1 Limimaricola sp. G21655-S1 | reverse complement strand
GGCCAGCACGCTGTGCTCGTCCAGAATGCGCTCGACCAGTACCTCCAGCTTGCCGCCGCTGGCCTTCTGGCCAAACATGCGCGCCGGAATGACACGGGTGTTATTGAATACCAGCAGGTCACCCGGATTGAGCTGATCCAGCACATCCACAAATTGACCGTGGCGCAGGGCGCCAGTTTGACCATCGAGCTGCAACAGGCGGCTGGCGGTACGCTCTGCCATCGGATAGCGGGCAATCAGCTCGTCTGGCAGATCAAAATGAAAATCGGATACTTGCATCTTTCACCTCGGGGGGAATCGGCGGCTAGTCTAGTTATCCCCATCTTCCAAGGC
>NZ_JAPWGO010000133.1 GCF_027213785.1 Limimaricola sp. G21655-S1 | reverse complement strand
GCTGCGGGCCTCCCTGCCTCGCCCGCGCTTTGACCAGGTGATGTCGTTTGGCTGGAAAGTCTGCTTGCCGCTGACCCTGATCAATATGCTGGTCCCCGCGGCAGTTGTACTGATAAGTACGCAGTGAGGCACTCAATATGAAAATTGTTAGCATTATTCAGGGTGTCGGCACCCAGTTACGCAGTCTGGCCATGGTCTTCTCCCATGCCTGGCGGCCCCGTGAAACCCTCAACTATCCGGAACAGGCTGTCTATGCGGCCCCCCGCTACCGCGGTCGCATCGTGCTCACCCGTGACCCCGACGGGGACGAGCGCTGCGTAGCCTGCAACCTCTGCGC
>NZ_JAPWGO010000132.1 GCF_027213785.1 Limimaricola sp. G21655-S1 | reverse complement strand
TAGACAGCCCTTAATTGGGGTTGTTAATCAACTCTCTTGCCAAACCATTGGTAAACGAAAATACAGAACCATCAACTACTTGGTTATATTCTTTGCTAAAAGCCTCGGCAAACTTACCCTTTCCACCAATGGCGTTAACGATCTCCTTGACGGCATGATCATGCATGGAGTTCCCCATCGCTTTATCAGCCCATCCAACTTCCAAAGCCTTGTGTCTTATGAAAGCATCAACGCCTTGCTTCAATGGGTTTTTTGACATGAAGGCGACCTCTTCTTTGGAAAACACCCCCTCCATTCGCATTTTTTCGCCAACAAATTTCCAGTAGGCAGAGCTAAAT
>NZ_JAPWGO010000131.1 GCF_027213785.1 Limimaricola sp. G21655-S1 | reverse complement strand
TTCTCAACATAGTGCGCAACGCAGCCGAAGCACTGGGCGATCAGACCGGGCTTATCCGCATCAAGACCCGCACCGCGTTCCAGATCACCATCCACGGCCAGCGTTACCGGCTGGCAGCGGAGATCAAGATCATCGACAACGGCCCCGGCATTCCCGATGCCATTCGCGACACCCTGTTCTACCCGATGATCACCGGCAAGGAGGGGGGAACCGGGCTCGGCCTCTCCATCGCCCAGAACCTGATCGACCAGCACAAGGGACGGATTGACTGCATCAGCTGGCCAAGTCACACCGAATTCACCATTTTTCTACCGCTTCGCAAGTAAGGGAACCCCATGAC
>NZ_JAPWGO010000130.1 GCF_027213785.1 Limimaricola sp. G21655-S1 | reverse complement strand
CTCCTCGGGTTCGGATCGTCTCGGCCCGACGGCGGTGTTCAACTCCATCGGCAAGCTGCCCACTGCGGCCATTCTTGGCGGGGTGCTGCTCAACCAGAAGCTGAGTCCGGCGAGCCTTGAGAACGAGCGGGACAAAACCAAGCTGATGAGCCTGCTGCGCACCTTCTTCGAGGTACACAAGGGGTGGCACGTGCAGTACAACATCGTCTCGCGCGAAACCCTGCTGGCGGCCAAGGCCAATCCCGATCAGTACCGGGATCTGGTGGTGCGGGTGGCGGGCTATTCGGCCTTCTTCACCGCCTTATCCCCAGATGCGCAAGATGATATCATCGCCCGCACCG
>NZ_JAPWGO010000012.1 GCF_027213785.1 Limimaricola sp. G21655-S1 | reverse complement strand
CACCTCGATCTGCCGCAGCTTCAGCACGACGTCCTCGGGCTTCTCGCGCTTTCCACCCATCGCTTCGTCCTCCTCCTAACGAGATAAATCTATCTCAGTGGGCGGAGCACTCCATTGGGGGCAGAACAGCTGCGCAACTTGTCGTTGGAAACGGGATGGACATGGCAGAAGTTGCTGTCGCCGGCTTTCGGCCTGCAGAAATGGAGGTTCTCCGACGGTGGCGTGGAGCACAGGAACCTCTTCATGTGGGCGACCCTAGAACGCCACTTCCTGTGTCGGTGGCCGAAACGAGAATGACCCCGGCATTCCTGCCGGGGTCATCGAAGAAAGCGCTTGACGTGCAACTCGCACGCTTATGCTTTCAATTCGCACTCATATGCCTTTCTGGCAAGAGGCCAAATCTCAACTCACCCGCACTTCGAGTGACCGCAGCTACCGCAGGTCATGCAGCCCTCGACCATGCGCAGCTCGAAGCTGCCGCAGGAGGGGCAGGACTTGCCGCGCGGGGCGTCGAGGTTGACGACCTGCTGCTGCGGATCCTCCTTGAGGCCCTGACCCTCGCCGGCAAGGAAGCCGGTGGAGATCATGTGCTTCTCGATCACGCCACCGATCGCGGCGAGGATCGACGGGACGTACTTGCCCTGCATCCAGGCGCCACCGCGCGGATCGAACACGGCCTTCAGCTCCTCGACCACGAAGGAGACGTCGCCACCGCGCCGGAACACTGCCGAGACCATCCGCGTCAGCGCCACGGTCCAGGCGAAATGCTCCATGTTCTTGGAGTTGATGAACACCTCGAAGGGGCGACGGTGGCCGCCGACGACGAGGTCGTTGACGGTGATGTAAATCGCGTGCTCGCTGTCGGGCCATTTCAGCTTGTAGGTCGCGCCCTCCAGCTCGGCCGGACGATCCAGCGGCTCGGACATGTAGATCACCTCGCCACCGGTGGGCTCGGCGGGCGCCGACTTGGCCTCGGGCGCCTTGGCGGGCTCGGACACCGAAAGCACCGATCCGGTGATGTCGTTCGGGCGGTAGGTGGTGCAGCCCTTGCAGCCGGTCTCGTAGGCTTCCATGTAGACGTCCTTGAACGCCTCGAAGGAGATATCCTCGGGGCAGTTGATCGTCTTGGAAATCGAGCTGTCGATCCACTTCTGCGCCGCGGCCTGCATCTTCACGTGGTCGAGCGGCGCCAGCGTCTGGGCGTTGACGAAGTAGTCGGGAAGCTCCTTGTCGCCGAACTTCTCGCGCCAGGCCTGCACGGCGTAGTCGACGACCTCCTCCTCGGTGCGCGATCCGTCCTTCTGCAGCACCTTGCGGGTGTAGGCATAGGCGAAGACCGGCTCGATCCCCGACGACACGTTGCCCGCATAGAGCGAGATGGTGCCGGTGGGCGCGATCGAGGTCAGCAGCGCGTTGCGGATGCCGTGCTTGGCGATCGCGTCGCGCACGTCCTTGTCCATCTGCTGCATGTTGCCCGAGGCGAGGTACTTCTTGGCATCGAAGAGCGGGAAAGCGCCCTTCTCTTTCGCCAGTTCGACGGAGGAGAGGTAGGAGGCACGCGCGATGCGCTTCATCCAGGCCTCGGTCTGCGCCGCCGCCTCGTCGGAGCCATAGCGCAGTCCGACCATCAAGAGCGCATCCGCGAGGCCGGTGACGCCGAGGCCGATCCGGCGCTTGTTGCGGGCCTCTTCGGCCTGCGCCGGCAGCGGGAAGTTCGAGGCGTCGACGACGTTGTCCATCATCCGCACCGCGAGGGCCACGAGATCGTCGAGCTCGGCCTCGTCGAGCTTGGCACCGGTCTCGAATTCGTTCTTCACCAGCTTGGCGAGGTTGATCGACCCCAGCAGGCAGGCGCCATAGGGCGGAAGCGGCTGCTCGCCGCAGGGGTTGGTGGCCGAGATGCTCTCGCAATAGCCGAGATTGTTCATCTGGTTGATGCGGTCGATGAAGATCACGCCCGGCTCGGCCTGCTCGTAGGTCGACTTCATGATCGCATTCCACAGGTCGCGCGCCTGCACGGTCTTGTAGACCTTGTCCTTGAAGACGAGGTCCCAGGTGCCGTCGGCCTTCACGGCCTCCATGAACGGATCGGTGACCAGTACCGACATGTTGAACATGCGCAGCCGGGCCGGGTCGGATTTCGCGGTGATGAAGGCCTCGACGTCGGGGTGGTCGCAGCGCATCGTCGCCATCATCGCGCCGCGGCGCGAGCCGGCCGACATGATGGTGCGGCACATCGCGTCCCAGACATCCATGAAGGACAGCGGGCCCGAGGCATCGGCGGCCACGCCCTTCACCTCGGCGCCGCGCGGCCGGATGGTCGAGAAATCGTAGCCGATGCCGCCGCCCTGCTGCATGGTCAGCGCCGCTTCCTTGAGCATGTCGAAGATGCCCGACATCGAATCCGGCACGGTGCCCATGACGAAGCAGTTGAACAGCGTCACGGCGCGGGCGGTACCGGCGCCGGCGGTGATCCGGCCGGCGGGCAGGTAGCGGAAGTCCTCGAGCGCGCCGTAGAACTTCTCTTCCCAATGCGCCGGGTCCTTCTCCGGAGCCGCCAGCGCCCGGGCGATGCGGCGCCAGCTATCCTCGACGCTGGTATCGATCGGCGTGCCGTCGCTCTGCTTGAAGCGATATTTCATGTCCCAGATCTGTTCGGCGATCGGCGCGGAAAAACGGGTCATGAGGGCGGTCCTTCGGCTTTGAACTTATTGGAAATGCATGAGGGACTCAGGTCCCGACGGTCACCGTCGATATAGTGTATCATAGCACGTTCCAAGCTACAGATTGTGTTTGACACAGCCTTATCCACAAGAAATTGCGATTTTATCACAACACGAAATCGCGACTTGCGGCCCCCTGCCCCGGCTTCTAAGTCCTTCATCATGCTGCATCTCATCAAGCTCTCGGTCGGGACCGAAGACGTCTCGGACCTCGCGGCCTGGCAGGCCGACCGGCGCGGACAGGGCCCCGACGGGCTGCCACGCCACGTCACCCGCATGTGGCCCAAGCGTGCCGATGAGGTGCTCGACGGCGGATCGATTTACTGGGTGATCAAGGGCGTGATCCTGTGCCGCCAGCGGGTGATCCGTTTCGACGAGGTGGATCGCGGCGACGGCATCCGCCGCTGTGCCATCGTCTGCGAGCCGGGGCTGGTGCGGGTCGCGGCGACGCCCAAGCGGGCTTTTCAGGGCTGGCGCTACCTTGCCGCCGGCGACGCGCCGCGCGACCTCGTGCCGGGGCGCGAGGCCGAGGAACCGTTGCCGCCCGCGCTGCAGGCGGCGCTCGCCGAAATCGGCGTCCTTTAAAGGCCGAGCTTGTCCTCTAGCGCGTCGAGCGTGGCGCGGTGCGCCTCGGACCACTCGGCGGTGCTCGAGCGGAACAGCGTCGCCTGGCTCGAATGGATCATCCCGTCGGAGAGGATCTTGAGCCCGTTGGCGCGCAGCGTCTCGCCGGTCGAGGTGATGTCCGAGATCGCCTCGGCGGTCTCGTTGCGGACCACGCCCTCGGTCGCGCCCTGGCTGTCGACCAGCTGGTAGTCGGCGACGCCGTGCTCTTTCAGGAATTCGCGGGTGAGCCGGTGATACTTGGTGGCGATGCGCAGCCGGAACCCGTGGTCACGCCGGAAGGCCGCGGCCACCGCATCGAGATCGTCGAGCGTGTCGACATCGACCCAGCCCTGCGGCACGGCGATCACGAGATCGGCGCCGCCGAAGCCCATCTGCGCCAGTTCGCGCAGGCGCAGGTCCCAGCCCGCCACCTTTTCGCGCACCAGATCCGATCCGGTGACACCGAGATGCAGCCGGCCGGCGGCCAGTTCGCGCGGGATCTCACCCGCCGACAGGAGCGCCAGCTCGACACCGTCGATGCCCTCGACCACGCCCGCGTATTCGCGGTCGTTGCCGCGCTTGCGCAGGGTCAGGCCGCGCGCGCCGAACCAGTCGAAGGTCTTTTCCATCAACCGCCCCTTGGACGGCACGCCGAGACGGATCGTCATGCCCGGCCCTCCCTGATCTGCACCGCCAGCTCGGGCCGGATCACGCCGCCCACGGCGGGCACGGCACGGCCCTTCCCGAGATGCCGGGTGAGCGCGTCGTAGCGCCCGCCGGTGGCCACCGGCGGCAGGTCGGCGCGAGTGGGGGATTGGAAGCCGAAGACGAAGCCGTCGTAATATTCGAGCGTGGTGCGGCCGAAGCTGCCCTCGAAGGGCAGCGCGTCCACGTCGATGCCGCGTGCCGACATGGCATCGAGACGGCGGGTCAGCCCAGTCACCGCATCGCCGATGGCCGGCATGTCCACGGCGATGTCGCGCAGCGCCGACAGCACGTTGGGCGCGGTCTCGCGCAGGTCGAGGATCATGTCGACCAGCGCCATCTCCTCCTCGGAGAGGGGCCGCGTGTCGGCCTCCGCGCGCAGCGTGGCGATGCGCGCCTCGACCTCGCGCCGGCCGCGAAGCCCAAGCGCCGGCCCGGCACCCTCGAAGGGATCGGCGGCCGCCAACAGCGCCTTCTTGTGGGCAGGCAGCGGGGTGCGCGCGCCATAGCGGTCGAGCAGCGCCCGGAATCGGCGCGGACGCCAGACATGGCGCAGCAGCGCGCCCTTGCGGGCCTCGGATGTCTTCAGACCACGCACCGCCGCCATCAAGATGCCGATATCACCGGTGGCGGGCCGAAGTTCGAGCCCCTCCAGCGCTCCCGAAATGGTCGCGAAAACCTCGGCATCGGCCTGCGCCGGCTCGCCGCCGAAGATCTCGAAGCCCACCTGCAGGAACTCGATCGGCCGCGCCGGGTCGGTTTCCTGACGCCGGAACACCTCGCCCGCATAGCTGTAGCGGGCCGGATCACCGCCCTCATCCATATGCGCGCGCACAACCGGGACGGTGAAGTCCGGGCGCAGCATCATCTCGCCCCTGAGCGGGTCGGCGGTGACATAGGCGCGGGCGCGGATATCTTCGCCATAGAGGTCGAGCAGCACGTCGGCGGGCTGCAGGATCGAGGTGTCGACCGGCTGCGCGCCCAAGCCCTCGAAGATGGCCGAGAGCCGCGCCGCCTCGGCGCGGGCCTCCGGCCCCATGGGTCCGGGCATCATGACGACTGGCTTTCGATCATCGCACGGACCCGCTCGACCAGCTCGTCGCGCGGCACCTCGATCTGGGAGGGGCGGTCCTTCCACTGCTCGAGCGTGGCCTCCTTGGCGATCTGCGCGCCGAGGATCAGGTCCTTGATCTGCACCACGCCGCGCTCCTTCTCGTCAGCCCCCTCGATCACGGCGACCGGGCTGCCGCGCCGGTCGGCATATTTCATCTGGTTGCCGAAGTTCTTGGGGTTGCCGAGATAGACCTCGGCGCGGATGCCGGCGGCGCGCAATTCGGAGGCCATCGCCTGGTAATCGGCCATGCGGTCGCGATCCATCACGGTGACGACCACCGGCCCCTGCGCCTCCGCCTCGCCGCGCCCCTTGGCGGCGAGCGCCGCGAGCAGCCGATCGACGCCGATCGAGACGCCGGTGGCGGGCACGGCCTGCCCGGTGAAGCGCTTGACCAGATCGTCGTAGCGCCCGCCGCCCGCGACCGAGCCGAACTGGCGCGGCCGACCCTTCTCGTCGGGGATCTCGAAGGTCAGCTCGGCCTCGAAGACCGGGCCGGTGTAGTAGCCAAGGCCCCGCACGACCGAGGGGTCAATAATTACGCGGTCAGGTCCCATACCCTGAGCCGCCAGTAGTCCCGCCATTTCACGCAACTCAGCAACACCACTTTCGCCAGTATTCGAACCCTCAACAAGTTTCTCGAGATGCTCTAGTATCTCGTCGTTCCACCTCCGAACATCATCTACGGAAACCGCTGGATCGTTGGCATCAGGCCCATCGATTGCAAAACTTGCAAACAATGCATCCCATTTCTCTTGGAAAGAAACGTCAGGCAATCCAGCTTTGGCGGACAGCCGATCTACGACTTGCTGCTTGGCTTCGACGAACCCCATCACGACCTCGGCCTGTTCGGCACCGAGCCCGGCCCCCTTGGTGAAGTCGCCGGATTCGTCCTTGCGGCCCTCGCCCAAGAGCGCGCGCACGCCATCCGTGCCCAGACGGTCGAGCTTGTCGATGGCGCGCAGCACGATGCCGCGCTCATGCGCGAACCTCTCGGGATCGGACGGATCCAGAACGCCCGCCACTTCCATCACGCCGTTGAGAACCTTGCGGTTGTTGACGCGCACGATGTAGTCGCCGCGCGAGATGCCGACGGCTTCCAGCGTGTCCGCGAGCATGGCGCAGATCTCGGCATCGGCGGCCACCGAGGGCGCGCCCACCGTGTCGGCGTCGCACTGGTAGAACTGACGGAACCGGCCCGGACCGGGCTTCTCGTTGCGCCACACCGGACCCATCGCATAGCGACGATAGGGGGCCGGAAGGTCGTTGCGGTGCTGGGCATAGACCCGCGCCAGCGGCGCGGTCAGGTCGTAGCGCAGCGCCAGCCAGTCGCCGGGCCTGTCGCCTTCCGCGTCCTCCTGCCAGGCGAAGACGCCCTCGTTCGGGCGATCGACATCGGGGAGGAACTTGCCCAGCGCCTCGACCGTCTCGACGCCGCTGGTCTCCAGCGCCTCGAATCCGTAGCGATGATAGACCTCGGCGATCCGGCGCAGCATCGCGGCGCGCGCGGTGACCTCGGCGCCGAAATAGTCACGGAACCCCTTCGGCGTCTCGGCGCGGGGGCGGCGGATCTTGTCCTTGGCCATGGATCGGCATCCTTTCGGGAGCGGAGTCGCGCGCGGGCTTAGCGCGGGCCGCTCGCGGGGGCAACCTTCGGGCTTGAAACCCACGCGTCGCTGGTGTGTTTAGAGGGCATGACCGACCAGATCGACATCGAAGAGCGGCTGAGCCACCTGATCCGCACGGTCGAGGACCTGTCGGACGTGGTGGCGCGGCAAGAGCGCGACATCGACGCCCTCACCCGGCGCATGCGTATGCTGGGCGAGCGTCTGGCCGAAGCGGAGGCCGAGGCCGACAGCGGCGTCACCATCGGCAACGAGCGCCCGCCGCATTACTGAGGCTCAGCCCTCGACCCCCATCGCCAGGGCGCGTCCGTCATGCAGCAGCATGTCGGCATGGCGGCCGCTCGCGCCGAAGGCGGCATAGGCGGTGAGGAAGGTCGTGTTGCGCGCCAACCGGGCGGTGGCGCGGCCGCAGGGCTGTCCCCTCGGCACGCCGCAGATCTGCCGCTTCACCTCCTCATAGGCCGGCTCGACCGGGCTATGCGATATCCCTGCGCCGTAAGAGGTGGCCTCAAGCGTTCCGACATTGCCAAACAGCGCCAGAGCCGCCGTGAATTGCCGTGCGCAGCCATCGGCGAAGCCGGTCACGTATTGCGTGCGCTGCGCGGTCGATGTCGCGGCGGTATCGTAGAGGGTGAAGCCCGCCTCGGTGGCGACCGGGGTGCCCAGCGCCGATGTCGACACGCCGCAGACCTTTGCCATCTGCCCGAACGGCAGCGCCGTGCCGGGCGCGACCTCCCGGGTATCGGGTCCGGGGGTCGAGAGCGTGGCGCTGCCAC
This sequence comes from Limimaricola sp. G21655-S1, assembly GCF_027213785.1. GTDB lineage: Bacteria > Pseudomonadota > Alphaproteobacteria > Rhodobacterales > Rhodobacteraceae > Limimaricola. The sequence continues at coordinate 115,755 of NZ_JAPWGO010000012.1, read as the reverse complement.
CGCCGGGCCCGGCCTCGCAGGCGGCGAGCAGGGTCAGGGCGCAGAACACGAAGGCGAGGCGCATGGGTGATCTCCGGTTGGGCCTTGCCCGGTTCTAGCGCGCTGCTCCCCCGCGTCCATCGCGCGGGCGGGAGCCCGCTCAGACCTCCTCGACCTCGATCACCCCCGGCAGCGAGCGAAGCGCGCCCTTGATCTGCGGTGTCACCGGCCAGTCGGCGCCGCAGTCGATCTCGACCTCGCCGGGCAGCCCCTCGCCCATCAGGCAGATGCTGATCGGCCCGCGCGCGATGCGCTGGCCCTTCGGCACCTCGCGCCCGGCCCGTTCCAGCACGTTGGCCAGCATGGTGATCGCGTCGGGCTGTTCGAGGAACACGCGCAGCCCCGAACCACCCGCATCCGCGACCACCCCCTCGATCGGCGCGACCGAGCGGCCCAGAAGCTTGAGCTGGTCGCTCTCCATCGTCGCCTCGACCTGCACCACCACCTGTGACCCGGTCTCCAGATGCTCGCGCGCCGCCTCCAGAGTGTCGGAGAACATCGTCACCTCGAACTGCCCCGTCGGGTCCGAGAGTTGCACGAAGGCAAAGCGGTTGCCGCGCGCCGACTTGCGCTCCTGCCGCCCCGCCACGGTACCGGCCATCTTGCCGACGAAGGCGCCGCGCGCGCCTGCCTGTTCAAGCACTTCGTCGAGCGTCATCACGCCCTTGCGCTTCAGAGGCGCGAGGTAGTCGTCGAGCGGGTGCCCCGAGAGGTAGAAGCCGACGGCCTTGAACTCCTCGGCCAGCCGCTCGGCAGGCAACCAATCGGTAACCTGCGGCATCCGCGGCTCGGGCAGATCGTCGCCCGCCTCGCCGAAGAGCGAGACCTGCGCGCTGGCCTTCTGTTCGTGGATCGCGGCCGAATAGGCGACCAGCGCGTCGAGCCCGGAAAACACCCGCCGACGGTTGCGGTCGAGCGCGTCGAAAGCCCCGGCCCGGGCCAGCATCTCCAATGGTCGTTTGCCCACCTTCTTGAGATCGACGCGGCGCGCGAGGTCGTAGAGCGTGGCGAATTGCTTTTCGCCTCGGCCCTCGACGATCAGCCGCATCGCCTCCACGCCCACGTTCTTGAGTGCGCCCAGCGCGTAGACCAGCTTGCCGTCCTTCACGTCGAAGGTCGCCTGCGAGCGGTTCACGCAGGGCGGGGTCCATTCGAGCGACAGCCCCTTGCGCACTTCCTGGAAGTAGATCGCGAGCTTGTCGGTGAGATGGATATCGCAGTTCATGACACCGGCCATGAATTCGACCGGGTGGTTCGCCTTGAGCCATGCCGTCTGGTAGCTGACCACGGCATAAGCGGCGGCGTGGGACTTGTTGAAGCCGTAATTGGCGAACTTCTCCAGAAGGTCGAAGACCTCCATCGCCTTCTTCTTGTCGACCCCGTTCTTCATCGCCCCGTCGACAAATTTGGGGCGCTCCTTGGCCATCTCCTCGGCGATCTTCTTGCCCATGGCGCGGCGCAAGAGGTCGGCGCCGCCAAGGCTGTAGCCCGCCATGACCTGCGCGATCTGCATCACCTGTTCCTGGTAGACGATGATGCCCTGCGTCTCGGCGAGGATGTAGTCGATGCTGGGATGGATCGAGGTGATCTCGCGCTGGCCGTTCTTGACCTCGCAATAGACCGGGATGTTCTCCATCGGGCCGGGGCGGTAGAGCGCCACCAGCGCCACGATGTCCTCGATGCAGGTGGGCTTCATGCGCTTGAGCGCATCCATCATGCCCGAGGATTCCACCTGGAACACCGCCACCGTCTTGGCGCGCGAATAGAGCTCGTAGGTCTTTTCGTCGTCGAGCGGGATCAGGTTGATCTGGTTCTCCGCCCCCTCGGGCGGGGTGTAAAGCTCGGCCCCGTCGGCCGACACATGCAATGGCCGACCCGATTTCAGGATCAGATCCATCGCGTTCTGGATCACCGTCAGCGTCTTGAGACCGAGGAAGTCGAACTTCACCAGACCCGCCTGCTCGACCCATTTCATGTTGAACTGGGTCGCGGGCATATCCGAGCGCGGATCGCGGTAGAGCGGCACCAGCGCGTCGAGCGGCCGGTCGCCGATCACCACGCCGGCGGCGTGGGTCGAGGCGTTGCGATAAAGCCCCTCGACCTGCTGCGCATAGGTCAGCAGCCGGTTCACCACCTCCTCGTTCTTGGCCTCCTCCCGCAGCCGCGGCTCGTCGGCCAAAGCCTTCTCGATCGAGACCGGCTTGACCCCCTCGACCGGGATCATCTTCGACAGCCGGTCGACCTGGCCGTAGGGCATCTGCAGCACCCGGCCCACATCGCGCACCGCGGCCTTCGACAGCAGCGCGCCGAAGGTGATGATCTGGCCCACCTTCTCGCGGCCGTATTTCTCCTGCACGTAGCGGATCACCTCCTCGCGGCGATCCATGCAGAAGTCGATGTCGAAGTCAGGCATCGAGACCCGCTCGGGGTTGAGGAAGCGCTCGAACAGCAAAGAGTAGCGCAGCGGGTCGAGGTCGGTGATGGTCAGCGCGTAGGCCACGAGAGAGCCCGCGCCCGAGCCCCGTCCCGGCCCCACGGGGATGTCGTGGTCCTTGGCCCACTTGATGAAGTCGGCGACGATCAGGAAGTAGCCCGGGAAGCCCATCCCCTCGATGATGCCCAGCTCGAATTCGAGCCGCTGCTCGTATTCCTCGACGCTCACCGCATGCGGGATCACGGCGAGGCGGGCCTTGAGCCCCTCCTGCGCCTGACGCCGCAGTTCAACCACCTCGTCATCGGCGAATTTCGGCAGGATCGGCGCGCGCTTGTAGGTCTTGAAGGCGCAGCGCTTCGCGATCTCGACCGTGTTCTCCAGCGCCTCGGGCAGATCGGCGAACAGCGTCGCCATCTCCTGCGGGCTCTTGAAATAGTGCTGCGCGGTGAGCCTGCGGCGCGGCTCCTGCTGGTCGACATAGGCACCCTGCGCGATGCAGATCAGCGCGTCATGCGCCTCGTAGATCTCGGGCTTCGGGAAATACACGTCGTTGGTCGCGACCAGCGGCAGGTCCATCGCATAGGCCATCTCGACATGGCCACGCTCGGACAGCTTCTCGGCCTCGGGCAAGCCGTCCTCGCCGGGATGGCGCTGCAGCTCGACATAGAGCCGGTCCGGGAACGCCGCCTTGAGCCGCCCCATCAGCGCCTCGGCCTTGGGCCTCTGGCCCTGCCGCAAGAGCCGTCCGATCGGGCCATCGGGGCCGCCCGTCAGGCAGATCAGCCCGCCCGACAGCGCCTCGACCTCCTCGATCGAGACCTGCGGAAGCTGCCCGTCGCTCTTGAGGTAGAGACAGGAGTTCAGCTTCATCAGGTTCATGTAGCCGGCCTCGCTCTGCGCCAGCAGAACGATCGGCGCGGGTAGCTCGGGGCGCTTGCCCGGCTCGGGCGGCAGGTAGCACAGGTCGATCTGGCAGCCGACGATCGGCTGCACCCCCGATTTCGCCGCCGTCTCGGAGAATTCGAGCGCCGCGAACATGTTGTTGGTATCGGTGATCGCCACGGCGGGCATCTCGGCCTTGGCGGCGAGACCCGGCAGTTTCTTCACGGGGATCGCGCCTTCGAGCAGCGAATGCTCGGTGTGAACGCGCAGATGTATGAATCGGGGATTGGCCATGCCGGAGTTCTATCCCGACGAGGCGGACGCGGGAAGCGCGCGCCGCCCCTGCCCCCCGGTCAGTCCGAAAGTTGTGATGCGAGATCCACGAGCTTTCGCGAGCCGGTGAGATCGGCGGCCGCCCGCGTGGCCCGGATCGCCTTGCCGTCTGCGCTCCCCACCGCCATCAGCTAGAGAGATACGGCGCGGCGCGCGCCGTCCGGGGCTTCGACCCGCGCCATCACGATCTCGCCACCGGGGGTCGCCACGAAATCGCGTACCGTGCCGACGGCTTCGCCAATGCCGGCGCTCCGCTCCAAGCCCGGATGATCCGTGATGAGCAGCCATGAATATCGGCTCGTCAGCGGCACCGCCGATAGTATTGGGCGGATGTTGCGTGGCGAGCACGGCGGCTTGGCTCGGGCGATCCATGGACGGCCTCCACCGGACCCATCCTTCAGGCGAGCGCGCGCCCCTCGACTCGCGTTCCGCCACGGCAGATACGAGACACTTGCCAAGCGCGGCCCGCATCGGGTTTCATGTTGTTCGACATGAGGGTGTCCCGGTCTACGCCGCATCGACCGGGTAGGATCACCCAAAGGCACATGGTAAGGCGGCGGATCTAGCGATGACCGAGATCGCGTTTCTTCTCAACGGAGAGACGGTACGCGCAGGCGGGGCGCCGACGCGCAGCCTGCTCGATTACCTTCGTGAACAACGGGGCCTGACCGGCACCAAGGAGGGCTGCAACGAGGGTGATTGCGGCGCCTGCACGGTGATCGTCACCGACCCCGAGGGGGGCCTGCGCGCGCTCAACGCCTGCATCCTGTTCCTGCCGCAGCTTCAGGGCCGTGCCGTGCGCACGGTCGAGGGGCTGGCCGAGGGCGGTGCGCTGCATCCCGTCCAGCAGGCGATGGTCGAGCATCACGGCAGCCAGTGCGGCTTCTGCACGCCGGGCTTCGTGATGGCGATGGCCGCGGCCCATGCGCAGGGCCGCACCGACCATGACGACCAGCTTGCGGGCAATCTGTGTCGCTGCACCGGCTACGCGCCGATCATCCGCGCGGCCGAGGCCGCCGAAGGCACCGCCCTGCCCGCGTGGATCGAAAGCGACCGCGAGAAGCTCGCGACGCTCACCACCGCGCAGGTCGCGGGCGACGCCGCCCGGAGCGCCGACGCTGCCAGCGGCCCGGCGGGCGGTCGTGCGCCCTACGAGCCCGAGGCGGGCCGGGGCAGCGATGCGACGCTGACCGAAGCGCCGGGCTTCATCCCCGAGAGCGCCGACGAACTGGCGGCATGGTATCTCGACCACCCCGAGGCGACGCTGATCGCGGGCGCCACCGATGTCGGGTTGTGGGTCACCAAGGGACTGCGCGCCCTGCCGGAGACGGCCTTTCTCAACCGTTGCGAGGATCTGAAGCGCATCGAGACCAAGGATGGCCGCATCCGCTTCGGTGCGGGTGTGACGATGACGCGAGTCATGGAAACGCTCGCCGCGCCCTACCCCTCCTATGCCGAGATGGTGCGCCGCTACGGCTCGGTGCAGGTGCGCAACGCCGCCACGATCGGCGGCAGCCTCGCCAACGGCTCGCCCATCGGCGACAACGCCCCCGCACTGATCGCGCTGGGCGCCACGATCCACCTGCGTCGCGGCGACGACCGTCGCGAGTTGCCGCTCGAGGCATTCTTCATCGACTACGGCAAGCAGGACCGGCAACCCGGCGAGTTCGTCGAGGCGGTGAGCCTGCCCGAGACCCGCGAGAGCTTCCGAGTCTACAAGATCTCCAAGCGCTTCGACCAGGACATTTCCGCCGTCTGTGCCGCATTCGACGTGAGCGTCGAGAACGGGGTGGTCACCGCGATCCGTACCGGCTTCGGCGGCATGGCCGCGACGCCCAAGCGCGCGCGCGCCTTCGAGGCCGCGCTCACCGGCAAGCCTTGGAACATCGAAAGCGTCGAGACGGCGCTGCCCGCATTGGCCGACGACTTCACCCCGCTCACCGACATGCGTGCCTCGGCCCAGTATCGGCTGGAGTCGGCGCAGGGCCTCGCGCGGCGCTACTTCGCCGAGGTGTCGGGCCAGCGAACCAGCGTTCTGGAGGTGCGGGCATGAGCGTCGGCAAACCCCTCCCCCATGACAGCGCGGTGCTGCACGTCACCGGACAGGCGCGCTACATCGACGACATCCCCGCCCCCGCCCATGCGCTGCACCTCGCCTTCGGCCTGTCGCGCATCGCGCGCGGGCGGATCGTGTCGATGAATCTCGACCGCGTCCGCGCCGCTCCCGGTGTCGCCATGGTGCTGACGGCCGAGAATCTCGACCGGCCCGCCGATTGCTCGCCCAGCGCCCATGACGAGCCGCTGCTGTCGGACGGCGCGGTGCATTACCTCGGCCAACAGCTCTTCCTCGTCGCCGCCGACAGCCACCTCGCCGCGCGCAAGGCGGCGCGCCTGGCAGACATCGAATACGCGGAAGAGGAGCCGATCCTCACCGTCGAGCAGGCGCTCGCCGCCAATTCGCGCTTCGAGGACGGGCCGCGCATCTGGTCCAAGGGCGACGCCGAGGCCGCCATCGCGAACGCCCCGCGCAAGCTCAGGGGCCGGATCGAGATGGGCGGCCAGGAGCACTTCTATCTCGAAGGCATGGCCGCGATGGCGCAGCCGCAGGAGGACGGGGTCACGATTCACTCCTCGACCCAGCACCCGACCGAGATCCAGCACAAGGTGGCCGATGCGCTTGGCCTGCCGATGTCGGCGGTCAAGGTCGAATGCCGGCGCATGGGCGGCGGCTTCGGCGGCAAGGAGAGCCAGGGCAACGCGCTCGCCGTGGCCTGCGCCATCGTCGCGCATAAAACGGGCCGCGCCTGCCGGATGCGCTACGACCGCGACGACGACATGACCATCACCGGCAAGCGGCACGATTTCCGCGTCGATTACGAGGTCGGGTATGACGAGAGCGGCCGGGTGCTCGGTGTCGACTTCACCCATTACACCCGCTGCGGCTGGTCGCTCGACCTGTCGCTGCCGGTGGCCGACCGGGCGATGCTGCATGCCGACAACGCCTATCTGCTCGATGCGGTGCGGATCACCTCGCATCGGCTCAAGACCAACCACCAATCCGCCACCGCATTCCGCGGCTTCGGCGGACCGCAGGGCGTGCTCGGCATCGAGCGGGTGATGGACGAGGTGGCGCATGAGCTGGGCCTCGACCCGGTCGAGGTACGGCAGCGCAACTACTACCGCGCGGCCTCAGAGCTGAACGAGGCGCCGCAGCACCACGACGACCCGGCGCCCGCCCTGCCCACCGATGGCGACACAGACCTCGCCTCGCGCGGCGCGCAGACGCAGCTTCCTGCGGGGGAAGCCGCGCCGGAAAAGGGTCGCAATACCACGCCTTACGGCATGGAGGTCACCGATTTCATCCTGCACGAGATGACCGAGCGGCTGCTGGAGACCTCGGACTACAAGGCCCGCCGCAAGGCCATCGCGCAGTGGAACGCCGAGAACCCGATACTCAAGCGCGGCATCGCCTTCTCGCCGGTCAAGTTCGGCATTTCCTTCACGCTGACCCACCTGAATCAGGCTGGCGCGCTGGTGCATGTCTACCAGGACGGCTCGATCCACCTGAACCATGGCGGCACCGAGATGGGACAGGGCCTGTTCCGCAAGGTGGCGCAGGTCGCCGCTTCGCGCTTCGGCGTCTCGCCCGAACGGGTGCGGATCACCGCGACCGACACCCACAAGGTGCCCAACACCTCGGCCACCGCCGCCTCCTCCGGCTCGGATCTGAACGGCATGGCGGCGAAGGCCGCCTGCGACACGATCCGGACCCGGATCGCCGAGTTCCTCGCCGGGCTGCATCAATGCAGCGCCTCGGAGGTGCGCTTTGCCGACGACCAGGTCCATGTCGGCGGCGAAAGCCTGAGCTTCGAGCAGGCGGTCAAGCTCGCCTACGAGGCGCGCGTGAGCCTCTCGGCCACCGGCTTCTACAAGACGCCGGACCTGAAATGGGACCGCATCAAGGGTCAGGGCCGGCCCTTCTTCTACTTCGCGCACGGTGCCGCCGTGACCGAGGTGGCGATTGACACGCTGACCGGCGAGAACCGCATCCTGCGGACCGACATCCTGCATGATGCGGGGCATTCGCTGAACCCGGGGCTCGACCGTGGCCAGATCGAGGGCGGCTACGTGCAGGGTGCGGGCTGGCTCACCACCGAGGAGCTGGTTTGGGACGAGAAGGGCGCACTCCGGACCCACGCGCCCTCGACCTACAAGATCCCCGCCTGCTCGGACCGGCCAGACCTGTTTCACGTGGATCTGTGGGACGCGCCGAACCCGGCGCAGACGATCTACCGCTCCAAGGCGGTGGGCGAGCCGCCCTTCATGCTCGGCATTTCAGCCTTTCTGGCGCTGAGCCACGCGGCCTCTTCCTGCGGTCCCGCCTATCCGAACCTCGACGCGCCTGCCACGGCCGAGCGCGTGCTCGCTGCCGTCAGGAGGGCGAAGGGGTGAGCTTCGACCGCGACAGCCTGGCCGCCGCCATCGCCGCCCACGGGCCGGTGGTGCGCGTGCTGGTCGCGGCGACCGCGGGCTCGGCACCGCGTGACGCCGGCACCGCGATGCTGGTCTGGGAGGAGGGCCAGTCCGGCACCGTCGGCGGCGGCGCGCTCGAACACGAGGCGATCCGATCGGCGCGCGACATGCTGGCGGCGGGGCGCGCCACCGCGCAGCGCCGCCTGCCGCTGGGCCCGGCGCTGCGTCAGTGCTGCGGCGGGGCCGTGACACTGGTGTGGGAGCGTTTCGAGGCGGGCGATCTGCCCGACAGCCTGCCCCGCGCCCGTCCGCTCGGCCCCGCGCACGAGATGCCGGAGGCCGTGGCACGCAAACGTGACACGATGCGACCCGGCGCGGCACCGGCGCTGGTCGAGAGCTGGCTGATCGAGGCCGCCCTCCCCGAGACGCGGCCGCTCTGGGTCTGGGGCGCCGGCCATGTCGGCCGGGCCGTGGTCTCGGTCATGGCCCCCATGCCCGGTCGCGCGATCACTTGGATCGATCTCGCGCCCGACTGCTTTCCGGACACCATCCCCGAAGGCGTTACGGCGATCCCCGCCGCGACGCCGCCGGCGCTGATGCCGCGCGCACCGCGCGATGCCGATCACCTGATCCTGACCCGCGACCACGACCTCGATCTCGCGCTGTGCCACGCCGCCCTGAACCACGGCTTCGCCAGCTGCGGGCTGATCGGCTCGGCCACGAAATGGGCCCGCTTCCGGTCGCGTCTCGCGGCGCTGGGCCATTCCAACGCCTTGATTTCCCGCATTGCCTGTCCGATCGGTGACACCTCTCTGGGCAGAGATCCCCAAGCCATTGCCGTCGGCGTGGCCGCCGCGCTACTGAGGTCCGGGAACAAGACGATGACGAGGGACCGGGCCGTATGACGACGCCGTTGCTGGAGCTGTCCGGCCTGACCAAGGCCTATCCCGGCGTCGTGGCCAATTCGGAGGTATCCTTCGACATCGCCCGCGGCGAGGTCCATGCGCTTCTGGGCGAGAACGGCGCGGGCAAGTCGACGCTGGTCAAGACGATTTACGGCCTCGTGCAGCCCGATGCCGGGACCATGCGGCTCGACGGCCAGCCCTTCGCGCCGCCGGAACCCCGCGCCGCGCGCGCCGCCGGCGTCGCCATGGTGTTCCAGCATTTCTCGCTGTTCGACGCGATGAGCGTGGCCGAGAACGTGGCGCTGGGCATGGAGACGCCGCCCGCGCTGAACCGTCTCGCGGCGCAGATCCGCGAGGTCTCGCAATCCTACGGCCTGCCGCTCGACCCCGACCGCATCGTCGGAGACCTCTCGGCCGGCGAACGCCAGCGGGTCGAGATCGTGCGCTGCCTGCTGCAGGAGCCCCGGCTCCTGATCATGGACGAGCCGACCTCGGTGCTGACCCCGCAGGAGGTGCAGATCCTGTTCGAGACGCTGCGCAAGCTGCGCGCCGAGGGCGTGTCGATCCTCTATATCAGCCACAAGCTGGAGGAGATCCGCACCATCTGCGACAGCGCGACGATCCTGCGCCACGGCAAGGTGGTCGGCAAATGCGACCCCAAGGTCACGGCCGCGCGCGACATGGCCGAGCAGATGGTCGGTGCGACGCTCTCCACGCCTTCGCGCGCGGGCGGCCGCACCGGCGAGGTGGTGCTGGAGCTGACCGGCCTCTCGGCCCCCGCCCCGCGCGCCTTCGGCACCGCGCTCAAGCATATCGACCTGAGCCTGCGGGCGGGCGAGGTGCTCGGCATCGGCGGCGTCGCCGGCAACGGTCAGGACGAGCTGGCCATGGCGCTGTCGGGCGAGATGTCCGTGGCGCCCGGCATGATCCGCCTGAAGGGGCGCGAAATCGGTACCGTTGGCGTCAACGCACGCCGCCGGATGGGTCTTCTTTGCGCCCCCGAGGAGCGCATGGGGCACGCCGCCGCCCCGGATATGAGCCTCACCGAGAACGCGCTTCTGACCGCCGGTCCGCGCGAGGATCTGGTGCGGCACGGCTTTCTGCGCTGGGGCCGGGCCCGCGGTTTCGCCGAGCGGGTGATCGAGCGTTTCGACGTACGCACGCCGGGTGCCGGCACCGCGGCGCGGGCGCTGTCGGGCGGCAACCTGCAGAAATTCGTCATCGGTCGCGAGATCATGCAGCGCCCCGAGGTGCTGGTCGTGAACCAGCCCACCTGGGGCGTCGACGCCGCCGCCGCCGCGACGATCCGGCAGGCGCTCTTGGACCTCGCCGAGGCGGGTGCGGCGCTGATCGTCATCAGCCAGGACCTCGACGAGCTGATGGAGATCTCGGACCGCTTCGCGGCGCTGAACGGCGGCAGCCTGAGCGCGCCGCGCCCGGCAGAGGGGCTGGGCATCGACGAGATCGGGATGATGCTGGGTGGCGCGCATGACATGACGCCAGCGCATGGGGAAGGCTGAGGGATCTTGAGTATTTCCGGAGTGAAGAAGCAGGGGCCCCGCGCCTCGGGAGCCACCGCGTGATCCGGCTCGACCGCCGCCCCGAACCGTCCCGCGCCTGGACGATCGCCACGCCCTTCGTTGCCGTGGCGCTGACCATGGTGGCGGGCGGGCTGATGTTCGCGCTCCTGGGCAAGGACCCGGTCGAGGCGATCCGCACCATCTTCTGGGACCCGCTCTTCGGGGATTTCGCCTCCTATTCGCGGCCCCAGCTCCTCGTGAAGGCGGGGCCGCTGATCCTCATCGCCATCGGCCTCTCCCTGGGCTTCCGGGCCGGGATCTGGAACATCGGCGCCGAGGGGCAATACATCCTCGGGGCGATCTGCGCCGCCGCCACCGGCCTTGCCATCTATCCCGCCGAAACGTGGATCGTGTTTCCCGCGATGATCGTCGCGGGCGCGCTGGGCGGGCTGCTCTGGGCGATGATCCCGGCGCTGCTAAAGGTCCGCTTCGGCACCAACGAGGTGCTGGTCTCGCTGATGCTGGTCTATGTCGCCGAAGCGCTGCTGGCCTCGATGTCGCTGGGGCTGCTTCGCAACCCCGAGGGCATGGGCTTTCCCGGGTCGCGCAACCTCGCGCAATACCCCTCCGCCGCCAATCTCGACCTGATCCCGGGCACCGGGCTGCACTGGGGCGTGGCGCTGGCCTTTGCCGCGGTGATCGTGGGCCAGGTGGTGATGACCCGCCACCAGCTCGGCTTCAGGGTCCGCCTCGCCGGGCAGAGCCCGCGCGCCGCCGTCTTCGGCGGCGTCAATCCGGGCTGGCTCGTCGTGGTCTGCATGGGCATCTCCGGCGGGCTTGCCGGGCTCGCGGGGATGTTCGAGGTGGCCGGTCCCGCGGGTCGGCTCAGCATCGACTTCAACGTGGGCTACGGCTTCACCGCGATCATCGTGGCCTTCCTCGGGCGGCTGAACCCGATCGGCATCCTGCTGGCCGGGCTGCTGATGGCGCTCACCTATATCGGCGGCGAGCTGGCGCAGCTGCAGATGAACCTGCCGTTGGCCGCGATCCAGATGTTCCAGGGCATGCTGCTGTTCTTCCTGCTGGCGGTCGATCTTCTGACCAATTTCAGCATCCGTTTCGGCCGGAGGGTGGCGGCATGAGCAATATCGACCCGATCCTGCTGCTCTCGGCGATCATCATCGTCTCCACCCCGATCCTGCTCGCCGCGATCGGCGAGCTGGTGGTCGAACGCGCCGGCGTGCTCAACCTCGGCGTCGAGGGGATGATGATCACCGGCGCGGTCTGCGGCTTCATCGCGGCGACCTCGACCGGCTCGCCCTGGCTCGGCTTCGCGGGGGCGGCCTTGGGCGCGGCGCTGCTGTCGATGGTCTTCGGCGTGCTCACCCAGCTGTTCCTGTCGAACCAGGTGGCGACCGGCCTTGCGCTGACGCTGTTCGGCCTCGGCCTCTCGGCGCTTCTGGGACAGGGCTATATCGGCGTGAAGGGTCCGGTGGTGCCGGATCTCTACCTGCCGGTGCTGCGCGACATCCCCTTTCTCGGCCCGGTGCTGTTTCGCCACGACGCCATGGTCTACATCGCGCTCTTCATCGTGCTCGGCGTCTGGCTGTTTCTCAACCGGACCCGCTCCGGTCGGGTGCTGCGCGCGGTGGGCGAGAACCACGACGCGGCGCATGCGCTGGGCTACAAGGTGGTGCGGGTGCGGCTTCTGGCCATCGCCTTCGGCGGCGCCTGCGCGGGGCTGGGCGGCGCCTATCTCAGCCTCGTGCGCGTGCCGCAATGGACCGAAGGGATGACCGCCGGCGCCGGCTGGATCGCGCTCGCCATCGTCGTCTTCGCCAGCTGGCGACCGGGTCGGCTGGTGCTGGGCGCCTGGCTGTTCGGCGGTGCCACGGCGCTGCAACTGGCGCTGCAGGCCTCGGGCGGCGTGCAGATCCCGATCGAATACCTGCAGATGGCGCCCTACTTGGCGACCATCCTCGTTCTCGTCATCCTGCGGGCGGGGCGCGCCCCCGGCTCGCTCGGCCGCAGCTTCCACGCCTCGAGCTGAGGCGGAAGATCCACCAACAGGGAACAACGACATGACCTTCAAGACAGTGCTTCTGGGTGCCACCGCCGCCATGGGCCTCGCCACCGGGGCGATGGCGCAGGACGACAAGACCAAGGTTGGCTTCATCTATGTCGGCCCGATCGGCGATCTGGGCTGGTCCTACCAGCACGATCAGGGCCGCCTCGCGGTCGAGGAAGAGTACGGCGACAAGGTCGAGACGGTCTATGTCGAAAGCGTCCCCGAGGGCCCCGACGCCGAGCGCGTGCTGACGCAGATGGCGCTGCAGGGGGCGGACCTGATCTTCACCACCTCCTTCGGCTTCATGGAGCCGACGATGAACGTCGCGGCGAAATTCCCGGACGTGAAGTTCGAGCACGCCACCGGCTATCAGCGCGCCGACAACGTCTCGACCTACTCGGCCCGCTTCTACGAGGGCCGCGCCGTGCAGGGCCTGATCGCCGGTGAGATGACCGAGAGCAACATCATCGGCTATATCGGCTCCTACCCGATCCCCGAGGTGATCCGCGGCATCAACGCCGCCTACATCCAGGCCAAGAAGGTCAACCCCGAGGTCGAGTTCCGCGTGGTCTGGGCCTACACATGGTTCGACCCGGCGAAAGAGGCCGAGGCCGCCAAGGCGCTGATCGACGCCGGCGCCGACGTGATCCTGCAGCACACCGATTCCACGGCGCCGCAAGCCGCGGCGCAGGAGGCGGGCGACGTCATCACCTTCGGCCAGGCCTCCGACATGCTCGACTACGCGCCCGAGCCGCGGGTCAGCTCGATCATCGACAACTGGAACCAGTATTACGTCGACCGGGTCGGCGCGGTGCTCGACGGCAGCTGGGAGTCGACCGATACCTGGGGCGGCATCGACAGCGGCATGGTGGAGATCGGTGAGATCACCGAGGCCGTGCCGGCCGAGGTGAAGGAGGCCGCGCTGGCGCTCAAGGATGCGATCGCCGCCGGCGAGACCCACCCCTTCACCGGCCCGATCAACAAGCAGGACGGCTCGGAATGGCTGGCCGAGGGCGAAGTGGCCGATGACGAGACGCTGCTCGGCATGAACTTCTACGTCGAGGGGATCGAGGGCGACATCCCGCAGTAACCTGCCTCCACCGACAACTCGAAGGCCCGCCCCCGTGGCGGGCCTTTTCGCGTTCGCGCATGACCCGCCCCCGTGTAGCATGGCGCTGGCGCAAGGGAGGACGCGACATGCCAAGGATCAGACCCTGCCTATGGTTCGACGGACAGGCAGAGGAGGCCGCCGAATTCTATGTCTCGGTCTTTCCGAACTCGGAGATCACCGCGCGCAACACCAGTGCCATGGACTGGCCCGGCGGCCGCGCCGGCGACGTCATCCTCGTCGAGTTCAGCCTCGACGGTCAGGAGATGCAGGCGCTGAACGGCGGGCCCTACGCCACCTTCAACGAATCGGTCTCGCTCTCGGTCCCCTGCCCCGATCAGGCCGGGCTGGACCGGCTCTGGGCGGCCCTGCTGGCGGATGGCGGGGAGGAAATGCAGTGCGGCTGGCTCAAGGACCGCTACGGCCTGCGCTGGCAGCTGGTGCCCGAGCCTTTCGAGGCGATGCTACGGGAGGCGGATGAAGACCAGTCGAAACGGCTGATGGCGGCGATGATGGAGATGGTGAAGCTCGACCTCGCGGCGCTGGAGCGTGCCTGCCGCGGCGACCCGCCCGCCCGGTAGGGACGGGCGCACCGCGATCTAGCCGTCGGCGCGGATCGTGGTGTTGGCGGGATCGTAGGGGCTGTCCTCGCAGACTTCGGCATCCCACAACTCGCGGAACATCCTGATCTTGAGCTTCGTCCCCGGCGCCGCCAGATCCGGGCGCACATAGCCCATGCCGATGGACTTCCCGAAGGCCGCCGACCAACCGCCCGAGGTCAACCGCCCGACCTTCTCACCCCCCGCATAGAGCGCCTCGCGGCCCCACGGATCGGCGTCCTGCGGCCCGTCGATCAGCAGCGTCACGCATTTCGACCGGATGCCGATCGCCTCCATCGCCGCCTTGCCGTGGAACTCCTTGGACAGGTCGACGAAGCGGTCGAGACCGGCCTCGAGCGGTGTCGCGTCGCGGCCCAGCTCGGTGCCGAAGGCGCGGTAGGACTTCTCCTGCCGGAGCCAGTTCTGCGCCCGCGCGCCCACCAGTTTCATTCCCGAAGGCGCGCCCGCCTCCATCAACCTGTCCCACAGGTGGGTCTGCATCTCGATCGGATGGTGCAGTTCCCAGCCCAGCTCGCCGGTATAAGCGACGCGCAGCGCCCGCACCGGCACCATGCCGAGTTCGATCTCGCGGCATGACAGCCATGGGAACCGTTTGTTCGACAGCACCGTCGCGGGGTCGGCGTCGCGCACCAGCCGGTTCAGCACCTCGCGCGAACGGGGGCCCGCGATGGCGAAGACGCCCCATTGCGTGGTCACGTCCTGCACGTCGATCCGGCCGAACTCGACCTCCTTGTCCTCCACGGCCTTTCGTAGGAAATCGCCGTCATAGGCCGCCCAGGCCCCGGCCGAGACGAGGTAGAACCGGTCCTCGGCCAGCCGCACGATGGTGTATTCGGTGCGCGTGGTGCCGGCATCCGTCAGCGCGTAGGTGAGGTTGATGCGGCCCACTTTCGGCAGCTTGTTGGTGGTGAACCAGTCGAGGAAGGCCGCCGCGCCCGGCCCCTTCACCTCGTGCTTGGCAAACGCCGTGGCGTCGATCAGCCCGACGCCTTCGCGGATCGCCTTCGCCTCGCTTGCCGCGTATTCCCACCAGCCGCCCCGCCGGAACGAGCGGGCGTCGTGGTCGAAGCCCTCGGGCGCATCGGCGGGGCCATAATAATTCGGCCGTTCCCAGCCGTTCACCTGCCCGAACTGCGCGCCTGCCTTCTTCTGCCGGTCATAGGCGGGCGAGGTGCGCAGCGGTCGCGCCGCCGGGCGCTCCTCGTCGGGGTGGTGCAGGATGTAGACGTGCTCATAGGCCTCCTCGTTCTTGGCCACGGCATAGTCGGTCGTCATCCAAGACCCGAACCGCTTGGGGTCGAGCGACGCCATGTCGATCTCGGCCTCGCCCTCGACCATCATCTGCGCGAGGTAGTGCCCCGCCCCGCCAGCCGCCGTGATACCGAAGGAAAAGCCCTCGGCCAGCCACATGTTGCGCAGGCCCGGCGCCGGGCCGATCAGCGGGTTGCCGTCGGGCGTGTAGCAGATCGGGCCGTTGAAATCGTCCTTGAGCCCCACCGTCTCCGAGGACGGGATACGATGGATCATCGACATGTATTCCTCCTCGATCCGGTCGAGATCGAGCGGGAACAGGTCGGCGCGGAAGCTGTCGGGCACGCCGTAGGGGAAGCGCGCGGGGGCACCGCGCTCGTAAGGCCCGAGGATCCAGCCACCGCGTTCCTCGCGCACGTACCACTTGGCGTCGGCGTCGCGCAGCACCGGGTGCTGCGGGTTGTCCTTGCGCCATTCGACCAGGGCCGGGTCGGGCTCGGTGACGATGAACTGGTGCTCGACCGGGATCGCCGGGATCTTGATGCCGAGCAGGCGCGCGGTGCGCTGCGCGTGGTTGCCGGTGGCGGTAACGACATGCTCGGCGGTGATGACGGTCTGCTCGCCGGATGGCACGAGGTTGCCGCCCTTCTCGACCATCTTGGTGACGGTCACGCGCCATTCCGAGCCGGTCCACTCGTAGCCGTCGACCTGCCATTTGCGCTCGATCGTGACGCCCCTCTGCCGCGCGCCCTTGGCCATCGCCATGGTGACGTCGGCGGGGTTTATGTAGCCGTCGGTCGGATGGAAGATCGCGCCTTCGAGATCCTCGGTGCGCACCAGCGGCCAGCGCTCCTTGATCTGCGCGGGCGTCATCCATTCGAACGGCACGCCCACCGTCTCGGCGGTCGAGGCGTAGAGCATGTATTCGTCCATGCGCGCCTTCGACTGCGCCATGCGCAGGTTGCCCACCACGAAGAAGCCCGCGTCAAGCCCGGTCTCCTGCTCCAGTGTCTTGTAGAGCTTGATCGAATGGTCGTGGATCCATGTCGTCGCGTAGGACATGTTGAAATAAGGCAGCAGGCCGGCCGCGTGCCATGTGGAGCCCGAGGTCAACTCGTCGCGCTCGAGAAGCATCACCTCATCCCACCCGGCTTTCGCGAGGTGATAGGCGATCGAGGTGCCGACGGCGCCACCGCCGACGACAAGGGCTTTCACATGGGTCTTCATCGCGCGCACTCCGGGGCTGGCCTTGCCCGCACCATCGCGCGAATCCGCGAAACGGCCCGAAGCCCGGCGACCTCTCGCGCGCCGAATGCGACAAGAGCGGCGCGGAGGCGCGGAAACTCTGGACAGGCGCGGCAAGCATGACGTCCAATGACGCCACCCTCTGCGCATAGTCCCGGGAGCAGCCATGAAGACGCTCGATGTCGCCGAGGCGGCGCGGATCATCGACCGGATGGATGGGGGGCTGGACGGGCCCGACGTCGTCGAAACCATCGACCTGCGCGGCGTGCAGGCGGCGATGCTGAAACGCGGCATCCTCTACATCGCCGGGACCAACGAATTCTCGGACTGGTTCGAGTTCAACTTCGACTTCATCCATGACCGCGCCCCCGATGCGCATGGCTTCCGCATGGCGGCGGGCGACAGCGGCGCGATCTGGCACGCGGGATTCCTCGAACACGCGCAGATCGTCTACGCCTTCGCCAAGCCGCAGAAACCCGCCTTCATCATCGGTCATTCCCTTGGCGGGGCCTCGGCGCAGATCGTCGGCGCCTCGCTCGGAGTGCCGAGCCTCTCCTTCGGCAGCCCGCGCACCCATCTCGGGCGGGCGCATTTCGGCCGCGAGGGCTTCGTGCTCAACATCTGCCGCACCGACGACACGCTGTGCCACCTGCCACCGCGCTTCTTCGGCTTTCGCCATATCGGCTCGGTGCATTGGCTGAGCCCACCGGTGAGCGATGTCGAGGAGGGGCATTCGATCGCGAGCTATGCCGAGCTGCTCGAGCAGGGGCCCCTGCCCCCGACCTTCCCCAAGGCCTGGCCACCCAGCGCCTGAGCGCCCTCGCCTGCCCGGTTGTGAAGCCCCCCGCGCCCCCGTAAAAGACGCGCAACGTCTGGGAGGACCTCATGCAGATCTGCCGAAGCATCGCCGCCATCCGCGACGCGGTCGCGGGGTTTCGCGCCGAAGGCCAGAGCATCGGCCTGGTCACCACCATGGGCGCCCTGCATGCCGGCCATATGAGCCTGATCGAGGCGGCCAGACGCGATCATGGCCGGGTCGTCGCGACGATCTTCGTGAACCCGACCCAGTTCGGCGATCCGAAGGACCTGGAGACCTATCCGCGTACAGAAGAAGCCGATCTGGCGATGCTGGAAGCGGCGGGCTGCGACGCGGTGCTAATCCCGCGCGCCGACGAGATCTATCCCGAGGGCGACGAGACCATCGTCGAAACGCGAGACCTCGCCGTCCGGCTGCATGGGGCGGTGCGGCCCGGCCATTTCCGGGGCGTCGCCACCGTCGTCACCAAGCTGTTCAACATCACCCGCCCCGACGCCGCCTATTTCGGCGAAAAGGACTACCAGCAGCTGCAGGTGATCCGCCGCATGGCGCGCGATCTGCACATGAACATCGACATCGTCGGCGTGCCGACCATGCGCGAGGCGGACGGGCTCGCCATGTCGTCGCGCAACGTCCGGCTGGGGCCCGAGGACCGGGCCGCGGCGGTGGTGCTGAACCGCGCGCTCGACCGGGCCGAGCGGATGGCCATCGAGCGCGCCAGCCCGGCGCAGATCGAGGCCGCGATCCGCGCCTGCCTCGCCGACGAGCCACGCGCGACGCTGACCGGGCTCGACCTGGCGCGGCCCGGCGACCTCGCGCCGCTTTCGCAATCCGCCGACATGCCCCTGTCGGAGCCCGTAGCCATCATGATCTCGGCGCAGTTCGGCGAGGTCCTCTTGATCGATCAGAGGGAGATCGCCCCATGAGCACCCAGACCGAAACGATCCGCCGCACGACGGTCCCGCAGATCGCCCGCCGCAAGGGCGGCGAGCCGATCGTCTCGCTCACCTCATACCACGCGCACACCGCCGCGATCGTCGACCGCCACGCGGATTTCATCCTCGTGGGCGACAGCCTCGGCATGGTGATGCACGGCATGGAAAGCACGGTCGGCGTCTCGCTCGACCTGATGATCATGCATGGCCGTGCCGTGGTGCGCGGCACCAAGAAGGCGCTGATCGTCGTCGACATGCCCTTCGGCAGCTACGAGGAAAGCCCCGCCATGGCCTTTCGCAACGCCGCGCGGGTGATGAAGGAAACCCAGTGCGGCGCCGTGAAGCTCGAGGGCGGCGCCCGCATGGCCGAGACGATCCGCTTCCTCGTGGAGCGCGGCATCCCGGTGATGGCCCATATCGGCCTGACGCCGCAGTCGAGCCATGTCATGGGCGGCTTCAAGACCCAGGGCCGCGACGAAGAGACCTGGGAGGCGCACCTCGAGGACGCCCGTGCCGTGGCCGAGGCCGGCGCCTTCGCCGTGGTGCTCGAGGGCATGGTCGAGCCGCTGGCCGCGAAGATCACCAAGGCGGTGGAGATCCCGACCATCGGCATCGGCGCATCGGCCGAATGCGACGGCCAGATCCTCGTGCTCGAGGACATGCTGGGACTGAACCCTTGGACCCCGAAATTCGTGAAGGTCTATGGCCAGCTCGGTCCGATGATCGAGGATTCCGTGAAGCGCTACGCCGAGGACGTGAAGTCACGCGCCTTTCCGACGGAGGACGAGGTATACCGTTGACACATGTCGTTGAAAGGATACCGATGTTCCATCGTCGTCACCTGATCGCCCTTGGCTTCGCCGGGCTTCTCGCGGCCTGCGGCGCACCCGATCCGAACCCGCTGTCGCGCGCGGCGCGCGGCGAGTTGCAGCTCGCCGACATCGTGGTCACGGCCGAGGGCGCGGGCTTCGAGAGCGGTGCGGCCCGCGACTACACGAGCCGTATCGCGCCCGATCTCGACGCCGCGCTGAGCCGGGAGTTCGCCGACAGGTTGGACCGGGGCGGCCAATGGCGGATGCTGGTCGAGATATCCCGGATCAATCTCGCCGGTGGCACCGCGACGGCGCGGGGACGCGATCAATCGCGGCTTTCGGGGGCGGTGCGCATCATCGATCCGACGGGAGCGCTGCGGGGCAGTTATACGGTGCAGGTCCTTGCGGGCGAGGCCGCCGAAACCCGAACCGGCGCGCTTGTCGGCGCGGTGACCAACTCGGCGGGCGGGTATTACCGCGATCTGCTGGCAGCCTTCGCGCGCGACACGCGCGAACAGGTACTGGGCAGCGACCTGCCGGGCCAGCGTCTCGTGCGGCGCATGTCGAACTGATCAGGTCCTGAGCGGCCCGCCCCTGCCGGGCCGCTCGCGCAGCCGGGCCTGCAGCCTGTGGGCGGTCGCCGCATAGGCGGCCAGCACACCGAACAGGACCATCAGCGTGCGCGCGACGCTCAGATCCGCAGGCGTGTTCGACCCGAGGCAGACCAGCCCCGACAGGAACGCGAGCGCGAAGAATACGATGGCCCAGTTGCGCATTGAAACATGAATCCCATTGGCTTCAGTCGCCCGTGCAACGCGCCTGACGCGTTTTCGGTTCCGATGACATGAACCTTCTCAGGCGTCCTGCGGCCTCACGAGATCGGGAAGCGGAGCCCCTTCCGCCAGTGCCGCGATGTTGGCGATCACCCGCTCGCCCATCGCCAGGCGCCCCTCCACCGTGGCCGAGCCCATATGCGGAAGCAGCACCACGTTGGGCAGCGCCCGCAGCCGCGGGTTGATCTCGCGGCGCTTCTCGAACACGTCGAGCCCGGCGCCGCCGATTTCGCCCGCGCGCAGCGCCCGAGTCAGGGCATTCTCGTCGATCACCTCGCCGCGTGACGTGTTCACCACGACCGCGCCGGGCTTCATCAGCGCGATCCGGCGCGCATTGACCAGATGGTAGGTGGCCGGGGTGTGCGGGCAGTTGATCGACAGCACGTCGGCCTGCGCGATCATTTGGTCGAGGCTGGACCACCAGCGCGCGCCGAGGGCTTCCTCGACCTCCATCGGCAGCCGGTTGCGGTTGTGATAGCCGATCGTCATGCCGAAGGCGGCGGCGCGGCGAGCCACCGCCTGACCGATCCGGCCCATGCCGAGAATCGCCAGGTTGCGACCGGCGATCCGGCCACCCAAGAGCAGGTCCGGCGACCAGCCGTCCCATTCGCCCGATTGTAGCAGCGCGAAGGCCTCCGGCAACCGGCGCGTCACCGCGAGGATCAGCACCATGGTCACATCGGCGGTGTCCTCGGTGGCGACATCGGGGGTGTTGGTCACGGCGATACCATGCCGCGCCGCGGCCGCGACGTCGATATGATCGACGCCCGCGCCGAAATTGGCCAGAAGCCGCAGCCGCTCTCCCGCCGCCTCAAGACAGGTGTCACTGATCCGGTCCGAAAGGGTGGTGACCAGCACTTCGGCCTCGTGCAGTGCCGCATCGAGCGCCTCGCCCCCGAGCGGCGTCTCCGCCGGTCCCGGCGTGAAATCGAACCGTGCCGCGAGTTGCCGCTCCACCCCTTCGGGCAGGCGTCGCGTGGCGATCACACGAAGCCGCTTCTCCGACATGCGAACGTCCCTTGCGCTTTTCCCCGAACCGGCTTCATGACAGAGTGCCGGGACCGGGCGCGCGACGCAAGAACGCGCCTTCTGCGGGCCAGTGGCCTCGGCATCGGGACCAGACGGACAGGGCGCGGATGACGCATTTCGGACCAATCGTGACGCTGCTGCTGGCTCTGGCGGCACAGCCGGTGCTGGCTCAGGACGTGCCGGGCAGCCGCCCCAAGCCCCGGCCCGAGCGGTCGGAGACCGTGGCAGCGGCGCCCCAACCGGCGCCCGCCCCCGCCTCGCCCGCCGCCCCGCGCGAGATCGCGGTACCGGAAGGGCCCGAGAGGGGTCCCGAGACCAACCTGCCGCTGCCGCGCTTCGTGTCGCTTTCGACCGATCGCGGCAATGTCCGGCGCGGCCCGTCGCTGTCGCACCGGATCGACTGGGTGTTCCTGCGCCGCGACATGCCGCTGCAGGTGACCGCCGAATACGGCCACTGGCGCCGCGTCACCGACCGCGAGGGGGTGGGCGGCTGGATGCATTACGCGATGCTGTCCGGCGTGCGCACGGTGATCGTCGATGCCGAGCTGCTGCCCCTGCGCAGCCGGCCGCAGGAGAACGCCACGGTGGTGGCGCAACTCGAGGCCGGCGTGGTGGCGCGGCTGGGCGAATGCGAACCGGACTGGTGCCGCCTCACCGCCGGCGGCTACAAGGGCTGGGCGCCCAAGACGCAGATCTGGGGCGTCGCTCCGGACGAGATCCGGGACTGATCGCATGGCAGCGCAGCGCGACGACGACCGGCTGAACCTTTCGGCCGGGATCGCCTCCGTTGCGGTAGCCCTGATCCTGATCGCGGCCAAGCTCTGGGCGCTGTTCCAGACCGGCGCCCTCTCGGTCGCCGCGACGCTGGCCGATTCGGCGCTGGATCTGGCGATGTCGCTGGGCGCGCTGGCGGCGATCGCCTATGCGGCGCGGCCCGCCGATGACGATCACGCCTTCGGCCATGGCTCGGCCGAGGACCTCGCGGCGCTGGGGCAATGCCTGTTCATCCTCGCCTCGGCCGCGCTGATCGGCGGTGCCGGGGCGCAGCGCCTCGCCAACCCCGCCCCCGCGATGCCCACCGCGGAAGGGGCGGGCATCGCGGTGATGTCGCTGTCGATCGGGCTGACGCTGGCCCTGGTCGGCTGGCAGCGCCACGTGGCCCGCGCCACCGGCAACCGCGTGGTGGCGGCGGATTCGCTGCATTACCTCGGTGATCTCGTGCCCGCGCTCGGCGCGATCGGCGCGCTATGGGCCTCGCGACGCTTCGGGCTGGGCTGGGTCGACCCGGTCGTCGCGATCGGCGCGGCGCTGCTGATGGCGCGCGGCGCGCTGATCATCGGACGCGACGCCTGGGACGCGCTGATGGACCGGGCGGTGGATGCCGAAACCGTCGCCGGGATCGAGGCGATCGCCAGCGATTTTCCGGGCGTGCACGGCCATCACGACCTGCGCACACGCCGTTCCGGCGGCCGGGTCTTCGTAAACCTGCATATCGAGCTCGACGGCACGCAGAGCCTGCAAGAGGCGCATGCCATCGGCGCTGCGCTCAAGCATGAAATCCTCGCCCGATACCCGCGCGCCGACGTGATCATTCACAAGGACCCAGTCTGAGGTCAGTAGCTCGATGGCGGGTCCGAGGCCGGAAAGCTTTCGTCCGCCGTCTCGTCCTGCAGGTCCCAGCGCCGCGGCGGATCGCGCATTTCCTCGCGCCCGGCCTGCCGCACCGGCCCGCCATCGTCATGGGCGAAAGCGGCGTAGCCTCGATGGCGGGCCCGGCTGGCCTGCATCCGGTCCATCCCGGCCTCGGCCGCTTCACGGATCTCGCCGCGATAGCGCCGGAGCAGCCAGACCGCGCCGCCCAGAAGGGCCAGCGTCGGCAAAAGCGCGGGCCCGCGTTTTCCGTGGTGTCGCATGACGTGCCTCCGATGCCTCTCCTCGGGGAGGAAACGCCTGACAGACACGCGCGTTCCGGGAACGTCCCACCCTCAGCCAACGTTGGCCCAACAGGATCAACCAAACCCGGAGGCCGCTCATGTCCGCCAATCCAGATACGCTCGAAGGCCGTCTCCTGGCCCAGCGCAAGGTGCTTGCCCGGCTGGTCGCCGCGCTCGAGGGGCCGGCGGGCGACGAGCTGCGCGATTACATCCGCGACCGCAGCCACATGATCGCCGACGAAGAAGACCCGGGCGCGGTGCCCGGCGAAGGCCTGTCGATCGAGGGTGCCCTCGCCGACGAGATGCACCACATCTTCGAAGCCGCCGAGGCGCATCGCAAGGCGGTCTGATCCGCGCGGCCACGAAAAAGGGGCGCGGAAAACCGCGCCCCCCTCGTTGCCCTTCGGGCACTACCGGGACACTCAGTCCCAGAAGCCTTCATCCACGCCTTCGAGTGCTTCCAGCTCCTCTTCGCTCAGGCGGGTCACGATCGCATAGGTCGCATCGTCGACGGCGACGAGGCGGACATCGCCGGTGGCCAGCATCACGTGCTTGTCCGCGATGTCGAGAAAGCCGCCGACCTCGGCCACCACGCCGACCATCTGGCCGTCGCTCGACAGGACCACGTCCTCGATCTCGCCGATCTCGTTCCAGTCCGCGCCAAGCTCGTCATAGGCGCTGACGCCGTCCCAGCCTTCGTCATCGGCCTCGTTGATGGTGTAGATCGCCCCGCCGGTGATGTCGCGGGTCCGGATCAGATCCCCCTGCATGCCCGACATGTCGGCGCTCGTCATCGCCGGGGTCTCGGTCATGACGTGGCTTTCGGCCAGCGCGCCGGTGGCGGCGACGGAAAGGGCGAGGGCGCTTGCGGTGATGAGTTTCATCTTGGGCGTTCCTTTCTTGGTCCGTGTTGCCGACTCAACGGGCCGGGCGCAGCGCAGTTCCCCGCCCCGTCCCGCTCCGGCCTTCCCCTTGCGTCAGCTCAGGCCGCCAGTCCCCGCCCCTTCAAGAGGGCCTCGACGCTCGGCGTCGCGCCCCGGAACCGCTCGTAGAGCACCCCGGCCTCCTCGGAGCCGCCGCGTGACAGCACATGCGCCTCGAGCCTGCGCGCGGTATCGGGATCGAAGGGATCGCCGGTCTCGCGGAACGCTTCGAAGGCGTCCGCATCCATCATCTCGGACCACAGGTAGCTGTAATAGCCCGCCGCATAGCCGTCGCCCGAGAAGACATGCGCGAAATGCGGCGTGGCGTGGCGCATCGCGATGGCGCGGGGCATGCGGATCTCCTCCAGCAGTTCCGCCTGTCGTTGCATCGGGTCGGCGGGGGCCGGGCCGCAATGAAACTCGAGATCGACGATGGCCGAGGCCGTCTGTTCGACCGTGGCGAAACCTTGGTCGAAATTCGCCGCCGCCAGCATCTTTTCCATCAGCGCCTCGGGCATCGGCGCGCCGGTCTCGGCATGGGTGGCGAACTCGCGCAGCACCTGCGGCACTTCGAGCCAATGCTCGAAAAGCTGGCTCGGCAGTTCGACGAAATCGCGCGCCACCGAGGTGCCCGAGATGCTCTCCCATGTCACGTCGGACAGCATCTGGTGCAGCGCGTGACCGAACTCGTGGAAGAGGGTGCGCGCATCGTCGAAGGAGAGCAGCGCCGGTTCGCCCGCGTCGGGCTTGGCGAAGTTGCACACGTTGAGCACCAGCGGCCGCACCTCCTGCCCGCCCATGCGGTGCTGCTGGCGCATCGTCGTGCACCACGCACCGGAGCGCTTGGACGGCCGGGCGAACCAGTCGCCGATGAAGACGGCAAGGTGCTTGCCGTCCCGGGTGATCTCGAAGGCGCGGGCATCCGGGTGGTAGAGCGGTGCCTCGATCTCCCGCGCCTCGATTCCGAACAGGCGCTGCGCCACCGAAAAGGCGGCCTCGATCATCAGGTCGAGCTGGAGATAGGGCTTGAGCGTGCCGTCATCGATCTCGTGCTCGGCCCGGCGGCGGGCCTCGGCATAGTAGCGCCAGTCCCAGGGCTCCAGCGGCCCCTCATGCCCGTCGGCACGCAGCATCTCCTCGTAGATCGCGGCATCGGCTTCGGCCGCCGCGCGCGCCGGCTCCCAGACCGCGTGCAGAAGCTCGCGCACGGATTGCGAATCCCCCGCCATCTCGGTTTCGAGCTTCCACGCGGCGTAGTCGCCGTGGCCCAGAAGCTTCGCGCGTTCCTCGCGTAGCTTCAGCGTTTCGGCGGCGATGGCGCGGTTGTCGGTTTCGCCGCCATTCCTGCCCCGCGCGGTCCACGCCTCAAAAGCCTTCTTCCGCAGTGCCCGGTCCGGGGAATATTGCAGGAACGGCACCACCAGCGAACGCGACAGGGTGATGATCGGCCCGTTCTCGCCACCGGCGGATTTCGCGGCCGACCGCAGACCGGCGGGCAGCGGCGCCAGCGCTTCGGGCGACAACGGCATGGTCCAGCCCGCCTCGTCCGCGAGCAGGTTCTGCGAGAACTGGGTGCCCAGCACCGAGAGCCGGGCGCGGATCTCGGCCATGCGCTCCGCCTGCGTGCCTTCGAGCCGCGCCCCGGCCCGCACGAAGCGGCGATGCGTCAGCATCAGCACCCGCGCTGCCTCCCGATCGAGGTCGAGCGTCTCGCGCGATTGCCAGAGCGTATCGATCCGCTCGAACAGCGCGCGGTTGCCGATCACCCATGACGTATGGGCCGAGAGCATCGGCGCGAAATCACGTTGGAGCGACTGGCGCGCCGGCGTGCTGTCGGCGCCGGCCACGGCGTAGAAGGCGCCGAACACCCGGCCCATGCCCTCATCGGACATCTCCAGCGCGGCGATGGTGTTGTCGAAGCTGGGCGGCTCGGAGTTGGCGGCGATCGCCTCGACGGCGGCTCGCGCCTCGGCGATCACCGCCTCCGCCGCGGGCATCCAGTGATCGTCTTCGATGCGGTCATAGGGCGGCAGGCCGAAGGGCGTGTCCCAGGGCGCCAGTAGCGGATTGGTCATGCAGGTCTCCTTTGTCGGGAAACCTATGGGCCCACGGCCCCCGCTTCCAGCCCCCGCCCGCCGCAGACCGGGCAGCCCGAGCGGGGCCGGATCGCGATGCTGCGGTTCTCGGCATAGAGCGTGTCGATGATCGCCAGCCGCCCCGCCAGCGTCTCGCCCGCCCCCGTCAGCCGCTTGATCGCCTCGGCCGCCATCGTCGCGCCGACGATGCCCGGCAGCGGCGACAACACCCCCGCCTCGGCGCAGGAGGGGATGAGCGAGGGGTGGGGCCGCTCGGGAAAGACGCAGGCCCAGCAGGGCGTGCCGCGCGCCGGCTCGTAGAGCGAGATCTGCCCCTCCCACTGGGTCAGGGCCGCCGCCACGAGCGGCTTGGCGGTCGCGACGGCGGCGGCGTTGACCGCCTCGCGGGTGGCGAAGTTGTCGGTGCCGTCGAGCACGAGGTCGTAATCCTCGAAGAGATCCCCGGCGATCTCGGGCGTCAGGCGGCGTTCATAGGGCCGGATCTCAACATGCGGGTTCTGCGCGCGCAGCTTGGCGGCGGCGGCGTGGACCTTGGGCATGCCGATCTGCGCCTCGTCGAACAGCACCTGCCGCCCGAGATTGCTCAGATCCACCGCGTCGTCGTCGATCACGCCGATGGTGCCGACGCCCGAGGCCGCGAGATAGGTCAGCGCCGGGCAGCCCAGGCCACCCGCGCCTACGACCAGCACTTTCGCGCGCCTGAGCGCACCCTGCCCCGGCCCGCCGATCTCGCGCAGGGTGATGTGGCGCGCATAGCGGGTCAGTTCGGTTTCCGAGAACCCCTTGCGCGGGGCCGGAACGGCGGCAGGTGCCGCACGCGCTTTCAACCGCCGCAGCCCCTTGGAATAAAGCCAGACCAGCGCGCCACCCGCCAGGAGCAGCAGCCAGAACGCCGCTTCGCCGCCCATCGCCTCGCGCAGCGGATGACCGTCGGGCAGCACCAGATGCGCGGCGATCACGCCGGTCATCAAGAGACCGATCATGTAGAGCCGGGCGCGGCGCGGCGCGCCGGTCAGCGCGCCGATGCCCCAAAGCGCGGCGATCATCACGCCGACCAGGATCATGCGATGCCTCCGGTCGAGCCGAAGCCGCCCTGCCCGCGCGCCGTGTCGTCGAGATCCGTGGCCAGATCGAAGACCGCCGTGACCACGGGCGCCAGCACCGCTTGGGCGATGCGCATGCCATGGGCGATGGTAAAGCTTTCCTGCCCGGCATTCATGACGATCACCCCCAAGGGCCCGCGATAGTCGCTGTCGATGGTGCCGGGGCTGTTCGGCAGGGTGATGCCGTGCTTCAGCGCCAGCCCCGACCGCGGCCGCAGCTGCAACTCATAGCCTTCGGGCACCGCGACGCGCAGCCCCGTGGGCACCAGAGCGCGGGCACCCGGGACGAGCGGGATCCCCGCCTCGCGGTCATGCGGGTCGAGATTGGCCACCAGATCCGCCCCCGCCGCCCCCGCCGTCTGGTAGGTCGGCAGCGGCAGCGACCGGTCCGCCGTGTCGGTCCAGCACAGCCTCACCCCGATGCGCGATCCCATGTTCATCTTTCCTCAAATACGCCCGCCGGAGGCGGTCCCGCCGACCGGGCCCAGCGCCTCAGCCAGCTTCTGCGCGAGCCGCTCGGCCACCGCACGCTTGGCCATGCGGGGCCATTCCTCGGCCCCTTCCTCGGTGATCAGCGTCACCGCGTTCTCGGTGCCACCCATGATCCCGGTGCCCGGGGAGACGTCATTGGCGACAATCCAGTCACACCCCTTGCGCGCCCGCTTGGCGGTGGCGTTGGCGATCACGTCATCGGTCTCGGCGGCAAAGCCCACGACGAGCTCGGGCCGTCCCACCGCCATGCCCGCGACCCGCGCAAGGATGTCGGCATTCTCGGCCAGCGACAGGTCGGGCAGCGCCCCGGCGCGCTTCTTGATCTTTCGATCCGAAGCGGTCCCGACACGCCAGTCGGCCACGGCTGCGGCAAAGATCGCCGCGTCGGCGGGCAGCGCCGCCTCAACGGCGGCGAGCATCTCGGCTGCGGTTTCGACCGCCACGATCTCCGCGCCTTCCGGCGGGGCGGCGCTGGCCGGGCCGGTCACGAAGGTGACCCGCGCCCCCAGCCGCAGCAGCGCCGTCGCGATGGCCGCGCCCTGCGCACCCGATGAGCGGTTGGCGATATAGCGCACCGGGTCGATCGGCTCATGGGTAGGCCCCGAGGTGACAAGCACATGACGCCCCGAAAGCGGACGATCGGCGGGAGCGAGAGCGGCCTCGATCGCGGCGAGGATCGCGGCGGGTTCGGACATCCGCCCCGGCCCGTATTCGCCGCAGGCCATCTCGCCCTCGTCGGGGCCGACCACCATGACACCGTCGCCCTTCAAGGTCGCGAGGTTGCGCCGGGTCGCGGGATGCTCCCACATCCGGACGTTCATCGCGGGCGCGATCAGCACCGGCGTGTCGGTGGCGAGGAGCAGCGTCGAGGCGAGATCCGAAGCCCGGCCCTGCGCCATCTTGGCCATCATTTCGGCCGTGGCGGGGGCTACCACCAACAGGTCGGCCACGCGCGACAGCTGGATATGCCCCATCTCCGCCTCGGCGGTCAGGTCGAACAGCGCCTCGTGAACCTTTCTGCCTGCGAGGGCCGAGACCGAGAGCGGCGTGACGAACTGGGCCGCGCTTTCGGTCATGACCGGCGTCACCTCATGACCCGCCTTCGATAGCTGCCGGATCAGCTCCAGCGACTTGTAGGCCGCGATGCCGCCGCCGATGATCAGGAGGATGTGCGACATGGCTTCGCCCCGCAGTCAATGCGGGGCGACCCTAGGGCTTTGATGCGGCGGGGGCAATCGGCGGCTCAGGCGAAGAAGCCGCGGACCTCGCGCGACTGCGTCTCGAGGCTGCGGCGCATCTTGCCGAAGGCGGCCGCCTCGAGCTGGCGCACCCGCTCCTTCGACAGGCCCAACTCGTCGCCGAGGCTTTCGAGCGTACGCGGCTCGTCGCGCAGCTTGCGCTCGCGCACGATGAACTGCTCGCGGGCATTGAGTGCCGAGAGCGCCGAGAGCAGCCATTGGCGCAGCATGTCGGTGTCGTGGTTGTTCTGGACCAGCTCCGCTGCCTGAATGCCTTCGTCTTCCAGCGCCTCGATCCATTCACGCCCCTCATCCTCGGTCGATTGCGTCGCGTTGAGCGAGAAATCGGACCCGGACAGGCGACCCTCCATCATCTCCACGTCGGCGAGCGGTACGCCCACCTCCTTGGCGATCATCTTGCGCAGCGTCGCGCCATCGAGCTCGCGCCCTTCGGCCGCGGCCTCGCGCTCGATCCGGGCCTGCACCCGGCGCATATTGAAGAACAGCGATTTCTGGGAAGAGGTCGAGCCGGTGCGCACCATCGACCAGTTGCGCATCACGTAGTCCTGGATCGACGCCTTGATCCACCAGACGGCATAGGTCGAGAAGCGCACGCCGCGATCGGGGTCGAACTTATCGGCCGCCTTCATGAGACCAAGCGAGGCCTCCTGAATGAGGTCGTTCATCGGCGCGCCGTAGCGGCGGAATTTCGAAGCCATGGAGATGGCGAGGCGCATATAGGCGGTGATGAGCCGGTGCAGCGATTTCTCACAACGCTGGTCGCGCCAGGCATAGGCGAGTCGCAGCTCGGTTTCGGCGTCTAGGAGTTCTGCCCGCATCGCGTTGCGGGTCATCGACTGGTCCGCAAATCCGTCAAAAGCCATGTCATCGTCCCCGGGACATTAGAGGGTCGGTGCGCTTGCCATGGCCGGACGGCCTGCTAGTCACCTTGCTGACCCGTTAACGCGGCACCCTTCGAGAAAGTTTCCGACATGACCTTGCAGAATTTGACGCTGGTT
Organism: Limimaricola sp. G21655-S1; assembly: GCF_027213785.1. GTDB lineage: Bacteria > Pseudomonadota > Alphaproteobacteria > Rhodobacterales > Rhodobacteraceae > Limimaricola. The sequence goes on along the minus strand of NZ_JAPWGO010000012.1, from coordinate 85,646 downwards.
CTAGGCGGGGCCGCCTCGGGCAAGTCGGATTTTGCCGAGAGCCTTGCGAGAAAGGCCGAGAAGCGGCTCGTCTACATCGCCACCGCGCAGGCCTTCGATCGCGAGATGGAGGAAAAGATCGAGAGGCATCGCCGGTCGCGCGGCCCCGGTTGGCGCACGGTCGAGACACCGCTCGACCCGGGTTCGGCCATTTCCAGCCTTGCGACCGGCGAGATCGCGCTGCTCGACTGCGCGACGCTGTGGCTGTCGAACCTGCTTCTCGCAAAGGCCGATCTGGACGCCGAGGAAGCGCGGCTCTTCGCGGCCCTCGCCGACTGCCCTGCCCCGGTCATCGTGGTCTCGAACGAGGTCGGCGCCGGGATCGTACCGGAGAACGCGCTCGCACGGCGGTTTCGCGCCGCGCAGGGCGGCTTCAACCGACGTCTCGCCGCGCGGGCCGACGCGGTGATCGGGGTGATGGCGGGGCTGCCCTTCGCGCTCAAGGGAGAAATGCCATGAGCGGGCTGTGGCTGATCCGGCACGGGCCCACCCATGCCAAGGGCATGTGCGGCTGGTCCGACCTGCCCGCCGACCTGTCCGATCTGGCGGCGCTGGCGCGGCTCTCGGCCCGGCTGCCCGAAGCGCCGGTGGTTTCCTCGGATCTCGACCGGGCGGTGCGAACCGCCGATGCGCTTGCGCGGGACCGGCCACGCCTTGCGCATGAGCGGGCGCTGCGCGAGATGCATTTCGGCGACTGGGAGTTGCGGCGGCACGACGAGATCGAGGCCGAGACCCCGTCGCTGATCCGGGACTTCTGGGATCGGCCCGGCGATGTCGCTCCGCCGGGCGGCGAAAGCTGGAACGCGTTGCGTGCCCGTTGCGACGGGGCCATCGACCGGCTCTGGAACGGCGGCGACCTGATCGTGGTGGCGCATTTCGGGGTGATCCTGACCCAACTGCAACGCGCGCTCGGCTGCGAGGCGCTGGAGGTCTTCGGCCACCGGATCGAGCCGCTGTCGTTAACCCGGCTGAGCCGCGAGGATGGCGTCTGGCGGGTGATCGAGGTCAACGCCCTCCCCTGAGCACCCTTCCAAACCTGCCGACGCCGCTTCGACCGCCCCCCGAACTTGACGACGACGGTTAACCCTTCCTGAACCATTCCCGCGCGAGCCTAGCGGGGCGGACAAGGGGGGCGGCGACATGGTGGCGCGGGCCTATACGGTGGCCTTCGAGGGGGTGGAGGCGCGGCTCGTCGAGGTGCAATGCGCCGTGACCGCGGGGCTGCCCGGCTTTACCATCGTCGGCCTGCCGAACAAGGCGGTGAGCGAGGCACGCGAGCGGGTGCGCGCGGCGCTCTCGGCTCTCTCCATCGCTCTGCCCTCCAAGAAGGTGACGGTGAACCTCTCGCCCGCCGACCTGCCGAAGGAAGGCTCGCATTTCGATCTGCCGATCGCGCTGGCGCTGCTGGCCGCGATCGAGGTGCTTCCTGAGGATGAGGTGGCCGGCACCGTGGCCTTGGGCGAGCTGTCCCTCTCGGGCGATCTGGTGCCGGTGATCGGCGCTCTGCCCGCCGCGATGGCCGCGGCCGAGGAGGCGCGGCGCCTGCTCTGCCCCGCCGCCTGCGGCGCCGAGGCGGCCTGGGTCGAGGCGGTCGAGGTGATCGCGGCCCCCTCGCTGGCCCGCGCCATCCGGCATTTCACCGGCCAGCAACCGCTCGAACCCGCGCAGGCGGGAATCGCGCCCGCCTGCGTCTCGCCCCGCGACCTGCGCGACGTGAAGGGGCAGGAGCGCGCCAAGCGGGCGCTTGAGATCGCCGCCGCCGGCCGGCATCACCTGCTGCTTCTGGGCACGCCGGGATCGGGCAAGTCGATGCTCGCCGCCCGGCTGCCGGGGCTGCTGCCGCCGCTGTCGCCGGTGGAGGCCCTGGAAACCTCGATGATCCATTCCGTCTCGGGGCTTCTGACCGAAGGCGGAATCAGCCGCGCCCGCCCCTTTCGCGAACCGCATCACACCGCCTCCATCGCCGCGATCGCCGGCGGCGGGCGCGACGCGAAGCCCGGCGAGATCAGCCTTGCGCATAACGGCGTACTGTTCATGGACGAGTTGCCCGAGTTTCCGCGCACGGTGCTCGAGACGCTGCGCCAGCCGATCGAGACCGGCGAGGTGGTGGTGGCGCGCGCCAATGCGCATCTGCGCTATCCCTGCCGGTTCCTGCTGGTCGCCGCCGCGAACCCCTGCCGCTGCGGCTATCTCTCGGATCCGGATCGGGCCTGCGCCCGGGCCCCGGCCTGCGGCGAGGACTATCTCGGGCGGATCTCCGGACCGCTCCTCGACCGGATCGACCTGCGGGTCGAGGTGCCGCCCGTCGCCTTCACCGATCTCGACCTGCCCGATCCCGCCGAGGGCTCGGCCGAGGTCGCGCTCCGGGTGTCGGCGGCGCGGGAAATCCAGACGGCGCGCTTCGAGGGAATGGCGGCGCGGGTCAACGCCGATGCCGAGGGACAGCTTCTGGAGGACATCGCGGCCCCTGACACCGAGGGCCGCGAATTGTTGCTGCGGGTGGCCGAGCGCTTCGGCCTGTCGGCGCGCGGCTACCATCGGGTGCTGCGGGTGGCGCGGACCATCGCCGATCTGGACGGGTCGGAGACGGTCCGGCGGCCCCATGTGGCCGAGGCGGTCGGCTATCGGCTCGCGTCGAACCGCGCGCCCTGAGGCCGGGCGACGAAACCTAGCGCTTCGCCTCGATCGCTTCCCAGATCTTCGCTGCGACGTTGATGCCGTCGAAGCGCTCCAGCTCCTGGATGCCGGTGGGCGAGGTGACGTTGATCTCGGTGAGCCAGTCGCCGATCACGTCGATGCCGACGAGGATCTGGCCCTTCTCCCGCAGAAGCGGCCCGATCCTTTCGCAGATCTCGCGGTCGCGCGCGGTCAGCTCGACCTTTTCGGGCCGGCCACCGACATGCATGTTCGATCGGGTCTCGCCCTTGGCCGGCACGCGGTTGATCGCGCCCACCGGCTCGCCATCGACCAGCAGCACCCGCTTGTCGCCCTTGGTCACGTCGGGCAGGTATTTCTGCACGATCAGCGGCTCGCGGTTGATGCCCGAGAACATCTCGTGCAGCGAGGCGAGGTTGCCGTCCCGGCTGTGCAGCTTGAACACCCCGGCGCCGCCATTGCCGTAGAGCGGCTTGAGGATGATGTCTCCGTGCCGGTCGCGGAACGACCGCAGCGTCGCCAGATCGCGGGCGATGGCGGTCGGCGGCGTCAGGTCGGGAAAGTTCAGGACCAGCAGCTTCTCGGGGTAGTTGCGCACCCAGAAGGGGTCGTTCACCACCAGCGTGCCGGGGTGAATCATGTCCAAGAGATGCGTGGTGGTGATGTAGCCCATGTCGAAGGGCGGGTCCTGGCGCAGCCAGACCACGTCCATCTCCGACAGATCGACCTCCCGCTCCTCGCCGAGGCTGTAATGGTTGCCCTTTTCGCGGCGCAGCTCCAGCGGCCAGCCCCGCGCCGTCACCCGCCCTTCCTGAAAGGCGAGGCGGTCGGGGGTGTAGTAGAACAGCTCGTGCCCGCGCGCCTGCGCCTCCTCGCCGATGCGAAAGGTGGTGTCGGCGTCGATGTTGACGCTGCCGATCGGGTCCATCTGGAGGGCGACCTTGAGAGGCTTGGGCATGGCGGCGATCTTTCGCTGGGAATGCGGTTCCCGATCCATGCCCGAAGCGCGCCCGCTCCGCAATGCGCCGCGCCTGCGCTCCCGCGCACAGGGCGGGTCCCGCTTCAGCCGCCGTCAAAGGCGTTCTCGATCACCCGCACCGCGCCCTGCCCGTCGACCAGCGCGAGGTCGAAGCGCATTTCGGTCAGCGCCCCGTCAGGCATCTCGCCGCAATAGGCCTCGGCGGAACGGCAGATGCGTTCCATCTGGCGACGGCCCAGCTGCGCCGTGGCGGCATCGAAGCTGCGGCTGGCCTTGACCTCGACGAAGACGAGCCGCGCGCCCTCGCGGACGATCAGGTCGATCTCCCCGCCCGGGCCCCGCCAACGCCGTGCCAAAACGGCGCGGCCGCTGCGCGCGTAATGCCGCGCGACACTGTCCTCGGCGGCAAGCCCCGACAGCCGGGCGCGGCTGCCGCGCTCCACGTTCTGGGCATGGGTCATCTGGGCCGTTCGGGCCGGCTCATCGACCTCTGTTGAGGGCGGGGGTTACGGATGAGCGCGGGTGATTGGATCCGACCCGTCTGTTCCGGCCACAGGAGAAGATGGCTGGAAAGGGAAGCGATGCTTCGCAGCCATCGCCACGGCATCGGCAGCGTATCAAAGCCCTGCGTCCGGGCTGTCGCGCGTACCGCCCTTGCGCTGTCAGCTCTCGTCCTCATCTGCATCATCGGTCCCTTTCTCCAGCGCCAGCGCCGCCTGATAGACCTCGCGGCGCGGCAGCCCCAGCGCACCGGCCACCGCCGTCGCCGCGTCCTTCACACGCATCGTGCGCATCGCGTCGCGCAGCGCGGTTTCCAGATCGGCCCCAGTGACCTCTTCGGTCTCGGCCCGGCCGACGAGCACGACGATCTCGCCCTTGAGCGTGCGGCCCTCGATCGCCGCGCAGACCTCGGCCGCCGTGCCACGGATCACCTCCTCGAACCGCTTGGTCAGTTCGCGGCACAGCGCCACGGGCCGGCCCGCCCCCAGAATGTCGCGCAAACTTCCCAACAATTCGTGAACGCGCTTGGGACTCTCGTAGAGCACCAGCGTGAAGGGCAGCGACCTGAGCGCCGCGATCTCGGTCTCGCGCTGGGTCTTGGCGGGGGGCAAAAAGCCCGCGAAGGCGAAGCGGTCGGTGGGCAGCCCGGAGACCGCCAGCGCCGCCAGCACCGCCGAGGCGCCGGGTGCCGCCAGAACCGCGTGCCCCGCGGCGATCGCGGCCCGGCCCAGCGCATAGCCCGGATCGGCGACGAGCGGCGTTCCGGCTTCGGAGACATAGGCCACGGAGCCGCCACGCTCGAGCACCGCGAGAATGCGGTTGCGATCACCGGCGCCGGAATGGTCGTGATAGGCCAGAAGCGGTCGGTTGTTCAGCGGAATGCCGTGGATTTCCATGAGCTTGCGCAGCGTCCGCGTGTCTTCGGCGGCAAGCGCGTCGGCATTCGCCAAGAGGTCGAGCGCCCGCAGCGTGATGTCGCGCGCGGTGCCGATCGGCGTCGCCACGAAGTGCAGCCCCGGTGCCACCGGCCGTGTTTCGAAATTCGTCACTGGACCCCTGCCCGCCCCGGTTTATGATTGGTTGCGAACCTGCCCCGCGCCCGTGCCGGAGAAAGTGATGCCCATGTTCGCCCGTTTGACGCAGCCTCGCAAGGCCGCGGCCCGACTTCTCGCCCTGTTCTCACTCGTTTGGCTCGCCGCATGCCAGCCGATCGTGGCCACCGGCCCGGTCTCGGATGCGCAGCGCGTGACGCCCGGCGCCCCCGTGAAGGTGGCGCTTCTCGTGCCCGCCGGCTCCTCCTCCGGGGCCGACCAGCTGCTCGCCAGCAACCTCGAAAACGCCGCCCGCCTCGCCATCGCCGATCTCGGCAATGTCGAGATCGACATGAAGGTCTACCCGACCGCCGGCGATCCGGGCCGTGCCGCGCAGGCCGCGACCACGGCCGTGTCCGAGGGCGCGCAGATCATCCTCGGGCCGCTCTACGCCGAGGCCGCCAACGCCGCCGGCGTCGCGGTGGCGAACCAAGGCGTCAACGTGCTCGCCTTCTCGAACAACCCGACGATCGCCGGCGGCAACGTCTTCATCCTCGGGCCGACCTTCGCCAACACCGCCGACCGGCTGGTACAGTACGGCATGCGCAACGGCATCCAGCGTTACGTGGTGGCCTATGGCAACGACCTGCAGGGCACGATCGGCCGCGACGCGATCGTCAACGCCGTCAACCGATCGGGCGGCGCCGTCGCCGGGACCCAGCCCTACGAGCTGAGCCAGGCCGGCGTGCAATCCGCCGCGCCGCGCGTGGCCGAGACGGTGCGCGGCTCCGGCGCCACCGGCGTCTTCACCACGGCGGGCGTCAATGCCGATCTGCCGATCCTCGCCACCGCGCTGAACGAGGCCGGAATCACGCCGCAGCAGGCGCGGATGCTGGGCCTGACCCGCTGGGACGCGGCGCCGCAGGCGCTGGCGCTCCCGGGTCTGCAGAACGGCCTCTTCGCCGTGCCGGACACCAACCGCACGCGCGCCTTCGAGCAGCGCTACTCGGCGACCTATGGCGCGCAGCCGCACCCGCTGGCCGGTCTCGCCTATGACGGCATCGCCGCCATCGGCGCGCTGGCCGCGACCGGCCGCGCCGACGCCCTGACCCAGAGCGCTCTGGTCCAGAGCCAGGGCTTCAAGGGCACGTCGGGGATCTTCCGGCTGCTGTCCAACGGCACCAACCAGCGGGGGCTGGCCGTGGCCACGATCCGCAACAACCAGGTGGTTATCCTTGACCCTGCTCCCACAAGCTTCCGCGGCGCCGGCTTCTAAGACGCCGTCCCTCACGAAGCCCGACACGACCGACGCGCCGGAGGATCTGATCCTTCCGGCGCGCGACATATTCGACATCGAGGCCGTGACGCGGCAACTCGAGACGGCCATGGCCGAGGCCGGGGACGCGATGGCCGCGCGCCGCGCCGCCGTCGGGGTGCTGGCAGAGGCCCGGCGCCAAGGCCGCGAGGCGCTCGCCGACGCCTTCGCCACGCGCCCCTTCGCGGCGCGCCCTGTGACCCGGGCCCATGCCTGGCTTACCGACCGGATCGTCACCGCGAGCTTCGACGTCGCGCGTGCGCTGCACCCGCTGCACAATCCCACTGAGGGCGAGCGCCTGTCGCTTCTGGGCGTCGGCGGCTACGGCCGCGGCGAGATGGCGCCGCATTCCGACGTCGACCTGCTGTTCCTGACGCCGTGGAAGATCACGCCCTGGGCCGAGAGCATCATCGAATCGATGCTCTACATGCTGTGGGACCTGAAGCTGAAGGTCGGCCATGCGAGCCGCACCGTGAAGGATTGCCTGCGGCTGGCGAAGGAGGATTTTACGATCCGCACCTCGCTCGTCGAATGCCGCCGCCTCGCCGGCGACACGGCGCTGGCGGCGAGCCTGAAGGAGCGGCTCTGGACCGAGCTGTTTCGCAATACCGCGCCCGAATTCATCGCCGCCAAGCTGGCGGAGCGCGACGCGCGCCACCTCAAGCAGGGCGGTCAGCGCTACGTGGTCGAGCCCAACGTCAAGGAGGGCAAGGGGGGCCTGCGCGACCTACAATCGCTCTACTGGATCGGCAAATACGTCTACGGCGTACAGGACGCGGCCGAGCTGGTGGGCCGCGGCGTCTTCACCGACGAGGAATACGCCGAGTTCGTGCGGGCCGAGGATTTCCTCTGGGCGGTGCGCTGCCACCTGCACCTGATCACCAACCGGGCGATGGACCAGCTCACCTTCGACATGCAGGTCGAGGTGGCCGAGCGCATGGGCTATGTCGATGGCGGCGGACGGCGCGCGGTCGAGCATTTCATGCAGGATTACTTCCGCCACGCGACCCGGGTCGGCGAGCTGACGCGGATCTTCCTGACCGCGCAGGAGGCCACGCATCTGAAATCCGAGCCGATGCTGACCCGGCTGCTGGCGCGCCGCAAGCGCGCCCGCCCGCCCTACCGCATCGTGCATAACCGGCTCGACGTGGCCGACGAGGCGGCGTTCCTCGCCGAACCGGTGAACCTGCTCAGGATCTTCGACGAAAGCCTGCGCACCGGCCATCTGCTGCACCCCGACGCGATGCGGCTGATCTCGGCCAACCTGCATCTCATCGACGCCAAGCTGCGCGAGGACCGGGAGGCCAACCGCATCTTCCTCGACCTGATGATCCGGCGCGGCAACCCCGAGCGGGCGCTGCGACGGATGAACGAGCTCGGCGTGCTGGCGGCGTTCCTGCCCGAATTCGCGCCGATCGTCGCGATGATGCAGTTCAACATGTACCACCACTACACGGTGGACGAGCACACCATACAGTGCATCTCGACGCTGGCGCAGATCGAGCGCGAGGAGCTGGTCGAGGAACTGCCCGTGGCCTCGGGCATCCTCAAGGCCGGGGTGAACCGCCGGGTGCTCTACGTGGCGCTGCTGCTGCACGACATCGGCAAGGGCCGGGACGAGGACCATTCGGTTCTGGGTGCGCAGATCGCCCGCCGCGTGGCGCCACGGCTGGGTCTCAACCGCAAGGAATCCGAAACGGTGGAATGGCTGGTCCGGCATCACCTGCTGATGTCGGACATGGCGCAGAAGCGCGACATCGCCGAGCCGCGCACGGTGCGCGACTTCGCCCGCGCGGTGAAGACCAAGGAGCGGCTCGACCTGCTCTGCGTGCTGACCGTCTGCGACATCCGCGGCGTCGGCCCGGGTACATGGAACAACTGGAAGGCCATGCTGCTGCGCGGCCTTTACACCGCGACCGAGGAGGCGCTGGCCACTGGGCTGGAGGATCTTAACCGCGGCGCCCGCGAGGCCGAGGCCAAGAAGGCGCTGCGCGAGGCGCTGTCGGACTGGCCGCAGACCGAGCTTCGGGCCGAGACGACGCGGCATTACGGCCCCTACTGGCAGGGCCTGCCGCTCGACAGCCATGTCCGCTTCGCGCATCTGCTGCGCGGCCTCGGCGCCGACGAGATTCGTACCGACCTGATGCTCGATGCCGATCGCGACGCGACGCGGGTCAGCTTTGCCACCACCGACCACCCGGGGCTGTTCTCGCGGCTCACCGGGGCGCTGGCGCTGGTCGGCGCCAACATCGTCGACGCGCGCACCTATACCGCCAAGGACGGGCTGTGCACCGCCGTGTTCTGGATTCAGGATGCCGAGGGACATCCCTACGAGGAGGCCCGGCTGCCGCGGCTCGAACAGATGATCGGCAAGACCCTGCGCGGCGAGGTGGTGGCGCGCGACGCGATCAAGGACCGCGACAAGATCCGCAAGCGCGAGCGCGCCTTCCGGGTGCCGACCTCGATCGCCTTCGACAACGAGGGCTCGGAGATCTTCACCATCATCGAGGTCGATACCCGCGACCGCCCCGGCCTGCTGTTCGACCTGACCCGGACGCTGGCCGCCGCAAACGTCTATATTTCCTCCGCCGTCATCGCGACCTATGGGGAGCAGGCGGTCGATACCTTCTACGTCAAGGACATGTTCGGATTGAAATACCATTCTGAGTCGAAGCAGCGCGCGCTCGAGCGCCGCCTGCGCGAGGCCATCGAAGCGGGCGCACGGAGGGCCGTATCTTGAAGCCCATCCGCCTCGTGCAGGGCTTTCTCACCGTCGGCATCTGGACCCTCCTCTCCCGCGTCTTCGGATTCGCCCGCGACATCATGATCGCGGGCTATCTCGGCGCGGGCCCGGTGGCCGAAGCCTTCCTCGTGGCCTTCTCCCTGCCCAACATGTTCCGCCGATTCTTCGCCGAGGGCGCGTTCAACATGGCCTTCGTGCCGATGTTCTCGAAAAAGGTCGAGGCGGGCGAGGACGCCGAGCGTTTCGCGCAGGAAGCCTTTGCGGGCATGGCCTTCCTGCTCACGATCTTCACCGTGATCGGCATCGTCGCCATGCCGGGGCTGGTCTTCGCCATGGCCTCGGGCTTCGCCGAAGACGAGCGCTTCGAGCTTGCGGTCGAATACGGGCGGCTGGCCTTTCCCTACATCCTGTTCATCTCGCTCGCGGCGCTGGTCTCGGGCGTGCTGAACGCCACAGGCCGCTTCATGGCCGCGGCGGCGGCGCCGGTGCTTTTGAACGTCATCTTCATCGTGGCGGTGCTGGCCGGCGCGGCGATGGGGCGCGACCCGTCGGAAAGCCTCGGGCTGGGCATCGACCGGGCGCTGGGTCTCAGGGTCGGCGACACCCTCGCCGCCTCGGTGCCGCTCGCCGGGCTGGTACAGCTCGGCCTCGTCTGGATCGCCGCCAAGCGCGCGGGCTTCCACCTGCGGCTCGCACGGCCGCGCCTCACGCCCGAGTTGAAGAAGCTCGCCGTGATCGCTGCACCGGCGGCGCTCGCAGGTGGCGTGGTGCAGATCAACCTGCTGGTCGGCCGCCAGGTGGCCAGCTTCTTCGAGGGCGCGGTGGCCTGGCTCAACTATGCCGACCGGCTCTACCAGCTGCCCCTGGGCGTGGTCGGCATCGCCGTGGGCGTGGTGCTCCTGCCCGATCTCTCACGGCGGCTGCGCGCAGGCGACGAAGCGGGCGGGCGCGACGCCTTCAACCGCGCCGCCGAAATGAGCCTTGCCCTGACCATCCCCGCCGCCGTGGCGCTCGTGGTGATCCCGGTGCCGCTGGTCTCGGTACTGTTCGAGCGTGGCGCCTTCACCACCGACGACACCATGGCGACGGCGCTGGCGGTGGCGGTCTACGGCCTCGGCCTGCCTGCCTTCGTGCTGCAAAAGGCGCTGCAACCGCTGTTCTTCGCGCGCGAGGACACGCGATCGCCGTTCCGCTACGCGCTTGCTGCGATGCTGGTGAACGTGGTGGTGGCGGTGGGTCTAGCCCCGGTGATCGGCTTCATCGCCGCGGCGCTGGGCACGACTCTCGCGGGTTGGACGATGGTCTGGCTGTTGTGGCGCGGCTCGCGCTCCATGGGTCACGCCGCCGAATGGGACGACCGGTTCCGCCACCGGCTATGGCGGATCTGCGGCGCCTCGGCGCTGATGGGGGCGCTGCTGCTCGGCACCGCCGCCCTGCTCGGCCCGTTCCTTGCCACCGCCTCGGTGCGCTACCTCGCGCTGGCGCTGCTCGTGGCGATCGGCATGGCCGGCTATTTCGGCTTCGGCCAGCTCCTGGGCGCGTTCCGCCTCGCCGAGTTCCGTCGCGCGGTGCGGCGCTAGCGCGCCCGCAACCGCGCGAGGAAAGCGCGGGTGCCACCCGGCGCGAGCAGCGGCGACAGCGCGAGCCCGGTCACGAAGCCGGCGGCGTCGGCTACCCATGAGGGGTCGGCGCCGAACATCAGACCGAACACGAGCTGAAGCGCCAGCAGCACGCTGATCAGCCGGAAGGCGGCGAGCCGGTTCGAGCCGGCGCGACCGAGTTGCAACCACATCAGGTAGGTGAAACCACCGATCAGCCCGTAGACCGCCGGAAAGGCGCCGATCAGCGGGTAGTTGGTGCTGATGAACAGCCCGAAGGCCAGCCCGCCCGCCAGCGTCGTTGCGACCAGCATCACGCCCAGAGCGACCGGATGCAGCACCTCCCCCACGAACTTGCCCAGCGCCAGCAGCAGTGCCACCGCGAAGAGCGCATGGGTCATGCTCATATGCACGAAGGGGTAGCTCAGAAGCCGCGAGGCAAGGCCCCAATCCCAGCCCGTCAGCACTCGGTCGAGCACCGCAGGGGCGAAACCCCAGCCCTCGATCGCGCCGATACGCCAGCCCACCGCCTGCGGCCCGCCGACGAGCCCGGTGGCCCCGAGCGACAACGCCGCCTCGATCCCCGCCATCGCCAGTGCAAGCACCACGATCAGCGGCGGCAACGTACCGAACGGGCCTTCCATCGGCGCGTGGTTCGGATCGGGGCGTTCGTAATAACCTTGCGGTCGCATCCTCAGGTCCCTTCGGTTGACCTCGACAGGGGGCATGGCTAATCGGAATGCCACCCGGTTTCCAGCAGGACACGCGCCATGACCGCCACCACGTTCGCCCCCCGCGTCTTTTCCGGCATCAAGCCCTCGGGGGGTCTGACACTCGGCAACTATCTGGGGGCCATCAAGCGCTTCGTCGAGATGCAGGGCGGCGAATTCGAGACGATCTATTGCGTCGTCGACCTGCACGCGATCACGGTCTGGCAGGAGCCGGAAGAGCTGCGCCGCGCCACCCGCGAGGTGGCGGCGGGCTACCTCGCCTCGGGCGTCGACCCGGAAAAGTCGATCCTGTTCAACCAGAGCCGCGTTTCGGCCCATGCCGAGCTGGGCTGGCTGTTCAATTGCGTCGCGCGCGTGGGCTGGATGAACCGGATGACGCAGTTCAAGGAAAAGGCGGGCAAGAATGCCGAGAAGCAGAGCCTCGGCCTTTACGCCTACCCGTCGCTGATGGCCGCCGACATCCTCGCCTACCATGCCACGCATGTGCCGGTTGGCGAGGATCAGAAGCAGCATGTCGAACTGACCCGCGACATCGCCGCCAAGTTCAATCACGACTACAAGACCGATTTCTTCCCGCTCACCACCCCGGTGATCGAGGGTCCGGCGATGCGGGTGATGAACCTGCGCGACGGCACCAAGAAGATGTCGAAGTCGGGCGAGAGCGACATGGAGCGGATCAACATGACCGACGATGCCGACGCCATCGCCAAGAAGTTCAAGAAGGCGCGCACCGATCCGGCGCCGCTGCCCGAGAGCCTCGACGGCCTCGCCGACCGGCCCGAGGCGAAGAACCTCGTCGACATCTATGCGGGCCTGTCGGGAATGACGGCGGAACAGGTGATCGCCGAGCATGGCGGTGCCGGCTGGGGCCAGTTTAAACCGGCGCTCGCCGATCTCGCGGTCGAAAAGCTGGCACCGATCTCGTCGGAGATGGCGCGGCTCATGGATGATCCGGCCGAGATCGACCGGATCATGGCCCGCGGCGCCGAGCGGGCCCGCGCCATCGCCGAACCGATCGTCGCGAAAACCTCCGAGATCATGGGACTCATTCGCTGAGCCCCGGGACGGGGCGCGCCATGCGCCCTGTCCCTCGAGACGAGCAGAAACCCCGCCCCAGCCTGCCTAAAGCCGTATTGCTTCAGCGGAAACGGCAGGAAGGCAGGCGCGCCGCATGGCCACTTCGTTCCAGAAATACGCAATCCGAAGGGTCGCAAGTGGCGCAGCGATCAGGCTGCTCGCACCTGCGACCCGGGACACGGCAGGAAGGGGCGCGTCGTCCCCTTCCGCCGGAACGGCTCAGATCAGTCGCACCTGCGTGCCGGTTTCGACCAGCGCGTAGAGCTTGGCGATGTGCTCGTTGTAGAGACCGATGCAGCCATCCGAGGACGGGCGCCCGATCTTGCGCGTGTCGTGGGTGCCGTGGATGCGGTAGTACTGCCAAGACAGGTAGAGAGCATGGGTGCCCAGCGGGTTGCCGGGACCGGGGGGGACCACGGCCGGGAGCGACGGGTCACGCTCGCGCATCGACGGCGTCGGGGTCCATGTCGGCCCGTCGACCTTGCGCACCACCTCGGTGTAGCCGAGCTTGGTCAGCTCCGGGCTGACCGGCACCGACGAGGGGTAGAGCCGGTAGGTTTCGCCGTCGCCGCCCCAGAAATGCACCGCGCGGGCCTTGGTGTCGGCGACGATGACCCCCACGCCCAGCGCGTCGAAATGGTCGCGCCAGTCGATCTTCTGCAGCGCAGAGACGTTGCGCTGCACCGCGCTCTGGGCGGCGATGGCCGGTGCGGCGAGCGTGACGAGGCCAGCGGCGCCGCTGGCGATGAAACCGCGTCGGGTCTGGGTCATGGGAACTCCTTGCCTGTTTGGGCCTCCTTTCCCCCTTCCCGCGCGGGAGGATCAACTCACGTCGGCGCGAGCGGCGGCATCGCGCTTTCGCGCTGTTGCACCGATGCCGTGCGAAACTGGCGACTGCCGCGCCCCGGGCGGAGCCCCTATCTGGGCGGTAGAACCCGTCAGGACCGGAGAGCCGAAATGACCACCACCATCGCCCCTGCCGCGACCCGCATCGGTCACGTGCATCTGCGCGTCGCCGATCTCGACCGTGCCATCGCCTTCTACGGCGAGGTGCTGGGTTTCGAGCTGATGCAGCGATACGGCGCCGGCGCCGCCTTTCTCTCGGCCGGGGGCTATCACCACCATATCGGCCTCAACACCTGGGAGAGCCTCGGCGCGGTGCCGCCGCCGCCGGGCCATACCGGTCTCTTCCACACCGCGATCCTCTACCCGGACCGCAAGTCATTGGCGCAGGCGCTGCGGCGGGTCATCGCGGCCGGGGTCGAGATCGAGGGGGCCGCGGATCACGGGGTGAGCGAGGCGATCTACTTCCGCGACCCGGACGGCAACGGGGTCGAGATCTACCGCGACCGCGCCGAGGCCGACTGGCCGCGCGATGCCGGGGGCGGGCTTTCGATGCGCAATGCCCGGCTCGATCTCGAGGCGCTGCTGGCCGAGGCTTGAGCGCAACGCCCGGGCGTTGCGGATCGGCGGATCGCCGCCGCCTCTCGACCGATATGCGCCGCTGGCCTAGCCTGCGCTCCAAAGCGGAGGACAGGCATGGCGACGGGCACCGATATCCGGACCTATTACGAAGGGCGTTGGCACAAGGGCGACATCGCCGTGATCCGTGCCTCTGATCACGGCGCGTGGCTCGGCACGACGGTGTTCGACGGTGCGCGCTACGCACATGGCCTCGCGCCCGATCTCGACCGCCACTGTGCCCGGGCCAATGCCTCGGCCGAGGCGCTGATGATCACCCCCACCGTCTCGACGCAGGAGATGGTCGGCATCGTCCGCGAGGGGCTGGCCGCCTGCCCGAAGGATGCCGCGATCTACATCCGACCGATGTACTGGGCACTCGATGGTGGCCATCTGGGCATCCTGCCCAAGGAGGGCGCGACCGGCTTCGCCGTGGCGCTGGAAACGATCCCGATGGCGCCGCCCGACGCTTCGACCACGCTCACCACCACCCGTTTCCGCCGCCCCGTGATGGAGGATGCGGTGGTCAACGCCAAGGCGGGCTGCCTCTACCCCAACAACGCCCGGATGATCGCCGAGGCGCGCGCGAAGGGCTTCGGCAACGCGCTGGTGGCCGACGCGCTGGGCAATGTCGCCGAAAGCGCCAGCTCCAACGTCTTCATCGTGCGCGACGGCGAGGTCTTCACCCCGATCCCCAACGGCACCTTCCTCGCGGGCATCACGCGGGCGCGTCACATCGCCAATCTGCGCGCCGATGGCGTGAAGGTGCACGAGGTCACCATGTCCTTCGAGGACGTGCACGCCGCCGACGAGGTGTTCCTGTCGGGCAACATGCACAAGGTCACGCCGGTCACCGCCTTCGACGACACGGCCTATGCGATCGGCCCGGTGACGAAGCGGGTGCGCGAGATGTACTGGGACTGGGCGGCGACGGCGGGCTGAGATGCGGCTCTGGCGCGCCCTCGACCGGCTGCTGGCGTTCCTGCCCGTCGCGCTGAGCACGGTGGCGCTGGCGCTCTTGATGTCGCAGAACCCCTTCGCCGCGCCCTATCTGGAGCGCAGCACCGAGGCGGTGGCGCTGGAGTTGCGCGCGGCCCTGGCGCGCGAGGTGACGCCGGAATGGTACATGGCCGAGATGGACCGGGCGCTTCTGGCCGAGGATCTCGACGCGATGCGCATGGTTTCGGCGGTGGGCGGGCGTCACGGCATCGCGCCCTCGCCGGCGCTTCTGGGCCGCATGCAGGCGCTGGAGGCGCGCGAGACCGGGGCGCTGGCGGCGGCACGTAACTGTGCCGTCTGCGCCGCCGACATCACCGCCTGCCCGCGCGTGGCGCTTCTGGCGATGTGCGGCGTCACCGTCGAGATGACGCCGCTGGGCGATCTGAACGCGCTCAGGCGGGCGGCGCAGGCCGGCATCGCCGGCGAGGAGATCGACCGCATCGAGGTGGCGCTCGCGGGCGTCGGGCTCGGGGCCACCGGCCTGGTGCTGGCCTCGGGCGGCACCAGCGCCACGGTGAAGGTCGGCGCGACCTCGCTGCGGCTGGCGCGGCGGCTCGGCACCGTCAGCACGAGCTTCGCCGACGAGCTGCGGCGGCTGTCCGATGTCGGCTTCCGGCCGGATCGGCTCGACGATCTCGCTTTGGGCAAGATGGGTCTCGACGAGGTGGCCGATCCGGTGAAGCTTGCCCGGGTGGGCGAGCTGGCCTCGGATCTGGGCCGCGTCGCCGCGAATAGCTCGCTCACCGACGCGGTGCTGATGCTGCGCCACGTCGATGACGCCGCCGATGCGCGGCGGCTGGCGCGGCTCTCGGACGCCGCCGGTCCGGACACCCGCGCCACGCTCGACATTCTCGGCAAGGGCCGAGCCTTCCGCGCGCTGGTGCGGCTGTCGGACCTCGCGATCGGCGCGGCGGCGCTCTTGTGGCTGCTGGCGGGACAGGTGCTGATCTTCCTCGGTGAGCGGGTCGGCCGGATGCTGCTGTCGCTGATCCGCGCGCCGGTGCAAGCGCAGCTCCGGCAGGCGGCGCACAAGGCCCCCACCCCGCGCGCCGAGCCGCCGCTGACCCGGCCGCAGCCGCAGCTGCGCCCCGACCCGCCGCTGCGCCGCCCGGCCATACACCGCCCGGTTGCCCCGCGTCCGGTGCTGGGTCACACTCCGGCCGAATAGCTCCGACAGGACGACCCATGCGCAAGTTCCTCGTGATCCTCGACGATACCCGCGAATGCCTCAACGCGATGCGTTTCGCGGCAATGCGCGCGGGCAAGACCGGCGGCGGGGTCACCATCCTGTCGGTGATCCCCCCGGACGAGTTCAACCATTGGGTGGGGGTGGGCGAGATCATGCGGGCCGAGGCGCGCGAGCGCATCGAGGTGCATTTCGAGGTCTTCGCCAAGTGGATGCGCGACCGCCAGAACGTGCATCCCGATCTGGTGATCCGCGAGGGCGAAGCGGTGCCCGAGATCCTCGCCCAGATCCGCGAGGACCCGGAGATCGGCGTGCTGGTGCTCGGCGCGGGCGACGACCGCAAGGGACCGGGGCCATTGGTGAGCCAGCTCACCCGCGAGGCCGGCAGCCTGCCGGTGCCGATCACCATCGTGCCGGGCGACATCTCCAAGGAGCGGCTCGAGGCGATTACCTGAGCCACTGCCGACGGGCGATTTAGAACCGTTCCAAATCTTGACTTCGGGTCCGGCGAGGCGCATATCGGGGACCTGAAACGAAAGGTGGTCCGATGTTCATCCAGACCGAATCCACGCCGAACCCCGCGACGCTGAAGTTCCTGCCGGGGCAGACCGTGCTCGAGATGGGCACGGCCGATTTCCCCTCCGAGGAAGCCGCGCAGTCGAGCCCCCTGGCCAAGCGCATCTTCGCGACCGGCGGCGTGGCCGGCGTGTTCCTCGGCTCCGACTTCGTCACCGTGACCAAGACCGAAGCCGTCGAGTGGGATCACATCAAGCCCGCCGTGCTCGGCGCGGTGATGGAGCATTTCCAGTCCGGCGCCCCGGCGATCGACGACGGCACCTCGAACAGCGCCTCGGGCGGCCATGCCGAACATACCGGCGAGGACGGCGCCATCGTCGAGCAGATCAAGGAATTGCTCGACACCCGCGTGCGGCCCGCCGTGGCGCAGGATGGCGGCGACATCACCTTCCACGGCTTCGACCGTGGTGTGGTCTATCTGCACATGCAGGGCGCCTGCGCCGGCTGCCCCTCCTCGACGCTGACGCTCAAGATGGGCATCGAGAACCTGCTGCGCCACTACATCCCCGAAGTGGTCGAGGTCCGGCCCGTCGCAGCCTGATGCGTCCGCTACTGGCATTCGACAGCTCGGCCGCGCATTGCGCGGCCGCTCTGCATCTGGGCGATCGCATGGTTACCCGTGTCGAGCCGATGGCCAAGGGCCAGGCCGAGCGGCTGATGCCGTTTCTCGAGGAATTGCTGCAGCATGAGGGGCTGGCCTGGCGCGATCTCGCGGCGATCGGCGTCGGCACCGGGCCCGGCAACTTCACCGGGCTGAGGATCGGCGTCTCGGCGGCGCGCGGCCTGTCTCTGGGCCTGGGCATCCCGGCCATCGGGGTCTCGGGCTTCGAGGCGGCGGCGCTGGAGCATCCGCGCCCTGTTACCGTCGCCCTGCCCGCTCCCCGCGACCATCTCTGGCTGCAACGGCTGACCGATGCCGGTGCCGAGGCCCCGCGCCTCGCCCCCGCCGCCGAGGCTGGCGCGGTGCTGCACGGCCCCGGACCCGAGGCCCTCGTGCGCGCCATCGCGCGGATCGCCCGCGAGCGTGCCGGGACGCCGCAGCCGCGCCCGGCACCGCTCTACGTCCGCCCCGCCGACGCGGCACCGCCGCGCGACCCGGCCCCCGTCCTGATCGAATGAGCGCGCCGCGGGCCCTCGCCGCGACCTATGCGGCGGCCTTCCCGGACGAGCGCGGCTGGAGCACGGAGGAGTTCGCCGCGCTGCTTGCCGCGCCCGGCGCGATCCTTGCGGGCGACGCCTCTGGTTTCGTGCTGGGCCGCGTGACCCTGGACGAGGCCGAGATCATCACGCTGGCCACCCACCCCGATCATCGCAGGCAGGGCCGCGCCCGTACGGCGCTGGAGGCGTTTCACGACGCCGCGCGGGCTGCCGGAGCGGTGACAATCTTTCTCGAGGTGGCGGAGGACAACGCCCCGGCGCGGGCGCTCTACGAGCGGATGGGATACGCACGGGCCGGTCGGCGGCCGGGCTATTATCCACGGGCCGGGCAATCGCCCGCGGCGGCGCTGATCCTTACCCGCCCATTGCGATAACATACCCCTGCGTCAGTCGCCTCAGAGGTGGGCCGTAACGCTGCGAAGTCCCGGTGACTTGGCGCAAATCATGGAAAAATCAGTTGACCCGAAAGCGCCGCGCATTGCCTTATCCTGCCATGAGCCGGCGCATGACCGGCAGACGCGCGGCGCTGGGACGGCACCGCGCCGTGACCTGACAGGGAGCTTTAGATGACTCATCTCGCGAAATTCCTCGGCGCGACCGCCGCGCTGGCGATCTCGGCCGGCGCCGCACTGGCCGACCCGGCGCTGGTCTTCGACCTGGGCGGCAAGTTCGACAAGTCGTTCAATGAGAGCGCGCATAACGGCGCCACCCGCTGGGCCGAGGAAACCGGCAACTCCTATGCCGAGGTCGAGCTGCAGTCCGATGCGCAGCGCGAGCAGGCGCTCCGCCGCTTCGCCGAGGCCGGCAACAACCCGATCGTCACCGTCGGCTTCTCCTTCATGACCCCGCTCGAAGAGATCGCCGCCGACTACCCCGACACCAAGTTCGTGATCGTCGACGGCGTGGTCGACCAGCCCAACGTCCGCTCGGTGATCTTCAACGAGCATGAGGGCTCCTACCTCGTCGGCCAGATGGCGGCGATGGCCTCCGAGAGCGGCACCGTCGGCTTCATCGGCGGCATGGACATCCCGCTGATCCGCAAGTTCGCCTGCGGCTACGCCCAGGGCGCCAAGTCGGTGAACCCCGACATCACCGTGCTGTCGAACATGACCGGCACCACCCCCGCCGCATGGAACGATCCGGTCAAGGGCTCCGAGCTGACCCAGGCGCAGATCTCCCAGGGCGCCGACGTGGTCTATGCCGCCGCCGGCGGCACCGGCATCGGCGTGCTGCAGACCGCCGCCGACCAAGGCATCCTGTCGATCGGCGTCGACAGCAACCAGAACTACCTGCAGCCGGGCAAGGTGCTGACCTCGATGGTCAAGCGCGTCGACAACGCCGTCTACGACGCCTTCGAGGCCGGCACCGAGATCGAGACCGGCATCAACGTCATGGGCGTGAACAACGAGGGCGTGGGCATCGCCGTCGACGAGCACAACGAGGCGCTGGTGACCGAGGAGATGACCGCGGCGGTCGAGGACGCCAAGGCCAAGATCGCCTCCGGCGAGATCGAAGTGCACGACTACATGAGCGACGAGAGCTGCCCCTCGCTCGACTTCTGATCGCCCTCAAGGGCATGACACGAGGGGCCGCGCCGCAAAGCGCGGCCCCGTTTCGCACCCGAGGACCGGACATCACATGACCGACCACACCCCCGCGATCGAGCTCAAGGGCATCTCTAAGGCCTTTGGCCCCGTGCAGGCCAACAAGGACATCTCGATCCGGGTGATGCCAGGCACGATCCATGGCATCATCGGCGAGAACGGCGCCGGCAAATCGACCCTGATGTCGATCCTCTACGGCTTCTACAAGGCCGATGCGGGCGAGATCTTCATCAATGGCCGCCCGACCCAGATCCCCGACAGCCAGGCCGCGATCCGCGCCGGCATCGGCATGGTGTTCCAGCACTTCAAGCTGGTGCAGAACTTCACCGTGCTCGAGAACGTCGTGCTCGGGGCCGAGGAAGGCGCGATGCTGCGCCCCTCGCTCGCCAAGGCGCGGCGCCAGCTCAAGCAGTTGGCGGCCGAATACGAGCTCAACATCGATCCCGACGCGCGGATCGAGGATATCGGCGTCGGCATGCAGCAGCGTGTCGAGATCCTCAAGGCGCTGTACCGGCAGGCCGACATCCTGATCCTCGACGAGCCCACCGGCGTGCTGACCCCGGCCGAGGCCGACCATTTGTTCCGCATCCTCAAGGGGCTGCGCGACCAAGGCAAGACGATCATCCTGATCACCCACAAGCTGCGCGAGATCATGGAGATCACCGACACGGTGAGCGTGATGCGGCGCGGCGAGATGACCGCCACCGTCCAGACCGCCGAGACCTCGCCGCCGGAGCTGGCCGAGCTGATGGTCGGCCGCAAGGTGCTGCTGCAGGTCGAGAAGGCCCCCGCCACGCCGGGCCGGACGATCCTCGAGGTCGAGAACCTGACGGTGATCGACAGCAAGGGGGTCGAGCGGCTGCGCGGCATCGGGCTCGAGATCCGCGCCGGCGAGATCCTCGGCCTCGCCGGCGTCGCCGGCAACGGCCAATCCGAACTGCTCGAGGTGCTGGGCGGCTACCGCAAGGCCGAGGGGACGATCCGCCTAAACGGCGAGGAGATCGACCTGACGGGCCGCAAGTCCGACGCCCGCACCCGGCGCGCGCGGGGCATCGCCCATGTCCCTGAGGACCGGCACCATGAGGGGCTGATCCTCGACTTCACCGCTTGGGAGAACGTGGCCTTCGGCTACCACGACAAGCCCGAGTTCAACAAAGGCGTCTTCATGGACAACGCGGCCATCAAGGCCGATGCCGCCGCGAAGATGGAGCGCTTCGACGTGCGCCCGCCGAACCCGAACCTCGCCGCCAAGAACTTCTCTGGCGGCAACCAGCAGAAGATCGTCGTGGCGCGCGAGATCGAGCGCAATCCCGACCTGCTGCTGATCGGCCAGCCGACCCGCGGCGTCGACATCGGCGCGATCGAGTTCATCCACGAGCAGATCGTGGCGCTGCGCGACATGGGCAAGGCCGTGCTTCTGGTGTCGGTCGAACTCGACGAGATCATGTCGCTGTCGGACCGCATCGCGGTGATGTTCGACGGCCAGATCATGGGCGAGCGCCTGCCGTCCGAAACCGACGAGCGTGAGCTGGGCCTGCTGATGGCGGGCATCACCGATACCGACAAACCGCATAGCGAGGCCGAGATCGAGGCCAACCTTGCCAAGAAGCGCGCCAGCGCCGCGAAGGAGGCCTGAGATGCAGAAGATGCCGCAATGGGCGGATGTCGTGCTGATCCCGCTGATCAGCCTGATCCTCGCCGCCCTGCTCTCGGCCCTGGTGATCCTCGCCATCGGCGAGAACCCCTGGGCCGCGCTGAAGCTGATGGTCGAGGGCTCGCTCGGCTCGACCTATGCCTGGGGCTACACGCTCTACTACACCACCAATTTCATCTTCACCGGCCTCGCCGTGGCGATTGCCATCCATGCGCGCCTGTTCAACATCGGCGGCGAGGGTCAGGCGATGCTGGGCGGCCTCGGCGTGGCGCTGATCGCGCTCTTCATCCCGTGGCCGCACTGGACCCTCGCGCTTCTGGGCGGTGCGGTCGGCGCGGCGCTGTTCGGCGCGGCTTGGGCGCTGATCCCGGCCTGGCTGCAGGCCAAGCGCGGCAGCCACATCGTGATCACGACGATCATGTTCAACTTCATCGCCGCGGCGCTACTGAACTACCTACTGATCGGCGCGCTCAAGCCCTCGGGCTCGATGGAGCCCGCGACGGGCCGATTCCCCGAGGCCACGCATCTGCCGACCTTCCAAGACATGTTCTCGACCGCCGAGACGGCACTGTTCCGCGGCGCGCCGGTCAACGTGTCGTTCTTCGTGGCGCTCTTGGCCTGTGTCGCGGTCTGGGCGCTGATCTGGCGCACCCGGCTCGGCTACGAGATCCGCGCCTTCGGCCAGTCTGAATCGGCCGCGAAATACGCGGGCATCTCGCCCACCCGGATCATCGTCGTGACCATGCTGATGTCCGGTGGTCTGGCGGGCATGATGGCGATCAACAACGTCATGGGCGAGGCCGAGCGGCTGGTGCTCAACGCTGTCGAGGGGGCAGGTTTCATCGGCATCGCGGTGGCGCTGATGGGCCGCAGCCATCCCTTCGGCGTGCTGCTCGCGGCGCTGCTCTTCGGCTTTCTCTACCAAGGCGGCGCCGAGCTGGCGCTCTGGACCTCGATCCCGCGCGAGCTGATCGTGGTGATCCAGGCGCTCGTGATCCTGTTCACCGGCGCGCTCGACAACATGGTGCGGATGCCGCTCGAGGCGATGTTCCTGAGGCTGAGGCCGGCGCCGAAGCCCGCCCGCAAGACCGAACCGGCGGAGTGAGCCCATGGATTTCCTGACCCTTCTTCAGGTGCTCGACACCACCATCCGGCTTGCCACGCCGCTGCTGCTGGCCTGTCTCGCCGGGCTGTTCTCCGAGCGCGCGGGCATCTTCGACATCGGCCTCGAAGGCAAGATGCTGGCCTCGGCCTTCCTCACCGCCGCCGTTGCCGCCGTCACCGGCTCGGTGCTGATCGGCACCGCGGCGGGCATCGGCGCGGCGCTGATGCTCTCGGGCATCCACGGCCTCGCCTCGATCACCTTCCGCGGCAACCAGCTGATCTCCGGCGTCGCGATCAACTTCCTCGCCGCCGGCCTCACCGTGGTGATCGCCCAAAGCTGGTTCGGCCAGGGCGGCCGCACGCCGCAGCTGTCGGGCAGCGCCCGCTTCGAGACGATCGACCTGCCGCTGGCCGGCGAGATGCGCGGCGACATTCCGTTCATCGGCCCGATCTATGCCGAGCTGATCTCCGGGCATTCGCTGCTGGTCTATATCGGCCTGCTGGCGGTGCCGGTGACCTGGTGGGTGCTGTTCCGGACCCGCTTCGGCCTGCGGCTGCGTGCGGTGGGCGAGAACCCCGCCGCCGTCGATACCGCCGGCATCTCGGTGGTGGGGCTGCGCTTTGCCGCCGTGGCGATCTGCGGCCTGCTCACCGGCCTCGCCGGTGCCTATCTCTCGACCGGCCTGCAGGCGGGCTTCGTCAAGGACATGACGGCCGGGCGCGGCTATATCGCGCTCGCCGCGCTGATCTTCGCCAAGTGGCGGCCGTGGTACGCGCTCGGCGCCTGCCTGCTGTTCGGCTTCCTGCAGGCTCTGGCGCTGCGCCCGGACGTGATCGAGAGCACGCTCGGCTTCGAAGTGGGCGTGCAGCTGCTCGACGCCCTTCCCTACATTCTCACGGTGGTGATCCTCGCGGGCTTCGTCGGCCGCGCAATCCCGCCCCGCGCCGGAGGCGAACCCTATGTCAAAGAGCGTTGAACTCGCGGGCCTGATCCGGGCCCAGGCCGGGCAGGAACCGGTCAAATACGGGCTGATCCTCGGCTCCGGCCTCGGCCATATCGCCGGTGCCGTCGACGGCGTCGCCATCCCCTATGACAAGCTCGCGGGCTTCCCGCATGCGGGCGTGTCGGGCCACAACCCGGTGCTCGCCGTGGGGAACCTCGAGGGGCAGCGCGTCGCGGTGTTCGGGGGCCGGGCGCATTACTACGAGAACGGCAATCCCAACGAGATGCGGCTGCCGCTCGAGGTGCTCAAGGCGCTCGGCGCCGAGGCGGTGATCCTGACCAACGCCGCCGGGAGCCTGCGCGCCGACATGCCCACCGGCTCGATCATGGCGCTGTCGGATCATGTCAATTTCTCGGGGCTGAACCCGCTGATCGGCGAAAAGACCGATGCCCGCTTCGTGCCGATGGGCGACGCCCACGACCCGGAACTGCGTGCGAAGCTGCGCGCGGCGGCCGAGGCCGAGGGGGTGGATCTGCACGAGGGCGTCTATGCCTGGTATTCTGGCCCCTCCTTCGAGACCCCGGCCGAGATCCGCGCGATGCGCACGCTGGGCGTCGACGCGACCGGCATGTCGACCGTGCCGGAGGTGATCCTCGCCCGCTTCCTCGGGCTCAAGACGATGGCCGTTTCGGCGATCACCAACATGGCCGCCGGCATGTCCGACGAGGCGATCGGCCATGAGCACACCAAGGCGATGGCGCCGCTGGGCGCGGCCAAGCTCGAGCAGGTTCTGCGCCGGATGCTGCGCGACGCAGGCTGAGCGAAGCGCCGCCGCCGCATCGCGGCATTCTTCCCTGCCGGGGCTTGGAAAACCCGGCGGGGGCTGCCTTAATCGACCTACCGCAAGGGGTCGATCATGCAGCTCTACCTCCCCATCGCCGAGGTTTCGGTCAATATCTTCCTGATCCTCGGCCTCGGCGGGCTGGTGGGCGTGCTGTCGGGCATGTTCGGTGTCGGCGGCGGTTTCCTGATCACGCCGCTGCTGTTCTTCGCGGGCATCCCCCCGGCGGTCGCGGTCGCCACCTCCCCCAACCAGATCGTCGCCTCCTCCTTCTCGGCACTGCTGGGGCATCTGCGACGACGCACCGTCGACATCGCGATGGGCTCGGTGCTGCTCGCGGGCGGGCTCGCGGGATCGGCCTTGGGCATGGTGGTCTTCAACTGGCTGCGGGCGCGGGGCCAGGTCGACCTGCTGGTCGAGCTGAGCTACGTGATCTTCCTTGGCACCGTCGGCGCGATGATGTTCGTCGAGAGCGTGAACGCGCTGGTGAAGTCGCGCCGCCCCGGCGCCCGGCCCAAGCGGCGCCGGCACAACTGGGTCCACGCCTTGCCGCTGAAGATGAAGTTCCGCGTCTCGGGCCTCTATATCTCGATGATCCCGCCACTGCTCGTGGGGCTTGCGGTCGGGGTACTGGCGGCGATCATGGGCGTGGGCGGCGGCTTCGTCATGGTGCCGGCGATGATCTACCTGCTCGGCATGCCGACCAAGGTGGTGATCGGCACCTCGCTGTTCCAGATCATCTTCGTCACCGCCTTCACCACCATGCTGCACGCCATCACCAACCAGACGGTGGATATCGCCCTGGCGCTGCTGCTGATCGCGGGCGGCGTGGTCGGCGCGCAGCTCGGCAGCCGCATCGGCGCGCGGATGCGCGCCGAACAGCTGCGCATCCTGCTGGCGCTTCTGGTGCTCGCGGTCTGCGGCCAACTGGCGCTCGGCCTCGTGCTGCGGCCGGCCGAGCTCTACGAGATCGAGCTGGTGGACGCCGCATGATCCGGCTCGCCATCCTGCTCGTCGCGCTTGCCATGCCCGCCGCCCAGCCCGCCCGCGCCGAGGAGATCGTGCTCGGGCTGAGCCGCGACGAGGTGGCGATCACCGCCACCTTCGACGGCTCCGAGATCCTGATCTTCGGCGCGGTGCGGCGCGAGGCGCCGCCGCCCCCGAACGCGGCGCCGTTGCAGGTGATCGTGACGGTCTCCGGCCCGCTCGCCCCGGCCATGGTACGGCGCAAGGAACGCCGCGCCGGGATCTGGACCAACACCGAGGCCTTCGAGGTGGATGCCGCACCCTCCTTCTACGCGGTGGCCACCACCGCGCCCCTGGCGCAGGTGCTGACCGCCACCGAGGACCTGCGTCACGCGATCTCGATCCCGCGCGCGATCCGCGCCGTGGGCAACCGCATCGCCGGCGCCGGGGATTACGTCTCGGCGCTGGTGCGGATCCGCGAGGACGCCGATGTCTACCGGCTGCAGGAGGGCGCCGTCGACCTCGAGGAGGAGACCCTGTTCCGCACCTCGCTGGCGCTCCCCGCCAACCTCGTCGAGGGCAATTACACCACGCGGATATTCCTCACGCGCGAGGGCGCGGTGGTCGACAGCTACGAAACGGTGATCGGCGTGCAGAAGGTCGGCATCGAACGCTGGCTCTACAATTTCGCCCAGGAGCGGGCTGCGCTTTACGGGCTGATGTCGCTGGCCTTGGCAATCATGGCGGGTTGGGCGGCCTCGGCCGCCTTCGCCGGCTGGCGGCGCTGAGACCCGTTAAAATCCCGGCTATTCGGCGGCTCCCCGGTGACCGTATCCTCATGCTAGCCTGGCATTTGGGGGAATTGCACACAGGCCAAGAGGAGCACCGATGTCTCATCGCTGGATGTTCGAGGTATTGAGCGATCTTGAAACCTACGCCCGCTGCAACGGGCTGCCCCAACTCGCCAATAGGTTGTCACTCGCCGCGGGTCAGGCCGCGCATGAACTGGCCGCCGCGCAGCGAACGGAGCGCGGCGAGCCGCCGCTGTTGCTGTCGCGGCGTGCCGAATAGGCGCAGCCCCGCCTCTGGCCCCCGCTGCGGCGCGGGGATAGGGTCGCGCCATGACACTTCCCGCCGTGACGTTCTCCTCCGACCAGGCCGAAGCCTGGGATGCCGTGACGCAGCTCCTGCGCCTCACCGGCATCGATCTCGACGACGAGCTGCTGAGCGCCCCCGCCTCGGAAGCGCGCCGCGCCATCGCCGTCATCGGCAAGGCCGGCTCGGGCAAGACGCTCCTGCTCGCCGAGCTGACGCGAAAGCTCAAGGAGGCCGGCGTCGACATCGTTTCGGGCGACTGGGAGGGCCGCAAGAAGAAGGACCGCCGCACGCTGGCGATCCTCGCACCGACCAACAAGGCGGCGAGCGTGCTGCGCAATCGCGGCGTGCCCGCGACGACGATCCACCGCATCCTCTACACCCCCGTCTATGATCCGGAATACGAGAAGATCGCCGAATGGCTCGCGGGCGAAGGCGAGCGTCCCAACATCGAGGGGCTGTCCGAGGAGGCGCTGGCCCGCGCCGCCAGTGCCTTTGCCACCCACGGCTCGGTGCCCGCGGCGCTGGCCGCGGCCGGGCTCAGGGGTTCGGATTTCATCACCGGCTGGAAGCGTCGCGAGGAGCCGCTCGACATCGGCTTCATCGACGAAAGCTCGATGCTCGACGAAAAGCAGGTCGAGGACCTCAAGGAGATCTTCCCGACTCTGGTGCTGTTCGGCGACCCGGCGCAGCTGCCGCCCGTGCAATCCTCGGGCGGCATGGTGTTCGACGCGATGCCCGACAAGGACAAGCACGTCCTGCACCGGATTCACCGGCAGGACGCCGACAACCCGATCCTCGACCTTGCCCATGCGCTGGCCGATCCGCAGGTCGATTTCTACGCCTTCGAGCGGCTGGTGCAGGAGGCCGCGAACCGCGACGAGCGCGTCGTCATGGCGCGGCGGGTCGAGGCCGAGCTGATGGCGCGCTCGCCGGTGCTGGTCTGGCGCAATGCCACGCGGATTCGCCTGATCCACGCCTTCCGCGCCGCCTATGGCGCGCCCGAGGGCGATCTGCTGCCCGGCGAGCCGCTGATCTGCGACGGCATCGAGCTGCCCTTGAAGCATCGCAAGAAGCGGCTCGACCTCGAGGCGCGCGGCCTGATCAAGGGCGCGCAGGTGGTCTATATGGGTCCCGGTCGCAAGCCGGGCTTCTCGCGGCTGCATGTGATGGGCGCGCCTGAGCCGCAGCTCTCGGCCGCCTCGATCGTGCGGATCGAGCAGGAGGGCGACGCCGAGCCCTTCATCCCCTATGCCGCGCGGATGGGGGCCACCTTCCTGCACGGCGCGGCGGTGACGATCCACAAGGCCCAAGGGTCCCAGTGGGACACGGTGCAGGTCTTTGCTCCCGACATCGAGATCGCTTCGCGCATGGGCCGGGTCGAGGCCGGGCAGCCGCTATGGAAGCGGCTGGCCTATGTCGCGATCACCCGCGCCGAGCGCGAGCTGCGCTGGGTGGTGCGCTCGATGTTGGCCAAGCCGAGCGACAGCCTGAACACCGACGACCTCGTCGCCCCGGCCGCGCCCTTCGAGCTCAGCGCGCAGGCGGCAGGGGAATAGCGGCCGGAACAGGTGCCGCAAGCCGCGCGGGTGCGAAGTGGTGCGCCACCGAATCCGCGTAGAAGCGCAGCAGCGGCTCGGCCCCCGGCGCCGGGCGCAGCCCCTCGCCCCCCTCGCGCAGCAGCCCCCGCTTCCGAAGGATCTCCAGCGCATCGGCGGTGATCCGCTTGGCGTCGCGGCGCGGCAGCGCCACGCCGCGCGCATGCAGCATGCCGAGCCGGGCCGCGACCCGGATCTCGATCCGTTCGGGGGGCAACGGCGCGACATCGAGCAGGATGCCAGCGACCAGCGGCACCGGCAGCACCGGCATCACCTCCTCGATCCGTGTCTTCATCTCGTGCGCGAGCCGCGCCGTGTCCTGCGGTCCGGGCGTCGCGCCGCCCAGGAACTCGGCCAGCGAAAGCGGGCGGCCGAAGCCCACCGAGGCGGTGCCGAAGCTCCTGAACCGGCCGGAGATACGTTGCCACAGATGCGCCAGCACCGCGCCCACGAGCCGCGAGGGCGGCACGCGGAAGCGTCGGTTTCCCGCCGCCGCCGCGCCGATCAGCACCCGGTCCTCGAGCACCCGGTCGTAGTTGAGCGCCACGGGCACGAAGATCACGTCGCGCCCGTGATTGCCGTAATCCTCGACGATATGCCCCAGAAGACCGGTCTTGGGCGTGGCCATGCGACCGGTCAGGCTGAGCCCGCCTTCGGGAAAGATCGCCTGCGTGACGCCCCCGGCGGTCGCCATCTGCACGTAGCGCTGCAGCACCCGGCGATAGAGGGCACCGCGGTCGCGCCGCCGGATGAAATAGGCCCCCATCGCCCGGATCACCGGTGACAGCGGCCAGACCCGCGCCCATTCACCCACAGCGTAGGAGAGCGCCGAGGTGCGCGCGGCCAGCCAAGTGACGAGGACGTAATCCATGTTGGAGCGGTGGTTCATGACGAACACCACCGCCGCGCCCGGATCGATCGCGTCGAGCGCGTCGCGATCGAAGGCCCCCAGCCGGATCCGGTAGAGTGCACGGCTGAGCCACTTCGCCAGCCGCGTGCCGAAGGTGAAATAGGCGGTGGCGGAAAAGGAGGGCACGATCTCGCGGGCGTAGTCGCCGGCCAGTTCGAAGGCCACGTTCTCGGGTACGCCGTGGCTTTGCGCGTGTTCGACCACCGCCTGCGCCACGGCGGGATCGTAGATCAGCCGCTGGATCATGTCGTGGCGCCGCGCCAGCTTGAACGGCTCGATCGGGCGCGCGAGCCGCGTGTTGAGCCGTGCCACCGCCCGCTCCATCCGCTTGCGAAAGAACCAGCGCACCGAGGGAAACAGGAAATGCGAGGCAAAGGTGACCGTGGCGAAAAGCACGATCAGCACCAGCAGCCAGAGCGGGATCTCGACGGATCTGAACATGGGGCGACCCTGCCGCAATCCGGCGCGGAACGGTAGCGTCCAGGATCGCGCCCGGGGGGGGCGGCACGCCTTCGGGCGGGGGAGCGATGCGTTTCGATCACGCCTGGGCGCCGCGCTTGTCATCACCCCGCATACCGCCGAAACCGTGGCCGGATGGCCCGTCCGGGGTGTTTCCTTTGGGCCGGTCTGGACGCCTCCTTGCGGAAAGCTCATCATGAAGCTCCGCAGAATGCGGGCCAATTTCAGTGGTGGGGTACCGGCGGAAGCGCCGGTTTCCCGGGCATGGCATGTCCGGCCCCACCCCCGCGAACCGGACGATTGCCATGACCGATCACCGCCGCCAGCCGCCCCGGCCATCCGATGCCGCCGTCCTGACGCTGCGGCCCGATTTGCCGAGCCGAGCGGGTTTCGATTCCGATCACCCCCTCGCGAAAGGGATGGCAGCGGTCGATGGCCCCGCTCTCTCGCATCTGGGTGACCTTGCCGCGCTCTTGCCGGATGGCGATGCAGGACAGGTCGAGATCATGTCCGACGCGAC
The DNA here is from genome assembly GCF_027213785.1 of Limimaricola sp. G21655-S1. Lineage (GTDB taxonomy): Bacteria > Pseudomonadota > Alphaproteobacteria > Rhodobacterales > Rhodobacteraceae > Limimaricola. Next base: position 55,902 of record NZ_JAPWGO010000012.1, on the reverse strand, counting down.
CGGCCCGTGGATGCTGGCGATGCTGGTGGCACTGACCGAGAACCGGGGCGCGGCAGGCGCGACGCTGCGCGGCGCGCTGTGCAACGACGTGATCGCCGACGCGCAGTCCCCGGCGGCCCCGCGCTGGTCGACCGCCGCCGCCCTGGACCTCGGGGCGGACACCTTGTCATGGGCCCGCCGGGTTCTGCCGGATCTGCAGGGCGCGCGGCTGCAGGTGTCGCCGCAGGGCGATCCGGTCACCGCGATGGCCATGGCCCTGCGATCGGGGCTGGCACTGCTCGCAGCATCGGCACGGCGCGAGAAACCGGAGCATCTGCGTGCGGCCGCCCAAGGCGTCGAGTTCGTGATGCCCGGCGATAGCGCGCGGCATCGCGCTGCCGGCGCGACCCTCGCCGCGCTGTGGCACGATCTGCTGGTCGAGCGACACGGGCCGGATTTCGCCCGCCGCGATGACCTCGTTCTTTATCGAAGCGATGCCGAAGCCCCCGCTCGGATCGAGAATGCGATTGGCGCGGCCGAGCTGCGAGAGGCACTCGAACGGGTCGAGCGCGAGGCGATCTGCCCTTCCCTGTCGGTCACGCCTCGCCCTCCCGGGGCTGTGCCGGAGGACCGGACAGAAGCGCTGGCGCGGTGGCGGCGCGAGCGTGACGGCAACGCGGTGCAGAAATCGCTTCTGGCCCTGCGCGAGGCGGCCAAGCGCGGCATCAACATCATGGGCCCCTCGGTGGCCTGCGCCAAGGCGGGTGTGACGACGGGCGAATGGGCCCGCGTGCTCGCCGACGCCCTGCCCGCGGCCGAACCGCTGCTCGTTCACGAGATCCCCGCCGTCACGAACCTTGGCGATCTGGACGATGCCTGCGCGTCGATTGAGCAGGCCGCCCGTGGTCTTGCCCGTCCGGTTACCGTTCTCGTGGTTCGCCCCGGCCTCGATGCGCGGCCACCCGCCGGGCTGCCTCTGCTGCGCGCGGCACAGGATTGCGGCGTCGAATTGCGCGATCCCGGGCCGCGCCGTTTGCCCGGCGATATCGCCGCAGCGGTATCGCGCGACCGGCCGCATGTGGTGATCTTCGCCATCCATTCGCCGCAATCGGTCGAAATGGCGATCGAAAGCATCGACGCATTGAGACAAGCCGGTTTCGGCATGATCCCGATGCTCTGCCTCCTGGGCTTCGATTGCAAATACGCCACAAAAGATGAATTTCCGAAGGAGGTTCACCTCAGAGTGGCCGGCGAAATATCGGCTCAGGCCTTTCTGAATGACTTGGCCGAGCTCGTGACGTTGCGAAAATCCGATACATCCTGATACAAAATACTGGTTCGCCTGAACTTTTAGCCATCTCGCAGCTTTCCAATATTCACTACAATGAGCAGTGATGAAAACATCGCTCTAATACGGAAAGAGAAACCATGGCGCATAACCTGCACGAAATGTCCCGCAAGGAACTCGAGAAGCTTCGGAAGGATATCGACGAAGCTTTGTCGACCGTTTCCCAGCGGGAGCGTAAAGCCGCCCTCGAGGCTGCCGAGCGGGCCGCGGCCGAGCACGGGTTTTCGCTGGCCGAGCTGGCCGACGCCGCCGGCAAGGGCCGGAAATCCAAGACGAAGAATCCCGCGAAGTACCGCAACCCCGAAGATCCGACCCAGACCTGGTCGGGCCGTGGCCGCAAGCCGCGCTGGATCAACGAGGCGGAAGCGGCCGGCCGGCCCCTGTCGGATTTCGAAATCTGATTTATCGACGCCGGGTCGCAGGACCCGGCCTGACCCATCGTAATGAGCGAGGCGCATATGAGCACGCATATCGGAGCGGAACCGGGGGACATCGCATCGACCGTGTTGATGCCGGGCGATCCGCTGCGCGCCAAATGGGCCGCGGAGCGCTTTCTCGATGCGCCGCGCTGCATCAACGAGGTTCGCGGCATGCTCGGCTTTACCGGGAAATGGCGCGGAAACGAGGTCACGATTCAAGGGTCGGGCATGGGAATGCCCTCCCTTTCGATCTATGCGAACGAGCTGATCCGGGAATACGACGCCCGGACGCTCATTCGCATCGGCTCCTGCGGCGCGATGCAGGCGGATATCGCGGTTCGCGACGTGGTGCTCGCGATGACCGCCTCCAGCGTCGGAAATCCGTCGCGCGCGATGCTGCGCGAAATTCATTACGCGCCGCATGCCGATTACGCGCTGCTGCGCGCGGCGCATGACGCGGCCGCGCGTCGCGGCACGCCGGTGCATGTGGGCGGGATCTATTCCTCGGACACCTTCTATGACGAGCGCCCCGACCTGCACGAGCAGATGGTGCGGCACGGCATCCTCGCGGTCGAGATGGAGGCGGCGGAACTCTACACCCTCGCCGCGCGCCACGGGCGTCGCGCCCTCGCCGTGCTGACCGTCTCGGACCATCTCGTCACCGGCGAGGACCTGCCGGCGATCGAACGCGAACAGAGCTTCGGCGACATGGTCGAGATCGCGTTGGAGGCGGCCTTCACCTAGGCCCCGTGCCCGCCCGCATAGCCGTTGCGCGGCGGGCTCTCCCACCCGCTCAGCACACCCGGCTCCGGCTGTAGCACGGTCATGGAGAGCGGGTAGCAGGCTGCGCGGTCGCTCGAATGCCCGGCCCCGCAATCACCGCCCGGGCAGGCGCTCATCACCGCCAGCAGATCGATCTCGGCAAAGAGGTCGAGGTGGTCCCCCGCCCTGACCGGGCTCGCCTTCATGAAATAGCGCCCGGTATTGCGGGTGAAGCCGGTGCACATGAAGACGTTCAGCACATCATGCACATGGCGCTCCGCTTCGGCCAGCGACAGCCCCGCATGCGTCGCCAAGGCGCGGGTCAGATTGGAGTGGCAGCAGCGGTCGTAATCCTCACCCGAGAGCAGGTGTTGCGTATAGGGATCGCAGCGCGTGCCGATCACGTCATGCACCGAGGCGCCATCGGCGTCGATGCCGTACCAATCGAGGCTGTCGGCGATGATCGTGGCCATCGGGCGCAGATACGGGAAGCAGGACCAGAGCCGGTCGCCGGTACTCACATGGGTGCCGTGCAGGGCGCGGGTCTTGCCGGAGAAAAAGCGCTCGCAGAGGCCGCCGCGGGCGAAGAGGTTCAGATCCCCCACCTGGGGCCCCTCCGGGCAGCCCAGCCGCAGGATCGAACCCGCCGGGACCTCGATCGCGGCCGCGTCGCGCGGCGGCACGATCACCTCCGACACCGGCCGCGCCGTCGCGGCGGCGCGGGCGTAGAGGTGCATCGGCGGCGGACTCAGGCTCCCGTCAGGATAGACGAGAACCGGGGACGCCGCCCGGCGCGCATCGGCGTCGGGCGGCCGCTGCGTCATACGGCGCGCTCGACCATCATGTGCTTGATAGACTGGATCGCCTTCGCGGGGTTCAGCCCCTTGGGGCAGGTCTTGGCGCAGTTCATGATGGTGTGGCAGCGGTAGAGCTTGAACTCGTCCTCGAGATCGTCGAGCCGCTCGCCCGTGGCCTCGTCGCGGCTGTCGACGATCCAGCGATAGGCATGCAGCAGCGCCGCCGGCCCGAGATAGCGATCGCCGTTCCACCAGTAAGAGGGGCAAGCCGTCGAGCACGACGCGCACATGATGCACTCGTAGAGCCCGTCGAGCTTCTTGCGGTCCTCGATCGACTGGCGCCATTCCTTGGCCGGGGTGTTGGTCTCGGTCTCCAGCCACGGCTTGATGCTCGCGTGCTGGGCGTAGAAATGGGTCAGGTCGGGGATCAGGTCCTTGACCACCGGCATGTGCGGCAACGGGTAGATCTTGATGTCGCCCTTCACCTCGTCGAGGCCATAGGTGCAGGCCAGCGTGTTGATTCCGTCGATGTTCATCGCGCAGGAGCCGCAGATCCCCTCGCGGCAGGAGCGGCGGAAGGTCAGGGTCGGGTCGATCTCGCTCTTAATCTTGATCAGGGCGTCGAGAATCATCGGTCCGCAGCTGTCGACATCGACGAAATAGGTATCGACGCGCGGGTTCTTCCCGTCATCGGGGTTCCAGCGATAGATCTGCACCTTGCGCAAGTTGGTCGCGCCCTCGGGCTTGGGCCAGGTCTTGCCATGGGTGATGCGGCTGTTCTTCGGAAGGGTGAGCTGGACCATGGTCAGGTCTCCTTGGGGAAAGCGCCGGGGGTCGTGCCCCCGGTCGTCGTCGCATGGATCTGGATCATCTGAGGCGCGGCGGCCGCACCGGCGCCTGACCGCTGCGGGCCACGACGCAATCCTCGTAGACCGCGTAGGGGTCACGACCGCGCAGGTAGTCGTCGGTCACCCCGATCGAGATGCCCGAGGACAGGCCGCTGCGCGAGCTGGCGCCGACGCTGACGCTGCCGGTGGGGCCCTGCGCGGCGCGCGCGCGCTCCTCGCAGACCCGCGCCGCGTCGAGTGGCGAGAGCGGGGCCTGCGTACAGGCCCCGGCCAGCAGCGGCAGCGCCAGGAAGAGCGCCGCGCGCATCAGTAGACCCGCGCCTTGGGCGCGATCTTCTTGAGATCGATACCACCCTCTTCGGCCTTGGTCAGCGGATCGAGATGCACCGGGCGATAGTCGAGCCGCGCGGTGTTGCCCTCGATCCAGGCGAGGGAGTGCTTGCGCCAGTTCTCGTCGTCGCGGTCGGGATAATCCTCGTGCGCATGGGCGCCGCGGCTTTCCTTGCGTGCCTCGGCGGCGGTGATGGTGGCCAGCGCGTTCGGCATCAGGTTGGCCAGCTCCAGCGTCTCCATCAGGTCCGAGTTCCACACGAGGCTGCGGTCGGTAACATGGATGTCGTCCATCTTCGCCGCCGTGGCCTGCATCTTCTGCATGCCTTCTGCGAGGGTCTTGTCGGTGCGGAACACCGCCGCGTCGGCCTGCATGTTGCGCTGCATCTCAAGCCGCAGCTCGGCCGTCGGCACGCCGCCCTTGGCGTGGCGTAGACCGTCGAAGCGGTCGAAGGCCTTCTCGATCGACGCCTTGGCCGGGGCCTTCACGGAGGTCGCGGGATCGACCACCTCGCGCGCCCGGATCGCCGCGGCGCGGCCGAACACCACGAGGTCGATCAGCGAGTTGGAGCCGAGCCGGTTGGCGCCATGCACGCTGGCGCAGCCCGCCTCGCCCACCGCCATCAGACCCGGGGTCACCGCGTCGGGGTTCTCGGCCGTCGGGTTCAGCACCTCGCCCCAGTAGTTCGTGGGGATGCCGCCCATGTTGTAATGCACGGTCGGCAGCACCGGGATCGGCTCCTTGGTGAGATCCACGCCGGCGAAAATCCGCGCCGATTCCGAGATGCCGGGCAGACGCTCGGCCAGGGTCTCGGGCGGCAGGTGGTTGAGGTGCAGATGGATGTGGTCGCCATCCTTGCCGACGCCCCGGCCTTCGCGGATCTCCATGGTCATGCAGCGCGAGACCACGTCGCGAGAGGCGAGATCCTTGTAGGTCGGCGCGTAGCGCTCCATGAAGCGCTCGCCCTCGGAGTTGGTGAGGTAGCCGCCCTCGCCACGCGCGCCTTCGGTGATCAGGCAGCCCGCGCCGTAGATGCCGGTCGGGTGGAACTGCACGAACTCCATGTCCTGCAGCGGCAGCCCGGCCCGCGCCACCATGCCGCCGCCATCGCCGGTGCAGGTATGCGCCGAGGTGGCGGAGAAATAGGCGCGGCCATAGCCGCCGGTGGCCAGAACCACGGTCTTGGCGGCGAAGACATGCATCGTGCCGTCATCAAGCTTCCACGCCAGAACGCCACGGCAGGTGCCGTCATCGTCCATCAGCAGGTCGATGGCGAAATACTCGATGTAGAACTCGGCCTTCTGCTTGAGGCTTTGACCGTAGAGCGTGTGCAGGATCGCGTGGCCGGTCCGGTCGGCGGCGGCACAGGTGCGCTGCACCGGCGGGCCCTCGCCGAACTCGGTGGTGTGGCCGCCGAAGGGGCGCTGGTAGATCCGGCCCTCCTCGGTGCGCGAGAAGGGCACGCCGTAATGCTCCAGCTCGTAGACCGCCTTCGGGGCCTCGCGGGCGAGGTACTCCATGGCATCGGTGTCGCCGAGCCAGTCGGAGCCCTTCACCGTGTCGTACATGTGCCACTGCCAGCTGTCGGGGCCCATGTTGCCCAAGCTGGCGGCGATGCCGCCCTGCGCCGCGACGGTATGCGAGCGGGTCGGAAAGACCTTGGAGATGCAGGCGGTGCGCAGGCCCTGCTCGGCCATGCCGAGCGTGGCACGCAGGCCCGCGCCGCCGGCGCCGACCACCACCACGTCGTATTCGTGGGTCTCGTATTCGTAGGCTGCCATCAGGGGTCTCCGATCAGAGGGCGAGGCGGATCAGGGCGAGAACGCCGATCGCGGCCAGAGCATAGGAAAGACAGGTCACGCCGATGATCAGCGCCTTGCGGGTCAGGCCCTGCGCGTAATCCTCGATCATGATCTGGGCGCCGGCCCGGAAGTGCCAGAAGCCGACGAGGAAGGTCAGGACGGCGATCGCCGCCGGGATCGGCCGCTGGTAGTAGATCACCACCTCTTCATAGGTGCCGCCCAGCACGGCGCCGAAGGTGAAGACGAAGAGCGGGATCAGCAGCGCCAGCGCCACCGAGGACATGCTCATGCGCCAGTGCTGCCGGGTTCCGGAATGCGACGCCCCGAGGCCGTGCGCGCGCTTGCGATCGGTCAGATAAGCCATTGGGTGCCCCTTCAGAGAACGACGACGGTGAAGATGGTCAGCAGGACCGAGACGATCAGGATGATCTGGCTCAGCAGCTCGGCCTTGTCGATCTCGAGCATCTTCACCTCGTCCCAGATCAGGTGCCGGATGCCCGCGAGCGTGTGGTACCACAGGCCGAGAACCGAGAAGAACAGCACCAGATCGCCGAACCAACTGCGCAGGAAACCGTCGGCGGTGGCAAAGCTTTCGGGCCCGGCAGCGGCGGCGGCGAACCACCAGACGATCAAGGCGGCGGCGACGATCATCGCGTTGCCGGTGATCCGGGTCAGGATCGAGGTGATCGCGGTGATCGGCCATCTGTAGATCGTCATATGGGGCGAAAGCGGGCGGTTGCCCCGGTTCACGTCGGCCATGGCGTCGTCCTTATCTGGCGTGCGGGCCGGCCCTCGGGCGGCCCCGGCTGGCTTATCCCTAGCGATTTTGGGCCGTCTGTCACCCATGCCTTCGCTGAAACCCGTGGGAAATTCGGCAAATCAGGCGGGAAAATGCCGGCCGTGATCACAGTCCTCAAGACTGTGATCACGGGATCTTCCATGCGGGTTGCGCTGCGAATGACCGACATGCGCCTCATTTAGAGGCCGCGATTCCCCTGCCCAGCCTCTGCGGCGATCCGCCTCGTCCCGGGGCGGGCTCGAGGCCGGCTCAGAGTTGGCCGAGCTTGAGATCCGTGGAATAGTCGACATCCGCCTCCTTGGTGACGGCCTGCCCGCAGCGCATCACGCCATTGGCGGCGTCATAGGCGTAGCTGGGCTCGCCATAGAGTTCCCAGCCCTTCGACAGGGCCTCGGTCACCTTGTGGCAGAAGGCCGAGGTGTCGTCCCCGGTGAGAAAGCGGTAGATCTTCATGAAATGGCTCCGAATGGGTTGGGTCCGATCCAGCCATGCACCAGCCCGATCAGGATGAAAACCACCACCCCGCCGATCACGGCCCGCACCTCGCGCGCCGTGGTGGAAGGCGCGAATTGCGGGACGGGCGCGCGGGCGTCGAGCAGCGCCATCTCGGTCACGGCCCAGAGCCCGAGCCCTCCGAACAGCACGAAGGAGGCCCAGTCGCCATTGGCCAGCAGATGCGCCCCCGCCCAGAGCGTCACCGCGAGAAGCTGTGGATGGCGCAGCGCGGTGGCGGCGCGGGTCTTCAGCCCCGAGGCGGCGAAGAGATAGACGGCGACCAGCATCATCAGGTTGTTGAGGTGGCGCGTCCACGAGGCGGGCGCGTGGTGATGGGCCGCGTCCCAGGCGCCGTATCCGAAGATCATCAACAGCAGCCCGAGCAACACCAGCCCCGCCACGACCCCGCGCGCGGAGCCGCCCAGCCGGGCATGCAGCCCGGGCGCGAGGCGCGGCATCAGATGCGCCGCGCTCCACAGCGCAAGCCCGAGGACAAGCGCCGTCATGCGTCCGCTCCCGCTGCGATCCGCTCGGCGAGCGCCAAGGTCCTGCGGGCGGTTTCCACGTGCAGCGCCTCGACGATCTCGCCATCGACCACCGCCACCCCCTGCCCTGCCGCCTGCGCGGCCTCGAAGCCCGCGATGCGGCGCCGCGCCAGGTCGATCTCCTCGGCGCTCGGCGCGAAGGCCGCGTTGGCGGCGGCGATCTGGGCCGGGTGGATCAGGCTCTTGCCATCGAAGCCCATGTCGCGCCCCTGCGTGCATTCGGCGGCGAAGCGCTCGGGCTCGTCGAGCGCGTTGCACACGCCGTCGATCGCCGGCACCCCGGCGGCACGCGCCGCGAGCAGCACGCCCTGCAGCGCGGTCCAGAGCGGCATCCGATCGGCGCGCGATCTCGCGCCCAGTTCGCGCGCGAGATCGTTGGTCCCCATGATCACCCCGGCGAGGCGGGGATGCCCGCAGATCGCGGGCGCCGACAGCACCCCGCGCGCCGTCTCGATCATCGCCCATAGCGGCAGATCGCAGCTCGCGGCCACAGCGTCGAGATCGGCAGGGTCGGAGACCTTGGGTACCGCAACCCCGTCACAGCCGAGACCGCCCAGCGCGACGAGATCGTCTTGGCCCCAAGGGGTCGACAGCGCGTTGATCCGCACCAGCCGCAGCCGGTTACGGCTCCCGCCCCCCTCCAGAGCGGCGGGCAGCGCCGCACGCGCGGCCGCCTTCGCCTGCGGCGCGACCGCATCCTCGAGATCGATGATCAAGCCGTCGCATGTCAGGGAGCGCGATTTTTCCAGCGCGCGGGCATTCGAGGCGGGCACGTAGAGAAGGGAGCGGATCGGCAAGGCAGGCCTCCTGGAATGGACCACCCGGAGAGTGCAGCGCCGCGACCCCGGGCGCAACGGGGGCACCGTTAACGGCATTTTCGCCGGAAGGCGGCAGGCTGTCCGGTGACCGAAAGGCTGCCCGATACCGAGGAGACACCCATGGACCCGATCCGGACGATGCTATTCTCGCTGCCGCTCTGCGCGCTCGTTCTTCCTGCGGCCGCGATGCCACGCTGCGGTGCGCATGACGCGATCGTGGCGCAGCTGGCGGAACGCTACGGAGAGAGCCGGAAGGCCATCGCGCTCGACGGTGCGAATCAGGTGGTCGAGGTTTTCGCCTCGGACGACACGGGCAGCTGGACGCTGCTGGTGACCCGCGCCGACGGGCAAAGCTGCCTTCTGGCGGCAGGGCAGGCATACGAGCCGCTCGAAGAGCACCCCACCCTGACGGATCCCGAGGCCTGAGTGGCTGAAAACAGCTTGTTTTGCCCTCGGGGTTGCGCCGGTTTCAGCCACCCGCGCCCAGAGTGAAAAAAATTCGTTCCAGCCATGCAACCCGTGTCCACACCACGTGTTCAACCTTCGTGACGGGTAGCGCATCCGAACCGGATCGGCGCGGAACCCGGAAGGACGAAAGGTTCTGGAACGATGAAAATTCTTCTGACCACTGCGGCGACCGCGCTCGTCATGGGGACGACCGCCTACGCCGAATCGCATGCGATGGGCATGGGGAGCTACGAAGTCTCGGCAGACGACTTCTACGCCTCCAACCTGATGGGAATGCGCGTCTACTCCTCCGAGCAGGAGCTTGGCGAGAATGGCGACCCGATCAACTTCACTGAACAGCAGTGGGACGACATCGGCGAGATCAACGACCTGATCATCTCCGAAGACGGTTCGGTGCAGGCGGTGATCGTCGGCGTCGGCGGTTTCCTCGGGATCGGCGAGAAGGACGTCGCCCTCACCATGGATCAGATCCGCACCTATGATGACGAGAACGGCGAGCGGTTCCTCGTGATCAACTCCAGCCAGGAGGCTCTCGAGGCCGCCCCGGCCTTCGAGCGCGCGACCGCCGAAGAGACCGCGATGACCGAGGGCGAGGCCGCCGAGCCGGGCATGGTCGAGCAGACCGATGCCGCCGCCGCGACGGCGGCCGCCACGGCCACCATGGCCGAGGGCGAAGCCGAAATGGAAACCGAAGCCGAAGCCGAGACCGAGATGGTCGAGGGTGAGGCCGAGATGGAGACCATGGAAGCCGAGGTCGAGACCGAGATGGCCGAAGGCGAAGCCGAGATGGAGGCCATGGAGACCGAGGTCGAGACCGAGATGGCCGAGGGCGAGGCCGAGATGGAGGCCATGGAAGCCGAGGTCGAGACCGAGATGGCCGAGGGCGAAGCCGAGATGGAGGCCATGGAGACCGAGGTCGAGACCGAGATGGCCGAGGGCGAAGCCGAGATGACCGAGACCGCCCCGGTGGCCGGTGCCACCGGCATGGTCGATCGTGAAGGCTACACCACCGCGGCCGTCAGCGATCTCAGCACCGACGAGCTGAACGGTGCCACCGTCTACGGCGCCGATGACGACAATATCGGCGAGATCGAGGACCTCGTGGCTTCCGACAGCGGCGAGATCACCGAGGCCGTGATCGGCGTCGGCGGCTTCCTCGGCATCGGCGAGAAGAAGGTCGCCGTGAACTTCGAGGATCTGCAGATCCTGACCAACGAAGACGGCTCGGACATCCGTGTCTATATCAGCGCCACCGAGGACGAACTGAAGGCGCTGCCGGCCTATGAGGCGCCCGAAGAGGCGGCGATGGATGCCGGCATGGAGACCGAAACCGAGATGGAAGTGGAAACCGAAACCGCGCCCGCCGCGCAGTAAGGTCTTTCCCTGCCTGACGAGATGGCCGCCCTCCGGGGCGGCCATTTGCGTTTGCGCAAACATCCGGCGCCTCGGCCCCCGCCGGGCCCGTCAGCCTTGCAAGAGCGTTCCGCGCGGCTTAGGCAAAGCCTCGCAAACACATTCTCGACAGGAGCCATTCATGGCCAGACCCAAGATCGCCCTCATCGGCGCCGGTCAGATCGGCGGCACGCTCGCCCATCTCGCCGCGATCAAGGAACTCGGCGATGTCGTGCTGTTCGACATCGCGGAAGGCACTCCCCAGGGCAAGGCGCTGGATATCGCCGAATCCGGTCCGGCCGAGGGCTTCGACGCCGTCCTCAAGGGCACCAACGACTATGCCGACATCGCCGGCGCCGATGTGTGCATCGTCACCGCCGGTGTGCCGCGCAAGCCCGGCATGAGCCGCGACGACCTGCTCGGCATCAACCTCAAGGTCATGAAATCGGTGGGCGAGGGCATCGCCAAGCACGCCCCCGACGCCTTCGTCATCTGCATCACCAACCCGCTCGACGCGATGGTCTGGGCGTTGCGCGAATTCTCGGGCCTGCCGCATGAGAAGGTCTGCGGCATGGCCGGCGTACTCGACAGCGCCCGCTTCCGCCACTTCCTGAGCCTCGAGTTCAACGTCTCGATGCGCGACGTCACCGCCTTCGTGCTGGGCGGCCATGGCGACACGATGGTGCCGCTGGCGCGCTACTCCACCGTCGGCGGCATCCCCCTGCCCGACCTGGTGCAGATGGGCTGGACCACCCAGGAAAAGCTCGACGCGATCATCCAGCGCACCCGCGACGGCGGTGCCGAGATCGTCGGCCTGCTGAAGACCGGCTCGGCCTTCTACGCCCCGGCGACCAGCGCGATCGAGATGGCCGAGGCCTATCTCAAGGACCAGAAGCGCGTGCTGCCCTGCGCCGCCTATGTCGATGGCGCGCTGGGCCTGAACGGCATGTATGTCGGCGTGCCGACGGTGATCGGCGCCGGCGGCGTCGAGCGGATCATCGACATCAAGATGAACCGCGACGAGCAGGCGATGTTCGACAAATCCGTCGATGCGGTGAAGGGCCTCGTCGACGCCTGCAAGGGCATTGATCAGAGCCTCGCCTGATCGTAGGCCTTCGGGGCGGGCCATACCGGGCCCGTCCCAGCAAGGACCCCGGCGCAGATGACGGATCAAGACCTCGACCGCGGTTTCGTTTTCGCGGTGACCGGCAAGGACTACGTCACCCTCGCCCGGCGCGCGGCGCGCAACCTCAGGGGGGTCATGCCCTCGGCGAAGATCGACCTCTTCACCGATGCGCCCCTCGAAGACGAGGTCTTCGACAGGGTTCACCTTCTCGAACAGGTGTCCCGCCGCCCCAAGATGGAATCCCTGCAGCGATCGAGATTCGCGCGGACCATCTATCTCGATGCCGACATCGTCACGCTGGCGCCGCTCGACGACGTATTCGACATTCTCGACCGCTTCGACGTCGCCGTGACGGCGAGTCAGCGGCGCAACGACTACCGAAACCGCGAACAGTATCCGGGCCATCCGGTGCCGCCAGCCTTTCCGCAGATGAATGGCGGTGTGATGGCGATCCGGCGCAACCCCGCGACCGACCGCTTTCTCGAGGACTGGCATGCCATGGTGCATGACGGCACCCAGAAATTCGATCAACCGGCGCTGCGGGTGCTGCTCTACGAGGGCGACCTTCGGCTGCATGTGCTGCCGGTGGAATACAACGTCATGTTCTTCCGCCCCTTCATGCTGAACGGCAACGGCTACACGGCGCCGCGCCTGCTTCACGAACCCAAGCTGCACCAGAAGCCCGCAGGCGATCCGCTCCGCCCCTTTTCGGCGGATGAGGTTCTGGCCCCGCCGCAGATCGCCAAGCTGGCGGAGTTCCTCGACAACGACCAGACGCTGACCCACTACGCCCCGGTCACCGGTGGCACGCCGGTCGCGCCGACGCCGCACCGTACGGGCTGGCGCAGCTTTCTGGGCAACCTCAAGCGCCGGGTCATCTGAACGATCCGATACGGAGACTGCTGGTCACCTTTCGAAGCGCGCACAGATGTAGCCTGTATCGGCGGGACTCCGAATCTTCTGCCGGCAGAGGAGGCCCAATGACCTCTCCTGCAGGTTCTTTTCGGATATTGCGCAGGCGGGTTTTTGCCGGTGCGAAGACGCACCCTGAACATAACGATCATGCCCGTTCCAAACGTGATCACATGATTTTTTCTTGTGATCACGTTGGTCGCATTTATGGGCCGCGATCCGACAAACCGGTTCTTTTGTAGGTTTCGATATGGTTCAAGGGGCCAAATCACGGCAACCGAGGACCGGTCCATGAACATCCACGAATATCAGGCCAAGGCCCTTCTGCGCAGCTACGGCGCGCCCGTCTCGGACGGGCGACCCGTCATGCGCGCCGAAGAGGCGAAAACCGCGGCTGGCGAACTCGACGGCCCGCTTTGGGTGGTGAAGGCGCAGATCCACGCAGGCGGCCGCGGCAAGGGCAGCTTCAAGGAGGCCGATGCCGGCGAGAAGGGCGGCGTCCGCCTGGCCCGCTCCGTCGAGGAGGCGGCCGAGGAAGCCAAGAAGATGCTCGGCCGCACGCTGGTCACGCACCAGACCGGCCCGGCGGGCAAGCAGGTCAACCGCATCTACATCGAGGACGGCTCTGAGATCGAGACCGAACTCTATCTCGCGCTGCTGGTCGATCGCGCCACCTCGCGCATCTCCTTCGTCTGCTCGACCGAGGGCGGCATGGATATCGAGGAGGTCGCCGAGAAGACGCCCGAGAAGATCCTGAGCTTCTCGGTCGATCCGGCCACCGGCTACCAGCCCTATCACGGCCGCCGCATCGCCTTTGCCCTCGGCCTCAAGGGCCAGCAGGTCAAGCAGTGCGTCAAGCTGATGGACACGCTCTATCGTCTCTTCGTCGAGAAGGACATGGAGATGCTGGAGATCAACCCGCTGATCGTCACCGACAAGGGCGACCTGAAATGCCTCGACGCCAAGATGGGCTTCGACGGCAACGCGATCTACCGCCACGACGACATCGCCGCGCTGCGCGACGAGACCGAGGAGGACAGCAAGGAGCTGGCCGCCTCGAAATACGACCTGAACTACATCGCGCTCGACGGCGAGATCGGCTGCATGGTGAACGGCGCGGGCCTCGCCATGGCGACGATGGACATCATCAAGCTCAAGGGCGCGGAACCGGCCAACTTCCTCGACGTGGGCGGCGGCGCGACCAAGGAGAAGGTCACCGAGGCCTTCAAGATCATCACCTCCGACCAGAACGTCAAAGGCATCCTGGTCAACATCTTCGGCGGCATCATGCGCTGCGACGTCATCGCCGAGGGCGTGATCGCGGCGGTCAAGGAAGTCGGTCTGCAGGTGCCGCTGGTCGTGCGTCTCGAAGGGACGAATGTCGATCAGGGCAAGGAGATCATCAACAATTCCGGTCTCGACGTGATCGCGGCGGACAACCTGTCCGACGCCGCCGAGAAGATCGTCAAAGCGGTGAAGGGGTAACAGCAATGGCGATTCTCGTCGACGAAAACACCAAGGTCATCTGTCAGGGCCTGACCGGCTCGCAGGGCACGTTCCACACCGAGCAGGCGATCGCCTACGGCACCAAGATGGTCGGCGGCGTCACCCCGGGCAAGGGCGGCCAGACCCATCTCGACCTGCCCGTGTTCGACAGCGTGCACGAGGCCAAGGCCAAGACCGAAGCCAATGCGAGCGTCATCTACGTGCCGCCGCCCTTCGCGGCCGACAGCATCATGGAGGCGATCGACGCCGAGATGGAGCTGGTGATCTGCATCACCGAGGGCATCCCGGTGCTCGACATGATGAAGGTCAAGCGGGCGCTTCTGAACTCCAAGACCCGGCTGATCGGGCCGAACTGCCCCGGTGTCATCACGCCCGACGCCTGCAAGATCGGCATCATGCCCGGCCACATCCACAAGCGCGGCTCGGTGGGCGTCGTGTCCCGCTCGGGCACGCTGACCTACGAGGCGGTCAAGCAGACCTCGGATTCGGGCCTCGGCCAGTCGACGGCCGTGGGCATCGGCGGCGACCCGATCAAGGGCTCGGAGCATATCGACATCCTCGAGATGTTCCTCGCCGATGACGAGACCCAGTCGATCATCATGATCGGCGAGATCGGCGGCACCGCCGAGGAAGAGGCGGCGCAGTTCCTGGCCGACGAGAAGAAGCGCGGCCGCTGGAAGCCGACCGCCGGCTTCATCGCCGGGCGCACCGCCCCTCCGGGCCGCCGCATGGGCCACGCGGGCGCGATCGTCTCGGGCGGCCAGGGCGACGCGGAGAGCAAGATCGAGGCGATGAAATCCGCCGGGATCGTGGTCGCCGACAGCCCCGCCTCGCTCGGCGAAGCCGTGCTCAAGGCGATCGGCTGAACCCCTCGCGAAGGGGGCCGCGCCGCCCCCTTCGCATGACATCCGCGCCGCGCGCCCTATCTGGGCCCGGCGCATCCCCAGTTTTTGCCCCGAGGATCAAGGATCCTGCCATGACCGAGCAAAGCCCCAACGACGTGTTCCACGCCTCTTCCTTCCTGCAGGGCACGAACGCCGACTACATCGAACAGCTTCACGCGCGCTATGCCGAGAACCCGTCGAGCGTCGACGAGGCCTGGCAGGAGTTCTTCCGCAGCCTCGGCGACAGCGGCTCGGATGCCCGCGCCGAGGCCGCCGGCCCGTCCTGGGCCCGCGCCGATTGGCCGATGCAGCCCAATGACGACCTGACGGCCGCGCTCGACGGGCAGTGGGCCGCGCCTGCCGAAGCCAAGGGCGCGCGCGACAAGATTGCCGCCAAGGCCGCCGAGAAGGGCGTGGGCCTGTCCGAGCAGCAGCTGCGCGCCGCCGTGCTCGACAGCATCCGTGCGCTGATGATCATCCGCGCCTACCGGATCCGCGGCCATCTCGCCGCCGATCTCGATCCGCTGGGCCTGCGCGAGCAGACGCCGCATCCCGAGCTGGACCCCGCGAATTACGGTTTCACCAAGGCCGACATGGACCGGCCGATCTTCATCGACAACGTGCTCGGCCTCGAGATCGCGACGATGAACGAGATCCTGGCGCTGGTGAAGCGCACCTATTGCGGCACCTTCGCGCTGCAATACATGCACATCTCCGATCCCGAGCAGTCGGCTTGGCTCAAGGAGCGGATCGAGGGCTACGGCAAGGAGATCCAGTTCACCAAGGAAGGCCGCAAGGCGATCCTGAACAAGCTGGTCGAGGCCGAGGGCTTCGAGAAATTCCTGCATGTCAAGTACATGGGCACCAAGCGCTTCGGCCTCGACGGCGGCGAGGCGCTGATCCCGGCGATGGAGCAGATCATCAAGCGCGGCGGCCAGCTCGGCGTGAAGGACATCGTGATCGGCATGCCGCATCGCGGTCGCCTCTCGGTGCTCGCCAACGTCATGCAGAAACCCTACCGGGCGATCTTCCACGAATTCCAGGGCGGCAGCTTCAAGCCCGAGGAGGTCGATGGATCGGGCGACGTGAAGTACCACCTCGGCGCCTCCTCGGACCGCGAGTTCGACGGCAACAAGGTGCACCTGTCGCTGACCGCGAACCCCTCCCACCTCGAAGCGGTGAACCCGGTGGTGCTCGGCAAAGCGCGCGCCAAGCAGAGCCAGCTCGGCGACACCGACCGCACCCAGGTGATCCCGATCCTGCTGCATGGCGACGCGGCCTTCGCGGGACAGGGCGTCGTGGCCGAGGGCTTCGGCCTGTCGGGCCTCGTCGGTCACCGCACCGGCGGCACGATCCACATCGTCGTGAACAACCAGATCGGCTTCACCACCGCGCCGCATTTCTCGCGCTCCTCGCCCTACCCCACCGACATTGCGCTGATGGTCGAGGCGCCGATCTTCCACGTCAACGGCGACGACCCGGAGGCCGTGGTGCACGCCGCCAAGGTGGCGACCGAGTTCCGGCAGAAGTTCCACAAGGACGTCGTCATCGACATCTTCTGCTACCGCCGCTTCGGTCACAACGAGGGCGACGAGCCCATGTTCACCAACCCGGTGATGTACAAGAAGATCAAGAACCAGAAGACCACGCTCACGCTCTATACCGAGCGGCTCGTCCGCGACGGGCTGATCCCCGAGGGCGAGATCGAGGACATGAAGGCGCAGTTCCAGGCGATGCTGGGCGAGGAGTTCGAGGCCGGCAAGACCTACCGCCCGAACAAGGCCGACTGGCTCGACGGGCGCTGGAGCCATCTCGACCGGCGCGACCACGAAAGCTACCAGCGCGGCCAGACCGCGATCGACGAGAAGACGATGACCGAGATCGGCCGCGCCATCACCCGCGCGCCCGAGGGCTTCCCGTTGCACCGCACCGTCTCGCGCCTGCTCGACGCCAAGGGGCAGATGTTCGAGACCGGCAAGGGCTTCGACTGGGCCACGGCCGAGGCGCTGGCCTTCGGCTCGCTGCTGACCGAGGGCTACCCGGTCCGGCTCTCGGGCCAGGACAGCACCCGCGGCACCTTCTCGCAGCGCCACTCGGCCTTCATCAACCAGGAGAACGAGGAGCGCTACTACCCGCTCAACAACATCCGCGACGGACAGGCGCGTTACGAGGTCATCGACTCGATGCTCTCCGAATACGCGGTGCTGGGTTTCGAATACGGCTACACGCTGGCCGAGCCCAACGCGCTGGTGATGTGGGAAGCGCAGTTCGGCGATTTCGCCAACGGCGCGCAGATCATGTTCGACCAGTTCATCTCCTCGGGTGAATCGAAGTGGCTGCGCATGTCGGGCCTCGTGATGCTGCTGCCGCATGGCTACGAGGGCCAGGGCCCCGAGCACTCCTCGGCGCGGCTCGAGCGGTTCCTGCAGATGTGCGGCCAGGACAACTGGATCGTCGCCAACTGCTCGACCCCGGCGAACTACTTCCACATCCTGCGCCGGCAGCTGCACCGCACCTTCCGCAAGCCGCTGGTGCTGATGACGCCGAAATCGCTGCTGCGCCACAAGATGGCGATCTCGGACGCGGAGGATTTCACCACCGGTTCGTCCTTCCACCGCGTGCTGTGGGACGACGCCGAGAAGGGCCACAGCGACACCCAGCTCAAGCCCGACAGCGAGATCAAGCGCGTCGTAATGTGCTCGGGCAAGGTCTATTACGACCTTCTGGAAGAGCGCGACGCGCGCGGGCTGGACGATGTCTACCTGATGCGGATCGAGCAGTTCTATCCCTTCCCGGCGTTGAGCCTCGTGAAGGAGCTGGAGCGGTTCAAGGGCGCCGAGATGGTCTGGTGCCAGGAAGAGCCCAAGAACCAGGGCGCCTGGAACTTCATCGAGCCCAACATCGAATGGGTGCTGAGCCGGATCGACGCCGCGCATAAGCGCCCCACCTATGTCGGCCGCCATGCGAGCGCCTCGCCCGCGACCGGCCTCGCCAGCCAGCACAAGACCCAACAGCAAGCGCTGGTGAACGAAGCGCTGAGCATCGAAGGAAACTGAGAATGAGCACCGAAGTCCGCGTCCCCACCCTGGGCGAAAGCGTCACCGAGGCGACCGTCGCCACCTGGTTCAAGAAGCCGGGCGACGCCGTCGCGGTGGACGAGATGCTGTGCGAGCTGGAAACCGACAAGGTCACGGTCGAGGTGCCCTCGCCCGTCGCCGGCACGCTGTCGGAGATCGTCGCGGCCGAAGGCGACACCGTCGGCGTCGACGCGCTGCTCGCCCAGGTGAGCGAGGGCGACGCGCCCGCCAAGTCCGAGCCCGAGGCGCCGGCCGAGGATGGCCCCAAGGAGCAGCAGGCGGCGACCAATGTCTCGGGCGACCCCAAGGGCGAGCCCGCGGAGAAGGGCGAAGCCAAGGGTGACACCGAGGACGCGCCCTCGGCCAAGAAGCTGATGGCCGAGAACGACCTCAAGGAAGGCGACGTCAAGGGCACCGGCAAGGATGGCCGGGTGATGAAGGAAGACGTGCTGAAGGCGCTCAACGCGCCCAAGCCCGCCGAAACCTCCAAACCCGCCGCGCGCGGCCCGGTGTCGTCGGACGACGCCGACCGCGAGGAGCGGGTCAAGATGACCCGTCTGCGCCAGACCATCGCCCGCCGCCTCAAGGAGGCGCAGAACACCGCCGCGATGCTGACCACCTACAACGAGGTGGACATGACCGCGGTGATGGAGCTGCGCAACGAGTACAAGGCGCTGTTCGAGAAGAAGCACGGCGTGAAGCTCGGCTTCATGTCCTTCTTCACCAAGGCCTGCGTGCACGCGCTCAAGGAGGTCCCGGACGTCAACGCCGAGATCGACGGCGATCACGTGGTCTACAAGAACTACGTCCACATGGGCATCGCGGTGGGCACCCCCACCGGCCTCGTGGTGCCGGTGATCCGCAACGCCGACAGCATGGGCTTTGCCGAGATCGAGAAGTCGATCGCCGAGATGGGCGTGAAGGCGCGCGACGGCAAGCTCAGCATGGCCGACATGCAGGGCGGTTCCTTCACCATCTCCAACGGTGGCGTCTACGGCTCGCTGATGTCCTCGCCGATCCTGAACCCGCCGCAGTCGGGCATCCTCGGCATGCACAAGATCCAGGACCGCCCGATGGCGATCAACGGCAAGGTCGAGATCCGGCCGATGATGTATCTGGCGCTGAGCTACGATCACCGCATCGTCGACGGCAAGGGCGCCGTGACCTTCCTCGTGCGCGTCAAGGAAGCGCTCGAGGATCCGCGCCGGCTGTTGATGGATCTGTGAACATGTGAGGGGGCCGGGCGTTGAGCCCGGCCCCATTCTACAACGAAGGCCCGTGCCATGCAGATGCTCTGTCAGATCGACACCCCCGATTTCGCCTCATGGAAGGCCGCCTTCGACGATGATTACGAAGAGCGGATGCAGGCCGGCCTGAGCCAGCTGCAGATCTGGCGCGACGCCGATCACGGCTCCACCGTGCTGGTGCTGTTCGAGGTCAACGACCGCAAGCGCGCCGAGGCGTGGATCGCCAAGGAGCAGGGCTTTGGCGGCGCGATGACCTGCACCTTTCTCGAGACCGCCTGACATGGCCCCTGCCTCTTCCGAGCACTTGCCGCACGCGATCGTGTTACACTCGCCGCGTGCAGATCGGTTGTGGGAGGGGTTTCATGTCCAGCGAACTCAATATCTTGGCAATCTACGGGCTTCTGGTGCTCGCGCTGATCCTCGTGCAGGTGCTCTACGCCATATCGCAGGTCGGCCTGCCGATGCTGGCGCGACCGCGCGACGACATGCCCCGGCTGACCGGCGTGGCCGGGCGGATGGAGCGCTGCGTCGCCAACTCGGTCACCGCGATGACGCTCTTCGCGCCCGCCGTGCTGATCCTGGCGGTGCGCGAGGGCTTTGGCGGCGGCACGCTGCTGGCGGCGCAGGTCTTCCTGATCGCACGGCTGGCCTATGCGCTGCTCTACCCGGCCGGCATTCCCTGGGCGCGCACCGCCGTCTGGGGTCTGGGCTTCTTCGCGACGCTCTATCTCTACGCCGCCGCCCTCTAACGTCGCTGGGGCCGCGATGACGGCCCCCGAGCTTCAGGTTCTGGCCTTGGCCGGGCTGCTGCAGGCCGGGCAATATGTCTGGCTGTCGGTGCGCGCCAACCGCGAGCTGGGCTTTGGCCGCACGCTCGGGCCGCGCGATCCGCAGCGGCTCGGCGCGCCGCTCGAAGCCTTGGCCAGCCCGCGCACCGGGCGGCTCTATCGGGCGCTGAACAACCATTTCGAGGGGTTGATCCTGTTCACCCTCGCCGTCGTCGTGCTGATCCTCGGCGACAAGACCACTGGTCTGTCGGGCCTGCTGGCCTGGACCTATCTCGCGGCGCGGGTGCTCTACGTCCCCGCCTATTATTTCGGGCTCCGGCCCTGGCGGTCGCTGATCTGGCTGGTGGGGTTCTGCGCCACCATCGCGATGATCGGCCTCGCCCTCGTCTGACACCCCACAGGAGTTTTCCATGGCATCCTACGATCTCATCGTCATCGGCGCCGGCCCCGGCGGCTATGTCTGCGCCATCAAGGCGGCCCAGCTCGGCCTCAAGACCGCGGTGGTCGAGGGGCGCGAGACGCTGGGCGGCACCTGCCTCAACGTGGGTTGCATCCCCTCCAAGGCGCTGCTGCACGCCACCCACGCGCTGCACGAGGCCGAGCACAACTTCGCCAAGATGGGCCTGAAGGCCGAGACGCCGACGGTGGATTGGGACCAGATGCTCGCCTACAAGCGCGACAGCGTCGGCCAGAACACTGGCGGCATCGAATTCCTGTTCAAGAAGAACAAGATCGACTGGCTCAAGGGCTGGGGCTCGATCCCCGAGGCGGGCAAGGTCAAGGTCGGCGACGAGACCCACGAGGCCAAGCACATCGTCATCGCCTCGGGCTCCGTCCCCTCCTCGATCCCCAATGTCGAGATCGACGAGAAGGTCGTCGTGACCTCGACCGGCGCGCTGGAGCTGGGCCGCATCCCCGAGAAGATGGTGGTGATCGGCGCCGGCGTGATCGGGCTGGAGCTGGGCTCGGTCTATCGCCGTCTCGGCAGCGAGGTCACCGTGGTCGAGTATCTCGACGCGATCACGCCGGGCATGGATGCCGAAGTCGCTCGCAACTTCCAGAAGATCCTGACCAAGCAGGGGCTGAAGTTCGTGTTGGGTTCGGCGGTCCAGGGTGTCGCGGTCGAGGGCGAGAAGGCCACCGTGACCTGGAAGAGCCGCAAGGACGACAGCGAGGAAAGCCTGACGGCCGATTGCGTGCTCGTGGCCACCGGTCGCAAGCCCTATGTCGAAGGGCTGGGTCTCGAAGAGCTCGGCGTCGAGATGACCGATCGCGGTCAGATCAAGATCGACGATCATTTCAAGACCAGCGTCGACGGCGTCTATGCGATCGGCGACGCGGTGCCCGGGCTGATGCTCGCGCACAAGGCCGAGGATGAGGGCGTGGCGATCGCCGAGATCCTCGCGGGCCAGAAGGGCCACGTGAATTACGAGGTGATCCCCGGCGTCGTCTACACCCACCCCGAGGTGGCGACCGTCGGCAAGACCGAGGAGCAGCTCAAGGAGGAAGGCCGCGGCTACAAGGTCGGCAAGTTCCCGTTCCTCGGCAACGCGCGGGCAAAGGCCAACTTCTCGGCCGAGGGCTTCGTGAAGATCCTCGCCGACAAAAAGACCGACCGGATCCTCGGCGCGCATATCATCGGCCCGATGGCCGGCGACCTGATCCACGAGGTTTGCGTGGCGATGGAGTTCGGCGCCGCCGCCGAGGATCTGGCCCGCACCTGCCACGCCCACCCCACCTATAGCGAGGGCGTGCGCGAGGCGGCGCTGGCACTGGGCGACGGCGCGATCCACGCCTGATCGCCACGGCTGCCGCAAAACGAGAGACGGCCGCCCGGAGGCGGCCGTCGAAGTTCTCCGAGCTGGGCGCAGCCTCGATCAGGCGAGCCAGTCCTCGGCGCTCAGCGTGGTGAGGGTGAAAACCTCCCACTCGCCGGAGTCCTGCCCGTCGGAGGCCCGCACCTCGAGTTCTGTCTCGCCGAGACGGCGATTGACCCGCAGCCGGATCATGTCGAGATCGTCGGCGGCGATCCGAACCCCGTCATCGGCATCGATCCGGCCCTGGCCCTTGAAGATGAAGTTGTCGCGCCCCGCGGTGTCGCGCAGTTCGAACCACTTGATCGCGTCGCCATCGGTGTCGGCAACCTCGAGATGCTTGTCGAGACGGGTCCGATAGCCGCCCTTCGCCTTGCCGAGCGTCACATCGTCCACGGTAACGACCGGTGCGGTGTCCTGAGCGACCGGCGTGTTCTGGGGCGCCGAGGTGTCCGAGGGTGTCGTCGAAGCGCCATTATCCAGATCAACCTGTCCGCCGGTGCGGGCAAAGTTCTGGGTGACCATGACACCATCCCAACCCTTGAAATCGCCGCGCTCGATCCCGATGCCGACATATTCGAAGTCGGGGTTCAGGATGTTGGCGCGGTGGCCCGGGCTGTTCATCAGCGATTCGTGCAGATCGACCACGTCATCGGAGAGCCCGGAGGCGCCGCGCTCGGACTGCCAGGCGAGGTTCTCGCCCGAGGCCCAGCTTCCGGAGAAGTCGAAATCGGCGGCGCGCATGCGGTCGGTCGCGCTCGAGCCGCCCTGGCCGGTATGGGAGAAGGTATCGCTCTGCAGCATCCAATTGCTGTGATCCTCGCTCGAGTCGTTCAGGTTGAGTTCGAGCTTGAGGGAGCTGAGACCGAGCGTGCTCCGCTCTTCGTTGATCAGCGACAGCATCTGCCGTTCGAGGTCGTTCGCGATAGACATGTGTAGTGGTGATCCTTGATCGGTACCGGTTTGCGCCGGTTGCCCTATGCAGGATCATGCGAATTGCGAAGCCGGTGAGGCGGTACGGGGGAGAAAAGGCGGTTTCGCGCCGCGAAACGCCGTTCGACCTAGCCGAACTTTGCCGAACAAGTACCACTTAGCGGCTATGCCCCCCGGCCGCGAAAACATGCCTGATGGTTGTAAAAGCGCAACGGGACGGCCTGCGTATGGGGTGGCAGCCCCCGAACCCGCGGTCATGGGCTTACGGCAGACCGGGGCGGACGCACGCGGCGCGGAACGTGTGATTATCCTGCCGGGCGGCACTACGAAGAAGCGGAGATAGGCCGTTTGCACGCTCGAGGGCCCGTCGGGACCGCTCAGGGCAAATGAAGCATGTTCGGATCAGGTTCGATCCGCATAGCTAATATAAAGGCGTCTGGAGGATGATGGTGGAGCCTAGGGGGATCGAACCCCTGACCTCTTGCATGCCATGCAAGCGCTCTCCCAGCTGAGCTAAGGCCCCATCATGTCCGGCGTTTCCGCCGTGTCGGTCAGCGTCGCTGCCCGTGTGCCGCTCTCTAAGGGTGGCGCCGGGCGGGTGCAAGCGGAAAACACGCGCCCGGGCCGAAAAATCTTACTCGTCGTCCTCGGCCGGAACATCGGCCAGCTCGTCGAGCGACACGTCATCGCTGTCGTCGTCATCATCGAGCACGTCATCGCCCAGATCGACGTCGTCATCGTCGCTGTCGTCGTCGTCGAGCAGCAGCTCCTCGTCATCCTCCGAGGACTTCTTCATCTTCTTGGTCTGCGCGTCCTCGGCATCCGCCACCATGGTGCGGTGCTTGCCGGTGTCGAGCGTGACCACCTGCCCGGTATAGGGGCTGATGATCGGGTTTGCGTTCAGGTCATAGAAGCGCTTGCCCGTGGTCGGGCAGATGCGCTTGGTTCCCCATTCTTCCTTCGGCATGGGCTGTCCTTCCAGTTCCGTGCGACGATGATCGGCGGGCGCGCCGGCCCGGGCGCGAAACGCGCCTCGGCCTTGCGGCGGATCGCGCTCCCCTGCCATAAGCGCGGCAGGCTGTCAAAGCCTTTGGGCGGAGGGAGGCAAGCGGGATATGGGTGAACACGTGCTGCCGGGCAACCCGCCCCTAACGGTGGCGCTGCGCCGCTCGGATCGGGCGGGGCGAATCACGCTTCGGGTCTCGCATCGCGACGGGCGGGTGACGCTGACGCTGCCCCGCCGCACGCCCGAGCGCGAGGCGCTGGCCTTCCTGCGCGAACGCGAGGCCTGGGTGCGCGGTCATCTCGAACGGGTGGCGCCGCCACGCGCGGTGCGGCTGGGCGGCTCGCTGCCCTATCTGGGCGAGGAAATCGCGCTGCGGCCCGCCGCCCTGCGCAGCCCACGGCTCGAGGGGCGGGTGCTGCTCCTGCCCGATGACGCGGCGCGCGCCCCGGCGCGGGCGATGGCCTTCCTCAAGGCCCGCGCCCGCGATCGCCTTTCGGCCGCCGTGGACCGCCACGCCGCCGCGCTGGGCCGCCGTACCGGGCGGCTGAGCTTTCGCGACACCCGCTCGCGCTGGGGATCGTGCAGCTCGAAGGGCGACATCATGCTGTCCTGGCGGCTGGTCATGGCGCCGCCCGAGATCGGCGACTACGTCGCCGCCCACGAGGTCGCGCATCTGGCCGAGATGAACCACTCGCCCGCCTTCTGGGCGGTGTGCGAGCAGCTGTTCCCGCAGCATCGCGCCGCGCGCGACTGGCTGCGTCTGCATGGCGACGCGCTGCAGCGGATCGATTTCACCGCCCCCGCCGGAGCCACCGCGTGATCCCGCCCGCCGTCGCCACCCCCCGCGCCCCCGACCCCGCCGGGGCGGCGCATGACCGGGTGTATCGCTCGCTCAGAACCCGCATCATGCATGGCGAGATCGCCCCCGGTGAATCGCTGACGCTGCGCGGCATCGGCAAGCTGTTCGAGGTGTCGATGACCCCCGCCCGCGAAGCGGTGCGGCGGCTGGTGGCCGAGGGCGCGCTGTCGCTCTCCTCCTCGGGCCGCGTCGCGACGCCGGCACTCACCAACGAGCGGATCGAGGAACTGGCAGCGCTGCGCGCCATGCTCGAGCCGGAACTGGCCTCGCGGGCGCTGCCACGGGCGCATTTCGCGCTGATCGACCGGCTCGAAGCGATCAATGCCGGGGTCAGCCAGATGGTCGCCCGGCACGACGCCACCGGCTATATCCGCATGAATCTCGAATTTCACCGCACGCTCTACCTGCGGGCCCAGTCGCCCGCGATCCTCGCCATGACCGAGACCGTCTGGCTGCAGCTCGGCCCCACCATGCGGGCGCTTTACGGGCGACTGCGCCGCACCGAGCCGCCCTATCATCACAAGCTGATCCTCGCGGCGCTCAGGGCCGGGGACGAGCCGGGACTGCGGCTGGCGGTGCGGACCGATGTGACCCAGGGGCTGCGGCTGCTGAAGGGGTGATTGACATACACGACATTTATTGTCAGGTATGGCTCAGCCACGACGGACCAGCCGTCGCAAGCCGGACGCGTTCAGGACCATCGAGGCCCGTCATGCCCCGCGACTTTCCCCAAGATTTTCCTTCCGACGATTCCCGTCCCCGCAGTCCCATCGGCGGTGCGCCGGTGGGGCGTCTCGACGATCTCGGCGCGGTCGAGGCGCGCGCCGTGCGGCTGCTCAGGCTGTGGTGCGATGCCGGCTTCGAGGCCGTGGCCGCCCGGCTCGCCCCCGATCTCGACCCCGGCTCGGCCGGTGCGGCGGCGCGCGCGCTCGACGCGCTGGCGCGGCTCTGCGCCACGACGGGACGTCGGCCGCTGATGCGCCACGCCGCCGACTGCGCCTGTCTCGGTGCCGATGAAGCCTGGTTCGCGCGGCTGATCGGCCATGGCTCCGAAGCCGCGCGGGAAGAGGCGATGATGCTCGCCATGGCGTTCCTGCGGCCGGAGGCCGCGGCGGAGGCCGCCCATCTGGCCGAGGCGCTGGGCCTCGGCCTGCGCCGCGCCGGGATCAGCCGGCGACGGCTGCACTGAGCGCCGGCGCCCGCTCGATCCGGGTGCCGGTCTCGATGTCGAACAGGCACAGCCCCTCTCGCGCCACCGCGAGATCGACATGGTCGGTGGCGTCCTCGGGGATCCGGCCCGGCAGCCGCGCGGTGATGGTTTCGCCACCGAGCACGAAATTGACATAGGCCTCGGCGCCGGTGTTCTCGATCATCTTCGGCGCGACCACGAGGTCGGGGGTGCCGGTGGCCCGGCTCAGATGCTCGGGCCGGATGCCGAGCGTCACCCGCGCCGGCAGATCGGCCGCGCGCCAACCCGGCCCCATGGCGAGCGGGGTGCCGTCGATGTCGAGGCCGGTTTCTGTGACGCGGGCGGGTACGAGGTTCATCGGTGGCGAGCCCATGAAATCCGCGACGAAGGTATTGGCGGGCGTGTCGTAGATCTCCTGCGGCGTGCCGATCTGCTGCACCACACCGCCCTTGAGCACGACGATCCGGCTGGCCAGCGTCATCGCCTCGATCTGGTCGTGGGTGACATAGACGATCGAGGCATGGGTGGTCTTGTGGATGCGCTTGATCTCGGCGCGCATCTCGACGCGCAGCTTGGCATCGAGGTTCGACAGCGGCTCGTCGAACAGAAACAGCTTGGGATCGCGCACCAGCGCCCGGCCCATCGCGACGCGCTGGCGCTGGCCACCCGAGAGCTGGGAAGGCTTGCGGTCGAGCAGGTGGTCGATCCGCAGGAGCTTCGCGACCTCCTCGATCTTGCGCTGCGCCTCGGCCTTGGGGACCTTGCGCACCTTCATGCCGAAGCCGATGTTCTCGGCCACGTTCATCGTCGGGTAGAGCGCGTAGGACTGGAACACCATGGCGATGTCGCGGTCCTTTGGCGGCTCGTGCGTCACGTCGCGCCCCCCGATCTCAAGCGCGCCGCCCGAGATCTCCTCGAGCCCGGCGATGCAGTTGAGCAGCGTGGACTTGCCGCAGCCGGACGGGCCGACGAGGACGAGGAATTCGCCCGGCTTCATGTCGATATCGATCGAATGCAGCACCTCGACGCCGCCATAGCTCTTCTTGAGCCGGTCGGCGCGCAGCGCGCTGGTCACGGGGTCTGCCATGGTCTCTCCTCTCCCTTCGGGACGGGGCCGGTCGAGGCCCGGACGATCAGCCCGGCCCGGTTCACGGTTTGCAGGCGCGCGGGCGGCGCGCCGTTCAGATGGTCGACGAGCATCTGCGCCAGCGGTGCGCAGGCGTCGCGCAGCGGCGCGTGGGTCACGGTCAGGGCCGGGTTGAAATGCGCGGGCCGGATGCCGGGCAGCGCGTCGTCATGCGCGATGACCGAAAGGTCCCCCGGCATCGAAAGCCCGAGATCGCGCGCCGCGCGCAGCACGCCCTGTGCCACCGGGGTGGTGGCGCAGAGAATCGCGGTGGGCCGCGGCCCGGCTCGTCCCGAGAGCCACGCCAGCGCCTGCGTGTAGCCGGTGCTCTCGGTCGGCGCGCCACCCGCGACGAAGCCATCGGGCACCGCCAGCCCCTCCACCGCCATGGCGGCACGAAATCCCTGCTCGCGATCCTCGGCAAAGGCGAAGCGCGCCTCGCCGTTGATCAGCGCAATCCGGGCATGGCCGAGGCTGGCAAGCAGCTCGACCGCGTCGGCGCAGACGGCGCGATTGTCGATGCCGAAGAAGGCGTAATCCGGCGCGGCATGGGCCTGGCCGTGCATCACGAAGGGCACGCCGCGCGCACGCAGAAAGCCCGGCCGCGGATCGTTCGGCACCGGCGCGTTCAGCACGAAGCCGTCGAGCAGGTCGCGCTCCAGCATCCGCTCGTAGGGCGCGACCGGGTCGTTGCCCTGATCGACCGAGAGCACGAGGTCGAGATCGCGCGCCGCCAACTCGGCAGTCAGCGTGGTCAGCACGTCGAAGAAGGTCTGGTCGGCCGACATGTCGGCGCGCAGCTTGACGATCATGCCGACCACGCCCGAGCGGCCGGTCGCCAGCCGCTGCGCCGAGCGGTTGGGCCGGTAGCCCAGCCGCGTCGCCGCCTCCTGCACCCGGGCCCGGGTCCGGGCGCCGACCTCCGGAAAGCCGTTGAGCGCCCGGCTCACCGTGGCGACCGAGAGACCGAGCTCGGTGGAGATGTCCTTGAGAGTCGCCATGCCGCGACCCCTCCCCCGGCCGTTCAAAGCGCTTGCAGCGGCAATCTATGCCTCGCGCCCCCGCAATTGCAACGAAAAGCTCGGTGTCCCGCCGTCAGCCTCAAAGCGGTTTGAGAAAACCGGCCGCTTTGCTATCGTGCCGCGAATCGCGCCGTGGGGAGGACCCGGCGGCGGGACGATCTGGGAGGATGACATGACCAAGACCAAGACCCTCGGCGCCGTGGCGCTGTTGATGCTGTCGGCCGCGCCGGCGCTGGCCTTCGAGGATGGCAAGCTGCTGATCTGGACCGGCGACAACCGCGCCCCCGACGCGCTGCGCGAGATCGGCAAGACCTTCGAGGAGGAGTTCGGCGTGCCGGTCGAGGTGGCCGTGGTCGAGCCGCTGCCCGAGAAGTTCCAGCAGGCCGCCGCCACCGGTGACGGGCCGGACATCGTGATGCACGCGCATGACCGTCTCGGCGAATGGGCCACGGGCGGCATCATCGCCCCCGTGACCCCCGGCGCCGATTTCACCGACGGCATCCTGCCCGCCGCGATGGAGGCCGTGACCTTCGACGGCGCCACATGGGGCTACCCGGTCGCGGTCGAGGCCGCGCACCTGATCTACAACAAGGAATACGTCGACACCCCGCCCGCCGATTTCTCGGAGATTGCGGCGATGGAGCTGCCCGAGGGCGTGGCGCCGATCCTGTGGGACTACAACAACACCTATTTCACCTTCCCGATGCTCGCGGCCAACGGCGGCTTCGCCTTCCAGAAGGTCGAAGGCTCCTATGACGGTGCGACCTCGGGCGTGAACACCGAGGGCGCGGTCGAGGGCGCCGAGGTGCTGGCCTCGCTGATCGAGGACGGCGTCATGCCCAAGGGCGTCGATTACGGCGTCATGGAAGGCGCGATGAACAATGGCGAGGTCGCCATGGTCATCAACGGGCCGTGGGCCTGGGCCAACCTCGCCGGATCGGGCATCGATTTCGGCGTGGCGCCGCTGCCCAAGGTCGATGGCGAGCTGGCCCCGCCCTTCCTTGGGGTGCAGGCGCTGGCCCTGAACGCCGCCTCGCCCAATCTCGACCTCGCGCAGGAGTTCATCGAAAGCTACCTGCTCACCGACGAGGGGCTGAGCGTCTGGAACGAGAGCGGTGCGCTGGGTGCGCTGGCCGACCAGTCGGCCGCCGCGGCGCAGGACGACGAGAAGGTGAGCGCCATGCTCGACGTCGCCAAGGACGGCATCCCGATGCCCTCGAACCCCGAGATGGGCGCGTTCTGGGCCGCGATGCAGCCGGCGCTGACCAATATCACCAACGGCGCGCAGGAGCCGCAGGCGGCGCTCGACGACGCCGCCGCCCGGATCAAGGGCGAATAAGCGCCAAGCCCGGGGCGGCATCGTCGCCCCGGCCCCCTGCCCCGTCGCCGCCGGGGCAGCCCAAGGGCCAAGGACGCGGCGTGCTCCGGGAGGGATCACCGACATGACCATCGCCGATGCGGGCCCCGGCCCGTCCGAGACGCATATCGAAACCTGGCCTTGGCTGCGCCTGGCCGTCGTGGCGGTGCTGGGCGTGGCGATGCTCTACGGCGCCTTCTTCCTCTACCAGATCGCGCAGCCGCTCTTCGGCGCGATCCTGCTCGCGGTGGCCACTGGATTCGTGGTGATCTTCGGTGCCAACCGCTTCTACGGCGCGCGTTTCATCTTCCCCGGCGTCGCGGCGGTGCTGGTCTTCATCGCCTTCCCGGTCGCCTATACGATCTGGCTCGGCTTCACGAACTACTCCTCGTTCAACCTGCTGTCCTACGAGCGGACGATCGAGGTGCTGACCTCGCGCGGCACGGTTGATCCCGAGACCGAACAGCCTTTCACGGTGGCCCGCGATGGCGACGGCTACCGCATCTGGCTGCCCGAAAGCGGGCTCCTCTCCGAGCCGGTGACGCTGGCGGTCGAGGAGGAGGCGGTGACGCTTGCGCCTGCCGAGCCGCCGCTCGACCTGCTCAGCCCCCGAGAAGCGATCAAGCTGCGCGCGGGTCTGCAGAGCCTGACGCTGACCACCCCCGACGAGATCGACCTGCGCAATGCCGGGCTCAGGACCTTCGCCAGCGTCACGCCCGACTTCGTGCGCAGCGGCGAGGACATGCTGACCCGCAGCTCGGACGGGCTCGTCCTCACCGCTAATCACGACACCGGTTTCTTCGAGACGCCGGATGGCGAGCCGGTGCCGCCGGGCTGGCGCGTGGGCGTCGGCTTCGACAATTTTCAGCGCATCCTCGAATCCAAGGGCGTACGCGGCCCGATGCTCTCGATCTTCGCCTGGACCTTCGCCTTCGCGGCGCTGTCGGTGGCGGGCGTCTTCGCCGTGGGGCTGTTGCTGGCGGTGATCCTCCAGTGGGAGCATCTGCGTTTCAAGACGCTGTACCGGATCCTGCTGATCCTGCCCTACGCGGTGCCGGGCTTCATCTCGATCCTCGTGTTTCGCGGGCTGTTCAACCAGAATTTCGGAGAGATCAACCTGATCCTCGAGGCGCTGTTCGGCATCCGCCCCGACTGGTTCACCGACGGCAATCTCGCCCGGGTGATGATCCTCTTCGTCAATATCTGGCTCGGCTATCCCTACATGATGCTGCTCGCCATGGGCTTCCTGCAGGCGGTGCCGCAGGACCACAAGAAGGCCGCCGCCCTCGAAGGGGCATCCAGCCTGCGGGTGTTCTTCACCATCACCCTTCCGCAGATCATCCCGCCCTTCCTGCCGCTGCTGATCGCGGCCTTCGCCTTCAACTTCAACAACCTCGTACTGATCCTGCTGCTGACGCGCGGCGGGCCCGACATCCCCGGCACGGTGATCCCGGCGGGCGAGACCGACATTCTCGCGAGTTTCACCTACCGCCTCGCCTTTCAGGATTCGGGCCAGCAATTCGGCCTCGCGGGGGCGATCACGCTGCTGATCTTCCTCGTCGTGGCCGCCATCTCATATGCCAACTTCGTGGCCATGCGCCGCGCCGCAGCCAAGAGGTCCGGCCGATGATCGTCGAACGCCCGCGCGACCTGAGGATCAAGAAGATCGCCGCGCATGGCTTCATGCTGATCTTTCTGGCGCTGATCCTGTTCCCATTCTTCATGATCGTCTCGATCAGCTTCCGGGAGGGCAACTTTGCCACCGGATCGCTCTGGCCCGAGAACCCGACGTTGGAGCACTGGTA
The DNA here is from genome assembly GCF_027213785.1 of Limimaricola sp. G21655-S1. Taxonomy (GTDB): domain Bacteria; phylum Pseudomonadota; class Alphaproteobacteria; order Rhodobacterales; family Rhodobacteraceae; genus Limimaricola. The sequence continues at coordinate 24,448 of NZ_JAPWGO010000012.1, read as the reverse complement.
CCTCGCCTTCGGGCTCGACTACACCCGCGCCGACGGCACGGTGGTCGCGCCGCCCTACCCGGTGCTCCTGTGGATGTGGAACTCGATCAAGATCGGGCTGATCGCCTCCGCGGGCGTGCTCGCGCTCTCGACCATCTCGGCCTATGCCTTCAGCCGGATCCGCATCCGTGGCAAGCAGGGCCTGCTCGACGGGCTGTTCCTGATCCAGATGTTCCCGACGACGCTGGCGCTGGTGGCGATCTTCGCGATCTTCGACGCGCTGGGCGAGGTGACGCCCGCGCTCGGGATCAACAGCCACCTCGCGCTGATCCTCGTCTATCTGAGCCAGATCACGCTGCATATCTGGACCATCAAGGGCTATTTCGACAGCGTCGACACCGCGCTCGACAAGGCCGCCGAGATCGACGGCGCGAGCGCGTGGCAGACCTTCCGCTACATCTTCCTGCCGCTTGCGGTGCCGATCATGGCGGTGGTCTTCGTGCTGAGCTTCATCGGCGTGATCAACGACTACCCCATCGCCAGCGTGCTGATCCGCTCCGAGGACCAGATGACTCTGGCGGTCGGCTCGCGGCTCTATCTCAACGAGTTCAAGTATCTCTGGGGCGATTTCGCCGCCGCCGCGATCCTCTCGGGCCTGCCGATCACCATCGTGTTCCTGATCGCCCAGCGCTACCTCGTCTCGGGACTCTCGGAGGGGGCGGTCAAGGGCTGAGGCCTCCGCCGAGCTTCGGAGAAAGGGGCCCGCAGCGGCCCCTTTCTTTTGTCTTCCGAGCGGCCTAGCGTCACCCCATGGCAGCGGCGCATTCCTCATATGACGTGGTGATCATCGGCGGCGCGATGATCGGCAGCGCCGTGGCATGGTGGCTCGCGCGCGATCCGGGATTCGACGGTCGCATCCTCGTGGTCGAGCGCGATCCCTCCTTCGAGTTCGCTTCGACCAGCCACACCAATTCCTGCATCCGCATGCAGTTCGGTACCGAGGTGAACGTCGCGATCAGCCGCTTCGGGCTGGAGTTCATTCGCGCTTTTCGGGATTACGCGGGCGAGGACGCGCCCGACATCCACCTCGACGATTTCGGTTATCTCTATCTCGCCGCCGATCAGGCCTCGGCCGACAGGCTGCGTGCGGCGCAGGCGCTGCAGGCGCGGATGGGCGCTGGCACGCGGCTGCTGTCACCGGCGCAGCTGCGTACGGCCTTTCCCTTCATGGCGTGGGACGACATCCTGCTCGGAAGCCACAATCCCGGCGAGGAAGGCTGCTTCGACGGCGGCACCATGTTCTCGGAGTTCCGCCGCCGGGCGCGGCGCATGGGCGTCGAGGAAATCCGCGCCGAGGCCACCGGGCTGCGGCTGGAGGGCGATCGCGTCACCCATGTCGAGCTGTCCGACGGCAGCGCCGTCGCCTGCGGCCAAGTCGTGAACGCCGCCGGGCCGCGTGCGGCGCGGGTGGCAGCGATGGCCGGCATCGCCATCCCGGTCGAGCCGCGCAAGCGCTATACCTTCATCTTCGAGGCCGAAGACAGGCTGCCGCGCAAGCTGCCGCTGACCGTCGATCCCTGCGGCATCCATTATCGCTCGGACGGCGCGCTCTACATGGCGGGCTGCCCGCCCGAGACGGACGGCGCCTGCGACGCCGGTGATTTCGCCATGGACCACGCGATCTGGGAGGACCGCGTCTGGCCGGCGCTGGCCGCCCGCATCCCCGCCTTCGAGCGGGTGAAGCTGCGCAATTCGTGGGTCGGTCACTACGCCTACAACACGCTCGATCAGAACGCGCTGCTGGGCCCGCATCCGGCGGTCGCGAACCTGTTCTTCGCCAACGGCTTTTCCGGCCACGGGCTGCAACAGGCCCCGGCGGTGGGGCGCGGCATCGCCGAGCACATCATCCACGGGGCCTGGCGCAGCCTCGACCTTGCACCGCTCTCGGTGGCACGCCTCGTCGAGGGCCGGGCGCTCACCGAAGCGGCGGTGATCTGACCCGACGACCAAGGAGACTCCCATGAAGAAGATCGTCCTCACCGGCGCCTGCGGCGCTCTCGGCTCGAAGCTGCGCGAACCGCTCTCGAAGCTCGCGGACGAGTTGCTCTCGACCGACATCGCCGAGGCTCCGGCCGAGCTCCTGCCGAACGAGCGCTTCGTGCAGGCCGATCTCGTCGATCTCCCCGCGATCGAGACGCTGATGCGGGACGCCGAGATGGTCGTGCATTTCGGCGCGATCCCCGACGAGCGGCCCTTCGAGGAGTTGCTCGGCCCGAACTACATCGGCGCCTACACGGTCTGGGAGGCGGCGCATCGTGCCGGCGCGCGGCGCGTGGTCTATGCCTCCTCGGTGCACGCGGTTGGGCTGCAGGAGACGATGGCCGGCCACGATACCGACGTGCCGCACAAGCCCGACAGCTTCTACGGCCTGTCGAAATGCTTCGCCGAGGACATGGGCCGGATGTTCTGGGAAAAGCGCGGTCTCGAGGCGGTCTGCCTGCGTATCTTTTCCTGCACGCCCGAGCCGCAGAACGCCCGGGCGCTGCACACATGGCTGAGCCATGGCGATCTGGTGCGACTGGTCGAGGCCTCCGTGACGACGCCGGTTACCGGCTTCACCGTGGCTTGGGGCGTCTCGGCCAACAGCCGCGCGCCGGTGTCGAACCACAAGGTCTCGTTCCTCGGCTACCACCCGCAGGACAATGCCGAGGACTGGGCCGACCGGCTGCTGCCGCCTACGAAGACGCCGGACCCGTCCGACCGGGCGCAGCGCTGCCTCGGCGGGCCCTTCGCGGTGGTGCCGCTCGGAGAAAGCGGGGTCGAGGCGATCCGGAGGATGAGCGCGGGCGACTGAGGACGCACGACCCCGCCCTCGCGCCAGCGGAAACGAGGGCATCCGCGTATTCGGGAGAAAGACGAAGGGGATGGCGCGACCGTCCCCTTCGTCTTTCGTCAAATACGCATGGCGCGCCGCCTCAGCCCTGCGCCGCGGCGCGAATCGCGGCGATGTTCTCACCATAGACCGAGGCCGTCTCGACCGAGCCGCCCCGGAACACCGCCGAGCCCGCGACCAGCGCGTCGGCACCTGCCCGCGCCACCAGCGGCGCGGTGGCGGTGTCGACGCCGCCATCGACCTCGAGATGGATCTCGCGGTCGCCGATCATCGCGCGCAGGGTCGCGATCTTGTCGAGCATCGAATGCAGGAATTTCTGCCCGCCGAAGCCCGGGTTGACGGTCATCGCCAGCACCAGATCCACGTCGTCGAGAAGCGGCGCCACCGCCTCGGCCGGCGTGCCCGGGTTGAGCGCCACGCCGGCCTTCATCCCGGCGCCGCGGATCGCCTGAAGCGTGCGGTGGATATGCGGCCCCGCCTCGACATGGGCGGTGAGGATGTCGGCGCCCGCATCGGCGAAGGCGTCGATATAGGGATCGACCGGCGCGATCATCAGATGCACGTCCATCACCGTCGTCACATGCGGCCGGATCGCCCGCACCAGCTGCGGCCCGAAAGTGATGTTGGGCACGAAATGCCCGTCCATCACGTCGACATGGACCCAATCGGCGCCCTGCGCCTCGATGGCGCGCACCTCGGCGCCGAAGGCGGCGAAATCGGCGGAGAGGATCGAGGGGGCGATCTTGAGATTGCGGTCGAAGGCGGTCATCGGCGGGGCTCCCTGTGCAGTCGCGCCATGCCCTAGCGCGAAATCGCGCGCACGTCACGCGCGGCGCGCAACCGGCCTTTCGCATCCGCAGAAACTCCTGCTAACGTGGCGTCATGCAACCCGCTCCGCTGATCCTGTCGCATGAGGACATCCTGCCGCCCGGCGCCTGCGCGGCGCTGACCCGCGCCATGCTCGGCACGGGACGGCCGGTGCTGCACGGGCACGACTTCTTCGAACTGGCCTGGGTGCAGAACGGGCGGGTGCGGCACCATTTGCCCGAGGGGCGCGAGGATCTGGTCGAGGGCGACGTGATCTTCGTGGCGCCGGGCCATTCGCACGGGCTGCAGGGTCGCGGCGCCGATGCGCTGCTGGTCTCGGTGACGCTGCATCCCGAGCTGATCGCAGAACTCGGACAGCGGTATCCCGACCTTGCGGGACGGCTGTTCTGGACCGGCGCCAAGGCGCCGCTGCGGCTGTCGCGCGACAGCCGCCAGATGGCCGAGCTGAACCGCGCCGCACTGCGGCTCGAGCGGGGCCGGCGCGACCGGCTCGGCGCCGAGGCCTTCTTGCTGCCCTTGCTGTGCGGGCTGGCCGAGGAGGCCGCGCCGCTGCCCGGCGGCGCCCCCGACTGGCTGGCGCGCGCCTGCGCCGCCTCGCGCGCGCCGGAGGTGTTTCAGGACGGGGCCTCGGGCTTTGCCCGCGTCGCGGGCAAGGCGCATCCGCATGTCAGCCGCTCGATGCGGCGCTTTCTCGACATGTCGCCCTCGGACTGGATCAACGCGCAGCGCATGGATTACGCGGCGCGGCGGCTCCTGGGGAGCGCCGACAGCCTTGCCGAGATTGCCGCCGAATGCGGCGTCCCGAACCTGTCGCATTTCCACAAGCTGTTCCGCCAGGCGCATGGCGAGACGCCGCAGCGCTTCCGCCGCGCTCGCCAGCGCGACGTGGTGCAACCCGGCTAGCTGTCGTCGCGGCGTCCCGCGCGGGCATCGCGGCGGCGGCGAATCGCATCGGTCCAGATCGCGACACGTCGGTCGCCCCGGTCGAGCCATGGCGAGACATGTCGGCGCGACCAGCGCCGCAGCCGCACGCCGACGGCCCAGACCACGGCGAGCAGCACCGTCAGGAAGACGATGTTGAACCAGGGGATCAACCGGGTATCGGGCCCCTCGACGGGCCGGACCGACAGCGCGTTCGGGTAGACCGAGAGCAATGGCAGCCGCCAGCCGTAATAACGGACCGCGACCCATTGCGGATCGCCGGCTGTGGAGACGAGGTTGCGCGCCTCGGCTTGCAGGTTGGCGCTGTCGAACTTGAAATAGGGCGGCCAGCCGCCGCCCGTGTCCTCGTTGCGAAACACCATGACGCCGCCATCGGCGCGTACCGTGTCGATGAAGCGCACGTCGCGCTCCACGAGCCCGGTGGTGGTGGTGACGTTCTCGGAGGCGGCCCAGAACACCGAGTTCGGATCGATCCGCTCGAGCTTGATCTCGACGCCGGTGATGCGGACGATCTCGCGACGCGGCAGGTTGTAGTGCAGCAGCGCGGCGACGAGCGCCAGCACCACCCCCCAAAAGATCCAGCCGACCCAGCGCATCGCGTTCATCCCTCTCCTGTCGGGCCCCGGCACATTCGGCCCCGCGCCCCGTGATCTACCATGTCGCGCGTCGCCAGCGCCGTGGCAAGCTCGCGATGGTCAGCACCAGCACCGGCCCCCAGATCAGCGCCGCCCCCATGCCGAGCCGAAGCAGGTGCAGCGCCAGCGCGCCGGGTCCGGGCCGCGCCAGCGTGGCCAGAGGCACGCCCTGCGCCATGTAGAGGCCGAGAAACAGCGCCATCGACAGGAGCAGCATCAAGACCGTCGCCGTCAGCCCGAGCCAGATCAGAGGCCCCCCCCTTCGGGCCAGACCCGCGCCAGAAGCAAAGGCACCGCCCAGCCGGCGAGGCCGAGGCCCAGCGCCGGCAGGACGAGGCCCCACCACATCTCAGTAGCCGAAGCTCTCGACGTTCGTGGCGGTGCCGAACTGCGGCGGGCCGCTCTCGGCGGCGGCCGTGTAGAGCTCCTCGGGCGGCACGTAGGTCGGCGGCAGCTCGCTGCCCCGGTTCGCCACGGCTGCCCCCTCGATCGCGACCGAATCCTCGTAATCGCGGATCACCACCTTGGTGCCGAGCGGCACCTTGGGGAACAGGAAGATCACGTCGTGATTGAACATGCGGATGCAGCCGGCCGAGCCCGAATTGCCGATCGAGGCGAGGTCGTTGGTGCCGTGGATCCGGTAATAGGTGTCGCGGTTGCCCTGGTAGAGGTAGAGCGCGCGCGCGCCCAGCGGGTTGGCGAGACCGCCCGGAACGCCATTGCGGTACTCGCCGTAGATCTCCGGCTCGCGGCGCAGCATGTTCTGGGTCGGGGTCCAGCTCGGCCACTGCTCCTTGCGCTTGATCGTGGTGTCGTAGCTCATCGACAGGCCCTGCCGGCCGACGCCGACGGGAAAGCGCCAGGCCATGCCACCCGGCTCGATCCAGTAGAGCAGCTTGGCGTGCAGGTCGGCCTCGATCGTGCCGGCGGGCTCATAGCCCCGATAGGGCACATAGGCGCGGCGATTCATACCCTGAAGGTATTTCGGCGGCACCGGCGGCAGGCGGTAGCCCGCATCCTCGATCAGCCCGTAGCCATCGACGATCTGGCTCAACGGCACGCCACCGATCTCCTGCTCGGAGCTGGTGGCGATGGAGGAGGACGGGACCTGCGCGGCGCAGGCGGGAAGCACGGTCAGCGCGGCCGCGCCGGTCAGCAGACGGCGGCGCGTCAGCGCGGAAGAATGGGACATCATCAATGACAGCCTTTGACGCAAGGTTTCGCGGCAACCTATCATCACGGGCCGGAACCGCAATGAGGCCGGTTCGCGCACCGCCCGGGGTGAGGCAATCGGAACGAGGGGGAGGAATATGTCAATTTCGCCAGAACCTTGGTCCCACGACAGGCTCCATGGTACGAATGGCCCTGCCACGAAGCGGGGTAAATTCTGCTTGAGCGCGGCGCGATGAGGCCGGGTCCGCGCAATGCCATCACCGATGTTGACGGTCTTCTGGTCGGCCAGTCGCAGGATGCGGCGCTGCGCTCGGGCGTCACGGTGCTGACTGGCGCTGCGCCCTTCACCGCCTCGGTCGATGTGATGGGCGGCGCGCCGGGCACACGGGAGACCGATCTGCTCGCGCCGGACCGGCTGGTGCAGGCCGTCGATGCGCTAGTACTGTCGGGCGGCTCGGCCTTCGGCCTCGACGCGGCCTCGGGCGTGGCCGAGGCGCTGCGCGCCGCCGGGCGCGGCTTCGAGGCGGCGGGGCAGCGCGTGCCGATCGTCCCCGCCGCGATCCTGTTCGACCTCGGCAATGGTGGCGACAAGGGCTGGAGCGCCAACCCCTATGCCGCTCTGGGCCGCGCGGCTTTCGAAGCGGCGGGCGAAAATGTGGCGCTGGGCAGCCACGGCGCGGGATACGGCGCCACCACCGCGACGCTGCGCGGTGGCATCGGTACGGCCTCGCTGATGCTGGAAAGCGGCCACATGGTCGGCGCGCTGGTGGCGGTGAACCCGGTCGGGTCGGCCACGATCGGCGGCGGTGCGGAGTTCTGGGCCGCGCCCTGGGAGATCGGCGCCGAGTTCGGCGGACGCGGTTTCGCGATGCCGCCCGGCGGGCCGCCGCCCACCAAGCTGGCGCGCGCGGGGGAGAGCACCACCATCGCCATCGTCGCCACCGATGCCGCGCTCGACAAACCCGGTTGCCGCCGCATGGCGGTGGCGGCGCAGGACGGGATCGCCCGGGCGCTTCTGCCCGCGCACACGCCGCTCGACGGCGATCTGGTCTTTGCCGCCGCCACGGGGGCCCGCCCGCTCGCGGACCCGGTCGGCGACGCGCTCTGGATCGGTCATGCCGCGGCGACCTGCCTTGCCCGCGCCATCGCCCGCGCCGTGTTCCACGCCGCCCCGGGCGGCCCGCAACCCTGCTGGCAGGAGCGGTTCGGGCCCTGACCTCCTTCATCTTTGTTCAATCGCGCGAATCCCGGCTCCGATGCGAAGCGCATGGTGGCGGGTGGAGCGATGCGTATTTTCGGAAAGATGAACGAGGCGACGCGCCTAGCGCATCAGCCGGTCCACCAGCGGAGCCGCAGGGTCGGCCAGCTCCTCGATCACGTCGAAATGGTGCCGGTCCGGTGCCTCGACCAATTCGCAGTCGCGCCGCTCGGCGAGCCAGCGCGCCTGATCGATGAAGGCGGGACGTTCGGCCGCGCCGACCCAGACCGTCATCGGCAGATCGACCTGATCCAGCAATGCCGGGCTCTCGGCCATGGCCTCCTCCTCATCGAGCCGCAGATCCTCGTTCATCGTGGCCCCCATGAGCGGGCGCAGATCCGACAAGGGCGAGATCGGCACGATCCGCACCACCCGGTCGCGCCAAGCGGGGGTGAGATCGGCACAGGCCATCCGCGCCACCAGATGCCCACCCGCCGAATGCCCGGTGAGCCTGAGCGGCCCCGGCACGGCATCGGCCACCGCGCCGATGGCAGCCTCGATCTCGCGCGTCATCGCGCCGATCCGCGCCTCGGGCGCCAGCGTGTATGAGGGCATCGCCACGGCCCAGCCCCGCGCCAATGCGCCCGCCGCCAGATGCGACCAGGCGCTCTTGTCGAACGCCTTCCAGAAACCGCCATGCACGAAGACCATCGCGCCCTTCGCCTCGCCTTCGGGCCGAAACAGGTCGAGCCTTTGCCGCGCCCCGTCACCATAGGCGATCTCGCGGGGCGGGTGCGCCTCGCGGAAGGCAGCGGCGGCGGCGGCCCAGCGCGCGGGGTATTCCATGCCGCCGGGGATGTGGCTGGCATTGGCATAGGCCTCGTCGATCTCGGCACGGCTCTGCCCATGCGCCGCGATGCGGTTCTCGGTCATTTCGTTCCTCCCTGTCAGGGGGCTGGACCCGCCCTACCCTCGCGGTGAAGGATGCGCCCGAACTCCTGGAGGAAAAGTCATGCTCGACGACCGCACCGACATCAAGTCACTGCTCCGCCGCCCCGACCTCGTCCGCGACCGTGCCTTTCTCGGCGGCAAGTGGGTCGCCGCCAAGGACGGCAGGACCTTCGACGTCACCAACCCGGCGCGCGGCGACGTCCTCGCCTCGATCGCCGATCTGAGCCGGGACGAGATCGCGCAGGCCATCGACATCGCCCATAAGGCGCAAAAGCCCTGGGCCGCCCGGACCGGCAAGGACCGCGCCAAGATCCTGCGCCGCTGGTACGACCTGATGATGGAGCATCAGGAGGATCTGGCGATCCTGATGACCGCAGAGCAGGGCAAGCCCCTGGCCGAGAGCCGGGGCGAGGTCGCCTATGGCGCCAGCTTCGTCGAGTGGTTCGGCGAGGAGGCCAAGCGGGTCTATGGCGAGACCATCCCCGGCCACATGCCCGACAAGCGGATCACCGTGATCCGCCAGCCGATCGGGGTGGCCGCCGGGATCACGCCATGGAACTTCCCCAACGCGATGATCGCGCGCAAGGTCGCCCCGGCGCTGGCCGCCGGTTGCTCTTTCGTGATCCGCCCCGCCTCGCTCACCCCGCTCTCGGCGCTCGCCATGGCGGTGCTGGCCGAGGAGGCCGGCGTGCCCGAGGGCGTGTTCTCGGTGGTCACCTCGACTTCCTCCTCGGAGGTGGGAAAGGAGTTCTGCGAGAACCCTAAGGTGCGCAAGCTGACCTTCACCGGCTCGACCGAGGTGGGCCGGACGCTGCTGCGGCAGGCCGCCGACCAGGTCATGAAATGCTCCATGGAGCTGGGCGGCAACGCGCCCTTCATCGTGTTCGACGACGCCGATCTCGACGCGGCGGTCGAGGGCGCGATCCAGTGCAAGTTCCGCAACAACGGCCAGACCTGCGTCTGCGCCAACCGGATCTACGTGCAGACGGGCGTCTATGACGAGTTCGCCAAGCGCCTGAAGGTCGCGGTCGAGAAGCTGCGCGTGGGCGACGGGCTCTCCGACGGCACCGATCTCGGACCGCTGATCGAGGCTTCGGCCATCGACAAGGTGCGCGATCACCTGAAGGACGCGCTCGATCACGGCGCGACGCTGCTCACCGGCGGCGAGGCGCATGATCTCGGCGGCCAGTTCTTCCAGCCCACCGTCGTCACCGGGGCGAAACAGGGGATGAAGGTCGCCCATGAGGAAACCTTCGGTCCCTTCGCGCCGCTTTTCGCCTTCGAGGACGAGGATGAGGTGATCGAAATGGCGAACGACACGATCTTCGGCCTCGCCTCGTATTTCTACGCCAAGGATCTGAGCCGCGTGACCAAGGTGGCCGAGGCGCTGGAATACGGTATCGTCGGGGTGAACACCGGCATCATCTCGACCGAGGTCGCGCCCTTCGGCGGGGTCAAGCAATCGGGGCTGGGCCGCGAGGGCTCGCGGCATGGAATCGACGACTATCTGGAGATGAAATACATCTGCAGCTCGATCTGATCCGTCCGAGAAGACGGCATGGCGACGTGCAGATGGCGCCTGCTTGCCGGGCATCCGTGCCACTTCCTCGCGCGGATGCCCAAACTTTAGCGAAGGGGCGCTCCCGCCGCACATTGCCGTCGCGTCAATGTCGTAGTTCTTCGGCATGATACGAGATGACGCCCGATGCGGCCCCGTGGCGTCGTCTTGACGAGTGACCTTGGTAACGCGTGGCGCGGAAGCCCGGTCTCCGGGCTTCCGCGTGCCATCACGTCAGGGAAGTTCCGCCGCCGGGATGATCGGGAAGAAGATGCCGTTCGACCGTACGCCGAACCAGTCCTCGCCCTCATGCGGCGCGGTTTCGCCCAGCTCCACCAGCCGGTAGAAGCTCTTGCGGTCGATCAACGCCTCCAGCCCCGACCGGATCTCGATATAGGGCGCGGGCTCCCCCGTTTCCGGGTCGCGGACCACCCGGATCGGATGCTCGGGCCCCGCCACCGCCGTCTCGTCGAGATTGGTGGTAAAGCGCAGCCCCTCCCCCTCCCGCGCGACGTCAACCGCGACGAAGGGCGCGTCGTCGACGGTGATGCCCACCTTTTCGACCGGGGTGACGAGGTAGTGCCCGTCGCCCTCGCGCTTGAGGATCGAGGCGAAGAGCTTGACCATGCGCTCGCGGCCGATCGGCGTGCCCTCATGAAACCAGGTGCCGTCGCGCGCGATCCGCATGTCGAGATCGCCGCAGTAGGGCGGATCCCACAAATGCACCGGCGCCGGGCCGCGCGCGCCGGCGCGGCTCGCCGCCGATGCGAGGTTTTCCGCCGAAGGCGCCTCGGTCGTCTCACTGTTCTTTGTGTTTGCCATCCGGACCCGCCACGGTATCTGCTGGGACTGCAATGCTAGACCAGGACGGGAGTGCTGTCATGCCAGAGCAGGTGAGCGACGCCGATCTTCTTGCCGAAATCGAGCGCCTCGGCGACCGTCTCGCGCAGGCCCGCGACAGCGTGGCGCGGCGCTTCGTCGGGCAGGAACGCGTGGTCGAGCTGACGCTCTCGGCGCTGCTATGCGGCGGCCATGCGCTGCTGGTCGGCCTGCCGGGGCTGGGCAAGACCCGGCTTGTCGACGCGCTCTCGACGGTGATGGGGCTCGTGGAGAGCCGGATCCAGTTCACCCCCGACCTGATGCCGGCCGACATCCTCGGCTCGGAGGTGCTCGAGACCGGTGCCGACGGCTCCCGCGCCTTCCGCTTCATCGAAGGCCCGGTGTTCTGCCAGCTGCTGATGGCCGACGAGATCAACCGCGCCTCGCCCCGCACCCAGTCGGCGCTCCTTCAGGCGATGCAGGAGCGCGAGGTGACGATCGCCGGGCAACACCGACCGCTGGGCCGTCCGTTCCACGTCCTCGCCACGCAGAACCCGCTGGAGCAGGAGGGCACCTACCCGCTGCCCGAGGCGCAGCTCGACCGGTTCCTGTTCCAGATCGACGTGCCCTACCCGACCCGCGACACCGAACGCGCGATCCTTCTGGCCACCACCGGCATCGAGGAGGCCGAGGCCGAGCCGGTCTTCACCGCGCAGGAGCTGCTGGAGGCACAGCGCCTGCTGCGCCGCATGCCGGTGGGCGAAGGCGTGATGGAGCTGATCCTCGACTTGGTGCGCGCCTGCCGCCCGGACGAGCCCGAGGCGCTGCCGGAGTTGCGGCAATCGGTGAGCTGGGGGCCGGGACCGCGCGCGGCGCAGGCCCTGATGCTCGCGGTGCGCGCCGAGGCGCTGCTCGACGGCCGCCTCGCGCCGGGGCCGCAGGACGTGGCGCGGCTGGCGGTGCCGGTGCTGGAGCACCGCATGGCGCTGGGCTTTGCCGCCCGGGCGCGGGGCGAAAACCTGCCCGCATTGATCGAGAGCGTGGCGGAGAGGGTGACGCGGGCCGAGGCGGCCGCGTGAGCGCCAGCCCCGCCACGACCACGGCCCCGCTCGGCCTGCGCGGCCGGGCCGAGGATCTCGCGAGTCCGCTGCCGCCGCTCCTGGCCGAGGCCGAGCAGCTGGCCCAGACCGTGCTGATGGGCGAGCATGGCCGCAGGCGGGCCGGCGCGGGCAGCAATTTCTGGCAATACCGCGCGGCGCAGCCGCACGACACCGCGCGCGCCATCGACTGGCGCCGCTCGGGCCGGGCCGATCAGGCCTTCGTGCAGGAGAAGGAGTGGCAGATCGCGCAGAGCGTCGCGCTCTGGGTCGATGACGGTGCCTCGATGGGCTTTGCCTCAACGCCGAAGCTGCCTCCCAAGGGCGACCGCGCCCGGCTCATCGCGCTGGCCATCGCGGTGGTGCTGACCCGGGGCGGCGAGCGGGTGGGCCTCGCCGATGCGCGGCTGCCGCCGCGCCGTGGTCGCGGACAGCTGTCGCGGCTGGCGCAACTCCTGTCGCAGGACACGGCCGAGGATCACGGTGCTCCCGAGGCGAAAGGCCTCGCGCCGCAAAGCCGGGCGGTGCTGGTCTCGGATTTCCTCGGGCCGGTCGAGCCGGTCGAGACGATGCTCACCGCCGCGGCAGACCGTGGCGTGCGCGGGGCGCTCCTGCAGGTGCTCGACCCCGCCGAAGAGGCGTTTCCCTATGATGGCCGCACCATTTTCGAGAGCATGTCGGGCGCGCTGCGCCACGAGACCCTGAAGGCCGGCGATCTGCGCGACCGCTATCTCCAGCGGCTGGCCGAGCGTCGCGACCGGCTGGCCGATCTGGCCCGCGCCACCGGCTGGCAATTCTCGACCCACCGCACATCCGACAGCGCCGCCTCGGCGCTGCTGTGGCTCTATGCCGCGCTGGAGCGGCGCTGATGTGGAGCCTCGGCCCCGTCGGTTTCCTCTCGCCCTGGCTGTTGGCGGGGCTGGTGCTGTTGCCGGTGCTGTGGCTGATCCTGCGCGCCGTGCCGCCCGCGCCGCTGCGCCGCCGTTTTCCGGGCGTCGTGCTGCTCCTGGGTCTCGACGACCGCGAAAGCCAGTCCGACCGCACGCCTTGGTGGCTCCTGCTGCTGCGCATCCTTGCCGTCGCCGCCGCGATCATCGGCTTCGCGGGGCCGGTGCTGAACCCGTCCGAGCGCGCCGCGCCGGGTAGCGGTCCGCTGCTGATCCTCGCCGATGCCACATGGGCCGATGCGCGTGACTGGCCGGCCCGCGGGGCCCGGATCGAAGCGCTGCTGGGCGAGGCGCGCCGCGCCGGTCGCCCCGCCGCCTTGGTGGCGCTGACCGATCCGCCGCCCGAGACGCGCTTCGACCCCGCCGAAGCGGTGCTGTCCAGCCTGCCCGGCCTCGCGCCGCGGCCATGGCAGCCCGATCCGGCCGCGCTCGATGACTGGGCCGAAACGCTGGAGGGGCGGTTCGAGACGGTCTGGCTCTCCGACGGCCTCGCCCGTGACAGCCGCGACACCCTTCTGACCGCGCTCGAAGCGCATGGCCCGGTCCGGGTGATCCAGACCCCGCGCCGGATCGCGGCGTTACGGCCGCCACAACTCGACGGCACCGCCATCGCTCTGGAGGCCGTGCGCACGCCAAGCGGCGGCGCCGAGAGCGTGACCGTCGCCGCGCATGGTCTCGACCCGGCCGGGATCGAGCGCCGCCTCGCCGCCGCCACGCTCGACTTCGCGCCCGGCGATGCGGTGGCGCGGGCCGATCTGTCGCTGCCGCCGGAGCTGCGCAACCGCGTCACCCGCTTCGAGATCGATGGCGCGCGCTCCGCCGCCGCAGTGGCGCTCACCGACGATGCGCTCCGGCGGCGCGAGATCGGCCTCGTCGAAAGCCGCGAGTCGCGCGAATCCACTGAGCTGATGTCGCCGCTGCATTACCTGCGCGTGGCGCTGGAGCCGCAGGCCGATCTCGTCTCGGGCGACCTGCCGGCGCTGATCCCCGCCAATCCGGACGTGATCGTCCTCGCCGATGCCGGCAGCCTGCCGCCCGCCGAGGCCGAGGCGCTGCAGGCATGGGTGGAAGATGGCGGGCTGCTGCTGCGCTTCGCCGGGCCCAGGCTCGCCGCCTCGGATGCGGGCCGCGACGGCGACGATCCCCTGATGCCGGTGCGGCTGCGCACCGGTGGCCGCTCGGTCGGCGGCAGCATGAGCTGGGGCGAGCCCAAGACCATCGCCCCCTTCGCGGCCGACAGCCCGTTTCAAGGCCTCGCCGTGCCCGACGACGTGACCGTGCGCGCGCAGGTCATGGCCCAGCCCGGCCCCGATCTGGCCGCCCGCGTCATCGCCCAGCTTTCGGATGGCACGCCGCTGGTTACCCGCAAAGCACTCGGCGACGGTCAGGTGGTGCTGATGCATGTCACCGCCAATGCCGAGTGGTCCTCGCTGCCGCTGTCGGGGCTGTTCGTGTCGATGCTCGAGCGGCTCGCCATCTCGGCCCGGGCCGATGCGGACGCCGCCGCGGATCTCGCGGGGACGACCTGGCAGCCGGTCGAGGTAATGGACGCCGAGGGCCGCCTGACCGGGACCGACACCCGCGCCGCCGTGGCGGGCGAGGATCTCGCGACAGGCGATCTGGGTCCCGAATTGCCGCCGGGCCTCTACGAGGGCGAGGCCGGGCGCTACGCACTCAACGTCACCCGTGCCGACACCACGCTCGCGCCGGCCCGCTGGCCCGCCAGCATCGCGGTCGAGGGGCTCGACCGTCCGGCGGAACGGCCGCTCGGCGGGCTGCTGCTGGCGCTGGCCGTGGCGTTGATGGCCATCGACGCCGTCGCCTCGCTGCTGGTCGGTGGCCGACTGCGCGGCCTGCGGGCCGCCTCCGTGGTGCTGGCGCTGCTGCTGGCGCCGGTCCCGCCGGCCGAGGCACAGGAGGGCACCGTCCCCTCTGCGCCGCCGGTCAACACGCCTCCATCCGGCTCCGTCGCCGCCGAACCACCGATGGACCCGCAGGCCGAGGACTTTGCCCAGGCCGCTACCGGTTCCGTCGTGCTGGGGCATATCCTGTCCGGCGATCCGGCGGTGGACGATATCGCCCGAGCCGGGCTCGAAGGGCTCGGCCGAACGCTGTGGCAGCGCACCTCGGTCGAGCCCGCCGCCCCGATGGCGGTCGATCCCGAGACCGACGAGCTGGCCTTCTTCCCCCTGCTCTACTGGCCGATCACCGCCGCGACGCCGATCCCCTCCGGGGCGGCCTATGACAAGCTCAACGCCTATCTGCGCGGCGGCGGCATGATCGTCTTCGACACGCGCGACGCCGGGATCGCGGGGCTCGGCGCGACCACGCCCGAGGGCCGCCGCCTGCAGGCCATCGCCCGCCCTCTCGACGTGCCGCCGCTCTCGCCGGTGCCCGAGGACCACGTGCTCACGCGCACCTTCTACCTGCTGCAGGATTTTCCGGGCCGCCATCAGGGCCGCGACGTCTGGGTCGAGGCGGCGCCGGACGAAGAGCCGACCCCTGGAATGCCGTTTCGCAACCTCAACGACAACGTGACCCCGGTGGTGATCGGTGGCAATGACTGGGCCTCGGCCTGGGCGATGGACGAGATCGGCATGCCGCTCTACCCGGTCGGGCGCGGCATGGCGGGCGAGCGCCA
This sequence comes from Limimaricola sp. G21655-S1, assembly GCF_027213785.1. Taxonomy (GTDB): domain Bacteria; phylum Pseudomonadota; class Alphaproteobacteria; order Rhodobacterales; family Rhodobacteraceae; genus Limimaricola. The sequence goes on along the minus strand of NZ_JAPWGO010000012.1, from coordinate 8,787 downwards.
GCGCGAGATGGCCTATCGCTTCGGGGTGAACCTCGTGATGCATGTGCTCACCGGCAACTACAAATCCGACCAGGTCCACGTGCCGGCGCTGCTCGAGAGGCTTGGCCAGTGAACGGCACGGTGATCTTCGACCCGCTGCTGCCATGGCCCGCGCTTTGGGCGCTGGCGGCGCTGACCGTTCTCGTGGTCGCGCTGGCGCTTTGGCGCGGCCTGCCGGGCTGGTGGCTGCGGGCGCTCGCCGGGCTCGCTCTGCTGGCGGGTCTGGCCAACCCGGCGCTACGGCGCGAGGAGCGCCAGCCGCTCTCGGACATCGTGATCGCCGTCGTGGACGAAAGCGCGAGCCAGACCCTGTCGGATCGGGCCGAACAGACCGAGGCCGCGCTCGAGGCATTGCAGGGCCGGATCGCCGTACGCGAGAACACCGAGTTGCGCGTGGTGCGCCTCGGCGACGCGCCGGAGGATGGCGGCACCAAGCTGATGACCGCGCTCTCCGAGGCCTTGGCCGAGGAGCCCGCGGGCCGGGTCGCGGGCATCGTCATGCTGACCGACGGACGGCTGCACGACGCCGCCCGTGCGCCCGACCTGCCTGCCCCCGCCCATGTGCTGCTGTCGGGGCGCGACAGCGACTGGGACCGCCGCGTCGTGGTGCGCAACGCCCCGGCCTTCGCGATTCTCGGCGAGGAAGTGGAGCTGACCCTGCGGGTCGAGGATAGCGGCGCGGCGCCACGGAGCGCCGGGCCTGTGCCGCTCACCATCGCCATCGACGGCGGCGAGCCGATGCGTTTCGAAGTGCCCCTCGGGCGTGACATCCGGCTTCCCGTCGCGCTGCCGCATGGCGGCATGAACGTGCTGCAATTCGCCACGCCGGAGGTCGAGGGCGAGCTGACCGCGCGCAACAACGAAAGCGTCGTGCAGATCAACGGCGTGCGGGACCGGCTGCGCGTGCTTCTGGTTTCGGGCGAGCCCTATGCCGGCGAACGGACCTGGCGCAACCTTCTGAAGTCCGACCCCTCGGTCGATCTGGTGCATTTCACCATCCTGCGCCCGCCCGAGAAACAGGACGGGGTGCCGGTCGAGGAGTTGTCGCTGATCGCCTTTCCGACCCGCGAGCTGTTCATCGAGAAGATCGACGAGTTCGACCTGATCGTCTTCGACCGCTACCGCAGGCGCGGCATCCTGCCCTCCGACTACTTCGCCAACGTCGCCCGCTACGTCGAAGAGGGCGGCGCGGTGCTGGTCACCGCCGGGCCGGAATATGCGGGTGCCGACAGCATCTTTCGCAGCCCGCTGGGCTTCGTCCTGCCCGGCATGCCCAGCGCCCGCGTGGTCGAGCGCGCCTTTCGCCCGGAATTGACCGATCTGGGAGCGCGCCATCCCGTCACCTCCGGCCTCGCCGATCCGTGGCTCGAGGCCGGGGCCGATCCGCTCACCCCCGATTGGGGCCGCTGGTTCCGTCAGATCGAGATCGAGCCGACCCTGAGCGCCACCATCGCCCTGACCGGACCGGGAGAACGGCCGCTTCTGGCGCTCGATCGGGTCGGCGAGGGTCGCGTCGCGCTTCTGGCCTCGGACCAGGTCTGGCTCTGGGGGCGCGGCTATGACGGCGGCGGCCCGCAGCTCGACCTGCTGCGCCGTCTCGCGCACTGGATGATGAAGGAGCCCGAGCTCGAGGAAGAGGCGCTCTGGGCGGAGCCCTCGGGGCTCGTCATGCGTATCGTGCGCCGCTCGCTCGCCGATGAGGTCGGCCCCGTCACCGTGACCGCCCCGGATGGCAGCGAAACCGAGGTCGAGCTCGAGGAGGTCGAGCCGGGTCGTTTCGAGGCGCTGTGGGGCGCGCCGCGCATGGGGCTCTACCGCCTGTCGGAAGGCGAGCAGGAGGCGGTGATCGCGCTCGGCCCGGCCGCGCCGCGCGAGTTCGAGGACACCATCGCCAGCGCCGTGGCGCTGGAGGATACCGTGTCGGAAGCGCGCGGCGGCATCGTGGCGATGGAGGACGGAATGCCGGCGCTGCGCGACGTGCGCCCCGGTCGACCGGCCGCGGGGCGCGGCTGGATCGGGCTGACGCCGCGCGGCGCCTACCGCACGCTCGATCTCACGGTGATCCCGCTCGTTCCTGCCTGGGCATTGCTGCTGCTGGCGGCGGCGCTGATGCTGGGCGCATGGCTGCGCGAGGCGCGGCGATAGTCGGAAAATTCGGGCTTTGCGTATTTGAAGAAAGATGAACGGGGCTGGCATGCCCTCCGCTTCATCTTTCTCGAATACGCGCCGGGGGGCCGCGCAGCGGCGGAGGCGGCGGCCCCCTCAGCTTTGTTCCAGAAGCACCGCGCGCGGAACCGAGGCGAACTCCCGGCTCCACAACACCCACAACACCGCCGCCATCGCAAGGATCAGCGCCCAGCCGCCGAGCAACCAGGCCAGCGCGCCGAGCGCGAAATACATGGCCCTGAGGCCGCGATTGAAGTTCCACGCCGCGCGGATATTCAGCTCCGCCGCCTGCATCGCGCCCGGCAAAGCGCGCGGGTCCTCGGCGGCGTTGGGCACCGAGGCCATCAGCACCGAGCAATAGCCGAAGATCCGATGGGCCCAGACGAATTTCAGGAAGGCATGCGTCAGCAACAGCGCCACCGGCAGCAGCTTGATCTGCCATAGCACGTCCGGCTGGCGTTCCTGGCCGAAGCCCTCTGCCACGCCCTGCAATGGCTCGGTATTGCCGATCAGCGCCAGCACGCCACCCACCGCCAGTAGGCAGGTCGAGGCGAAGAAGGAGGTGCCCTGCCGCAAGCTGCCCATGATCGTCGCGTCGAAGATCCGGTTTCCGCGCAACACGAATTCGCGCATCCACTCACGCCGGTGCTCGGCCATCAGCACCGTCACCGAGGGGCGCCGGCCCGGATGCTCGATGCGCCAGCCGATGAGCCAGTAGCCCACCACCAGGAACGCGAGCCCGAGGGTATCGAACAAGGTGAGATGCGGCAGGCTGGCAAGCGGATCCATGCCGCGCAACCTAGCCGCGCTGCTACGCGCTTGCCATGGGGCGATTTTGGTTATATTTCCTTACCAATCCCGGAAAGACCCCTTGCGTGATTGGAGGCGCGAGCCATGCAGATGCCATCTCCCGACGCCCGCATCATGGCCCGGAAGGCACAGGTCGTGCAGCGCCTGACCGAGGCGCTGGGCGAGAGGGGCGTGATTCATGATCCCTCCGAAACCCGCGCCTATGAATGCGACGCGCTCACCGCCTATCGCTGCCCGCCGCTTTGCGTGGTGCTGCCCTCGACCACCGAGGAGGTCTCGGCGGCGCTCAGGATCTGTCACGAGGAGAACGTGCCGGTGGTGCCGCGCGGCTCCGGCACCTCGCTCGCGGGGGGCGCGTTGCCGACCGCCGATTCCGTGATCCTGGGCGTGTCGCGGATGAACCGGGTGCTCGAGACCGACACCATGGACCGGATCATCCGGGTGCAGACCGGGCGCACGAATCTGAGCGTCACCGGCGCGGTGGAGGAGCTGGGCTTCTTCTATGCCCCCGACCCCTCCTCGCAGCTCGCCTGCGCCATCGCGGGCAACATCGCGATGAATTCCGGCGGCGCGCATTGCCTGAAATACGGGGTGACCACCAACAACCTGCTCGGCGTCACCATGGTGCAGATGGACGGCACCGTGGTCGAGATCGGTGGCGCGCATATGGATGCGGGCGGGCTCGACCTTCTGGGCGTGATCTGCGGCTCCGAGGGACAGCTCGGCGTCGTCACCGAGGCGACGCTGCGCATCCTGCCCAAGCCCGAGGGCGCGCTCCCGGTACTCATGGGCTATGACAGCGCCGAAGCGGCGGGCGCCTGCGTCGCCGACATCATCAAGGCGGGCGTTCTGCCGGTGGCCATCGAATACATGGACCGTCCCTGCATCCGCGCCTGCGAGGCCTTCGCCAAGGCGGGCTACCCCGATTGCGAGGCGCTCTTGATCGTCGAGGTCGAGGGCTCGGCCGATGAGATCAACCACCAGCTCGAAACCATCCTGAAGATCGCCCGCGACCACGACCCCGTCGAGATCCGCGCGGCGCAGGACGGCGACGAGGCGGCGCGGATCTGGCTGGGGCGCAAATCCGCCTTCGGCGCGATGGGCCAGATCAACGACTACATGTGCCTCGACGGCACGATCCCGGTCTCTGCCCTGCCCGAGGTGCTCAAGCGCATCGGCGAGCTGAGCGACCAGTACGGGCTCGGCGTCGCCAACGTGTTCCACGCCGGCGACGGCAACATGCATCCGCTGATCCTGTTCGACGCGAACAAGGAAGGCGATCTGGAGAAATGCGAGGAGATGGGCGCCGACATCCTGCGGCTCTGCGTCGAGGTGGGCGGCTGCCTGACCGGTGAGCACGGGGTCGGCGTGGAAAAGCGCGATCTGATGACGGTGCAGTTCGAACCGGAGGATCTCGAGGCGCAGATGAAGGTGAAGGACGTGTTCGACCCCAAATGGCTGCTGAACCCCGCCAAGGTGTTTCCGCTGGCGGCCAGCGAAGGACGCCGGGCATGATCCGCCCCGGATCAGAGGCCGAGCTGGCCGAAGCGCTGCGCGATGCGACCGGTCCGCTCTCGGTGCGCGGCGGCGGCACGCGCGGGCCGCTGCCCGATGGCACGCCGCTCTCCACCGCGGCCCTGTCGGGCATCACCCTGCACGACCCGGCGGCGTTGACGCTGGTGGCACAGGCGGGCACGCCGGTCGAGGAGATCGACGCGGCGCTGGCCAAGGCCAACCAGCGGCTCGCCTTCGAGCCGATGGATCACCGCGCGCTGCTTGGCACCACCGGCGCCCCGACCATCGGCGGCGTCGTCGCGGCCAACGTGTCGGGTCCGCGCCGGATGCAGGTCGGTGCGGCGCGCGACCACCTGCTAGGGCTGCGCTTCGTCGATGGCGAGGGCACGGTGGTCAAGAATGGCGGTCGGGTGATGAAGAACGTCACCGGCTACGATCTCGCCCGCCTCGTCGCGGGAAGCCGCGGCGCGCTGGGCGTGATCACCGAGGTCGCGCTCAAGGTGCTGCCGGGGACCGAAACCGCCGCCAGCCTCGTGATCCGCGGTCTCGACGATGCCACGGCGGTACGGGCGATGTCCGAGGCGCTTGGCACGCCCTTCGAGGTGTCGGGCGCCGCGCATGACCCACAGGCCCAAGGCGGGGCGCGCACGGTGCTGCGGATCGAGGGCTTTGCTCCCTCGGTCGAGTATCGTTGCCGGGCGCTGGCCGAACGGCTGGCATCGCACGGCGCCTGGGAGGTCGAGGCCGACCGCGAGGCGGTGCGCGCCGATTGGCGCGGCATCCGCGACGTCGCCCCCTTCCACGGTACCGCCGGCGATGTCTGGCGCGTCTCGGTACGCCCCAGCCAGGCCGCCGATCTCGTGGCCCGCGCCGGGGCCGAGCAGGTCCTCTACGACTGGGGCGGCGGTCTGATCTGGCTGCGCTGCGCGGAGGGAGACGACCTGCGGGAGCGGCTCGGCCGCTATGACGGCCATGCGACGCTGGTGCGCGCCGCCCCGGAAACCCACGCGAAGCTGCACACGCTGCAGCCCGAGCCGCTGGCGGTGCAGGCGCTGACCCGCGGCCTGCGCGAGACATTCGACCCGCGCGGCATCCTCGCCGCCTGACGGAGACCACATGCAGACCAGTTTCACCCCCGAGCAGCTGCGCGATCCGAAGATCGCCGAGGCCAACGCGATCCTGCGATCCTGCGTGCATTGCGGCTTCTGCACGGCGACCTGCCCGACCTATCAGGTGCTGGGCGACGAGCTGGACAGCCCGCGCGGCCGGATCTACCTGATCAAGGACATGCTCGAGAACGAGCGCGTCCCCGACGACAAGACCGTCACCCATCTCGACCGCTGCCTCGGCTGCCTCGCCTGCATGACCACATGTCCGTCGGGCGTGCATTACGGCCACCTGATCGACCAGGCCCGCGGCTATATCGAGAAGAACTACGAACGGCCGGTGATGGACCGTTTCCTGCGCTGGGTGCTGGCGCGGATCCTGCCCTATCCGGGCCGGTTCCGGCTGGCGCTTCTGGCCGCGAAACTCGGCAAACCGTTCAAGGGGCTGATGCCCGACCGCCGGCTGCGCGCGATGCTGGAGATGGCGCCCGCGAAGATCCCCCCGGTGTCGCGCAACGACGACCCGCAGGTGTTCCCCGCCATGGGCGAGCGGCGGATGCGCGTCGGGCTGTCGATCGGCTGCGCCCAGCGCGCGCTCGACACCGAGATCAACGATGCGACGATCCGGCTGCTCACCCGGCTGGGCTGCGAGGTGGTGATCCCCGAGGGCGTCGGCTGCTGCGGCGCGCTGACCGAGCATATGGGCAAGCACGACGAGGCGCGCGGCACCGCAGCCAAGCTGATCCGCTCGATGGCCTCGATCGAGGGGCTCGACGCCGTGGTGATCAACACCTCGGGCTGCGGCACCACGATGAAGGATTACGGCCACATGTTCGCGGGCCATGAGATGGAGGCCGAGGGCGCGCGGATCGGCGGGCTGTGCCGCGACGTGTCGGAGATCGTGGCCGAGCTGGGCCTGCCCGAGAAGGCGAAGGTCGCGCCGATGCGCGTGGCCTACCACGCCGCCTGCTCGCTGCAGCATGGCCAGAAGCTGAAGGCCGGGCCGAAGAACCTGTTGAAACAGGCCGGGTTCGAGGTGCTCGAGCCGGCCGACAGCCACCTGTGCTGCGGCTCGGCCGGCACCTACAATCTGATGCAGCCCGAGATTTCCGCCGAATTGCGCGACCGCAAGGTCGAGACGCTGGAGGTGCTGAAGCCGCAGGTGATCGCCGCCGGCAACATCGGTTGCATGATGCAGATCGGCCGCGGCACCGGTGTGCCGGTGGTGCATTCCGTGCAGCTTCTCGACTGGGCGACCGGCGGGCCGCAACCTCCCGCGATTTCGAAACAATCGGCTTGATTGCCCTTTGAAGCCATCGCCGTCTGGCCTAGTCTCGCCTGCGAACCGGGTGCTCCCTGCCCGGCGACCCGAAGGAGGGCAGATGCGGCAGGCCATCGCGGTCGCCTTGCTGGTTCTGGTGGCGCTGTCGCTGCCGGTGCGCGCGGATCGTCACGATCTCGTCGAGATGGTGACGGGCGATGACGCGCGCGGCTGGGAGGCTGTGGGGCGTCTCGATCTCGGGGGCCGCGGCTTCTGCACGGGGGCGCTGATCGCGCCCGACCTCGTCCTCACCGCCGCGCATTGTCTTTACGACCGCGACAGCGGCGATCGGATCGATCCGTCCGAGATCGAGTTCAAGGCCGGGATGCGGGGCGGCCGGGCGCTGGCCTACCGCTCGGTGCGCCGGGCGCTGGCCCCCGAGGGCTACGCCTTCGTCGGCACCGGATCCGGCGCGGCCAGCGCCGAGGACGTGGCGCTTCTCGAACTCGCGCAGCCGATCCGCTCGGCCCGCATCACTCCGTTCGAGACGTTGGAGGGGGTCGTCGCGGGCGCCGAGGTCGGCGTGGTCTCCTACGCCCATGACCGCGCCGAGGCACCCTCGCTGCAGGAGACCTGCGACGTGCTGGGCGAGGAGAACGGCCTTCTGGTGATGGGCTGCGACGTCGATTACGGCTCCTCGGGTTCGCCCGTCTTCAGCTTCGAGGGCGGCAGGGCGCGGATCGTCTCGGTGATCTCGGCCAAGGCCGAGATGGATGGTCGCAACGTTGCCATCGGCGTCGCGCTCGACCGGCCCCTGCCCGATCTGCGGGCCCGCATGGAGAGCGGCACCGGCGCCTTCGGCGGCCTGTCCACGGGTCAGGTCCGGGTGGTCGGCGCCGGCCAGAGAACCGAGATCGGCGCCCGCTTCATCCGCCCCTGAGATCGCGGTCGCGGGGCTCTTGAAAGCCCGAAAATCCCTACCCACATTGCGGTTACGGAGCGCCAGACAGGGCTCCGGATCTCCGGCCCGTCCCCCGTCGGGAGGGCCATCACGACGTTATCGCTTTGAGACAGAGGATGACCATGATGCGTACGTTCGATCTTGCCCCGCTCTACCGCGCCACCGTGGGCTTCGATCAGGTTGCCGACCTGATGGACCGCGTGCTTGCCGGCGAGACCGCGCAGAACAACTACCCGCCTTACAACATCGAGAAGACCGACGAGAGCGCATGGCGCATCTCGATCGCCGTTGCCGGCTTTGGTGCCGACGACCTCGCCGTCGAGGTCCGCGAGAACGCCCTGATCGTGACCGCGCGCAAGGCCGAGGACGATCAGGAGGGCCGCACCTTCCTGCATCGCGGTATCGCGACGCGCGCCTTCGAGCGCCGCTTCCACCTCGCCGACCACGTGAAGGTGACGGGCGCCAGCCATCTCGACGGCATGCTGCATATCGACCTCGTGCGCGAGGTGCCCGAAGCGCTGAAGCCGCGCCGCATCGAGATCTCGAGCCAGAAGCCGCAGGACGCGAACCTGATCGAGGAGAAATCGGTCAACTGAGGATACGGTCGGGCACTCCAGCCGGCCGTGCGCGACGCGGTCGGCAGGTGAGGCGCCGGTCGTGACCGCCACCGCGCGAGGGCGCGGGTCCGCAAGGGCCCGCGCCTTTCTTCGTGCCGTAACCTGTACCGGATAGGTATCGTTCGGACCGGCGGATACGGGAAGGGCGGCCCCGGGGGCGCCCGTCCCCCCGGGGGGGCCCCGGGGGTGAGCCACGGAGGGGGGGATTTTTGCCCCCCGGGGGGGGGGGGGGGGCGCGGGGGGGCGGCCCCCGGCCCCCCCGGCGACCGAGGCCGAAACGCTGATGCGCCACGCCGATGCGGCGCTCTACGC
>NZ_JAPWGO010000129.1 GCF_027213785.1 Limimaricola sp. G21655-S1 | reverse complement strand
AGTCCTGTGAAAACGTCATTCCAGGCCGTCAACCAGCTGCGCGTTGCCGCGGCCCAAAGTCCACGATCTTCGGTGACGCGCTGCACGGCAGCGCTGAACTCGGTCTGGTCGAAGGTGCCGAAAACAGAAGGCGCAGTGGCCAACCAAAGACCCAGCCCGGCCACCAGCCAATGCACCCAGAGCATCTGGAAATGCATCATCCGCATGTGGTTGTCGTGCCCGCGCGCGGCCGAGTCCGCTTCGGCGGGGCTGTCGTCCTCGCTGAGCTGCTCGGCATTCGCCTGCACGACCTTGGTCGCGGAAACCCGCGCGGCATTCAGCCCGTTTTCCGAATACCAGTGA
>NZ_JAPWGO010000128.1 GCF_027213785.1 Limimaricola sp. G21655-S1 | reverse complement strand
AGTCCTGTGAAAACGTCATTCCAGGCCGTCAACCAGCTGCGCGTTGCCGCGGCCCAAAGTCCACGATCTTCGGTGACACGCTGCACGGCGGCGCTGAACTCGGTCTGGTCGAAGGTGCCGAAAACGGAAGGCGCAGTGGCCAGCCAAAGACCCAGCCCGGCCACCAGCCAATGCACCCAGAGCATCTGGAAATGCATCATTCGCATGTGGTTGTCGTGCTCGCGCGCGGCCGAGTCCGCTTCGGCGGGGCTGTCGTCCTCGCCGTGCTGCTCGGCATTCGCCTGCACGACCTTGGTCGCGGAAACCCGCGCGGCATTCAGCCCGTTTTCCGAATACCAGTGA
>NZ_JAPWGO010000127.1 GCF_027213785.1 Limimaricola sp. G21655-S1 | reverse complement strand
GCACTGGTGCTGGCAGGCGCCAACTTCGGGCAGTGGGAAATCTCCAGTACCTGGGGTCTGGGTGTGGCCTTCGCCATCTATGTGACCGGCGGCAGTTCAGGCGCCCACCTGCACCCGGCGGTAGCCCTGGCGCTGATGACCTTCTGCGGGTTCGACAAGCGCAAGGTGGTCCCCTACATCATCGCCCAGATGGCCGGTGCCTTCTGCTTCGCGGCCCTTGTCTACTTCCTTTATGGTAACCTTTTCACCCAGAGGGAAGTGACCCATAACGTGGTGCGCGGCAGCGTCGAGAGCCTCGGCACCGCCGGGATCTTCTCCACCTACCCCAATGCCCTGCTGACC
>NZ_JAPWGO010000126.1 GCF_027213785.1 Limimaricola sp. G21655-S1 | reverse complement strand
GTTATCATCAGGTGGAGCAGCGTTTTTCCGCCCTGCTGCGCCGCAAGGAGCAGACCGCCATCGCCATTTGCAACCATCTGCAAACTGTCGGGCTGATGGAGGGCACGGCGCAACAGATGCGAACGCTGGCGGCCAATGTGGCGCTGGTGGGCACATTCTGGATCTCTTATCAGCGGGCATTGCACCCCAAGGCGGACGCCGATATTGCCCTCGGCGTCTTTCAGGTGATGCAGCTGGTCGCACCCTATTTGCGGGCCGTTGCCCGCGCTCATCTGGGCGCCCTCGCCCACCACTACACCGACAAGGTTTGATTCACATGCTACAGGGAGAACAAGCATGACC
>NZ_JAPWGO010000125.1 GCF_027213785.1 Limimaricola sp. G21655-S1 | reverse complement strand
GTCGAGACGGGCGAGCGAGCTATCCATCGATATTAGCCATAGTTAAATGCCAACAATTCATTTTAACCATAGTAACAGATTACCTAGAATGCGCTGGCTTAATACATCTGAGATTCAAATGCGTAGCTATCTGTTATTGCTGACCATTGGCCTGCTGTGGGGTTCCCAGTTCATTTTCATGCACCAGGCCGTTGCCGAGTTGCCCCCCATTCTGGTGGCTGCCGGTCGTGCCCTGTGCGGCAGCCTGCCCCTGGGTCTGCTCTGCCTGTTCATGCGGCTCAAGAGTGAGCACACCCCGTGGCGCACCTATATGCTGATCGCCCTGCTGGATGCCACCATCCCC
>NZ_JAPWGO010000124.1 GCF_027213785.1 Limimaricola sp. G21655-S1 | reverse complement strand
GGGGATGATCATCACGTCCAAGAGCGCCGCGACCCGCGGCATGATGTTCTTGGCGTCCGTGGTGGCGGGCGCGGCGACCACCTCGTGGCCCTCCGCGAGCTGCGCCACCAGCGCCGCGACCGGCTCGGCCAGCCGGTGCGAATAGAGCGCATCCTCGGCGCAGAGCACCCGAGCCACGCCCTCGATCGAGGCGGCGGCCTGCGCCGCGTCCTTGGCCTTGGCGCCGACGCACAGGAGCGTCACCTCGCCCAGAGCCCGCACCGCCGAGACGGCGCGGGCGGTGGCGTCACGGTTCAGTTCGCCGTCCGTGACCTCGGCCAGAAGCAGCACGCTCATCCCACGACC
>NZ_JAPWGO010000123.1 GCF_027213785.1 Limimaricola sp. G21655-S1 | reverse complement strand
GCGATACGCTGCTCGATGGGCGGGTGGCTCATGAACAGCTCGCTCATGGAGCGCTTGCCGTTGATGCCAAAGGCCATCATGGAGCCTTCCAGCTGCGGCTAGGCACCGCGGGAGAGGCGCTCAAGGGCGGCAATCATCTTGTCGCGACCAGCCAACTTGGCGGCACCGGCATCGGCACGGAACTCACGCTGACGGCTGAACCACATGACGATGATGGAGGCCAGAATGCCGAACAGCATCTCCAGCACGAACACGGTGATCATGTAGGCAAAACCGCCCGTGCTGCTGTTCTCTTCCTCGTTGGAACTGATCAAGTAGCTCATAACGCCAGCAACGATACGGGCGAAGA
>NZ_JAPWGO010000122.1 GCF_027213785.1 Limimaricola sp. G21655-S1 | reverse complement strand
CCATGGATCCTGAGACCCTGAACCAAGCGCGCGCCGCCTTCACATTCTGCGCCGGACGCATGACATGGCAAGCCTAGTCGGGGTGTAACCAAGACAACCGCCAGAGGCTCAGGACCACAGCAAAGATGCGCATAACACCACGGCGTGATAGGCTCGCGATATGATGATCACGGATATCGAGACCTATTTTTCAAAAGGCTGCGGACGTTGCGCGCGCTTCAGCACGCCGGATTGCTCAATCAAGGATTGGCAAGAGGGTCTGGCGCAGTTGCGCAGTATTTGCCTCTCGGCCGATTTGAAAGAGACGGTCAAATGGGGACATCCCTGCTACATGTTCGCAGATCGCAAC
>NZ_JAPWGO010000121.1 GCF_027213785.1 Limimaricola sp. G21655-S1 | reverse complement strand
CCTGATAGCCCTGGCCGTTGATCTCCAGCGAGAACTGCAATGCCTGCTGGATCAGCACCTGCGCCCACTTGGGCGGCTTGTGCAAGGAGACCTCCTCCTCGCTCTTGACCTGTTTCTGCTCCGCCTGTTGCGGCGATTTGGGAGAAACACCCACTCCCTTGGGTTGGGCTGCGCCCACGCCTTCGATCTGCATAATGTGTCCTCCCACCATGCCTGTAGATCAGCTATCGGCCTGACTGAACACTTCTTGACCACAAAATACTGGACAATCTGCCGCTGGCTTTTACAATCGGGCCCCTTTGGGTGGCCTGTTGCCTTCTCCCGATTTCGACCCGGCCCGGCCGGTGTGCATGTG
>NZ_JAPWGO010000120.1 GCF_027213785.1 Limimaricola sp. G21655-S1 | reverse complement strand
CTTCCTAGCTTGAGTTGCTACTTGCTCAATATGAGCGAGCACATCAGCAACAGCAGCATCATGAGCGGCAACAATCCGCTCATCAAGGCCGACAAGCGCCTGCATTGATACGCTTTTAGGGGGGGCAAATGTCAGGTCTATTCCAACTCTGCTTTTCATATCGTTGCGCCTTGATAGACGCAACTCTTCACCAGATGGCAGCCGTCCTTTCAGCAGGCCTTTAAATTGCTCCTCATCAACCGCGCCTTGTAGGCCTAACCGTTCAGCACCTGCACCTTGCCACATGCTGGCGTTACCATCCTTGGCATAGTAATCATCAAGCCCATCTAGGGTATACTGAGCAAGACGGCCCCCC
>NZ_JAPWGO010000011.1 GCF_027213785.1 Limimaricola sp. G21655-S1 | reverse complement strand
GGCGGCGAGCCGGCGTTCGAGGAGCGCCCGCGCGATCTTGCGCGCCTCCTTCTCGCTGTCGCAGCCGGTGTGGATCAGCATGGGCATGCGCGAAGCCTCTCAAAAATCGTCGGGCTGGTCGAGCCCGAAACCCGCCATCCGGGCGGCGGCGTGGTGCAGCTTCACCCGCCCGGTCCGGTCGAGATCGAGCGTTCCGACAAGCCCGTCGACGGTTGCGTCCAATGCGAACTTCCGCCCAGCCGCGCCGCCGACAAATGGGCGCGCAACTATGCGAGCGGCTACCGCTGCCCAGCAAGTCGCCGCTTGGCCGGTTCTTGGTCCGCGGGTCACATTTTCAGAGCGCGGCCTGCCGGGTATTGCGCGCATAGGCTTGCTCGGCGGTCACGCGCGCTGTCTCGGCCCGGCCCAGAACCAAGACAAAATGGAGGCCGCCTCATGCCGGGGCAGCGCCATGCACCGCGTCAGGCGCCTCCACTTTCCACCTCGATTCCTGCGACCCCGCTTCCTCCGCCCTGAGCTGCCGCGTCGCGTCGGCGCGCAGCTGCTCAATCCGTTCTTCGTGCAGTCGGCACTGTGGCAGAACACAGGCTTGAGCCGCAGTTACCCCTTTCCCCGATGGGGGCACCCCACGCGAACGATCTCGGTGGTGCCGAGGGCTGATAAGCGGTTCATGAGGGCGATGCGGATGTGGACCTCGGCGGTCTGGCGGTCGGGATCTCTCGCGGCGATGCGCTCCCCGAAAGCCTTGAGGCAGCGCATCCTGGCTTCGACACGGCTGCGGCATGAACCGAAACCCGAACGAGCCAGACCCTCCGTTCGACATCAGGCCATCGTGTCCCAGATCATCTGACGACGGACAGTCGTGCGATAGCGGGCAGGCAGAGGCTTCGTCATGCCACCCACCTAAGCGGCTGCTTCGTGGTGTGAACCGTCGGGCGGGGAGTTCTGCAACAACGCCGTGGAGACCCGATCTTCGTCACAATCCACGAAACAAGATCCGCAGTGGCAGTCCAGCAGGTCTTCTTGCCGTTGGCTGCGAACGCATAGCGACAAGACCCATGCGATGTTTTCTGCGGTCTTGGCGGGCAATATGAGTGTTCCGCTGCGGGCAGCTTGGTCCGGTACAGTCGGAGGCTGGCCCCTCCGAAGTACAGGGCCATCGCAGTTTCATCTTGATGGACTGCGCAGAAAGGACCGCTGCCAACTACAAGAGCGGCGGGGCCTACTTGTGGTGCAACCTGCTCTCCAGAATGCGTTGCTCGATGGCGTCCAGACGCTTGAGAACCTCGTCACGGTAGTCCTCCGTGGCCGCGTTGGTTTCCTGCGCATGGGCGTCCTGCATGCTGTTCACGATGAGGCCGACGACGAGGTTCACGACGGCGAAGGTCGTCACGAGGATGAAGGGCACGAAGAACATCCAGGCGTAGGGATAGGTCTCCATGACCGGGCGGACGATGCCCATCGACCAGCTTTCGAGCGTCATGATCTGGAACAGCGAGTAGGCGGAGTGGGGGATGGTCTCGAACCACTCGGGGAACGCCTCTCCGAAGAGCTTGGTCGCCATCACCGCGGCGATGTAGAAGATCAGCGCCATCAGCAGGAAAACGGATGCCATCCCCGGCAGGGCCGAGACGAAGCCGTCGACGACCCGGCGCAGCGTCGGGGCGACCGAGATGATCCTCAAAAGCCGTAGGATCCGCAGGGCCCGAAGCACCGAGAGGCCCTGGGTGACCGGCACGAGAGCGATGGCCACGATGGCGAAGTCGAAGATGTTCCAGCCGGAGCGGAAGAAGGAGAGACCCCGCGCGAAGATCTTCAACGCGATCTCGACCACGAAGATCGACAGGCAGAGGACGTCGAGAAAGACGATCAGTCGTCCGGCCGCCGCCATCGCGGCATCGGAGGTTTCGAGCCCGAGCACCACGGCGTTGAACAGGATCACGCCGGTGATGAAATTCCGCGTCGCCGAGCGATCAAGTATGTCCGCGATGTTCTGCCGGATCGACATGCCAACTCCATTCGAGAATTGGCGCCTCTATGCAAACCGGCGCGGCGGGAGACAAGCCGGATAAGCGTGCGACAGGATCGCTGCGACATCCCGTTTTGGAGAGCGCGTTAACGCAGAGCTGGCAGCACCCATTCGCTGCTCGACGGCTATTGGCCGAATGGGTCCCGTTATGGCACTCGGGGCAACATGAATTTCGGGAGGGTACGGCCAAAGCCCGCAGTTGAACTTATCAGCGCGGATGGTTGCAGTAGGCAAGAGACTGGCTCGCCCGTTCGCGACGCAACTGAGGTTTCGGTACCAACAGCAAAAGCCAAATCCGTAGCGTCAGCGATTTAAGATAAATACATAATACACATTAAACGTATGTGGCGCTGAAGCAGGGAACTTTCTAAACTGGGCTGCGACAAACGCTCTATCCTGTCGCAAACACAGGAGTTTGGAAGATGGCCCACCGCGAGCTGGATCTACGAGAACGGCGTCTGCTCGAAGACCTTCTACAGGCGAAGATGTCCGTCGCAAACATCGCGGCGAGATTGTCCCGCCATCGCTCGACGATCTACCGCGAGATCCAGCGCAATCGGTTCGAAGACAGCGAGCTGCCCCAGCTCAGCGGCTATTACGGTATGCTGGCCCAGAAACGGGCCGCCGAGCGCCGCCACAGGCGTCGCAAACTGATCCGGATGACGGCCCTGCGCGAGGCCGTCATCGATCGCCTGAAAGCCGGTTGGTCGCCCGAACAGATCGCCGGGCGGCTCCGCTTCGAAGAGCATCGCAGCACCATCTGCCATGAGACGATCTACGCCTTCGTCTATTCGCAGGATGGTCAGAGCCAAGACTTGGCGCGTCACCTGCCCGAGCATCGCCGCCAGCGCAAACCCCGTTATGCCCGTCGACCCCGAAGCCTCGTCTTTCCACTGGAACGCGCGATCCAGAACCGGCCGGAGCACATCAACGACCGCAGTGGATTCGGCGACTGGGAAGGCGATTTGATGATCTTTCGCAAGGAGTTGGGAAAGGCCAACGTCGCCTCGCTGGTGGAGCGCAAGACGCGCTATGCGGTCCTGTTCCGCAACAACGACCGTAGTTCCAAGCATCTGATGGACCACCTGATCGCCCTGCTGTCGCCCCTGCCCCTATCCGCCCGGCGCTCGATCACCTTCGACCGTGGGCTCGAGTTCAACCGCTGGCGTGATCTGAGAACGGGAATGGGCACCGAGGCGTGGTTTTGCGACCCGCAGGCGCCTTGGCAGAAAGGCTCGGTCGAGAACCTGAACAAGCGCCCAGCGCTATCTGCCGCGCGATACGGCCATCGCCGCATTGTCAGACCACGCGATGGCGGAGATCAGCGCGCAACTGAACGCCACCCCGAGACGCTGCCTCGGCTACCAGACACCGGCCGAAGCTTTCGCCGAGGAACTTCGCCAACTCGACCAGTCCTGAACCCATGTCGCAACCAGCATTGAAACCACACAGCAAAGCTAAAGTGTCACCCGTGAGCAATGCAGAAGTGTCACTCTCGCCTGCGCCGAGCACAGGCAGAGAGACCGAGCATGGGATGGGTTCTGATGAGCGAGCGCGAGTTGCAGCACGTCGAGGTTCTGGCGCAGATCGATGACGGGCGGATCGATGCCCAGAACGGCGCGCACCTGTTGGGGTTGACCCGGCGCCAGATCTTCCGACTGCTGAAGCGATATCGTGCGGATAGTGCGGCGGCGATCCGGTCGGGGATCGTGGGCAGGCCCATCTCGCCCCCCGGCTCCTCGCGCCGCACCCGGTCGAGTAGGTGTACCAGCGAGCGGTGCCCGTCTCGGCCCGCTTGCCCCGGAACTGGTCGTTGAAGATCTTGAGGCTCACCGGCCCGCGATAACCGGTGGCCATCACCGCCCGCATGAAGGCCGTCCCGTCGAGATCGCCCTCGCCCGACATGTTGCGGAAGTGGCGCGACCAGTAGAGCAGGTCCATCTCGATCATCGGCGCGTGGTATATCTGCCCGAAGGATATCCGGGCCCCGGGATTGCGCCGGATCGTCTCGAGGTCGAGTTCGCGGCCCAGCGTGTGGAAGCTGTCGCGGATTGATCGGGGTGGTCGGCGCGGCAGATCCCTCAGGCATCGCGTTGATCGTTGACGTGCCGCCCCTAGGCCAGCGCCTCGTAGCCGACGCGCGGCCCGCGCTTCGCTGCCTGCTCGTCCAGTTCGCGGAATTCATCCGCCGCGCGGTGGATGCCGCCTACGGCATCGGAGGCCACCGACGAGCAGACCGGCACCGATCTGTGCCGAGCTGCTACATCAGGTCGAACCTGCGCTCGGCCCGGTCGAAGACGGCCCGCCACGCCCCGGTCGGCCCCTCGAAATCGCGGAACGGCTGGAAGGTCTCGATCTCCAGCCCTTTGTCGCGGATCATCGCACCGATCTCGGCCGGCGAGCCGGCCTCGTCGATGAAATCCTGTTCGAAGATTTCAATACCGTCGAAGCCCGCCGCTGCGATCGCTTCGAGATTCCCGCGCAGATTACCGGGCATCGAGACCGTGGCGATGGAGCGGCGCATGATCAGTCCTCCCTGAGCCGGCTGCGCAGCGCGTCTTCGTCGAGGCTGCGACCGGTAAAGAGCCGTGAGGCGTGGACCCCCTGATAGAAGTAGAGCTCCCAGCCGGAGATGATCTGCAGGCCCTCGGCTGCCGCATCGGTGAGGAACAGCGTGTCCTCGGGCGTGTAGACCGCGTCGAAGGCCCAGGCGGCGCCCGCCATCGCCGCGCGCGGCAGCGGCGTGCCGGGATAGCCGTCCATACCGAGCGGCGTGCAGTTGATCAGCCCGTCGCAACCCCGCGCCGCCGCCTCGGCGTCGCCCGCCACCTCGACCGTCATCGCCGGCGTCGCGGCGCGGAGTTCGACCGCCAGCGTCTCGGCCTTGGCGCGATCGCGATCCACCAGCCGCAGCGCGGTGGCGCCCAGCCCTGCCAGCCCGAAGGCCACGGCGCGGCCCACGCCGCCGGTGCCGATCATCAGAACCGTGCCCGGCGCCGCCGCACCGCGCACCCTGGCATGCGCGGCCTTGAAGCCAGTGAAGTCGGTGTTGTGCCCCTTGGGCCCGTCGGCCTCGAACAGCACGGTGTTGACCGCGCCGATGCCGCGCACCAGCGGGTCGTCGACCGTGACCTTGCGCGCCGCGACCTCCTTGTAGGGGTAGGTGACGTTGATCCCGGCCCGGGTCACGGCGCAATCTGCGAACACCGCGTCGAAGTCATGGCCGAGCTCGGCGGGGATCAGGCTGTCATAGACGGTCGGTATCCCCAGCATCTCGCCGGCGATGCGGTGCAGGAGCGGCGAGCGCGAGGCGCGAATATTGTCGCCGATCAACCCGAGACGGAGCGTGTCGCTTGGCATGGTATGGTCCCTTGGCATGTCGGACCCCGTTGCCCCGGGGCCGCGCGGTGCCGAAGCGGGCGCGCAACCCGATCCAGAGCGGGGTCTGGCTGATGAAAATGAAGACGATGGCCCCGGACAGCACCAGCGACACCGGGCTGCCGAGGATGCCCCCGAACAGCCGGCCGAGATCCTCTTATTCGCTGATGATCGCCCGGCGCCAGTTCTCGTCGATCGGCCGGCAAAGGATCACGCCGAGGATGACGGGCCCAACCTGGTAGCCGTGGGCCTTGAGCAGGTAGCCGAAGGCTCCGAATAGCAGCATCCAGTAGACGGGCACTTTCTCGACCGGGTTACGACAACTGCTCTATCCTGTCGCAACCAGCATTGACCCACCCTCATCGCACGAGACGCCGGACATTCGCATCGGCGGCATCAGGTTGCGACCAGTTTTTCCATTGCGGTGCGATAGGCACTTAGAACGGCGTCCCGTTCAACGTGATGCCCGCCGCGCACCACGTGCCGTCCGGCGCTCCAGACATCGGTGACGACGCGGTCCGTCGCGGCGAAGACGAGGCCGTCCAGCAGGTTGTCGCGCGAAAGCGCGCAGAGCGCGGCGGACCGGCTGTCGATCGCAACGAGATCGGCCAGATTGCCGGTGGCGATCGAACCTGCCTCGCGGGCGAGGGCCTGCGCGCCGCCTCGCGCCGCCGACATGTAGAGAAACCGCCCGACCGACCCCTCGCCCGGGACCAGCACGTTGCGGCTCGTGTCGCGCAAGCGCTGTGAATATTCCAGCATCCGGAGCTCTTCGGTCAGCGAGATGTTGACGTTGGAATCCGACCCGATCCCGAAGCCGCCGCCGGCCGCGACATAGTCCGGGCCATTGAACGCCCCGTCGCCGAGATTGGCCTCGGTGATCGGGCACAGCCCCGCCACGGCGCCGCTCGCGGCCATGTCGCGAGTTTCAGCAATTGTCATATGGGTCGCGTGGATCAGGCACCAGCGGCCGTCCACCGGCTGATTGTCGAGCAGCCATTCGACCGGTCGCGCGCCCAGCCAGTCCTCGATCTCGCGCACTTCGCGCGGTTGCTCGGCGATATGGATGTGGATCGGCCCCTGCCCGTGCCGCGCCACCAGCCGCGACAGCACTCCGGGGGATGTGGCGCGCAGGGAATGGGGTGCGATGCCGATCCGCGCGTCCCCCGGCAGGTGCCGCAGCGCCGCCGAAGCCGCGTCGAACAGGCGCTCGAAATCGTCCACGCCATTGCCGAAGCGTCGCTGGCCCGCGTTCAGTTCGGCCTGCCCCGCGCCGCCATAGCTGTAGAGAACCGGCAGATGCGTCAGCCCGATGCCGGTCCGCGCCGCCGCCGCGAAGATCCGCTCGGACAGCTCGGCGATGTTGTCGTAGGGCATGCCGCCGGGCTGGTGGTGGACGTAATGGAATTCTCCGACGCTCGCATAGCCCGCCTCGAGCATCTCGACATAGGCCTGCGCCGCGATCGCCTCGATCTGTTCCGGGGTCAGGCGGTCCATGAAACGGTACATCAGCTCGCGCCAGGTCCAGAAGCTGTCCCGGCCGGCCTGTCGGAATTCGGTCATGCCCGCCATCGCACGCTGGAAGGCGTGGCTGTGCAGGTTGCCAAGCGCCGGCAGCAGCGTGTCCACGCGGGTATCATTGGCTTCGGGCCCGGTGCCGGGATCGATCGAGACGATCCTGCCATCGCGCAGATCCAGCCGGACATTCGTCGCCCAGCCTTCGGCCAGCAAAGCCTGCTTCGCGTATATCACGGCCATATCCTGCGATCTTAAGACAGTTATGTATAGACATATAGGCGCGCCGCCGATAAGAGGAAAGCAGAATCTGGAGACATGTCCGATGCCCGATGCGCCCCGGCTGCTGACCAACCTGACCGCCGCCACCCTGGTCGGGGACGCGCCCTACGGGCTGGTTTCGGATGGGGCCATCGCCATCGAGAGGGGGCATGTCCGCTGGATCGGCGCGCGCGCCGACCTGCCGTCCGATTTCGCCGGGGCCGAGCGGGTCGATCTGGGCGGGCGGCTGGTGACGCCGGGGCTGATCGACTGCCACACGCATCTAGTGCATGGCGGCGACCGCGCCGCCGAATTCGAGATGCGGCTGAACGGGGCCAGCTACGAGGAGGTGGCGCGCGCGGGCGGCGGCATCGTCTCGACCGTCACCGCAACGCGAGAGGCGACGCAGGAGGCGCTGCTGGCCGGCGCCCTGCGTCGCGCCGACGCGCTGATCGCCGAAGGCGTCACCACGCTGGAGATCAAGTCGGGCTACGGGCTCGACCTCGAAACCGAGCTTCGCATGCTGCGGGTGGCGCGGGCGGTCGAGAAGAACCGATCGGTGCGGGTGAAGACCAGCTTCCTTGGCGCCCATGCGGTGCCGGTCGAATACCGGGACCGGGCCGACGCCTATATCGACGAGGTCTGCATCCCGGCGCTCCGGGCCGCCCATGCGGAGGGGCTCGCGGACGCGGTAGACGGCTTTTGCGAGGGCATCGCCTTTTCCCCAGCCCAGATCGCGCGGGTCTTCGACGTGGCGCGGGCGCTCGGTCTGCCCGTGAAGCTCCATGCCGAACAGCTGTCGAATCTCGGCGGCGCGGCGCTGGCGGCGGGTTACGGCGCGCTTTCGGCCGATCACGTCGAATATCTCGACGAGGCCGGCGTGAGGGCGATGGCCGGGGCCGGTACGGTCGCGGTCCTGTTGCCCGGCGCCTTCTACACGCTGCGAGAGACGCAAGAGCCGCCGGTGCGAATGCTGCGCGATCACGGCGTGCCCATCGCGATCGCCACCGATGCCAATCCGGGCTCGTCGCCGCTGACCTCGCTGCTGTTGGCGATGAACATGGGCTGCACCCTGTTCCGCCTGACACCGGAAGAGGCGCTGCGCGGCGCCACCGTGAACGCCGCCCGCGCCCTCGGGCTGGACGATGTCGGGACCATCGCCCCCGGCCAGCGCGCCGAACTGGCGGTCTGGGATGTCGAGGCGCCCGCCGAGCTATCCTATCGCATCGGGTTCAACCCGCTGCATTCCCGCATTTTCGGAGCCGTTCAATGACCAGTCTGACGCTCACCCCCGGCGCGGTGACGCTGGCCGATCTCGCCCGCCTGTATCGCGGCGAAGCCGCCCTGCGCCTCGATCCCGCCTGCCATGGAGCCATCGAGGGGGCCGCCGCCCGGATCGCCGCCGCCGCCAATGGCGAAGCGGCGGTCTATGGCGTGAACACCGGCTTCGGCAAGCTCGCATCGGTCAAGATCGCGGCCGAGGACACGGCGACCCTGCAGCGCAACCTGATCCTGTCGCATTGCTGCGGCGTGGGCGATCCGATCCCGCGCGCGCAGACCCGGCTGATGATGGCCTTGAAGCTGCTCAGCCTCGGGCGCGGCGCCTCCGGCGTGCGGATGGAGCTGATCACCCTGATCGAGGAGATGCTGGCGCGCGGCGTGACGCCGGTGATCCCGGTGCAGGGCTCGGTCGGGGCCTCGGGCGATCTGGCGCCGCTGGCCCACATGGCGGCGGTGATGATGGGTCATGCCGAAGCTGTCTTCGAGGGCGAAACCCTGCCCGGCGCCGAGGCGCTGAGGCGCGCCGGGCTCGCGCCGGTGGAGTTTGGCGCCAAGGAGGGGCTGGCGCTGATCAACGGCACGCAGTTCTCCACCGCCTTCGCGCTGGCGGGGCTGTTCGACGCTTGGCGGGCGATGCAGGCGGCGCTGGTGACTTCGGCCATGTCGACCGATGCGATCATGGGCTCCACCGCGCCCCTGCAGCCTGAAATCCATGCCCTGCGCGGCCATGCCGGGCAGATCGAGGCCGCCTCGGTCATGCGCGCCCTGCTCGACGGCTCGGAGATCCGCGAAAGCCACCGCGAGGGCGACAGCCGGGTGCAGGACCCCTATTGCATCCGCTGCCAGCCGCAGGTGACCGGCGCGGCGATGGACATGCTGCGCATGGCCGGCCGCACGCTAGAGATCGAGGCCAACGCCGCGACCGACAACCCGCTGGTGCTGACCGAGGCGGGGCTGATCGTCTCGGGCGGCAATTTCCACGCCGAGCCGGTGGGCTTCGCCGCCGACATGATCGCGCTC
Source organism: Limimaricola sp. G21655-S1 (assembly GCF_027213785.1). Taxonomy (GTDB): domain Bacteria; phylum Pseudomonadota; class Alphaproteobacteria; order Rhodobacterales; family Rhodobacteraceae; genus Limimaricola. The sequence continues at coordinate 131,003 of NZ_JAPWGO010000011.1, read as the reverse complement.
GCCGTGGCCGAGATCGGCGCCATCGCGCAGCGCCGCATCGCGCTGATCGTCGATCCGACGCTGAGCTTCGACCTGCCACCCTTCCTGACCCCCGCGCCGGGCCTGAACTCGGGGCTGATGATCGCCGAAGTGACGACAGCGGCGCTGATGAGCGAGAACAAGCACCTCGCCAATCCTTGCGTGACCGACTCGACGCCAACCTCGGCCAACCAGGAGGACCACGTCAGCATGGCCGCGCATGGCGCGGTGCGGCTGGGCCGGATGGTGGCGAACCTCGAGCGGATCCTTGGCGTGGAATTGCTGTGCGCCGCGCAGGGCATCGAGTTCCGCGCGCCGCTTTCCACCAGCGCGCCGCTGCAAGCGGTGCTGAACCGCCTGCGTATGCATGTCCCGCCCCTGACCGAAGACCGCTACATGGCCCCCGATCTCGAAGCGGCCGCCTTACTGGTGCGCGGCGCGGATGTCGTCGAGGCGGCCGGCACGCCGATGCCGGAGCTGGGCGCATGACCCCGGTCGAGGTCAGCCGCGGCGACGGCCCGGTCGTGCTGGGCCTGCCGCATACCGGCACATGGCTGCCCGAGGATGTCCGTGCCCGGCTGAACGCGCGCGGGCGGGGGCTCGGCGACACCGACTGGCACATCCACAGGCTCTATGATGGCCTGCTGCCCGGCGCGACGACCGTGCGCGCCACCTTCCACCGCTACGTGATCGATGCCAACCGCGACCCGTCGGGCCAGAGCCTCTATCCGGGGCGGAACACCACCGGGCTGGTTCCGCTGACCGATTTCGACGGCGCGCCGATCTGGGACGACGCGCCCGACGCCAATGAGATCGAGGCGCGCCGCGTCGCCTATCACGCGCCCTATCACGCCGCGCTCGAGGCAGAGCTGGAGCGGGTCCGCCAACGCCATGGTGTGGCGATCCTCTACGACTGTCACTCAATCCGCAGCCATATCCCGTTTCTCTTCGACGGCACGCTGCCGGATTTGAACATCGGCACCAACATGGGCGCGACCTGCGCCCCCGCCATCGAGTCCGCGACGCGCGAGATCTGCGAGGGGTCGGAGGGTCACACCACGACCGTCAACGGTCGCTTCAAGGGCGGCTGGACCACCCGCCATTACGGTCGCCCGGCCGAGGGGCTGCACACGATCCAGATGGAGCTGGCGCAATCGACCTACCTGACCGAGGAAGCCCCGCCTTGGGCCTTCGACGCCGAAAAGGCCGACGGTCTGCGCGGGCTTCTCGCCCGCATTCTCGAATCTCTGGCCGATCTGGCCCCGTCCCTTGGAGGCAAACGATGACCGATCCTCGCCACAACATGCGTGACGTCTATCCCCCGACCGGCCCCGAGATCACCGCCAAAAGCTGGCTGACCGAGGCACCGATGCGGATGCTGATGAACAACCTGCACCCGGATGTGGCCGAGAACCCGCACGAGCTGGTGGTCTATGGTGGCATCGGGCGCGCGGCGCGCACCTGGAAGGATTTCGACATCATCGTCGCCAGCCTGAAGGAGCTGGAGGACGACCAGACCCTGCTGGTGCAGTCGGGCAAGCCGGTGGGCGTGTTCCGCACCCACAAGGACGCGCCGCGGGTGCTGATCGCCAATTCCAACCTCGTGCCGCATTGGGCGAATTGGGACCATTTCAACGAGTTGGACAGGAAGGGCCTGGCCATGTACGGCCAGATGACCGCCGGGTCCTGGATCTACATCGGCAGTCAGGGCATCGTGCAGGGCACCTACGAGACCTTCGTGGAAGCCGGGCGTCAGCACTACGACGGCAAGCTTGCGGGGCGCTGGATCCTGACCGGGGGGCTGGGCGGCATGGGCGGCGCGCAGCCCCTGGCCGCCGTCATGGCGGGCGCCTGCTGCCTCGCGGTGGAATGCGACGAGACCCGCGCCGAATTCCGCAAGCGCACGCGCTATGTCGACGAGATCACCCATTCGCTGGATGAGGCGCTGCGGATGATCGAGCGCTGGACAAATGCCGGCGAGGCGAAATCCGTGGGGCTGATCGGCAACGCGGCGGATGTGTTCCCCGAACTGGTGAAGCGCGGCGTGCGCCCGGATATCGTCACCGACCAGACCTCGGCCCATGATCCGATCCATGGCTACCTGCCGCAGGGCTGGAGCGTGGCGGAATGGCGCGACAGGCAGGAAAGTGATCCCAAGGCGGTGGAGAAGGCCGCGCGTGCCTCGATGAAGGTGCAGGTCGCGGCGATGGTCGATTTCTGGAACGCCGGCGTGCCGACGCTCGACTACGGCAACAACATCCGCCAGGTGGCGCTGGAAGAGGGTCTGGAGAACGCCTTCGCCTTTCCCGGCTTCGTGCCCGCCTATATTCGCCCGCTTTTCTGCAAGGGCATCGGCCCGTTCCGCTGGTGCGCGCTGTCGGGCGACCCGGAGGACATCTACAGGACCGACGCCAAGGTCAAGGAGCTGGTGGACGATCCGCATCTGCACAACTGGCTCGACATGGCGCGCGCGCGGATCAGCTTCCAGGGCCTGCCCGCGCGGATCTGCTGGGTGGGACTGGGCGTGCGCCACAAGCTGGGGCTGGCCTTCAACGAGATGGTCCGCAATGGCGAGTTGAAGGCGCCGGTGGTGATCGGCCGCGATCACCTCGACAGCGGCTCGGTCGCCTCGCCGAACCGTGAGACCGAGGCGATGAAGGACGGCTCGGACGCGGTGTCGGACTGGCCGCTCCTGAACGCGCTGCTGAACACCGCCTCGGGCGCGACCTGGGTGTCGCTGCATCACGGCGGCGGGGTCGGCATGGGGTTCAGCCAGCACTCCGGCATGGTGATCTGCTGCGACGGCACCGAGGATGCCGATCGCCGGATCGCCAACGTGCTGTGGAACGACCCGGCCACCGGCGTGATGCGCCACGCCGATGCGGGTTACGACATCGCCAGGACATGCGCGCGCGAGCACGGGCTGAACCTGCCCGGCATACTCTGACCGCCCGCCGAAACCCGCGCCCGCCTCTGCCGGGGCGGGCTTCGCGCCCTAGTACTGCGTGGTCATCCTGTGACCGCGCCGATAGGTCAGCCGCACCAGCGTGATGGCCTTTCCTTGAAGCCAGGTGGTGCGCTCGGCGCGAAACAGCGCGTCGCCGGTCGAACACCCGAGATGATCGGCGAGATCGCGGTCCGCCTCGACGGCCGAAAAGGCGATCTCGGCGTTCGAGAACGGAAGCTCGGCCACCAGCCACTCGTTCGGGCCGGTGGTCGAGAAATTCGCCTCCGTCACGCTAGGGACGACCTCGGGATTGATCCAGCGATCCTCGTGCTGGTAGGGCATGCCGCTGGCGTAATGCATGCACACCAGATGCAGCACCTGCTGACCGGCGGCCAGCTCCAGCCGGCCCCGCAGCCAGTCCGGCACCTCCTGCATCTCCCGATCCACCAGCGCATAGCGATACTCCGCCCCCTGGGCCGCGATCTCCTCCCGCACGATGGGGATCGAGAAGCGGGCCTGCCGGATCGGCGTCATTCGCACCCTTGTGCCGGCCTTGCGCTTGCGCTCGACGATGCCCTCCTCGGCCAGCTCCCGCATCGCCCGGTTCACCGTGGCCCGCGCGCAGCCATAGCTCTCGGCGAGGTCGATCTCGTTCGGCAGGAGGCTGCCCGGCCGCATCACCCCGCGCGCGATCTGGTCGAGCAGGTCGGCCTTGACGTCCTTGAAGGTCACGCTCATCGATCCGCCTCTATTCCCACCTCGGCGGATCCGGGCAACGAACCGGCCCAGCTCGGTTATCGCCGGTCCGCCTCTGGAAAGAGCATACATAAAACAATAAGAACAGACAATAGGATCGGCTCGCGGGGTCGCTCCAAAGATCGTCCGGTCTGCATTGGCATGGGGTATCCCCGCGCATTTTTCCTCGAAAGTGTCGGGAGACATCGCCGCAAAAACCCATGCCGATCCGTCAACCCTGACCGTAATTGTGCGAAGAGAGGGCTCCGACCTCGACGAACCGCTCCGTTGCTCTGCCAGACAAGCCGGGATGGCGCGGTGATGCTGGCCCCGGGACACGGAGCCGATCGGCAGTCCACGGTCGACACGATACTTTATGACCCACCATGCGACACGCTGGATTTCAGCGGGTCTGGGGCCCAATCCGTGCCCGCACGACCTGTCGCAATTCGGTCGGGCGGAACTCGGGTAGCAGCTGCGCGAGCTTTTCGGGGGAAAGGCTATGCGGCGTGTTCCACAGATAGCGCATCTCGCGCAGTTCGCGCGCCAGTTCCCAGACCGGCGACAGGAGGGTCATCGCCCACCAGGGAAAGCGGGCGAAGCGCAGCGCGCGGCCGGTCGCCCGCTCCAGTTCCGCCTTCAGTTCATGCGCGGTGAAGGCATGGCCCGGGAAAGGCACGTCCTCGAAGCGTTCGAGAGTGTCACGGCGCTCGGCCAGCATCACCGCCGCCCGCGCCCAGTCCGGAACATAGGCATAGGCCTGCAACACGTCGGCACCACCCGGCAGCGTGATCCGGCCCTTGCGGATGGCGCGCAGGAAGACGGCGCCCATCACGTCGCTGTCATGGTCGGGATCGATGAAGTTTCCGGCGCGCAGCACCACGGTCCGCACGCCCGAGGCGCGATAGGCCCGCTCCATCTCCACCCGGATCCGGCCCTTGCGCGCGACCGGGCGGTGCGGTGTCGCCTCGGACCACATGCCGCCTCGATCGCCGAAATTATAGACGTTGCCGGGAAGGATGACGGTCGCACCGGAAGCCCGCGCCGCGTCGATGACCCGCGCGGTGATCGCCGGAATGATCCGATCCCAGTCGTGATAGGCGGGCGGGTTCAGCCCGTTGACGATGACGTCGCAACCCGCGGCGGCCTTGGTCATGTCGGTGCCCCGGGCGTAGCGGCGCACGGTCCAGCCGGCGCTGGTAAAGGCATTAGCGGAATGGGCACCGATCTTGCCATTGGCGCCGAGGATCAGGACGGTGGGCATGGCTCTCTCCATTCAGGGTCCGGTAGAGAGGATGTGCGGCTCGGCATTGAATAGGAATTGCCAGATCTGGCATGATGCGTATTCATCAATGAATGGATACATCATTCGCCAATCTCGACTGGTCGCTGATCCGGGCCTTTCTCGCTGTGGCCGAGACCGGTTCGCTCTCCGCCGCCGCGCGGGCCTTGGGCACCTCGCAGCCCACGCTCGGGCGACAGGTGAAGGCGATGGAGGCGCAGCTCGGCGCGGAGCTTTTCCATCGCCGCCCCAAGGGCCTCGATCTGACCGAGACGGGCGCGGCGCTGGTCGAACCGGCCCGCGCCATGCGCGCCTCCGCGAACAGCATCGCGCTTGCCGCCGCCGGTCGCGCGGCGCGGCTCGAAGGCACCGTGCGGATCGCCGCGAGCGTCGCCATGGCGCTGCATCACCTGCCGCCGATCCTCGCCCGGATCCGAGCGGACGAACCCGCGATCCAGATCGAGCTCGTGCCCTCCGACAGCAGCAGCAATCTGCTGTTCCGCGAGGCCGATATCGCGGTGAGGATGTATCGCCCGCGGCAGCTCGACCTCGTCACGACCCATTTGGGCGATATCGAGCTGGGACTGTTCGGCGCCACCGGCTATCTCGACCGGTGCGGCCGTCCCGTGCGGCAGGACGAGCTGCTGGAGCATGACTTCGTCGGCTACGATGCGAATCCGGCCATTCTCGACGGCTTCCGCGCCGCTGGTTTCGCGCTTTCGCGCGAATGGTTCGCCACGCGCTGTGACGATCACGCAGTCTATTGGGAGCTGGTGCGCGCGGGCTGCGGCCTCGGATTTGCGCAGGCCAGCGTCGGCCGCGCCTGCCCCGGCGTGGAGGAAATCCGTGTCGGACTCGAACTGCCGAGCCTCCCGGTCTGGCTGACCGCGCATGAAACGATGCGGCGCACCCCGCGCATCCGCCGTGTCTGGGACATGCTGGCCGAGGGGCTCGCCCCGCTCGTCGCTTGAGCCGGGTAGCGAGGGGCCGCAGGTTCATGGCTTTGTAAGGGGGGCGCCGGACCCGCCGGGTTCCGGTTCGTTCCGAGCGGGGCGGGGCGGGGTCGTCCGCGCGATAGGGCTTGGCCTTAAGCCGAAAAGGGGAAGTTTTGCCAAGCACAGGCGTTCGGCTGTCAGGCGCCGGACAAGGGGGCGACGAGCCGCATCCTTCCAAGCCCACCGATGCCTTACCCTGCGCCTTGAGGCCCCCATGGGCGCATGCCGGGCGTGGCCGGCGATCGGCTACGGCTCTCGCGGGTCATTGTCATCCCGAGGCCGCGTCTCCACATTGCGCTCAAAGGATCCAAAGGACCGATATGCCCCGTTCGTTCAAAGCCTTGCCCGGCGCGCCCGTCGCGGAGCGCCGCCCCTCGATCGCCCATGTCCACGGTGTCGATCTGCATGACGACTATGCCTGGTTGCGCGCGGCGAACTGGCAGGAGGCGATGCGGGAGCCGCAAAAGCTGCCCGCCGACATCGCCGGCTACCTGGAGGCCGAGAATGCCTATTACGAGGCGGCGATGGCCGACACGGTCGATCTGCAGGCGCGATTGGTCGAGGAGATGCGCGGCCGCATCAAGGAGGATGACAGCAGCGTTCCGCGCGATCACGGCCCCTTCGCCTACGCGATGCGCTTCGTGGAAGGGGCGGAGTATCCGCTCTTCACCCGCACGCCGCGCGACGGCGGCGCGGAACAGGTCGTGCTGGACGTGAATGCCGAGGCCGCGGCGCAGGCGTATTTCCAACTGGGTCGCAGGCAGGTCTCGCCCGACCACAAGGTCCTGGCCTGGACCGCCGACGTCAACGGCTCCGAGTTCTACCGCCTGTCGTTCCGCGACATCGATGCCGGCACCGATCTCGACTATCACATCGAGGATGTCGCGTCGCTCGCATGGGCCGATGCGCGGACGCTGTTCTACGTGCGCGTCGATGCGCGGCATCACCCGAACAAGGTGTTCCGCCACGTGCTCGGCAGCGATCCGGCCGAGGATGTCCTTGTCTTCACCGAGGCGGACACCCGCTACGGCGTCGCCGTCCACCGGCTGCGGTCGGGTGAGTTCGTCGCGCTGTCCACCGGCATGAACGACGAGAACGAGATCCACGTGATCCCCACCGGCGATCCGCAGGCCGCGCCGCGGGTGATCGAGCCCCGGACCCGGGGTCTCGAATACGAGGTCGAGCAGCAGGGCGACAGCTTCCTGATCCTGACCAATGCCGACGAGGCCTTCGACTTCAAGGTGGTGCGCGCGCCGGTCTCGGCCCCCTCCCGCGCCAACTGGGTCGACCTGATCCCGCACGAGCCCGGTCGGATGATCGTGAGCCTCGCCGCCTATCGGGGCTGGACGATCTGGATGGAACGGCGCAACGCCCTGCCCCGCATCTGCTATGTCGCGCAGGGGCGGCCGATCTCGGAGGCGCGGCCCATCGCGTTCGAGGAACAGGCCTATTCGCTGGGAAGCGATCCCAGCCCGGAATACGACACCGACAGCTTCCGCTTCACCTATTCCTCCCCCACCACGCCGCCGCAGGTCTTCGACTACGACCTGACGAGCGGCGAGCGGGTGCTGCGCAAGACCACCGAGATCCCCTCGGGCCACGACCCCGCGGACTACGTGACGATCCGGATGGCGGCCACATCGCATGATGGCGCGCAGGTGCCGGTGACGATCCTGCACCACAAGGACACGCCGCTCGATGGCACGGCGCCCTGCCTGCTCTATGGCTATGGCTCCTACGGCGCGAGCATGCCCGCCGCCTTCTCCGCCAACCGGCTGAGCCTGGTGGATCGCGGCTTCGTCCATGCCATCGCCCATGTGCGCGGCGGCGAGGAGCTGGGGCGCAACTGGTACGAGGCGGCGAAATTCGGGGGCAAGCCCAACACGTTCCACGACTTCATCGCCGTGGCCGAGGCGCTGGTCGATGGCCGCTATGCCGCCCGCCGTCGGATCATCATCCAGGGTGGCTCCGCCGGGGGGCTGCTGGTGGGCGCGGTTCTGAACATGCGTCCCGATCTCTGGGCCGGGGCCATCGCCGACGTGCCCTTCGTCGACGTGCTCGCGACGATCCTCGACGACACGCTGCCGCTGACCCCGGGAGAGTGGTCGCAATGGGGCAACCCGATCGAGAGCCGTGAGGCATTCGACGACATCCGACGCTATTCGCCCTATGACAACGTCACCGCGCAGGACTATCCGCCGATGCTCGTGACCGCCGGCGTCTCGGATCCGCGCGTCACCTACTGGGAGCCGGCCAAATGGGTCGCGCGGCTCCGCGCCACCAAGACCGACGACAACATCCTGATGCTGCGGACCAACATGAGCTCGGGCCATTTCGGCAAGTCGGGACGCTTTGCCGCGCTCGAGGATGCGGCGCGCTCCTATGCCTTCGCGATTAAGGTCACCGGGACGGAGGACGGGGCGCGGAGCTAGCGCGCCCCGGCGCCCCGTGCCCGACCGGCCCTAGCGATAGATCAGCGTCGGCAGCCACATGGTGACCGCCGGCACGAAGGTGATCAGCACCAGCACCAGCACCAGCGGGATCAGGAACGGCGCGGTGGAGACGACGCAGCGCTCGAACGGGATCCTGGCCACGCGCGCGAGCACGTAAAGCACCATGCCGACCGGCGGGGTGAGCAGGCCCAGCATCAGGTTCAGCACCATGATGACGCCGAAATGCACCGGGTCGATGCCGAGCTCCATCGCCACCGGCAACAGCACCGGCACGAGGATCGTGATCGCCGCGACGGTCTCCATGAAGCAGCCGACGATCAGCAGGATCAGGTTGATCAGCAGCAGGATGACCCAGGGCCGGTCCGAGGCCGAGAGCAGCATGCCCGCCACCGCCTCGGGCACCCGGTTCGAGGTCAGGATCCAGGCGAAGATCGCCGCCGCGGCGACCACGAACAGCACCACCGCCGTGGTCTCGATCGTGTCGAAGGTCACCCGCAGGAACCGCCGCAGGGTGAGCGTGCGGTAGATCACGAGCCCGAGGAACATCGCCCAGGCGCAGGCGGCGACGGCGGCTTCGGTCGGGGTGAAGGCCCCTGACAGGATGCCGCCGACGATGATCACCGGCGTCAGCAGCGACAGGAAGGCGCGCCCGAACGAGCTGACCAGCAGCGACATCTCGAACGGCTGGTCGCGCGGAAAGCCCCGGCGCCGCGCGAAGAAGGCGACCATCAGCATCAGCGACACCGCCATCACGATGCCGGGCACGAAGCCCGCGGCGAAGAGCTGGCCGATCGAGGTGCCGGCGACCACGCCGTAGATCACCATCGGCAGCGATGGCGGGATGATCGGACCGATGGTCGATGAGGCGGCCGTCACCCCCACGGCGAAGCCGGCATCGTATTTGGCGTCGCGCATCGCCTTGATCTCGATCGCGCCGAGACCGCCCGCATCGGCCACCGCCGCGCCCGACATCCCCGCGAAGATCACCGAGGCGCCGACATTCACATGGCCCAGCCCGCCGCGCATCCAGCCCACCAGCGCCAGGGCGAAGTTGAAGATGCGCTCCGTGATCCCGGCGGTGTTCATCAGGTTTCCCGCGAGGATGAAGAACGGCACCGCGAGCAGCGGGAAGCTGTCGACGCCGTTGATCATCCGATGCGCCACCACCATCGGCGGCGGCATCCCGTTGGCCAGGATGAACACCGCCGAGGACCCGGCGAGGGCGATGGCCACGGGCACCCCGAAGAGCAGCAGCGAGAACAGGATGATGAAGAGAAAGGCGATTTCCACGGCGGGCGCTCCTAGTCCATCGCGCGCACGGAGTCCGCGTGCTGCTCGGGGTCGATGAGTTTGCTGGTGCCGCTGCGCAGGTGCAGCCAGGCGTTGCGGAGGGCATAGGCGGCCATCGCGGCGAAACAGGCGGCGACGAACCAGTAGACCAGGGATTTCGGCACGTCGATCGAGACCATCATCTGCCGGGTCCGGCCCGCGAGCTGGCCCGACAGGTAGGCAAGCCCGGAGTAGAAGGCGATCGAGACGAGGTCGATCAGCGTCTGCGCGACCCGGCGCAGCGGCCGCGGCACCCAGCGATACAGGAACTCGACCGCGATATGGGCATTCTTGCGCACCGCCATGACCGAGCCTGTGAAGGTGACCGCGATCAACAGGAACCGCGCGATCTCCTCGGTCCAGCCAAGCGAGTCGTTGAGCACGTAGCGGGTGAAGAACTGGAGAAACACCACGAAGGCGAGCACCCAGAAGATCACCATGACCAGCGCATCGTCCCATCGCAGGTCCGACAGGTCGATCTCCTCCTCCTCAAGATGCAGCGCCGGCGTCGTCTCTTGCGGCGCTTGGGAAGTCCGGGGTCCTGATTTCATGGTCACTCGTCCCTATGGGGCATGCGGACCGGCCCCCATTCCCGGGGGCCGGTTGGTCACGGTATGCGACGCGGGGACACGCGCGCGCGGGTCAGGACTCCTGGCCGATGGCCTGGAGCCGGTCGTAGGTCTCCTGATCCCAGCTCGCCATATCGCCCATATGCATGGCCTTCACCGCCTCGATGAACGGCTCCCGGTCGACCTCGTTGACGTTGACGCCCTGTTCCTTGAACCATTCGACCAGCTCGGCCTCCTGGTCTCGGATCGCCTCGGTGGCGCAGGCGGCGGCGTTGTCGATGGCCGCCGAGAGCGCCTGCTGGTCGGCCTCGTCCATGCTGCTCCAGGCCGGGCCGCCGACGATGGTCAGCAGCGCGTCGGTGATATGGCCGGTCAGGTTGATGTCCGACTGCACCTCGTAGAACTTCTTGGCCTGGATCGTCGGCAGCGGGTTCTCCTGCGCGTCGACGGTCCCCTGCTGAAGCGCCAGATACACCTCGGCGAAGGCGATCGGCGTCGGGTTGGCGCCGACGGCCTCGGGGAACATCATGTAAAGAGGCGCGTTCGGCACGCGGATCTTCAGCCCGTCCATGTCCTCGGGCGTGGTGATCGGCTTGTTCGAGGTCACGTGGCGGTTGCCGTAATAGGTCAGCGCCTCGATCTGGTTGCCGGTCGCGTCGGCGTAGCCCTGGCTCAGCTCCTCGAACAGGTCAGAATTGCGGAAGGCATCCCAATGCGCGTAGTCGCGGAACATGTAGGGCGCGCCGCCGATGGCGACCGGGCCATAGGCGCGGCCGGCAAAGAGCTGGCCGGTATAGATGATGTCGACGGTGCCGAGGCTGAGGCCTTCGTTGATATCGACCTCCTTGCCGAGCGACGAGGCCGGGAAGACCTCGATGCCGTAGCGGCCATCGGTCGAGGCGACCAGCTCGTCATGCGCCGCGACGGCGCAGGTGTGGTAGGCCTCGCTTACCTCGTAGACATGGGCCCATTTCAACATGCGCTCGGCGTCCTGCGCCGCGACCGGCGCGGCGGCGGTGAGCGCGGCCACCGCGGTGGTGGCCAGCGCGACGGTCTGGGTCAGCTTCGGTGTCATCGGTCTTCCTCCCTGGTTGATGTCTGACGTGATCCCGTCACCGCCCTCCCGAACGGTAGCGGAGCGGCTCGATCCCATGCGTCTCGGCAAAGCGCTTCAGCGCCTCGACCGAGCCGCGGTCGAGCTTCATCCCCTGCACGCGCCGCCGCTCGGCCTCGGCCCATTCGCGCGCGCCCGGCGCCATGACGGTTTCGCCCGGCGCGGCCGGCGACGCGGTGATGGCGGCGAGGTAGCGGCGAATGACGGCCTCGAAGACGGCGCGACCGCCGAAGGCCTCGGGGTCCAGCGCCATGACGAAGGCGCCGAGCCTGCGCGGCGTCGCCATGTCGTCGCTGATCATCGGCGGCAGCTCGAAGCTCAGCGGCGCGTCGGAAAAGGCGGTCGAGAAGATCTCGGCCAGCCCCGCGAGGCCCGCTCCCTTGTAGCCGAAAAGCGCGCCGCCCAGCGGGGCCAGCATCTCGACGATCGCCGGATCGGTGACGTTGACGCCCCGCGCGTCCGAGGCCACGTCCTCGGGCAGCGCCGCGCCGAGGCTGCGGTTGAGCTGCACGCGGTTGAAGGGAATGGCGCTCGTCGCCATGTCGAGCAGCCAAGGCTCCCCCTCTCCGGCCGGCGCGGCGGCGGCGATGGGGTTGGTGCCGTGGAACCGCACCGCGCCGCCATGCAGCCGCACGAAACTGTCGGAATTGCAAAAGGCGAGGCCCATCATGCCGTGGCGCGCGATCTCCAGCGCATAGGCCCCGGCGGCTCCGAAATGCGACGAGCCGCGGATCGCCACCGCCGCGAGACCATGCGTCCGCGCCAGTTCCAGCGCCCGCTCCACCGCCGCGTAACCGGCCCGCGCGCCATGCGCGTCATCGGCCTCGAGAACGCAGGCGCCGCCGGTCTCCTGCACGATCTCGAGCTTCGGTGCCCGGTTCAGCCGCCCTTCGGAAAGCCCTTGCAGGTAATGCGGCAAAAGCCGGAACCCATGCGTGTCCACCCCGAGGGCCGAGGCATGCAGCAGCGCCTTCGTCACCGCTTTGATCGTCGGATCATCGGCCCCCACCGCCGCCAGCGCCGCGCGCGAGAAACGCTCCATCTCCTCCAGCGCGACCCGGACCGGGGTCAGCGCCTCCGACGCCGGCTCCGCCTCCGCCGCGAGCCGCGCAAGATAGGCTTCGATCGTGTCGCCGATATGCGTGGACAGGAGCGCGACCGCCGCTTCGCCGCGCCCGGCCGTGACGGCCTCGGCGATGGCGATATGCTCGCCGAGAGATTTCTGGTTCAGCGTGTCGTCGAGCGACAGGCGGTTGCGCAGCGCCTGCACCCGGAACGACAGCCGCCGGAAGTTGTCGCGCACGAAGCTGTTGCCGCAACTGTCGAAGATCGCGTCGTGGAAGTCGTGGTCGAGCAGCTTGTAGGCCCCGGTGTCACCGCGCGACAGCGCCTCCTCCATCCGCGCCGCGATACCGTCGAGCGCCGCCCGAAGCGGGCCGGGATTGCGTTCGAGCGCCATCCGCATCGCCTGCAACTCCAGCATCTGCCGCAGCTCGCCCAGCTCCGCGATCTCGGCCGCGCCCATCGAGAAGACCCGCGCGCTTCGGCCCGCCGCCATCTCGATCAGCCCCTCGCGCTCGAGCTGCAGCAGCGCCTCGCGGATCGGGCTCTTGCTCATGCTCAGCAGCTCGACCAGCTCCGCTTCGGGCAGCTTGCGGCCCAGCGGAAACGCGCCTTGCACGATCCGGTCGCGGATCGCCTCGCGCGCCTGCTCCGACAGTTTCTGGCGGTCCAGCCGCGCAGTCGCCGCAATGCTCTCCGACATCCAGCGCCCTCCCCGACTCAAAATGGTATACGATATATCGTATAGCGCAAGATTGCAGATCGGGCGTATTCGGGTGCGAGCCGGGCAGATGTCGCTGCGAACGGCTATGTGGATCGGCGGGTCGGGATCATGGACGGGCCGGACTGCATGTCGTACCTGATCCGACGCCGCGCATGCGCGTGGACGGCGAGGCGGTGCCCTGCAAGTTCACCACGTCGAGGATACGGCCAACGGGTCGCGTCGCCCTGTTCCCGGCGGCGTCACTCCCTCGGCGCGTCCTTGTGCAGGAGGTCGTCCGTCTCCTCGCGTTCGGCCTGGACCAGCGGGATCAGCGCTTTTTCCTCGGACTGGTGGAACGCGGCCGGGCCCGGGACAGGGCGCGCGGGTCGCGTCGGCGCGGACTGGGGCCCCTCCCCGCGCTCGACCCCGGCGACGGGCATCGAAGCGCCTTCGAGCCGGATGCGATAGGTCGTATCGGGGATCGCGACCCCAGCCGCCTCGATCGCGCCCTTGACCAGACGGATCGCGTCGCCGCGCGCGGTGGCAAAGCCCGTGGCGGCCTGATCGATCCAGGCGCTGGAGCGCAGGATCGCCCCCGCCTCGGTCACGTCCTCGATCCACACCAGCGGCGCGGGCTCGGCGAGCACGAAGGGCAGGCCCGCCAGCGTGTCCTGCGCCAGAAGCCGCGTCGCCTCCAGATCGGCATCGGGGTCGATGCCGATGTCGAAGCTGAAGCGGCGCTCGGCGTTGCGCGTGAAGTTGACGATGCGGCTCTTGAAGACCACCGCGTTGGGGATGCGGATGTGGTTGCCGTCGAGCGACAGCAGGATCGTCGCCCGCGATGTCAGGCGGATGACGCGGCCGGTGTCGCCCTCGATCTCGACGAGATCGTTGGGCTGGAACGGCTGGCGCAGGCTGAGCATGGTCGAGGCCACGAAGTTCTCGACCGTGTCGCGCACCGCGAAGCCGAGCGCGAGGCCGACCAGCCCCGCCGCGCCGAGGATGGTGCCCAGAAGCGCCGCCGCACCGGCCACGTCGAGCGCCACGACGAGCCCGGCGATGCCGATCGCGACCCGCACCCCCTGCCGGTAGAGCCCGGCAATGAAGGCGTTCGGCGCCAGCCTGTCCCAGAACCGGGCCCTCGCGACCAGAAGGCCGAGGCCCAGGATCAGCGCGAAGATGGCCAGCGCCACGAGCAGGAGCGGCAGCCGCCCCGCCGCCTGCCGCAGCCGCGTCGTGAAGCGGTCGAGCGCCGGGTTCAGCTGTTCGGCGATCTCCTGCGTCGCGGCGATCTCGCTTCGGACCGCCACCACGCCCTCGACCCGTTCGCCGATCGCGGTGAGTTCGGCGATCTCGGCCTCCTCGGCGACCTCGCCCGACAGCGTCACGACCCCCGCTTCGACCCCGACCGCGATGTCGTCATGGCCAAGCGCCGCGAGTATGGCGCCCAGCCGCGCGGCGATCTCCTCATCTTGGCGCACCTCCGCGACCGCGATCGGAGCGGCCGGGGCCTCGGGCGCCTCCTCCTGCGCATGCGCGACGCCGCCCGCGGCGAGGCAGGCGACGAGCAGGATGGCAAAACTGTTTGGCCAGCGAAGCATGGTGGCACAGCTAGGGCGCGATGGGCGCCGCTCCAGCACGCGGTGAGGCTAGAGGTCGGGAAGCGCGCGCGGTTGGCCGTCCTCATCGAGCGCGACGAAGACGAACAGCGCCTCGGTGACCGGGAAGCTGTCGGTCTCGAAACGGTTGCGGGCCCAGGCCTCGACCCGGATCTTCATCGAGGTCCGGCCCGCGGATTGCAGCCGTGCATAGAGCGTGACCTCGTCACCGACCTTGACCGGGTGCAGGAACTGCATGCCGTCCACCGCAACGGTGGCGTTGCGCCCGCGCGACCGCGCGGCTGCGAGATTGCCCGCCGCGAGGTCCATCTGCGCCATCAGCCAGCCGCCGAAGATGTCGCCGGCCGGGTTGGTGTCGGCCGGCATCGCGATGGTGCGGATCACCAGATCGCCCTCGGGCTGTTTTGCCGCCCTGCCCCGATCATCGCCCATCATTCCGCCCCTTCGTCGCTATCGGCCCGTGCTGACCCGGTTCACAGAAGCAGCCGACGCGGCGGGGTTCAATCGCGAAGGCACATGGGGACGG
Organism: Limimaricola sp. G21655-S1; assembly: GCF_027213785.1. GTDB lineage: Bacteria > Pseudomonadota > Alphaproteobacteria > Rhodobacterales > Rhodobacteraceae > Limimaricola. The sequence goes on along the minus strand of NZ_JAPWGO010000011.1, from coordinate 115,651 downwards.
CTCCGTGTCACCGTGGCTGCACGACACGGCCGCCTGCTTGCGATCGAGCCGCTCTATCGAGCAATGCGTGCCTGGGGGATCATCGGGTCACCGCCTCGCCCGGTGCCGTCGGCCCTCAGATCAGGCCGAAGGTGGCGGCGAGCGAGGCCGCCTGCGTGCCGTTGCTCGCATTGAGCTTGAGGCGGGCATTCTTCAGCCGCTGCTTGATCGCGCCTTCCGACACGCCGAACTCCGAGGCGATCTGCTTGAGCTTGCCGCCATCCTTGATCCGCCGGAGCACGTCGAGTTCGGCCCGCGTCAGCGTCTGCGGTGGCGCCAGCTTTCGGTGCAGTTCCATGACGTAATCCGCGAGAAGCGCGAGCTCGGCATCGTCGTATTCACGGTCATCGCGGTAGAACAGCCCGTAGCTGCGCAGCCCGCCATCCTCGTTGTAGGAGGCGACGGCGCCGTGGCGCAGCCCCTGCTCCCGCGCCTGCGGGATGATCCCCAACGGGTCGTCCTCGCTCAGCTCCTGCAGGCGGATCGCGCCTGTGTGTTCATAAGACCACTTCAGGGAGGGGTCCGCGAAGAAGAACTTCTCGCGGGAGTAGAGTTCGACCCAGGAGCGTGGCAGGTGGTTGGCCTCTCGGGCGGGAAAGGCAAAGCGGATCCGCAGCCCGAGGTAGAACCCGGACGGCCCCAAACGCTGTGCGACCTCGTAGGACAAATGCTCTGTCATCTCTTGGGCCTCATCGACTGATTGCCGCCCCGGAACCGCCTAACTGGACAAGGTTGACTGGCGGATCAACCAAAAAACTGCTCGGAGCCTGAAAAGCCATGTTCAATTCCGCCCATGATCCCCGTGGGACAGTAGATGATCCCGGCGCGGTCGTGATTGCGACGTTGGGTCGCCTGATCGAAATCGCGCCGGCGGGGTTCGCGATCGGTCTGCATATCCGCTACATGACGCCAGCCTACATGTTCGAGAGCTACCCGGCCGAATGGCTCGACCTCTATGCGCGGGACGGGCTGTTGATGCGCGATCCCACGGTTCGCTGGGCGATGCATCATCATGGCGCGAAGCGGTGGGCGGAACTCGAGGAGCAGGATGGCGCCGGGGTCCTGGCCCGCGCCCGCGAATACGGCATCGTCCACGGCCACACCCGCTCGATCCACGAGGGCGACGACATCAGCTTCGGCGGTCTCGCGCGCAGCGATCGTGATTTCACGGCCGCCGAGATCGAGGAGGTCGGAGAGCTGATCCAGACCCTGCACGACGTCACCGACAAGCGCGTGACGCTTGGCACCGAGGCCAGCGCCCGGATCCGCGACATGGCGGTCGTCATGACCGAACGGACCGGGTAGCGTCGTCGCGACGGCGGCAGGGCCGATAATCGCATGGCGGGAGAGGCTGGGGATGAAGCTTGCAGTGGCGGTTCTCTTGGCGGGGCTTCCCGCCGCCGCTCAGGCCGGCTGCTTCGGCGCCGGTGAGCCGCTGTTCCATTGCCGTATCGAAGGGAGCGCCAAGCAGGTCGATATCTGCCTGCAGGACGGCGTCGCGCTCTACCGGTTCGGGCCGATGGACGGCGCGGCGGAGATGATCCTCGCGCGGCGGGTCGAGGATGTCGACCTACAGCCGTGGAACGGCATCGGCCGCTGGCTGCACGAGGCACTGCGGTTCACCAATGGCGAGACGGCGTACGAGATCTCCTACGGCATCGACCGGCTGAGCGAGACCCATGTGGTGGAGGCCGGGATCGCGATCCACGAAGCCGGTCGCGAAATCGCCCGGCTCGCCTGCCGTCCCGAGACGGCCCTGGGCCTCGATTTCACGCCGCTCTTCGAGGCAAAGCTGGCCGCCGGCCAGAGCTGGTGCCCCGAGGCCGGCGAATGGCGGGCTGACTGCGTCGCGCAGTAGCCGGACCCGCGTTCAGATCGCGGCGCTGCGCCCCTTCGAAGTCGGCAGCGCCGCCGCGAGCAGACCCGGCATGTCGCCGATGATCCGCGCGTCACCGCCGAACTCGGCGCGGGCCTCGTCCGCGATCTGCTGCGCCTTCTCGATCGTGTCCGCCGGCTTGCGCCACAAGAACTCCTTCCTGCCTTTCGAAACCCGCCGGGCCACGACGTCGTATTCGGTGGCAGCCCTGAACTTGGTCCGGAGACGAAGCCCGGTTTCGGTGCAGTGGAGGGGGACGATCTCGATCGAATGGGTCATGAAGTCAGTCGCTTGCTGTTTCCGATGCCCGACGCCTAGCGCAATTCGCCTCGCGATGTAACCGGGGGCCGGACAAACGCCCGTGGGCTGTGTCGCTGTCTTTATCCGCTGACGGGAAGGGCCCTGCGCATCCGCCTTGCCAAGGTGGGAGTGCGCCGCATTGCATGGCCGGTCAGCAGCCCGAGGCGGTGGCCGGACAGGAACCGAGCGCCGGCTCCGCGTGGCGTCGGTGGCCATTCCGATCGCCCGTCACCACGTTTCACCCGGAGGGCGGGCTGATCCGTCGGTGTCACGGCAGGATGCCCGCCCACATAACGAGGGGAACGCCACGTGGCGCGGGGAACTGCGTCAACTCCGTCAGGGTTTTGAAGGCAAAGCCGCAGGAGGACGGATGATGACTGGCAAGGATGAGCGCGGGCACAGCGACCCGGCGCGCAAAAAGGATCGCGATGACGGCTATGAGTATCCCGGACGGCGCACGCCTCCCGGGCATGTTCCGAATTCGATCATGGACGACCCCGGCACCGGCCTGACGGATGCCGAACGCCGTCGTCCGCCGGAACCAGAGGGCGACACCGCACCCCTCGGCACGACGAAGCCGCGCTGAGGACGGCATATGGAGTCCGAGGGCCATCGCATAGTGGCCCGAAGAGCATAACGTCAGCGCCCCGACGAGCCGCCGGGACGCGCCTCTGACCGACCGAGCAAGGGAGGGCACGATGTCGATGCAGGAAGCCCGGCAGGACATGGTCGCCCGTCAGCTCGCGGGACGCGGCATCGCCGATGAAGGGGTGCTGCGCGCGATGGGCGCGGTCCCGCGAGAGGCCTTCGTGCCGCCCGCGCATCACGGCCTCGCCTATGCCGACGGACCGCTGCCGATCGGCCGGGGCCAGACCATCTCCCAACCTTGGATCGTGGCCCGGATGATCGAGGCCGCCCGGATCGGGCCGGGCAGCCGGGTGCTCGAGATCGGGGCCGGATCGGGCTATGCCGCTGCGGTGATGGCGCAAATGGGCGCGCATGTGCTGGCGATCGAGCGCGACCCCGCGCTGGCGGAGGCGGCGCGCCTGCGGCTTGAGGATCTCGGCTACGAGCTGGAACTGCTGTGCGGCGATGGCAGCGCCGGCGCGCTGCAATCCGCCCCATTCGACGCGATCATCGTCTCGGCCGCCGGGCCACGCCTGCCCGAACCGCTGCGTCGCCAGCTGGCCCCCGGCGGGCGACTGGTGATGCCGGTGGGCAGCGCCGAGGTTCAACGCCTGCTGCGGCTGACGGCGCCCGACCCGCCCGGCTCCGGCGACCCTCCCATTGAGGATCTGGGCGGGGTGCGCTTCGTGCCATTGCTCGGGGCGGAAGGCTGGCCCTTGTAGGGCATGACGCCCGAACGGCGTTTCACATCTTCTCGGTGCGGCGCGGCCAGGGCGATACGCGTACGACCCCCGCGACATGTTGGCGGTCCACCGATCTTTCGATGCCGCCGACGAAGGGCCGCATCAGCGGGATCTCCCCCCCCCAGACCAAGCTACCATAAGCAGACACGGCCAGGCCCCGAATGCGAGGCGTTGTTCCGGATCGCGGAGCGCACGCCAGTCACGCCGCCCGATGAGATCGATCAACCCGCCGCCGACGAGGCGGAAACCTGACCCCTTCGGCGGGCGAGGCGCCGGGGATTCACGTCACGGTCGAGCCTGCTCCCAGCAGGCGGCGGTAATGCGCTTCGGGACCGCCATAGAACCCGTTGGTCACGTCCAGAAGCCCCTCGCGGTCGCGGATCAGCACCCGTCCCCGGGTCGAGCGGATCAGCGCACGGCCTTCGAGTTCGTGCAACGCCACGGTGACGCCGGCGCGTCGCACCCCCAGCATCAGCGCCATGAAATCATGCGTGAGTTCGAGCTCGTCCCCCACCACCCGATCGTGGCACATCAGGAGCCATCGGGCGAGCCGGGTCTCCAGCTTGCCCCGCCCATAGGCCAGCGCGGTACCCTGTATCTGAGCTATGACCGTGTTGACGTAGCGCAGCAGCCGATCCCGGCAGGCCCCGTCTCCCATGAGACGCCGAACGGTGTCGGCGTCGGCGCGCCAGCCCGTCCCCGCCACCTGCATTATCACGTCGCTGGTGCTTCGGTCGTCGCTCAGCACGAGTGGCAGGCCGGTCATGCCTTCGCGCCCCACCAATGCCGCCTCGATGGTAAGACCCCCGTTCTCGCTCGAAACGATCGAGGCGATGCCGCTCGTGAGGAAATAGGCGTATTCCAGCGGTCTGTCGTACCGCTCGATCTGCGTGCGCGCTGGCAGATCGACAAAGCTGAGTGATCTGCGCAGCCCGGACATGGTTCCGGCAGGCATGCCCCTGAGCAACATGTTCGACTCGGTGGATATGACTGTCATGCAACCTCCTCGCATGTTGGGCGAGAGGGTACCCAAGCTCCCGACGACCATGCCCATCTGCGCTGGCGATCGATGGCCGCACCATATCAGTTGCGTCCCAGCTTCCCAAGCCAAGGCCGACGAAAGCGTACCGAATTGTCCTCTCGGACCAACGGTGCCACTCTGTAATCCTCGGGGAGGAAAGGTCACAGTCACACTGTTCCAATGAATTATAAAGGTTGCCGTGGGCGTGACCCTGCGCGGGCTTGCGAGCAATGCCGCGCGGCACGGTGCGCTCACCACCGAGGAGGGCCGGATTTCCCTGACCTGGGACCGGGCGGGCGACCGCGTGACGCTAGGCTGGCACGAGATCGGCGGCACCGGCGCGCCCGACGGGGCGGTCGATGGCTATGGCCTCGATCTGGTCGCGGCGCAGGTCGAGGACCCAACTGCATGGAAAGATGGCAGCGGGCTTCTCGCGAGACGGCCTCGTGTTCGAGCTGAGCTTTTCCTTGGAGCGCTGAATTATTTCAAATGGCAGGTCGCACCCGATTCAGAAGCACGGTTTTCGTTGCCTGCCATCGCCGAAACGCATTCGTTTTTCATGCGCCCACTCGAAATGCGAAGGATATGTGACGTTCCGAATCGTTCGAAACGGTTCGCTTGAAGGAAGACCTTGGAGAAGCGATTCCCTTGAGCGCAGACCCCCTGCTCCAATGCATTTGAATGCAAAATACTTATAGGACAAGGCATCCATTCTCTGGGTAAACCACATATCCACAACATAATTTTCATGACAAACATATATGCGGAACCTGCCTTTCGGGGTGGGCTTCCGTAAATTCGCTGCCCCTGAAAACCCAATTCCGAGAACGGGTTCGCGCGCGATGGCGGTATTTGGCCTATACCTTCGTACGGGATTGAACCGGCTATTGTGGCGACGTCGCGTAACTGGTCTCATGTTGGAGGGGCCGTTCGGGCGCGAGCGCCGTTCGACCTTTCCAAAAGCCAATCTTTCTTGGGAGGGAATGATTGATGAGACGCGAACTCGGAAGCAATTCCGTGAGCAAGCAAGAACGGCTTCGCTTCGAATCCTTGGCAATTCTTTTGGAAGCCCAGCATGACAATGCCGATGCCCGCATGCGCCATTGCCGCGAAGCCGCCGGAATCCTCAGACAGTTGATCGGGCGCATCGAGGCGGCCGAGCGCCAGGCGGCCCGGCCGCGCTTCGTGTCGCAGGTCAGCTAGCGGTGAACAACGACGCAACGGTTCTGCAGCGCGCCCCGTCCGCTGGCGGGACGGAAATGCTGCTCGACCTCATGGCGGATGCCCTGAAGGACATGCTGCGCGCGCATGATGCGCCGACGGCCTCTCTGGCACGCAGATCCGCCCGCAACGCGCTGCAGGCCTATGCGTCGCTTGCCGATTGTTCCGAAAAGAAAGGAGGCCCGCGATGACGGCCGAAGTCAGACTGGCAAGGGTGCTCGGGCGCGAGTTTCCGCGTCTTCCCGTCACCGGGCGCTTCGAGACCGGTGCCAACCAGGAGGCCGACCACGTCACGGTCACCGACAGGAAGGGTGGGATCTGGACGCTCACGCTGTTCAGCCGCGCGCCGCATGGCCGCCGCAACGGCCTGCTGCGCGAGCTTGCGGCGGCGGCGCGACGCTGCCGTCTGCACTCTGTCGATCGGCTCGGATACCGCGAGATCTCGGCCTTCGAGGTTACCGGTTGGGTGGACCCGACCCATCCCGGCCAGCCCGCGAAGCTGCGCCTGCGCGCCACCAAGCGGCTTGGACATTCTGATGAGGCCGATACCGACGCGAGGGCCGGGGATTTCGCCTGATATCCGCGACGAACTACCCGGCCCGTAGCGCCTCGACGTCTTCGACGCAGACGGGCCGTACCACCCCGGGGGCCGAGTGAAACGACCGCCAACGTCCGCATCCGCACCCTCGATTTCCCCAAGGGCAGGCAACGTCTATTCTCTTTGTTCACAGGGGAGGGCACGAGCATGATCAAGCACGCGAGCCACGCCGTGGAAGGCCGGATGCTCGATGCCGCGGGCGTCGCGGGGGCCTTGCGACGCTGGGTGCCGCTCGGCGCGACCGTTGCCGAGAACTGGGCACGGGAGTGGCGGATTCTCGGTGTCGCGCGCAACGGCGCGACCGCCTACCCGGCTTGGCAGTTCGACCAGGCCGGACTGCCGATCAGCGCCATGCGCGATATCATCCTGTCCCTCAGGCCGGCGCTCGACGCCGAAGAAATGCTGGCTTGGCTCCACGCGCCCTGCGCGGCGCTCGGGGACCGCGCGCCCTGCGACGTGCTCCGCGAGGATCCCGAGGCGGTCAAGGCCGCCGCACGACAGCGCGGGGCCGAGCCGACCCGCTATCCCATGGCGGGCTGACCCCGCTACGGAAGCGAAGCGGTCGGCGAAGGCCCCCCGCGGCCTTGTCACGGCCAGCGGTCCTTCGGGCCGCGGGTCGTCACTCCTCGGCCACGGCCGTGCGGCAATTCGTACGTTCCTGCCGCGACCCCATGGCCTCTCGCAAATCCCGCTCGGAAATGTCGCAGCGCCGTCTGCGCCCGGACATTCACGCTCATGCCAGGCTCAACCCCCTGCGCTTGGCATGTTTCTCGGTGCAGCCACGGAGGAATCGGCGTAGCAAGTCCCGAATGGCTCAGAAACGATAGGAACGGCATGACCCAAGTCACCAGAACCGCGATCGTGACCGGAGGGCTTTCGGGCATGGGGCTGGCCATCGCCCGCCGGCTGGCACGCGACGGCGTCGACGTGACCATCGGCGCCCGCCGGGGCGGCGATGCCGACGCGGTGCGCGACATCCTCGGGGCGCAGGGCATCGAGGCCCGCGCCGCCGCGCTCGACGTGCGCGACAGCGACAGCGTCGCGCGCTTCGTGTCGGATGTGGTGGCGCGGCGCGGTGGCGTCGACATTCTCGTCAACGCGGCGGGGGTCTACTCCGAGGCCCCGGTCGCCGACCATCCCGACGCGGTCTGGGACGACCAGATCGACACCAACCTGTCCGGCACCTTCCGGATGATCCGCGCGGTGATGCCGCACATGACGGCGGCGGGCTGGGGCCGGATCGTCAACCTCGCCTCGGTCGCGGCGCATCAAGGCATGGCGAACAACGCCGCCTATTGCGCCTCCAAGGCGGGGCTTCTGGGCCTCGGGCGCTGCGTCAGCCTCGAAGGCGCCGCGCATGGCGTCACCTGCGTCTCGATCAGCCCGACCTGGGTCGAGACCGAGATGCTCAAGCAGTTCATCGACGCCGACATCGCCGCCAGCGGCAAGTCGCGCGAGGAGATCCGCGCCAACTACGCCGCCTCGAACCCGCAGCACCAGCTGGTTCAGCCCGAGGAGATCGCCGAGCTGGCCGCCTTTCTGGTGAGCGATGCCGGCCGGGCGATCACCATGGAGGATGTTCAGGTCAATGCCGGCTCGCTCTGGTAGGCCGCGCGCCGCCGCGCCAGCAGCGCGGCGGCGTCGCTGATCGCCTCGAAGGGCAGCTCCGAGATCCGCGCCCATGCCGCCCGGGCCGCGGCGCTGTCGAATGTGGCGTCGGCGCGCAGCGTCTCGGTCGTCTCGGCGATCACCCGGGCGATGCCCGAAGGCAGATCGACCGCCTCGACCCAGTCCCGCGCCGGGAGCGCGCCGTCATGGGCCACGCGGGTTTCGGCCACGAGGTTGTAGATCGGCACCCCGGGCCCGGTGACCGGCCCCAGCAGCATCGCGGCGGCGGCGGTCACGTCGGTCATCGGGAACGCCATGTCCTGCGGAAAGACCCCGGCCCGGAGCCCGGCGGCGAGGATGATCTCGCAGATGTCGCGCGGGTTCGGCGCGTCGAGATCGTAGAGCGAGGGCAGTCGAATGATGGCGGCGGGGACCCCGGATGCGGTGATCGCCGACTCGGCCGCGATCTTGGCGGCGCCGTAGCCGGTGCAGCCCTCCCATGGCCGCGCCGGTCCCTCGGGCCAGGGGCCGCCCTGCTCGGGGAACACCGCGCTGGAGGAGCTGAACCGCAGGTCCGCCCCGGCGGCGCGGCAGAATTCCAGCACCGTCTCGATGCCCCGCGCCGACCAGTCGAGCATGTCGTCCCGGCCGATCGCCATGTTCACCGTGGCGGCGCAATGGACGACCGAACCGACGCGCGCCGCCAGCGCGTCATGCGCCGCCTCGCCAAGCCCGAAGCGCGGCGTATCCAGCGTGCCGGGCACCATGACATAGCGCTCGGGCGCGACCCCGTGACGGCGCGCCGCCTCGGCCAGTCGCTCGGCGGCGTCGCGCCGCTTGTCGCGCACCAGGCAATAGACGACATGGCCGGGCGGAAGGTCGCGCGCGGACCGCGCCAGCACGTGGCCACCGAGGAAGCCCGTCGCCCCGGTCAGCAGGATGCCGGGCCGGTCGAACTCCGCGCCCGTGGCAGCATCGCGCGCCTCCGTCAGCAACCTGTGCAACCGGTCGAGCGGCACGTTCATGGCCAGCTCGAAATCCACCGGCCTGTCATAGCAGCGCTCCAGCTCGAGGATCAGGCTCACGCACATCAGCGAGTCGCCGCCCTGATCGTGAAAGCTGAGCGCCCCGTCGATCTCGTCCGGCGCCCGCCCCATCACCCGGGCCGCGGCGGCGATCACCGCGTCCTCCGTCCCGGCGCCCGCCTCCGCCGTCTCGGTCACCGGCGGCAGCGCGCGCAGATCGGCCTTGCCCGAAACCGGGTGCAGCGGGATCGCGTCGAGCTGCACCAGATAGGCGGGCACGCAATAGGCCGGCAGGACGCCCCGCAGCTCGGCCGCGAGGGCAGCGGGCATCCGGTTGGTGCCGGGCCGCAGCCCCCAGCGCTCGGCATTGGCGCGGGCCTGCGCGGCATCGACGGCAAAATAGAAGATCAGCGCCTGTCCCCGCGCACCGACCTCGCCCACCCATGGCACCGCCTGCGCGAAATCGAAGCGGCCGCGCATCGTCTCGGTCAGCTCGCGCGTCTGGATCGAAAAGCCGCGCAGCTTGAGCATATGCGCGACGCGACCGATGATGTGCAGCGCGCCCTCCGCGTCGACCCATGCCTGATCGCCGGTGTCGTAGAGCCGCGCCTCGCGACCTTCGATATGCAGCACGCGGAACCGCAGCCGGGTTTCCTCGGGGCGGTTCACGTAGCCCGGTCCCAGCATGCGCGGCCCTTCGAAATGCAGCTGCCCCGGCACGCCCGGCGGACAGGGGCGGTCGCTCTCGTCGAGGATCACCGCGCGCAGGTGCCCCATCGGCACGCCGACCGAGGCCGGGCCGTCGCCGCAGGGCCCGGTGAGCCGCGACATGCAGACGTCATGCGTCTCGCAGATGCTGTAGAGGTTCCACAGCTCCGCCCCCGGCAGCTTGTCGAGCGAGGCCGTGATCAGCCCGTCGCCCACCACCTCGCCATTGAGCACGACGCGGCGCAGCGGCAGCGCGGCCGCGGTGTCGCGGTCGATCGCGGTCAGGAAGCTGTTGTAGAAGGACGGGGTGAACAGCATCTCGTCGATCCGGTTGCGGATCAGGAAACCGGCGAGGCCGCGCGGGTTCATCAGCGTGTTGGGATCGGGAAACCACAGCTCCGCCCCCATGCGCAGCGGTCGGAACATCTCCCAGATCGCGAAGATGTAGATCCCCATCCGCATGCCCGGCGCATAGGGCGTGTAGGCATCGCGCCATTCATAGGAGAGCTGGGCCGCGTCCTGCGTGACCGGGATGCATTTCGGCCGCCCGGTGGTCCCGGAGGTCGCCACGAGATAGATCGCGGCGTCCGGCCGGACCGGCGCCGCCTGCAACGGCGCCATCGGGGCGTCGCCGATGGTCTCCAAGAGACGCCGAGCATCCAGTACCTCGCAGTCCTGCGGCAGGTGGCCCGGCGTGACCGGCTGACAGGTCAGCACCAGCGTCACGCCCAGCTCCTCGCAGATGTTGTGCAGCACCGCCCGCGGCATCGCCGGGTCGAGATGCACGAAGGGCCGCCCGTGGATCACGCAGGCCGTGGCGCTCGCGGCCATGGCGAGGCCGGGCGCCCCGAAGACGCCCACCGCCGGTGCGCCCCTCAGATACGGCGCGCTGCGTTCGACGAAGCTGCCCAGCTGGCCATAGCTCAGCCCGCCCGCCTCGTCCGCCATGGCGAGGCGGGACGCATGGACCGAGATAGCGCGCACCAGCGCGGCGCCGACGGTTTGGGGGAGGGTCATGGCAACTGCTTCCTTGGAATCTGCTACGCGAGGGGGCCATCGGGACGTGTCCAAGGCGCGCGCGCCCCGGTGCGGCGCCGGGAAAACCCCGCGCCGTGCGGATATGTGACCAAGATGCGTTGGAACTACAACCATGCGCAGAATGCGCCCGCGCGCAGCGGCGGCGAAGCGCCTTACCTAAGGTCCCCCGGATGATCCCGCCCGGCCGCGCTCGTCATTCCGCCGCGACGGGCTCCGGGGCGGTTTCGGCCGACCGCGCCAGAAGCGCGCCTGCCTCGGTGCCGCTCATCGGCCGGCCCAGAAGGAAACCCTGTGCCACGTCGCAGCCCAGCTGCATCAGCCGGTCGATCTGCTCGGAGGTCTCGACCCCCTCGCCCACCGCCCCGACCGACAATTCGCGCGCCATGCTGGTCACCGCCTGCGCCACGGCCCAGGCCTTGTGATCGCTCTCTGACACGTTGACGAAGCTGCGGTCGATCTTGATCTGGTCGAGCTCGAAATCGCGCAGATGGGTAAAGGAGGAATAGCCGGTTCCGAAATCGTCCATGGCGATCTTCACCCCCATGGCGCGCAGCGCCACGAGGTTGCGCGCCAGATGCGCGCCGTCGCGCACCAGCGCGGTCTCCGTCAGTTCGAGCGTCAGCCGCGCCGGGTCGAGACCGTGGCGTTCGAGCGCCTGTCGCACCACCTCGACGATCGAGGGCAGGCGCATCTGCACCGGCGAGACGTTGATCGCCACATGCACCGTGCCGGGCCATTGCGCGAGCTGGCGGCAGGCCTCGTCGATCACCCATTCGCCGATCTGCACGATCATGCCGTTCTCTTCGCAAAGCGGGATGAACTCGGCCGGGGGCACCAGCCCGCGCAGCGGGTGGCGCCAGCGGATCAGCGCCTCGAAGCCGAGGATCTCGCGGTCGGACAGCCGGCAGATCGGCTGGTAGTCGAGCTCGAACTCGCGGCATTTGTGGGCCTGGACGAGATCGCTTTCCATCTGGCGCCGCTCCAGCGCCTTTTCCATCATGCCTTCCTCGTAGAACTGGATCCGGTTGCGGCCCAGATTCTTGGCGCGGTAGAGCCCCAGATCGGCGCGCTGCAGCGCCTCGGAGGCGCCGAGCCCGCCCTCGGTCAGGCTGGCACCGATGCTGCAGCCGATGGAGATCTTGTGGCCGTCCACCTCGAAGGGCCGGCTCAGGCTCTCGATGATGGCGCGGCCGATCTCCGTCGCCTCGACCTCGCCCGCGCCGTCGAGCACCACCACCATCTCGTCGCCGCCGAGCCGGAACACCGTGGCGCCGTTGCCCGAGGCGTCGAGCAGCCGTCGCGCCACCTGAATCAAGAGGCCGTCGCCGACCGGGTGGCCCAGAGTGTCGTTGACCACCTTGAAGTGGTCGAGATCGAGCATCAGCAGCGCCTGCGGATTGCCCTCGGGATCGAGCGCGGCCATGTGGTCGCGGAAGCTGCGCCGGTTGGGCAGCCCGGTCAGCGCGTCGTGGAACGCCATATGCGCGATCTTGGCCTGCGCGGCGCGGTGCTCGGTGAAATCGTCGAAGGTCAGCACCACCTCGCCCGTAGGCATGCGCCGGCTCGAGATGCACAGGATCCGGCCATTGGCGAACTCCTCCTCGCTGCGCAGCATCTCGGTGCCGCGCAGCCGTTCCAGATGGGTCCTGACCACCGAGGCAAAGCGCGCGCCCCCCCAGGCCCGGCCGCCCTCGACCACCTCGATCAGCCGCTCGATCCCGGCGCCGGGGCCGATCTCGGCCTCGGGGATGTCGAACAGCGCGTGGCAGCGCTGGTTGATCGCGGTAATCCGGCGCGCCTCGTCGATCATTACCAGCGCGTTCGACATGTTCTGCAGCGCCGCGACGAAGGAGGCCTCCTTGCGCTCGACCTCGCGGCGGGCGCTGGTCAGGTGGCGGCGGTGCAGCATCGCGGTGACGGCGGCATAGCACAGCGCCAGCGTCGCCAGCGTGGTGAAGCTCGACAGCAACTGGCGATCGATGCCCGGCTCGACCGCGCCGATCACCCTGATGCTGAGCCCGGACATCGCGGTGAAATGCAGCGCGCAGACGCCGCCCACCAGCCCCAGCCCGCGCAGCCAGAGCCCCCGCAGGCTCGTGCCCGAGCAGCCCATCGCCGGCGCGAAGAAGCCTGCGCCCAGAAGCACCGCCAGCACCGAGGACGCCGGATCGTGATGCATGTTGTTCTGCATCGCCATCATGCCGGTGAAATGCATCGCGCCGACCCCGACCCCGGCCAGCGCGCCCAGGGCGGCGCGGGGCCAGCGGCGGCCCAGCGGGCTGGCGAGCGCGAGCGGCAGGCCGACGCCGATCACCCCGACCAGCGCCGACAGCGCGGTGATGGCGGGGTCGTAGCTCAGCGTCGCGCTGGGGATGTGACCGATCATCGCGACGAAATGCGTGGTCCAGACCCCGAGCCCGGCCACCAGCGCGATCCAGCCCAGCGGCGCCAGCCGCACCGGCGACCCGGCGAGGGCGACCTGCCGCATCAGCGTCACCAGCGTCAGCGCCATGCCGGCGCAGACGATGATCGCGGTGACGAGGTAGTGGGGGCTGGTCTGCTGCAGGCCCTGCAGGATCGTCGTCACCATGTCTCGTGCCCCTCTTGCCGTCGCGCGCATATCTGCGGGCGAAACTCGACCGAATGATGGCGAAAACGGTGTTTTTGCAATCGGATCAGGGTTCGACGATGCGGGGCAGCCTGCTCTCCGCCCGACCAGGGCCATAAGATGTGCGCTCTCACGCTTCCTCTCGACCGGCATCGGACCCGCCGGAGCATGGGCAGGACGCGGCGACGGACCCCGAGGTGGCGCATATCAGCCGGCCCGAGGACTCGCCTCATCCGCAACACCCGCGGTACCGGAACCGATGCGCCGCATGTCGGGCATCGGCGCATGGAATGCCCCGGAACCCTTTGCCGGCGCATGAACCCGCCGTCCCGATCGGTGACCACTTCCGCCCGGGCGCAAACTCCCATATGCGTGAATTCTGATCAGACCGAGCGTGACCGGATGAGAACCATCGATTTCCTGCAAGGGCTCGGCGTGGGCGGAAGCGACCGTGTCGACTGGCCCGCCGTGTTCGACCGCCTGCATGAGGGGCTGGTCATCGCCGAAGTGGTGCATGACGCCCGAGGGCGGGTCAACTGGCGCTACCTGCATGTCAACGAGGCCTGGTCCCGCCTCACCGGTCTGAGCGCCGAGGGTATCGCGGGCCGCCTCGTGACCGACGTCATCCCCGGCGTCGAACAGCACTGGGTCGAGGATTTCGCCGCGGTCGCCCTCGAACAGGAGCCACGCAATTTGGTCGGCCCGGTCTCGGAACTCGGTCGGATCTACGACATCCGTGCCTTCCCGATCTCGAAGGACCGCTTCGGCCTGCTGTTTCTCGACGTCACCGAGCGCGAGGAAAACGAGACGAAGCTCAGGGAGCGGGCCGAGGTGCTGGAAGCGCGGATCCGCGACGAGTTCGGCGCCCGGGCCCGGGTCTGGGACGTGTCACCCGATATCCAGGTGGTCGCCAATCACGCGGGCTATTTCGAACAGGTGAATCCCGCGGCCACCGTCATCCTCGGCCATTCGAAGGAGGTTCTCCTCGCCACGCCCTTCATGGAGCTGATCCATCCCGAGGACCGCGTCGGCACCCTTGCAGCCTTCGAGAACGTGAAGCAGGACCAGCCGGTCCTGCGCTTCGAAAATCGATATCGCCATGCCGATGGCAGCTATCGCTGGCTGTCCTGGGTCACCGTGCCGCATGAGGGCAGGATCTACGCCACGGCGCGGGACGTCACCCAGGAGCGGGCCCATGCCGAGGAGCTTGAGCTGCGCCGGGCCGAGCGCAGCAATCTGTGGTCCGCCTCGCGCGACCTGCATCTGATCTGCTCGCTCGACGGCATCTACCAGGAGGTCAGCGACGCCTGGCAGTCGCAGCTCGGCTTCGCCCCGGAGGAGCTGGTCGGCATGCGCTTCGATGCGCTGATCCACGAGGACGATCTCGATTTCGCGCAACGGCTCTTCGCGGAGCTTCTGGAAACCGGCTCGGTCGGCCATGTCGAGCTGCGCATGCGCGACCGAGCGGGCGAGTTCCACTGGCTCGGCTGGAGCGCGGTGATCAGCGGCGGCGTCATCTTCGCCACCGGCCGCGACCTCGGCGAGAAGCGCCGGCAGGAAGAGCAGCTGCGCCTCGCCGAGGAGGCGCTCGCGCAGTCGCGCAAGCTCGAGACGCTGGGCCAGCTCACCGGCGGCGTGGCGCATGACTTCAACAACCTGCTCGCGGCGATCCAGACCAATCTGAGCCTGCTGCGACGGCAGATCGAGGCGCCCGACGACCGGACCCTCACCCTGCTCGACCGCGCGCAGGCGAGCGCCGATCGCGGCGCCAAGCTCGTGCAGCACATGCTCGCCTTCGCGCGCCGTCAGGATCTCACCCCGCGCCCGGTCAATGCCTGCGCGCTGCTCGATGACATGGAGCCGCTGCTGCGCAGCTCGATCGGCCCGGGCGTCAGGATCCGGCGCCAATTCGACGAGGACACACCCCTGGCCCTGGTCGATGCCAACCAGCTTGAGATGGCGGTGCTGAACCTCGTCGTGAACGCGCGCGACGCGATGGAGGGGCGTGGCACGCTCGACCTGAGCTGCCGCCTCGTCGAGAGGGTCGATGAACCGGACCTGTCGCCCGGCAGCTACGTGGTCATCGAGGTCAGGGATGACGGACCCGGCATGGATGCGGCGGTGCTGGCGCAGGCGACCGAGCCGTTCTTCACCACCAAGGGCGTGGGCAAGGGCACCGGGCTCGGGCTGAGCATGGTGCACGGGCTGGCGCGCCAGTCGGGCGGCGCGTTCCGCCTCGACAGCGCCCCCGGGCGCGGCACCACGGCGCGGATCTTCCTGCCGGTCGCCGCGACGGCCGACACGGACGCGCCGGAGCGACTTGGCACCAGCCGCGCCGCCGGGCCCGAACGACCGCTGAAGATCCTCGTGGTGGATGATGATTTCCTGGTGCTGATGGGCACGGTCGGCATGCTCGAAGCGCTCGGGCACGAGGTGCTGGAGGCGGCGCATGGCGAGGCGGCGCTCGACCAGCTTCGGGCCCATTCCGACATCGACCTGCTGATCACCGATCAGGCGATGCCGGGCATGACCGGGGCGCAGCTTGCCGAGGCCAGCCGGGCGCTGCGCCCCGAACTGCCGGTCCTGCTCTGCACCGGCTATGGCGAGCTGCCGCCGGGCAGCGAGAGCGTCATCGCGGGCCGGCTCGGAAAACCCTTCACCGAGGCCCAGCTCGGCGAGGCGATCTCCGGGGCGGTCGGCACCACGGGCTGAGGGGCCGAAGGCCCCGAAAGGCCGGGCGGAAGCCGCGTCAGAGCCCGGCCGCAAGCTCCGCCTGACCGATCTCCAGCAGCGCCCGGACATGCGGCGCGAAGCTGCGCCAGACGTCGAGCCGGAATTCCTGCGGCCCGTCGCGCCACAGCACCACCTGCACTGTGTCGAACACGGTGCGGACCGCACGTCCCGGCTCCAGAAGGTCGAGGTCGCGCGGGCAGGCGATGGTCAGCAGTTCCTGCGCCGCCGGGCCGCTGATGCGGTAGCTGATCTCACGATCGGAAATCTCGGTGAGGCTGTGCGGCGCGGCCTCATACGCATCCCGCGCCGCGGCGAGGATCGCGTCACGGGCCGCCTCGGGCGCGCAGATCAGCCATTCATCCGGGCCGAGGCACAACGCCGTACGGCCCTGCGCCTCGGCGATCCGCCCGATACGGTCGGGCAGATCCAGCCCGAGCGCCCGGCCCAGCGTCGCCGCCTGCGCGGGACGCACCCGCAGCGAAAACCGCGACACCGGCGCCAGCTCGTCGATGCGGACCCGCGCGGTGGCCTCCGCCAAGGTGAAATCATGCGTCTGGTTGGTCATCATCGCGCCTTCCTCAGAGCTTCAGCCGGTCGCCGTCGGGGTCATAGAAGGCGGTCGAGGTGATCTTCGCCCGCACCACGCCCTCGGGCATCGGCACATGCACCGTCTCGCCCTCGCGGTCGCGCCCGCCCTCGATCAGCGCCATGGCGATGGAGCGGCCCAGCGTGGCGCTGTGATAGGAGGAGGTCACGTGGCCGACCATCTTCATCGGCTTGGGCTGGCCCGGGTCGAGTACGATCTGTGCCCCCTCCTCCAGCTTCACCGCGCCGTCCTCGGTCAGGAGACCGACCAGCTGCTTGCGCCCCGGGGCGACGAGATCGGGCCGCGCCAGCGACCGCTTGCCGACGAAATCGGGCTTCGCCTTGCCGATCGCCCAGCCCAGACCCGCATCCTCCGGCGTCACCGTGCCGTCGGTGTCCTGCCCGACGATGATGAAGCCCTTCTCGGTGCGCAGCACATGCATGGTCTCGGTGCCGTAGGCGGTGATGCCATGCGGCTCGCCCGCCTGCATCAGCGCCTCCCACAGCGCCAGCCCGTGCCGCGCCGGCACGTTGATCTCGAAGCCCAACTCGCCGGTGAAGCTCAGCCGGAACAGCCGGGCGGGGAAGCCCGCGACGCGGCATTCGGCGACCGACATGTGCGGAAAGGCCTCGGCCGAGATGTCGCAGCCTTCGACCAGCCCCACGAGCACCTCGCGGGCCTTGGGCCCGTTCAGCGCCACGGTCGCCCATTGCTCGGTGGTCGAGGTCAGCCAGACGTCGAGATCGGGCCACTCGGTCTGGAGATAGTCCTCCATCATGTTGAGCACCCGCGCCGCACCCCCGGTGGTGGTAGTGACGTGGAACAGGTCCGACCCGAGCCGCCCGATCACCCCGTCGTCGCGGATGTAGCCGTCCTCGCCCAGCAGCACGCCGTAACGACAGCGACCCGGCGCAAGCTTGGTCCAGGGGTTGGTGTACATGCGGTTCATGAACTCGACCGCGTCGGGCCCCGCCACCTCGATCTTGCCCAGAGTCGAGGCGTCGAAGATGCCCACCGATGCCCGCGTGGCCAAGCACTCGCGCGCCACGGCGGCCTCCATGTCCTCGCCGCCTTGCGGGAAGTACCAAGCGCGGCGCCACAGCGAGACAGGCTCGAACACCGCGCCGTTCGCTTCGGCCCAAGCGTCGATCGGCGTGCGCCGCGTCACCTCGAAGGTCGCGCCCTTGTGGTAACCCGCGAAGGCGCCGAAGGTCGTCGGCGTGTAGGGCGGGCGGAAGGTCGTGAGCCCGACCTCCGGAGGCGCCTTGCCCACCGCGTCGGCGGCGATCATCAGACCGTTGATGTTCGACATCTTGCCCTGATCGGTCGCCATGCCGTTGGTGGTGTAGCGCTTGACATGCTCGATCGAGCGCATGCCCTCGCGCACCGCCAGCCGGATGTCCTTGGCAGTCACGTCGTTCTGGAAATCGATGAAGGCGCGCACGCGGCTCGACTTGCGATTCGTCGGCAGTTCCTTGTGGCTCTCGCCCGTGCCGGGGCGATCATGCGCCACGGCAAGGGGCGTGGCCCCGGCCTTCTTGCCGAGCGCCGTCGCCGCCTCTGCCCCGGCCTTCGCCCCGTCGGCCAGCGCCTCGCCATAGCCCCAGAGACCGCGTCCCGCGCCCGCGATGTGGCAGTCTTCGGTCATCCGCCCCGGCAGGAAGGTCCGGCTCTCCTCATCCCATTGCAGGCTGCCCTTCGTGTGCGAGAACAGGTGCAGCGACGGCGTCCAGCCGCCCGACATCAGCAGGCAGTCGCAATGCAGCAGCCGCGCCGCGCCGATGCGCCCGCCCTCGACCGGGTTGACCGTGACCGACGCCACTCTGAGCCGCCCCTTGGTGTCGGTGACGGTATGGCCGGTCAGCACCTCGATCCCGCGCGCCCGCGCCTCGGCGCGCAGATCCTCTTCCGGCGTGGCCCGTGTGTCGACGATGGCGACGATCTTGGTGCCCGCCTCGGCGAGATCGAAGGCCGCGTGATAGGCGCTGTCATGCGAGGTGACGATGACGGCCCGGTCGCCGACCTTGACGCCGTAGCGATGCAGGTAGGTCTGCGCCGCGCCCGCCAGCATCACGCCCGGCCGGTCGTTGCCGTGGAACACCAGCGGCTTTTCCAGCGCGCCCTGCGCCAGCACCACCCGGGTTGCCCGCACCCGCCACATCCGCTCGCGCGGGGCGTTCTCGGGGATCGTGTCAAGATGATCGGTGAGCTTCTCGCACAGCCCCACCATGTTCTGGTGGTAATAGCCGATCGCGGTGGTGCGGTTCATCAGCCGCACGCCAAGGGATTCCAGCTCGGCCAGCGCCCCGTCGAGCCAGTCCCAAGCGGGCTGCCCGGCGATCTCGATGCCGGGATCGGACCGCAGCGCCCCGCCCATCTCCGGGTTCTCGTCGACCAGCGTCACCCGCGCCCCGGCGCGCGCCGCTTCCAGCGCCGCCATCAGCCCCGAGGGCCCGGCGCCCACCACCAGCAGGTCGGTGTGCAGATAGCGCGAGGCGTAGCGATCGGGATCGACCTCGCTCGGCGCCCGGCCAAGGCCGGCGGCGCGGCGGATTACCGGCTCGTAGAGCTTGTCCCAGAAGCTGCGCGGCCACATGAAGGTCTTGTAGTAGAAGCCCGCCGGGAACAGCGGGTGCAGCGCGTCGTTCACCGCGCCGAGATCGAAGGAGAGCGACCCGAGCCGGTTCTGGCTCTCGCACATCAATCCCTCACGCAACTCCTGCACCGTGGCACGGGTGTTGGGCTCGAAGCGCCCCGGCCCGCGCGACGTGCCGATCAGGGCGTTGGGTTCTGCGCTGTCGGCGGTTACCGGCCCGCGCGGGCGGTGATACTTGAACGAGCGGCCCATCAGGTGGACCCCGTGCGCCAGCAACGCCGAGGCGACGGTATCGCCGCGCAGGCCGGTGAATTCGCGGCCGTCAAAGGCAAAGCGCACCGTTTCGGCGTGATCCACCCGGCCCTTGCCGGGGATGCGGAACTGGCTCACTGCGCGGCCTCCAGCGATGCGAGGTCGGGGCGCGGCTCGCCCGCCTTGTAGGTCAGAAGAAACCGGTCGCTCACCGTGTCGCGCACCGCGTTGAAAAAGCGCGCGCAGCCATGGACATGGCGCCAGCGCTCGAAATGCGGGCCGCGCGCGTTGGTGCGGATGAACAGGAAGTCGCGCCATTCCTCGTCGGACATCGCCGAGGGGTCCTCGGGCCGAATGACATGCGCCTCGCCCGCATAGGCGAACTCCAGCTCCGGCAGGGTCTCGTCGCAATAGGGGCAGTGAATCAGCAGCATGTCGTCACCTCAATGCGCGACGGCGGCGGCCGCCGCCTCGTCGATCAGCCGCCCCGTGCGGAAGCGGTCCAGCGTGAAGGGGGCGTTGAGGGCATGCGGCTCGCCCGTGGCCACCGTGTGCGCCAGCACATGCGCCGCGCCCGGCGTCGCCTTGAAGCCGCCGGTGCCCCAGCCGCAATTGACGAAGAGGTTCTTGACCGGCGTCTTGCCGATGATCGCCGAGCGGTCCGGCGTCACGTCGACGATGCCGCCCCATTTCCGCAGCATCCGCATGCGGTTGAAGATCGGGAAGATTTCGCAGATCGCCGCCACCGTGTGCTCGATCAGCGGCAGCCCGCCGCGCTGCGAATAGCTGGTGTACTGGTCGGTGCCCGAACCGATCACCAGCTCGCCCTTGTCGGACTGGCTGATATAGGCGTGCACCGTGTTCGACATCACCACGCAGGGAAACACCGGCTTCACAGGCTCCGAGACCAGCGCCTGCAACGGGAAGCTTTCGAGCGGCATCCGCACGCCCGCGCTCTCCATCACCACGCTCGTGTGCCCCGCCGCCGAGACCGCGACCTTCTTCGCCCCGATGAAGCCCTTGGCGGTATCGACCCCCGTCACCGCCCCGTCGGGCCCGCGCCGGATCGCGATCACCGGGCAGTTCTGGATGATGTCGACACCCCTCGCAGCGGCGGCGCGCGCATAGCCCCAGGCCACCGCGTCGTGCCGCGCCGTGCCCGCCCGCATCTGCAACGCCGCGCCCATGACCGGGTAGCGCGCCTCCCGGGAGATGTTGAGCGGCGGGCAGAATTCCTTGGCCTCCTCGGCCGAAAGCCAGCGGTTGTCGACGCCGTTCAGCCGGTTGGAATGGACGTGGCGTTGGAAGGACTGCACGTCGTGGACGTTGTGCGCCAACATCATCACCCCGCGCCGCGAGAACATGACGTTGTAGTTCAGCTCCTGTGACAGCCCGTCCCACAAATCGAGCGCGTGGTCGTAGAGCTTCGCGCTCTCGTCATAGAGGTAGTTCGAGCGGATGATTGTGGTGTTGCGCCCGGTGTTGCCGCCGCCCAGCCAGCCCTTGTCGATCACCGCGACATTGGTGATGCCGTGTTCGCGGGCGAGGTAGTATGCCGCGCCGAGCCCGTGGCCACCGGCGCCGACGATGATGACGTCGTATTCCTTCTTGGGCTGCGCATCGGGCCATTGCTCGCGCCAGCCCTTGTGACCGGTGAGCGCGTTCTTCACGACGGCAAAGGCGGAATAGCGGGGCATCGGGCAATCCTCGGGCGGGGGCATCGCCCCCGCAGTGCCACGATCGCGCCGCGCCCGAGTGGATGGATGCGACGCATCGCGGCGGCGTTTGCGACATCGCCCGCCGGGCGGCGGCCTAGCGCCGGGGCAGGAAACCCGCGTGCCGGTTCACGTCCTTGTAGAGCAGGTAGCGGAACGGCCCCGGCCCGCCCGCGTAGCAGGCCTGCGGGCAGAAGGCGCGCAGCCACATGAAGTCGCCCGCCTCGACCTCGACCCAGTCGCGGTTGAGCTTGTAGACCGCCTTGCCCTCCAGCACGTAGAGCCCGTGCTCCATCACGTGGGTCTCTTCGAAGGGGATCACGCCGCCGGGCTGGAAGGTGACGATGGTGACATGCATGTCGTGCCGCAGATCCGTAGGATCGACGAAGCGGGTGGTGGCCCAGCGGCCCTCGGTGCCCGGCATCTCCGAGGGTGCGACCTCGGCGTCCGAGGTGACGATCGGATCGGGCTTCTCCAGCCCCTCGACCGGCTCGTAGAGCTTGCGGATCCAATGGAACCGCGCCGCCCCCTGACCCGCATTGCGCAACGACCAGCGACTGTCGGCGGGCAGATAGGCATAGCCGCCCTCGCCCATCTCGTGGCGGACCCCTTCGATCTCCAGCGAGAGCCGCCCCTCGACCACGAAGATCACCCCCTCGACCCCGGCCTCGGTCTCGCCGCGCTCCGAGCCGCCGCCGGGCTGCACCTCCATCAGATATTGCGAGAAGGTCTCGGCGAAGCCGGTGAGTGGGCGGGCGATCACCCACAGCCGCGTGGCGTCCCAGAACGGCAGGTAGCTGGTGGTGATGTCGCGCATCGTGCCCTTCGGCAGCACCGCATAGGCCTCGGTAAAGACGGCGCGGCCGGTCATCAGCTCGGTCTGGGGCGGGTGGCCGCCGGTTTGGGCGAAATAGCTGCGCTCGGTCATGACGATCTCCTGTGCGGTCGCGAAACAGTCTCGCATGGCCCGCCGGGCCACGGATAGCGCCGCTCAGGCACAAGGTACTTCAGCCTGCGCTTGATAATCGGGCGGGGTGTGAACGAGACAGCTTCAAATATTTTCATAAGATTCCCGGCGCAGCGCTTTGCTAAGCTGCCCGCATCAAAGGAGGCCCCAAGTGAACCGCTACCCCCGCGACATGATCGGCTACGGCGCCGAGACCCCCGATCCGAAATGGCCGGGAGGCGCGAAGATCGCGCTGCAGATCGTGCTGAACTACGAAGAGGGCGGCGAGAACAACATCCTGCATGGCGATGCGGGATCGGAGGCGTTCCTGTCGGAAATCGTCGGCGCCGCCGCATGGCCGGGCCAGCGGCACTGGAACATGGAGTCGATCTACGAATACGGCGCGCGCGCCGGGTTCTGGCGGCTGCACCGGATGCTCAAGGACCTGCCCGTCACCGTCTACGGCGTGGCCACCGCGCTGGCGCGCAGCCCCGAGCAGGTCGCGGCAATGAAGGACGCAAACTGGGAGATCGCCAGCCACGGCTTGAAATGGATCGAGTACAAGGACGCCGACGAGGCCTCCGAGCGCGCCGACATGGAGGAGGCCATCCGGCTGCACACCGAGGTGGTGGGCGAGCCGCCGCGCGGCTGGTACACGGGGCGGTCTTCGGACAACACGGTCCGGCTGGTGGCCGAGCAGGGCATCTTCGCCTATGCCGCCGACACCTATGCCGACGATCTGCCCTACTGGTCACGCTTCGGGGATCGCGACCAGCTGATCGTGCCCTACACGCTCGACGCTAACGATATGCGTTTCGCCACGCCGCAGGGCTTCAACTCGGGAGACCAGTATTTCTCCTATCTCAAGGACAGCTTCGACTGCCTCTACGAGGAGGGGCTCGAAGGCGCGCCCAAGATGATGTCGATCGGCCTGCACTGCCGCCTCGTCGGGCGGCCCGGCAGGGCGCAGGCGCTCAAGCGATTCCTCGACTATGTCCGCCGCCACGAGGGCGTCTGGTTCGCCACGCGCCTGCAGATCGCCGAGCACTGGGCCGCGACGCATCCGCCGGTGGCGCGCGAGCGGCCCTCCAAGATGGAGCGCGACGCCTTCGTCGCCCGCTTCGGCGGCGTGTTCGAGCATTCGGCCTGGATCGCGGAGCGCGCGCACGGGCTGGAGCTTGGGCCCGCGCATGACACCGCCCTCGGGCTGCACAACGCGCTCTCGCGCGTCTTCCGCTCGGCCTCTGAAAGCGAACGGCTCGGCGTGCTCACCGCGCATCCCGATCTCGCGGGCAAGCTTGCGGCGGCCAAGCGGCTGACCGCCGAGAGCACCGCCGAGCAGGCCAGCGCCGGGCTCGACGCGCTCACCGACCAAGAGCGGGCGCGCTTCACCGAGTTGAACGACGCCTATGTCGCCAAGTTCGGCTTTCCCTTCATCATCGCGGTGCGCGATCACGACAAGGCAAGCATCCTCGCGGCCTTCGAGCAGCGCATCGACAGCGACCGCGACACCGAGTTCGCCGAGGCCTGCCGGCAGGTGGAGCGGATCGCACTGCACCGGCTGCGCGCGATGCTGCCGCCGAGCGGGGGCGGGAACCCGGCATGAGCGGCGAGATCCGCACCGAGCCGCTGACCCGCGCGGCCTTCGCACCATTCGGCGACGTGATCGAGGCGGCGGGCGCACCTGACAAGATCATCAATGCCGGGCTCTGCGGGCGGCATCATGACTTGGCCCGGCTCGATTTCGGCGCGGACGGCCGCGCCGGGATCTCGGTCTTCGACGCCAAGCCGCGCAGCCTGCCCTACACGCTCGACCTCGTGGAGCGGCACCCCGATGGCAGCCAAGCCTTCATTCCGCTCAGCCTCGCCTCTTTTCTGGTCATCGTCGCGCCGGACGAGGATGGCCGGCCCGGTCGCCCGCGCGCCTTCGTGACGACGCCGGGCCAGGCGGTCAACCTGCTGAGGAACACGTGGCACGGCGTGCTGACGCCGCTCGAGGCGCCGGGGCTCTTCGCGGTGGTCGACCGCATCGGGCCCGGCGCAAATCTGGAAGAATACCGGTTCGAGATGCCCTGGCGCGTCACCGGCTGATCGCGGGACCCGGCGCCAAGACCGGGCCCGCCCAAACACAGGGAGACAGGAATGGCCGATACCTCGATCGGAACCCCGGAACAGCTGCGGGATCCGAACTACACCCCCGCCCTGCACAAGGCGATCCCGCTGGGCATCCAGCACGTGCTTGCCATGTTCGTGGCCAACGTCACCCCGGCGATCATCGTCGCCGGCGCGGCGGGGTTCGGCTTCGGCTCGAACTCGCCGGATTTTCCCGAACTCCTCTACCTGATCCAGATGTCGATGCTGTTCGCTGGCCTCGCGACGCTCCTGCAGACGATAACCCTGGGCCGCATCGGCGCGGCGCTGCCGATCGTGCAGGGCACCAGCTTCGCCTTTCTGCCGATCATGATCCCGCTCGTGGCGGGCAAGGGCGTCGACGGGCTCGCCGCGCTCTATGGCGGCATCGTGGTGGGCGGGCTGTTCCACGCCTCGCTCGGCCTCGTCATCGGCCGCATCCGCTTCGCGCTGCCGCCGCTGGTCACCGGCCTCGTGGTGACGCTGATCGGGCTGGCTCTGGTGCAGGTCGGGATCCAGTACGCGGCGGGCGGCGTGCCGGCCAAGGCGGCGGGCGCGGCCGAATACGGCTCGGCGCTGAACTGGTCGGCGGCGCTCGTGGTGATCGCGGTGACACTGGGGCTGAAGTTCTTCACGCGCGGCATGCTGGCGGTCTCGGCGGTGCTTCTGGGGCTGATCGCGGGCTACGCCTACGCCATGGCGGTCGGCATCCTCACCCCGGCCGAGGTCGCGGGCTCGTGGTCGAACGCCGCCGCCTTCGCCCTGCCGGACCCGTTCCGCTACGGGGTCGAGTTCACGGCGGCCGCGATCATCGGCTTTTGCCTGATGGCCTTCGTCTCGGCGGTCGAGACGGTGGGCGACGTGTCGGGCATCACCAAGGGCGGCGCGGGCCGCGAGGCCACGGATCGCGAGATCGAGGGCGCCACCTATGCCGACGGGTTCGGCACCGCGCTCGCGGGGGTGTTCGGCGGGCTGCCCAACACCTCGTTCAGCCAGAATGTCGGGCTGATCGCGATGACCGGGGTGATGAGCCGCCACGTCGTCACATGCGGCGCGATCTTCCTGATCATCTGCGGGCTGGTGCCCAAGGTCGGCGCGGTGATCCGCACCGTGCCGATCGAGGTGCTGGGCGGCGGCGTGATCGTGATGTTCGGCATGGTGGTCGCGGCGGGGGTCTCGATGCTCGCCGATGTCGACTGGAACCGCCGCAACATGGTGATCTTCGCGGTCTCGCTCAGCCTCGGCCTCGGGTTGCAGCTGGAGCCGGAGGCGGTGCAGTACCTGCCCGAGACGGCGCGGGTGCTGCTGACCTCGGGGCTGCTGCCCGCGGCCTTCCTCGCCATCGTGCTGAACCTCGTCCTGCCCGAGGCGCTGGCCGACGAGGCACCGGCCCCCGCGCCCAAGCCGCACGGCCTGCCATTCGAGACGCCGCGCCACTGACGATCCTTCGAGCGGGAATGGCCAGCCCTTCCGGGGCTGGCCACCGGCCCGCGCGGCTTCAGCTGCCGCGATAGGTCGAATAGCCGAAGGGCGAGACCAGCAGCGGCACGTGGTAGTGGTCCGCCGCCGACATGCCGAAGCGCAGCGGCACCGTGTCGAGGAAACGCGGGCTCTCGGCCGCCACGCCGCAGGCGTCGAGATAGTCGCCCACCGCGAAGCTCAGCTCGTAGGTGCCGGTCTCGAATTCGGCCTCGGGCAGGATCGGCGCGTCGGTGCGACCGTCCTCATTGGTCACCATCTCCTTGAGCACGACCCGCCGGTCGCCCTCGATCCGGGCCAGCTCGATCCGCATCCCGGCGGCGGGGCAGCCCCGCGCGGTGTCGAGAACATGGGTGGTCAGGTAGCCTGGCATCGCGTCACTCCTTGCAGCGTCGCCCGCAGAGTAGCGCGGCGCGTGGCGGAGGGAAAAGCGCCGCCCGGGCCGGGGGTGTTTCAAGTTCTTCCTGAGGATCGGGCGCGGCCCGAACGCTCGCGGCCCCGAGGCGGATGGCGGGTATCACCGGCGACCGGTCGGCCAGAAGGCGGGGCCGTCCGAAACGGCGACCCCGCCTTTCCGTCAATGGTGATCGGCCCCGAGCCCGACGCTCATTGCCCGAGCGCGATCCCCTCGCGGCGCGGATCGGCGCCGCCCGACAGCACCTCGCCGATCTCGATCGCGTGCAGCCCCGAGGTCAGGTCGCGGATCTCGGTCTCGAAGCCGATCTCCTGCAGCGGGGTCTGCAGCGCCTCGGCCTCGGTGCCCGCCTCGATGTCGAAGGTGCCGAAGCGGTTCACCAGATGCGGCGCGGCGACGGCCTGCTGCACGTCCATGCCCCAATCGGCCCAGTTGATGATGGTCTGCGCGACATAGCCGATGATCCGGCTGCCACCGGGCGAGCCCACCACCAGCACCGGCGTCTCGCCCTGCATCACGATGGTCGGCGCCATCGAGGAGCGCGGCCGCTTGCCCGGCTCGACCCGGTTGGCGATCGGGCGGCCCTCCTCATGCGTGGCGAAGCTGAAATCGGTCAGCTCGTTGTTCAAGAGGAACCCCCGCACGAACAGCCGCGAGCCGAAGCCGTTCTCGATCGTCGTGGTCATCGACAGCGCGTTGCCATCGGCGTCGACGATGGAGATGTGGCTGGTCGAGGGCAGCTCGATCGACATGTCGTCGCCCCAGAGCATCGCGTGCTGCCATTCCGGCTCGCCCGGGGCCACCTCCGGCAGCGCGTCGTCGCCCGCGAGCAGCGCCGCGCGGCCCGAGAGATAGGCCGGATCGACCAGCCCCTCGGTCGGCATCGGCACGTAATCGCTATCGGCCATGTAGCGGCCGCGATCCGCGAAGGCGATCCGCGAGGCGTCGCCGATCAGCCGCCATGCCTCGGCGCTGTCGGGCCCCATCGCGCCGAGATCATAGGTACCGAGCATGCCGAGGATCTGCCCCACCGTCAGCGCGCCTGAGGATGGCGGCCCCATGCCACAGACATCGTAGTCGCGATAGGCGGCGCAGACCGCGTCGCGCTCGACCACCTCGTAGAGCGCGAGATCGGTTTCCGACAGCACGCCCGGATTGCCCTCGGCGCCCTGCACCGTGGCGACGATGTCGGCGGCGATGCCGCCCTCGTAGAAGGCGTCGGCCCCGCCCTCGGCCATGGCGCGCAGCACCTCGGCATAGTCGGGATTCTTCAGCGTCGCACCCTCGGCGATGGCGCTGCCGCCGGGAAAGTAATACGCGGCCGTCGCCGGAAACCGCTGCAACCGCTCGGCATCCTCGGCGACCAGCGTGGCAAGGCGCGGCGAGACCGCGAAGCCCTCCTCGGCATGGGCGATGGCGGCGTCGAACAGCCCGGCCCAGTCGGATTTGCCCCATTTCTCATGCGCCGTCTCGAGCAGGCGCGGCGTGCCGGGCGTGCCGACCGAAAGACCGCCCACCACCGCGTCGAAGAATTCGAGCGGCTGGCCGCTCTCGTCCTGAAACAGCGTCGGCGTCGCGGCCAGCGGCGCGGTCTCGCGCCCGTCCAGCGTGGTCAGCTCGCCGCTCTCGGCGTCGTACCAGACGAGGAAGGCGCCGCCGCCGAGCCCCGAGCTTTGTGGCTCGACCAGCCCCAGCACCGCCTGCACCGCGACCATCGCATCGGCGGCCGAGCCGCCTTCGCGCAGCACCTCCGCGCCCGCCTCCACGGCAAGCGGGTTGGCGGCGGCCACCATCCACTCCTGCGCCTCGACCGGGCGGCCTGCGCGCTTGGCCTCGACCGCGGCCTGCGCCGCCTCAGACAGCCCCGCGATCTCGCCCGAGGAGGTGCCCTCGGTGGTGACGGCATCGGCGGCCTGCTGCGCGGCGGCGGGCCAAGCGGCCAGCAGCAGCGGGATCACGGCGTGTCTCATCGGTCTGCTCCTCTGCGAGTTGCAGACATTAAGCGCGCTACATGCCCTTGGGGCAAGCCCGGGAAGCCATCCTCGACCCTAGCGCAGCCGCCGCTCGGTCGCGGCGTCGAACAGCATCACCCGCGCCGCATCGACCTGAAGGCCCACCCGGCTGTTCGGGCGCGGCGCGGGGTCGTCCTCGCGCAGCTCCACCACCAGCCGGTCGCCGGTCGCCGCGACCAGATAGGCATAGGAGACACCGCCGAGACGCTCGACCAGGTCGACGAGGTGGCTGTCGCCCTCCGCGAGCGCGAGATGCTGCGGCCGCACGCCGACGGTCACCTCGGTTCCGGCCTCCGGCAGGCGGGCCGGCACCCGCAGCGTCTGCGCCCCGAGCCCCGGCGCCAGCACCCCCTCCGCGGCGGCGCTGCCGCTCACGAAGTTCATCGCCGGGCTGCCGATGAAGCCCGCGACGAAGCGGTTGTCGGGATCGCGGTAGAGATCCATCGGCGCGCCGACCTGCTCGATGTTGCCGCCCCTGAGCACCACGATCTTGTCCGCGAGCGTCATCGCCTCGACCTGGTCGTGGGTGACGTAGATCATCGTCGCGCCGATCTCCTTGTGCAGCCGCGCGATCTCGACCCGCATGTCGACCCGAAGCTCGGCGTCGAGGTTCGACAGCGGCTCGTCGAACAGGAACACCTCCGGACCGCGCACGATGGCGCGGCCGATGGCGACGCGCTGGCGCTGCCCGCCCGAGAGCGCCTTGGGCTTGCGCTTGAGGTAATCGTCGAGCTTGAGGATGCGGCTCGCCTCGCGCACCTTCTCCTTGATCTCGGCGCTCTTGTGGCCGGTCATCTTCAGGCCGAAGCCCATGTTCTCCTCGACCGTCATGTGCGGGTAGAGCGCGTAGGTCTGGAACACCATCGCCACGCCGCGATCGGCCGGGTCGGCGCGGGTCACGTCCTGGTCGCCGATGCGGATCTCGCCGGCGCTGGTCGCCTCCAGCCCGGCGATCATCCGCAGCAGCGTGGACTTGCCGCAGCCCGAGGGGCCGACGAAGACCACGAATTCACCGTCGCTGATGTCGAGATCGACGCCGTGGATCACCTCCACCTCGCCGTATCGCTTCACGAGCTTGCGCAGGGTGACGTCAGACATCTTTCTCTCCCTTGTCGCGGGCCTGCCCCTGATCGGGGAAGCGCCACGCCTCCATGTCCTTCGAGATGCACGCCGCCGTCTCGCGCAGCAGCGGCACCATCTTCTCCAAGTCGTCCAGTGTCTTGCGGGCGGTCACCGAGGTGACCGAGAGCGCGCCGATCACCCGGCCGCGCGCCGAGAGGATCGGCATCGCCACGCAGATGATGCCCGGCTCGTGCTCCTCGCGGTCGAAGGCATGGCCGCGGTCGCGGATCTCGGCCAGCTCGGCGCGCAGGGCTTGCGCATCGGTGATCGTCTGCGGCGTGAACCGGTAGAAGCTCTGCAGCGCCACCGCCCGGTCGAGCGCCGCCTCGTCGAGAAAGGCCAGCATCGCCTTGCCGACCCCGGTGC
This sequence comes from Limimaricola sp. G21655-S1, assembly GCF_027213785.1. Lineage (GTDB taxonomy): Bacteria > Pseudomonadota > Alphaproteobacteria > Rhodobacterales > Rhodobacteraceae > Limimaricola. The sequence continues at coordinate 85,887 of NZ_JAPWGO010000011.1, read as the reverse complement.
AATGCGCGGGCCCGACCTTGCCGGCCTGGCTGAACATCTCGACCGGGCGGGACGGCACCCGCTTGTCGACATAGAGCACCTGTCCCGCGTCGAGCTGCGCCAGATGCACGGTCTCGGCCGCCCGCGCCGCGAGCCGCGACAGATGCGGCCGTGCCACCGGCGCCAGCGAGGACTGCTCCCAGGCGGCATGGGCGAGCCGCATCAGCCGCAGCCCCGGCGCGTAGGTCTGCCGCTCCGGATCGAGCGCCAGCAGACCCTGATTCGTCAGCGTCTGCAGCAGCCGGTAGAGCGTCGCCTTGGGATAATCCGAGCGCTCGCGCAGCTCGTTGAACCGGACGGGGCGTTCGAACCCGGCCACAAGATCGAGCACCGTCACCGCCTTGCCGATGGTCCCGTCGCCCACCTGCTGTTCGCTTCGCTGCGCCCTCATCCTGCCCCCTCCGTTGCGTCCCGGCCCGTCAAAGCGTGCCTCGGCTGTTGACAAGCATAGGGCAGACCGGCGTATGATTTCAATATGCAAAACCTGGTCTCAAATAATGAGACTAGATTTGCCGGAGGAAATGGGGAGGAGACCATGGTTACTCACTACCGGGCCGCGCTTGCCGCGCTGGCCATGTCGACGTCGCTGGCCAGCGGCGCCTTTGCCGAAAGCCACGAGATGGCGCTTTCGGGCGAGCTGAAGATCTTCTCGGACATGTCCAACCCCGCGCCGCGCGCGGTGATGGAGGGCATGGTCGAACGATTCGGCGAGATGCATCCCGATCTGGACATCGAGCTGACGGTGATCGACCGCGAGGCCTACAAGACGCAGATCCGCAACTTCCTGACGGCGAACCCGCCGGACGTGGCGAACTGGTACGCGGGCAACCGCATGGCGCCCTATGTCGATGCCGGGCTGTTCGAGGACGTGTCCGATCTGTGGGAGGGCGAGCTCAGCGAGAACCTCGCCTCGACCAAGGGCGCGATGACGCTTGACGGCAAGCAATGGGGCGTGCCCTACACCTACTACCAGTGGGGGGTCTATTACCGGAAGGATCTCTACGAGGAGCACGGGCTTGAGGAGCCGCAGGACTGGGAGGCCTTCAAGGCCAACTGCCAGACTCTCCTGGACAACGACATCAAGTGCTTCACCATCGGCACCAAGTTCCTGTGGACCGCCGCCGGCTGGTTCGACTACCTCAACATGCGCACCAACGGCTTCGACTTCCACATGGCGCTCGCCAATGGCGAGGTCGAGTGGACCGACGAGCGGGTGAAGCAGACCTTCGCCAACTGGCGCGAGCTGATCGACATGGGTGCCTATGTCGACAACCACACCGCCTATAGCTGGCAGGAGGCGCTGCCCTTCATGGTGAACGGCGAGGCCGCAGCCTACCTGATGGGCAACTTCGCCGTGGCGCCGCTGCGCGAGGCCGGGCTCTCGGACGATCAGCTCGACTACTACCAGTTCCCGGCGATCAACCCCGACGTCGAGCTGGCCGAAGACGCGCCCACCGACACGTTCCACATCCCCTCGGGGGCGCAGAACAAGGAGGCCGCGCGCGCCTTCCTGAAATTCGTCACCTCGGCCGAGAACCAGACCGCGATCAACGCGGGCGACGCGCTGGGGCAGCTGCCGGTGAACAGCGGCTCCTCGGTCGATGATGACAAGTTCCTGAAAGAGGGCTTCGAGGTGCTGTCATCGAACAGCCCCGGCGGCGTGGCGCAGTTCTTCGACCGCGACGCCCCGGCCGAGATGGCCAAGGTGGCGATGGAGGGCTTCCAGGAATTCATGGTCAAGCCCGACAATCTCGACCGCATCCTCGACCGGCTCGAGCGCGCGCGCCAGCGGATCTACTGATCCGCGCGACGCATGATCCCCGGGGGCGGTGCGCCGCCCCCGACCAATCCGTTCTCTCCCGAAGGTGCAGCCATGGCCCCGCTCCCGCCCTCCACCGCGCCCCGACCGGCAGCCATCCCCGCGAGCGGGCCCGCGCCGCGCGGCTGGTGGCGCCGCAACCAGATCGCGATCACGCCATGGCTGTTCCTGGCGCCCGGCATCCTGTTCTTCGCGATCTACGTGCTGATCCCGGTGTTCCAGAGCTTCAACGTCTCGCTCTACGAATGGGACGGGCTGGGCGAAGCCGAATATGTGGGACTCGCCAATTACGAGGAGATGTACTGGGACGACGCCTTCTACACCTCGCTGAGAAACAACGTGATCTGGCTGGTGCTCTACCTGCTGGCGATCCCGATGGGGCTCGCCATCGCGCTGTTCCTGAACCAGACCGTAACCGGCATCCGGATCTACAAGTCGCTGTTCTTCTTTCCCTTCGTGATCTCGCAGGTGGTCGTGGGCCTCGTCTTCAGCTGGTTCTACGATCCGTCCTTCGGATTGCTGAACGTGATGCTGGGCTGGTTCGGGGCGGGCCCGATCAACGTGCTGGGCGACGAGCGCTGGGTCACCTACGGCATCATCGCCGCCGGTCTCTGGCCGCAGACCGCCTATTGCATGATCCTCTATCTCACCGGCCTGAACGCCGTGGATCCCGAGCAGATCGAGGCGGGCCGCCTCGACAACGCCAAGGGCTTCCGGATGCTGTGGCACATCATCCTGCCGCAGCTGCGCCCCGCCACCTTCATCGCCTTCGTCGTCACCATCATCGGTGCGCTGCGCTCCTTCGACCTGATCTCGATCATGACCGCGGGCGGGCCGTTCGGCGAAAGCCGGGTGCTGAGCTTCTACATGTTCGAGGTGGCGCTGTCGGAATACGGCTTCCGCATGGGCTACGGCGCCGCCATCGCCGTGGTGCTGTTCCTGATCATGCTGGTCTTCATCACCTACTTCCTGTGGTCGATGTACCGCGAGGAGCGCGGCCGATGACCCGGGGCGAATTCGACGCGCTCTGCGCGGCACGGCCCGGCGCGGTGCGGTCGGGCCCGGGCGAGCTCGACTCGTGGAAGATCGGCGGCAAGATGTTCGCCTGCTGGGGCGACGGCGAGGCGCGCGCGACCAATACCGACACCGTGGTCGTCGCCACGCCGGACCGCGAGACCGCCGAAATGCTGGTCGAGGCGGGGGCCGCGCATTGGCCGCCCTATTTCCGCGGCGCCTGGGTCGGGCTGACGCTCGACGGGCTCGACCCCGAAGAGGCCCGCCACCGGATCGCCGTCAGCTATGGCCGTGTGCGCGCGGGCCTGACGAAACGGGCGCAGGCCGAACTGCCGCCGATGGAGGAAATCTGAGATGTTCCCGACCCCGATCGACAAGCAGCCGCGCGGCGCGCAGATCGCCTACCAGTCGCTGATCCCCATAGCCCTCATCCTGTGGCTCTTGCCGCTGATCGCCGTGGCGATCTTCTCGATCCGCCCCGACGCCGATTTCGCCAACGCCAACTACTGGGGCTGGCCGTCCTCGTTCGAGGGCGTGACGAACTACTCCAAGGTGTTCTTCGAGAGCGACATGCCGCGCTACCTGTTGAACTCGGTGCTGATCACCGTGCCCACGGTGATCGGCGCGGTGGCGCTCAGCTGCATGACCGGCTTCGCGCTCGGCATCTACAAGTTCCGCGCCAATATCTGGATCTTCTTCCTGTTCGTCGCGGGCAACTTCGTGCCGTTCCAGATCCTGATGGTCCCGGTCCGCGACCTGACGCTCGATCTGGGCCTCTACAACACCAAGACCGGGCTGGTGCTGTTCCACATCGCCTTCCAGACCGGCTTTTGCACCCTGTTCATGCGCAACTTCATCCGCGCCCTGCCCTTCGAGCTGATCGAAGCAGCCCGCGTCGAGGGCGTCTCGGAATGGCGCATCTTCGTCTTCGTGGTGCTGCCCCTGATGAAGCCCGCCATCGCGGCGCTCGCCGTGCTGATCTTCACCTTCATCTGGAACGACTACTTCTGGGCCGTGGTGCTGACCCAAGGCGCCGAGAGCCAGCCGGTGACGGCAGGCATCACCTCATTCAACGCGCAGTACCGCGCCGCCTATCACCTGATGAGCGCGGGCAGCATCGTCGCCGCCCTGCCGCCCGTCGCCATGTTCTTCCTGATGCAGCGACACTTCATCGCTGGCCTCACCCTCGGAGCCGTGAAATGACCACCGACTGCTGGCGCCTCGACAGCTTTGCCCAGACCCTCGTGCTGGCCGCGACCGACGCGCGGCTGCCCGAGGTGGTCTATTGGGGCGCGCCGCTTCCCAAGGCCACCGACCTCGCCCCCATCGCCCGCGCCCATGCGATGGACCGGACCGGCGGCATGCTCGACGCCAATGCGCCGCTCTCGATCTGCCCCGAGGCCGATCGCAGCTTTCCGGGCCAGCCGGGGCTGAGCCTGCGCGACGCCGATGGGCGGGTGCTGCGACCGCGGCTGCGGCTCGTGGAGGTCGAGGCGGCGCGCGACCGGCTGGTGGTGCATTGCGCCGATGCCGATCTCGGGCTGCGCTACGCCGCGCGGTTCGAGATCGGCCCCGACACCCATGTGCTGGGCCTTTCGGCCGAGATCGAGAGCGACGCGCCCGTCATCATCGACTGGCTCGCCGCCCCGGTGCTGCCCGCGCCGCAACTCTCGGACGAGATGATCGACATGGCGGGCCGCTGGATCGGCGAGTTCCGGCCGCAGCGCACGCCGTGGTCCTCGGGCATCCGCCTGCGCGAGAGCCGCACCGGCCGCTCGGGGCACGAGCATTTCCCCGGCCTGATCGTGCCGGGGCGCGGCACCACCGACACAAGAGGCGAGGCCTGGGCCTTTCACTATGGCTGGTCCGGCGGCCACCGCATGGTGGCCGAGGAGCTGCCCGACGGGCGGCGGCAGATCCAGTTCGGCCATGCCAGCGCGACCGATCTGGCCCCGGTCACCCGCGCCGCCACCGCCCAGCTTCTGGCGAGCTATTCGCGCGCCGGGCTCAATGGCTGCGCCATCGCGTTCCAGCGCCACATCCGCGACCGCGTCGTCACGTGGCCCGACCCCGACCGCCCGCGCCCGGTGCATTACAATTGCTGGGAGGCGATCTATTTCGACCACGATGTCGAGGATCTGAAGGCGATCGCCGACCGCGCCGCCGCCCTCGGCGCCGAGCGCTTCGTGCTCGATGACGGCTGGTTCGGCCGGCGCGACGACGACACTTCGAGCTTGGGCGACTGGTGGATCGACGACCGCAAGTATCCCGACGGGCTCGGCCCGCTGATCGAGCATGTCCACGGGCTGAACATGACCTTCGGCATCTGGTTCGAGCCGGAGATGATCAACGCCGACAGCGACACCCACCGCGCCCATCCCGACTGGGCGATGGGGCCGCGCGACCAGATCGAGGGACGCCAGCAGCTGGTGCTCGACCTGACCCGCGAGGAGGTGCGCGACTATCTCTTCGACCGGATCGGCGCGGTGCTGCGCGACCACCCGATCGACTACATCAAGTGGGACCACAACCGGCTGCTCCCCTACCCGGACGCCGAACAGACGCGCGGCATCTACGACCTGCTGGACCGGCTGCGCGCCGCGCACCCCATGGTCGAGATCGAAAGCTGCGCCTCCGGCGGCGGCCGCATCGACGCGGGGATCCTGTCGCGCACCCAGCGGGTCTGGCTTTCGGACAGCAACGACGCGGTCGAGCGGCTCAGGATGCAGCACGAGGCGGCGCTGTTCTTGCCCGCCGCCATCACCGGCAGCCATGTCGGTCCGCGCCGCGCCCATACCTCGGGACGGGTGCACGACATCCGCTTCCGCGCCTGGGTCGCGGCGCAGCGGCATATGGGCTTCGAGATGGACCCGCGCGAACTGACCGAGGAGGAGGCGCAGGTGCTCACCCGCGTCACCGCGTGGTGGAAGAACAACCGCGACTGGACCATGCGCGCCGACATCCACCGGCTCGACAGCGCCGACGGCGCGGTGATCGCCGAGGCGCAGATGGCGGCCGATGGCGGCCGCTTCGTGGTCTTCGCGGGCTATGCCGAAAGCGCGGCGCAGATCCTGCCCCGGCCGCTGCGGCTCACCGGTCTCGACCCCGAGGCGAGCTACCGCGTCGCGCTGGTGAACCCCGAGGATCTGGGCGTGCTGTCGCGCGGGCCGCTGGCGCTCAAGGACGGCGCGCTCGACCTGCCCGGCAGCTATCTGATGAGCCACGGGCTGCACCTGCCATCCGCCTTTCCCGATACCATGTGGGTGCTCGAGGGCACCCGTCTCTGACGGACATCGCCATGACCGATCTCATCCGCACATTGGGCTGCTGCTACTATCCCGAGCAGTGGCCCCGCTCGATCTGGGCCGAGGATGCCCGCCGCATGGCCGAGACCGGGCTGACATGGGTGCGGATCGGCGAATTCGCCTGGGCGAAGCTGGAGCCCCGCCCCGGCGAGCTGCGTTGGGACTGGCTCGACGAGGCGATCTGGACGCTGGGCGAGGCCGGGCTCAAGGTGGTGCTCGGCACCCCCACCGCCACGCCGCCGCGCTGGATGCTCGATCGGCACCCCGACATGCTGGCGGTGGACGCGCAGGGGCGCCCGCGCAAGTTCGGCTCGCGGCGGCATTACTGCTTCAGCCACGAAAGCTACGCCACCGAGAGCGACCGGATCGTCGGCTTGATGGCCGATCGCTTCGGCCGCAACGAACATGTCGCGGCGTGGCAGACCGACAATGAATACGGCTGCCACGACACCACCATTTCCTATTCCGACGCGGCCCGCGCCGCCTTTCGCCGCTGGTTGCGCGCCCGTTACGGCGACATCGACGCGCTCAACACCGCCTGGGGCAACGTGTTCTGGTCGATGGAGTATCGCGATTTCGACGAGATCGACCTGCCCAACCTCACCGTGACCGAGCCGAACCCGGCGCATGCGCTGGCTTTCCGCCGCTTTTCCTCGGATCAGGTGGTGGCCTTCAACCGCCGCCAGGTCGAGATCATCCGCGCTCGCTCCTCGGCCCCGGTCACCCACAACTACATGGGCCGGATCACGGATTTCGACCATTTCGCGGTCGGCGCCGATCTCGATTTCGCCTCGTGGGACAGCTACCCCTTGGGCTTTCTCGAAGACCGCGCCGGCGCCACGCCGGAGCAGCAGCGCGATTACGCGCGGCAGGGCGACCCGGATTTCCAGGCGCTGCACCACGACCTCTACCGCGCCGTCGGACGCGGCCGCTGGTGGGTGATGGAGCAGCAGCCGGGGCCGGTGAACTGGGCCCCGCACAACCCCGCCCCGCTCCCGGGCATGGTGCGGCTCTGGAGCTGGGAGGCCTTCGCGCATGGCGCGGAATGCGTCAGCTATTTCCGCTGGCGGCAGGCCCCTTTCGCGCAGGAACAGCTTCACGCGGGGCTCTTGCGCCCCGACAGCCAGCCCGCGCCGGGGCTGGATGAGGCGCGCCAGGTCGCGCGCGAGATCGCGCAGGCCCCTGCGGTGGCGACCGCCGCCGCCGAGGTGGCGATCCTCTTCGACTACGACGCCGATGCCGCGTGGGCGGTGCAGCCGCACGGGCAGGGTCTGAGTTATTTCGGCCTCGTGCTCGATCTCTACAAGGCGATGCGCGGGCTCGGGCTCTCGATCGACATCCTGCCGGCCACCACGCGCGACTTCACCGGCTACCGGCTGATCGCGGCGCCCGGGCTGATGCACATGCCGGATGCGCTGAAATCGGCGCTGGCCGCCACCGATGCCGAGGTGCTGATCGGGCCCCGCGCGGGCGCGCGCGATGCCGAGTTCTCGATCCCGGTGCCGCTGCCCCCTGCCTTTCCGGGCCTCGACGTGACAGTGGCCCATGTCGAGAGCCTGCGCGCCGACCGGCCCGAGCCGCTCGACCAGGGGGGCGCCTTCACCGGCTACCGCGAAGCGCTGGAAGGCGCGGCCAAGATCGTCGAACGCACCGCGTCGGGCGCCCCGGCGCTGATGCGCGAAGGGCGGGTGAGCTATCTCGGCGGCTGGCCCGACCCGGTCGCCGCAAGGCGCATCATCGCCGGTCTGTCCACGCGCGCAGGCCTCGATACGGTGGAGCTGCCCGACGGCATCCGCCGCCGCGACACCGGGACGGAGCGGTTCTGGTTCAACCACACCGAGCGGGCGGTGCAGGTCGAGGGGCTCGACCTGCCGCCGATCTCGGTGACGCGGCTGCCGCGCTGAACCGGCCGGGCGCGGCGCTCAGCCGCGTCCGATGAAGGGCATCTTGGTCGCCATGACGTTCATGAACTGCACATTGGCCTCGGGCGGCAGCGACGCCATGTGCAGCACCGCATCGGCGACATGGCCCACATCCATCACCGCCTCGACCGCCGTGGAGCCGTCGGCCTGCGGTACGCCGCGCGTCATCGCCTCGGCCATGTCGGTGAGCGCGTTGCCGATGTCGATCTGGCCGCAGGCGATGTCGAAGGGCCGCCCGTCGAGCGACAGCGTCCGCGTCAGCCCGGTCACCGCATGCTTGGACATGGTGTAGGGCGCCGAGCCCGGCCGCGGCACATGCGCCGAGATAGAGCCGTTGTTGATGATCCGCCCGCCCTGCGGCTGCTGGCGGCGCATCAACCCGAAGGCGCCGCGCGCGACGAGGAACATGCCGGTGATGTTGGTGTCGCACACCTTGAGCCAGTCCTCGACCGGGATCTCGTCGATCGGGCGGCCCGGCGCGTTGGTACCGGCATTGTTGAACAGCGCGTCGAGACGGCCCCACTTGCCCTCGATCGCGGCGAACAGCGCCTCGACCGAGGCCGGGTCGGTGACGTCGCAGCTCTGGACCAAGGCCGTGTCGTAGCCATTGGCCGTTTCCTGCAGCGGCGCCTCGCGACGACCGGTCAGCGCCACGCGCCAGCCCGCTTCGAGGAACCGCCGCGCCGTGGCGCGGCCGATGCCGCTGCCCGCGCCGGTGATCAGGATCGTCTTGCTCATCTCTCGCCTCAATGGTTGTCGCGCGGCAGGTCGCGGCCGACCTTGTGATAGGCCGTGGCCAGTTCGAGGCAGCCGCCATCGGCGAGCTGGCCCACGTTCTTGCGGTAGATCTCCTGCCACGGCGTCTGGTTTCGCAGCTCGGGCGGCGACCACGCGGCGCGGCGCGCGGCCCATTCCTCGTCCGGCACCAGCGCGTCGAGGCGGCAGGCCCCGAGATCGAGCCGCACCCGGTCGCCGGTCTCGAGCAGGGCCAACCCGCCGCCCACCACCGCCTCGGGCGAGGCGTTGAGGATCGAGGGGCTCTCGGAAGTGCCCGATTGCCGCCCGTCGCCCACCGTCGGCAAGTGGTTGATCCCGGCCTTCAGCACCGCGTCGGGCGGCTGCATGTTCACCACCTCGGCCGAGCCGGGATAGCCGACGCAGCCGACGCCGCGGATGAACAGGATCGTCTCGGCGTCGATCTCCAAGGACGGGTCGTTGATCCGCTCGTGGTAATCCTCGGGCCCCTCGAACACCACGGCGCGGGCCTCGAAGATGCCTTCATGGCCCGGTCGGGACAGGTAACGCTCGCGGAAACCCTCGGAGATCACGGAGGTCTTCATCAGCGCGCTGTCGAACAGGTTGCCCGAGAGCACCAGAAAGCCCGCATTGATCCGCAGCGGCGCGTCATAGGGCAGGATCACGTCGGTGTCCCGGCTCTCCCAGCCTTCGAGGTTCTCGCCCATGCTCTTGCCCGAGGCGGTCATCGCGCCTTCATGCAGGCGGCCCGCCTTGCGCAGCTCACCCATCACGGCGGGCACGCCGCCCGCGCGGAAGAAGCTCTCGCCCAGATACTTGCCCGCCGGCTGCATGTTGACCAGCAAGGGCACGTCGAAGCCGATCTTCTGCCAGTCGGTCACGTCCAGCTCGACGCCCGCATGCCGCGCGATCGCCTGAAGATGCGGCGGCGCGTTGGTCGAGCCGCCGATCGCGGAGTTGGTGACGATGGCGTTCTCGAAGGCCTCGCGGGTCAGGATGTCCGAGGGCTTCAGATCCTCGTGCACCATGGCGACGATGCGCCGCCCGGTCTCGTAGGCCATCGCCATGCGCTCGCGGAACGGCGCCGGGATCGCCGAATTGCCGGGCAGCGTCATGCCCAAGGCCTCGGCCATCGCGTTCATCGTGCTGGCCGTGCCCATGGTGTTGCAATGCCCGAGCGACGGGGCCGAGGCGCAGACCCGGCCCATGAACTCGTCATAATCGATCTTGCCCTCGGCCAGCAGGCGGCGGCTTTCCCAGATGATCGTGCCCGAGCCCGCGCGCTCGCCCTTCCACCAGCCATCGAGCATCGGCCCGCCATTGAGCGCGATGGCGGGGATGTCGACCGTGGCCGCGCCCATCAACATGGCGGGCGTGGTCTTGTCGCAGCCCGTCGTCAGCACCACGCCGTCGATCGGGTAGCCATGCAGCACCTCGACGAGGCCGAGATAGCTCAGGTTGCGATCGAGCGCGGCGGTGGGCCGCTTGCCGGTCTCCTGGATCGGATGCACCGGGAATTCCATCGGGATGCCGCCGGCGTCGCGGATGCCCGCCTTGATCCGGTCCATGAGAAAGACGTGGATCTTGTTGCAGGGCGCGATGTCGCTGCCGGTCTGGGCGATGCCGATCACCGGGCGTTCGCCCTGCAGCTCGCCCTGCGTGTAGCCCTGGTTCTGGTAGCGCTCGATATAAAGCGCGGTCATCCCCGGATTGTTGGGGTTGTCGAACCATTCCTGGCTGCGGAACTTGCGCTTCGCGCGGGTGTCCATGGCCCTCTCCTCCCTCTCGGCGGCGTCCCGACATCGCGGATCGCCTGTCTGCTTGTGGCAGGATCGCTAGATGGTATACCAGATGCAAGAGCCAATCCGGCCCTGTCGCCTCATTACCGGAGCCACCCATGCCGCCGCCTCGCCATCCCTTCCGCGCGGGATTTCGCGACTGCCTGCCCTTCGTGTTGATCGTGATCCCGTTCTCAACCCTGTTCGGTGTCGTCGCCCGCGATGCGGGTCTCGACCTCCTGCAGGTGATGTCGATGTCGGTGATCGTCATCGCCGGGGCCTCGCAGTTCACGGCGCTGGCGCTGTTGCAGGACGGCGCGCCGGTCTTCGTGGCGCTTCTGGCGGCGCTGGCGGTGAACCTGCGCATGGCGATGTATTCCGCCGCCTTGGTGCCGCATCTGGGCGCGGCTCCCTTGGGCGCACGGGCACTCGCGGCCTATCTCATGGTGGATCAGAGCTTCGCCGTGGCGGTGCGCCGCTACGAGGACAGCCCCGGCATGACGCTGTCGCAGAAGCTGCGCTACTATTTCGGCTGCATGGCCGTGGTCTGCCCGATCTGGTACGGCTGCACGCTGGCGGGCGCGCTGATGGGACAGGCGATCCCGGCCTCGCTGTCGCTCGATTTCGCGGTGCCGGTCTGCTTCATCGCGCTGCTCGCGCCCCTGCTGCGCAGCCTGCCGCACCTGCTCGCGGCGCTGGTCTCGTCCATCGTCACCATCGGCTTTGCCTGGCTGCCGTGGAATCTCGGCCTGCCGATCGCCGCCATCGCCGCGATGATCGCGGGCGCGCAGGCGGAGCTGTTCCTGCGCCGCCGGGCGGCGCGGCGTTCGGAGTGCCCGGCATGATCGGCGCGGGCGAGTTCTGGAGTCTGACGCTGGCGCTCGGCCTCGGCACCTTCCTGATCCGGTTTTCCTTTCTCGGCCTTCTGGGCGGACGCCAGCTGCCCGACTGGCTGCTCTTGCACCTCAAATATGTGGGCGTCGCGGTGTTCCCGGCGCTGATCGTGCCCGCCGTGCTCTGGCCCGCCGCCACCGGCGGCGAAACCGAAGCCCCCCGGGTCATCGCGGCGCTTCTGGCCGTCGCCGTGGGCCTGCGCTTCGGCCCGGTCGGCGCGATCACCGCCGGGCTCGCCACGCTCTACGCGGCTCAGGCCTTGCTCTGAGCCACCGCGCCTTCGAGGTCGAGCCCGTTCAGCGCGGCCACGTGATCGGCCAGCCACGGCACGTAGTCGCCGCCCTTCCCCGCCGCCTCCATCTGCGCGAAGGCATCGCGGATCGCCGAGCCCATCGGATTGGCCATCCCCGCCGCCATCGCCATCGAGGCGGCATAGCGCGTGTCCTTGGCGGCATTGGTGATCGAGAATTGGTGCACGTCGCGCTCGCGCTCCACCGCCGCCCGCATGAAGGTCTCGAAGAAGCCGTTCGACAGCCGCGAGCCGCCGATCACCGATTGGATCGCCTGCGGGCTCAACCCCGACTTCACCCCCATGACCAGCGCCTCGGCATAAAGCGCGGCATAGCCCATGGAGATGAAGTTCATCACCAGCTTCATCCGGTGCCCGGCGCCCGTTTCCCCGACATGGTTGATATTGCCGGCCCAGACCTCGATCACCGGTCGCACCTTGGCAAAGGTCTCGGCGTCGCAGCCGACCATCGCGTCGAGCGTACCCGCCTCGGCCTCCTTGGGCGTGCGGCCGAGCGGCGCGTCGACCAGCGTGACCCCCGCCGCCGCCATCTCCCCGGCCAGCGAAGCGGTCGAGACCGGATCGGCGGTGGTGGTGTCGATCACGATCAACCCCTCGCGCGCGCCCGCCAAGATCCCGTCCTCGCCACGGATCACCGCCTCGACCTGTTTTGAGTTCGACAGGCACAGATGGATGATGTCGCAGCTTTCGGCCATCTCGCGCGGGCTCGCCGCCTCGACCGCGCCTTGGGCCACCAGCGCCTCGACCGGCGCGCGGTCGCGGTTGCCCTTGACCATCATCGGATGCCCGGCCCGCAGCAGGTTCGCGGCCATGCCGCGCCCCATGTAGCCCAGCCCGATGAAGCCGATCTTCGACTTGTCCGTCATTGTTCCTCCCTCGCCGCCACCTGCGGCTTGATGCCTCGCGAAAATGGTATACCAATCGGGGTGGAGGACAAGCGCGGGGCTCGCGAGCCCCGCGCTGGGAGGACAGATGCAGACCATTCACCCCGCCGCCCCGGCGGCCATCGCCGCGCTCGCGCCGCTCTTGGGCGACCGGCTCTCCACCTCGGAGGCGCTGCGCGACCAGCACGGCGCGAACGAGGCGCATTACCCGCCCGCGCCGCCCGACGCGGTGGTGTTTCCCAAAACCACCGAGGAGGTCGCGGCGATCCTGCGCGAATGCCATGCCCATGGCTGCCCGGTCACGGCGCAGGGCGCGGGCAGCGCGCTCGAAGGGCATCATCTCGCCATACGGGGCGGCATCGCGCTAAGCCTTTCGCGCATGGACCGCATCCTCGCCGTACACCCCGAGGACATGGACGCGGTGGTGCAGCCCGGCGTCACCCGCTCGCGCCTGAACGAGGAGCTGCGCGCCACCGGGCTGATGTTCCCGGTCGATCCGGGCGCCGACGCCTCGCTTGGCGGCATGGCCGCGACGCGGGCCTCGGGCACCACGGCGGTGCGCTACGGCACGATGCGCGACAACGTGCTGGCGCTCGAGGTGGTGCTGGCCGATGGGCGGATCATCCGCACCGGCAGCCGCGCCCGCAAGTCGAGCGCGGGCTACGACCTGACCCGTCTGATGATCGGCTCGGAGGGCACGCTCGGCATCATCACCGAGTTGACGCTTCGGCTGCATGGCCAGCCCGAGGCGGTCTCGGCCGCGACCTGTCGCTTTGGCGGCGTCGCCGACGCGGTCGACTGCGTCATCGCCACGATCCAGTCCGGCCTCGCCGTGGCGCGGATCGAGCTTCTCGACGAGATGATGGTGCGCGGCTTCAACGCCTATCAGGGCAGCGACCTGCCCGAGGCGCCGCATCTCTTCGTCGAGTTCCACGGCACCCCCACCGGCGTCGGCGAACAGGCGCAGGCCTTCGGCGAGCTTGCCGGCGAATACGGCGCCTCGGCGATCCGCTGGACCGACCGGGCCGAGGAATGCCGCGAGCTGTGGCGCATGCGGCATCAGGCGCATTACGCCACCGGCGCGCTCGATCCCGGCAAGCGGACGCTGGCCACCGATGTCTGCGTGCCGATCTCGCGGCTGGCCGAGGCGGTGACCCATGCCCAGGGTCTCGCCCGCGAACTGCGCCTCACCTCGACCATCGTCGGCCATGTCGGCGACGGCAATTTCCATTGCGGGCTGCGGGTCGATCCCGCCGATGCCGACGAGGTCGCCCGCGTCCACCGCTTCACCGCCGCGCTGGCCGAAACCGCGCTGCGGCTCGGCGGCACCGTCACCGGCGAGCATGGCGTGGGCCTGGGCAAGATCGCCCACATGGCCGAGGAGCACGGCGATGCCGTCGCGGTGATGCGGTCGCTGAAAACCGCCCTCGATCCCAAGGGCATCCTCAACCCGGGCAAGATGCTGCCCGCCGACGACGAAGGCTGAACCGATGCTTCCCCAAGACCATTCCCGCGCCCTGCTCGCCGGTCGTGTCCAGCGCGACCAGGGCCCCGCCCTCGTCACCTTGCGCGAGGGCCGGGTGATCGACATCACCTCGCGCGAGGCCCCGACGATGCGCGACCTGATGGAGCGCGACGACCTCGCCGCTTACCTGCGCGGCGCGCCGGGCGAGGACATCGGCCCCGTCGAGGAGATCTTCGCCGCCTCGACCGAAACCCCCGGCACGCCGCATCTCCTCGCCCCGGCCGACCTGCAGGCGATCAAGGCCTCGGGCGTCACCTTCGCCGAGAGCATGGTCGAGCGGGTGATCGAGGAGCAGGCGGCGGGCGACGCCGACCGCGCGCAGGCGATCCGCGCCCGGGTGCAGGGCGTGATCGGCGACAGCCTGTCGGGCATCGTCCCCGGCTCCGACAAGGCCGAGCAGGTCAAGGCGGTGCTGCAGGCCGAGGGGCTCTGGTCGCAATATCTCGAGGTCGGCATCGGCCCGGATGCGGAGGTTTTCACCAAGTGCCAGCCGATGGCCGCCGTCGGCTGGGGCGCGAGCGTCGGTCTGCACCCGATCTCGAACTGGAACAACCCCGAGCCCGAAATCGTGCTCGCCGTCGACAGCCGAGGCCGGATTCGCGGCGCGAGCCTGGGCAACGACGTGAACCTGCGCGACGTCGAGGGCCGCTCGGCGCTGCTTCTGGGCAAGGCCAAGGACAACAACGCCTCTTGCGCCATCGGCCCCTTCATCCGGGTCTTCGACGAACACTACACCATGGACGACATGCGCGCCGCCGAGCTGCGGCTCGACGTCACGGGCGAGGATGGCTTCAGGCTGGAGGGCCGTTCCTCGATGTCGAAGATCAGCCGCGACCCCGAAAGCCTCGTCGCCCAGACCATCGGCCGCCATCACCAGTATCCCGACGGCTTCCTGCTGTTCCTCGGCACGCTCTTCGCGCCGATCCAGGACCGCGACGCGCCGGGACAGGGATTTACCCACAAGACCGGCGACGTGGTGGTGATCGAGGAGGACCGCCTCGGCGCGCTGCGCAACACGGTGCGGCTCTCGACCGAATGCCCGGAATGGTGCTTCGGCACCGGCGCTCTGATGCGCAACCTCGCCGGACGCGGGTTGCTCTGACGATTTTCTCATGCCCGATTGTCGAATTGTCTGGCAATCTTGATGACCCTGCGGCAGGCTCCCGGTGGAGGATTTCACAGGGAGGGAACCATGAAGATCGTCTCGTCGCTCGCCGCCATCGGCACCGCGGCCCTGCTCGCGGGAACCGCGGCCGCGCAGACCACAACGCTGCGCGTCCAGACCCAGCAATCGCCTGAATCGCCCGCCGGCCAGCAGGCCGCGCAATGGGTCGAGAAGGTCGAGAAGATGTCCGGCGGGGACATCTCGATCGAGATGTTCTACTCCTCGGCGGTGGTCAAATCCGCCGAGACCTTCGACGCCGCCGCCAACGGCATCCTCGACTGCGACATGACCAACGGCTCCTACCAGACCGGCAAGAACCCGGCCTTCCAGTTCGTGGCCGACGTGATGGGCGGCTACGACACGCCGCTGCAGTTCCTGGCCTGGATCCAGCATGGCGGCGGTCGCGAGCAGATCAACGAGCTCTACAACGCCAACGGCATGGAGTTCGTCGGCGCCTGGCTCGGCGGGCAGGAATCGCTCAACTCGACCAAGCCGCTGAGCGGCATCTCGGACCTGCAGAACTTCAAGTTCCGCTCGCCCCCGGGGATGGAGTCGGAGATCTTCGCGGCGCTCGGCGCCAAGCCGGTGGTGATGGATTTCACCGAGATCTTCACGGCGCTGGAGACCGGGATCATCGACGGCGCCGACGCCTCGACGCTGGCCAACAATGTGGGGCTGGGCATCTACGACATCGCCACCCACACCACCTATCCGGGCTTCCACTCGATGTCCTCGGACCACCTCGCCTGCTCGACCGCGACATGGGAGGCGATGCCCGAGGCGCATCGCGAGATCCTCAAGGTCTCGATGGACAGCCTCGCGCTGGGGCTGATGACGCAGGTGATCGTCGACAATGGCGAGGCGCTCGACGCGCTGCCCGAGAAGGGCGTGACGCTGCATGACTGGTCGGCCGAGGATCGCGCCACCTTCCGCAAGGCCGCGACCGACACCTGGGAGGTCTGGGCCGCCAAGACGCCGGAGGCCCGCGCCATCGTCGACAGCCACCTCGAGTTCCTCGAGCGGATCGGCCTGCGCGACTGAGCCGTCCGGGGGGCCGCTCCGGCCCCCCGCCCCCAGACTGGAAAGTGACCCAATGAACATCCTGATTATCGGCGGCGGCGGCTTTCTGGGCCAGAAGCTGGCCCGCCGCCTCATCGCGCGCGGGGAACTGCGCGGCCGCGAGATCGCCGGGCTGACGCTGGCCGACATCGCCGCCCCCGCCCCGCTCGACGCGCCCTTCGAGGTCGCCCGCACCGCCTGCGACATCACCGACCGCGCGGCGGTGAACGCGCTCATCGCGCCGGGCTTCGACGCGGTGTTCCTGCTCGCCGCCGTGGTGTCCAGCCACGCCGAGGCCGAGTTCGAGGACGGCATGAACGTCAACCTGCACGGCGCGCTGAACGTGCTGGAGAGCCTGCGCCTGCAGGGCCGCGCCCCGGTGCTGGTCTTCACCTCGTCCCTCGCGGTGTTCGGCGGCGAGGTGCCCGACCCGATCCGCGACTGGACCATCCCGAACCCGCAGACCTCCTACGGCACCCAGAAGGCGATCGGCGAGCTTCTGGTCAACGACTACTCGCGCCGGGGCTTCGTCGATGGCCGGACGCTGCGCCTGCCGACGATCTCGGTGCGCCCGGGCCGCCCGAACCGCGCCGCCTCCTCCTTCATGTCCTCGATCATCCGCGAACCGCTGAACGGCGAAGAGGCGGTCTGCCCGGTCGATCCGGAATTCCCGCATTACTACCTGAGCCCGCGGCTCTGCGTCGAGAACCTGATCCGCGGCGCCGAGATCGCGGCCGCCGATCTGGGCCAGAGCCGCACCATGACGATGCCCGGCCGCACCCTCACCATCCGCCAGATGATCGAGGCGATGACGGCGGTGGCGGGGCCCGAGCCGGCGAAGCTCATCCGCTTCGAGGACGACCCGGCGATCCGTGACATCGTGTCGGGCTGGCGTTTCGACTACGATCCTGCCAAGGCGCTGGCGCTCGGGCTCGAGGCCGATGCGAGCTTCGAGGAGAACGTGCGCTACTATCTCGAGGACGACCGGCCGGCCTGAGCCGCAGAAAGGATCGCGTGAAGCCCATCATCCAGACCCCGCGCTACCGGCTCGTGGCCGATGAGATCGCCGCCGCGATCCGCGCGGGCGATCTCGCCCCCGGCGCCAAGATGCCCGCCGACAAGGATCTGGTCGAACGCTTGGGCGTCAGCCGCACCACGGTGCGCGAGGCGATGATCGCTCTGGAGCTGATGGGCTACGTGGTCACCCGTTTCGGCGCCGGCGCCTTCGTCGCCGAAACGCTGCCCGAGGCCCCGTCCGAGCCGCCGGCCCAGCCCGGCTTCTACGAGCTGGTCGAGGCGCGCTACCGGATCGAGCCCGAGATCGCCGCCGCCGCCGCGCCCTTCGTGGATGCCTCGGATCTCGCGCATCTGCGCGGGCTGGTCGCCGGCATGGCCGACCCCGCCTTGCCGCTCTCGGAGGTCGAGCGGCTCGACCGGGACTTCCACGTCACCATCGCGCGGGCCACCGGCAACTCGGTCTTCGTCGGCATCGTCGAGGAGTTCTGGCGCGCCCGCCGGCGCTTTCCCGAATGGACCCGTGCCAACAACCGCCGCGACGCGGCCGACGTGGCGCGCTTCTACGAGGCCGAACACCTCGCGATCCTCGACGCATTCGCCGCCGCCGACACCGAGGTCGCGCGCCGCGCCATGCGGGTGCATTGCCGCAACTCGGGCCAGCCGCTGCTCGACCGCTGGCGCGAGCGCGAGGAGGGCGGCGCGCCGGACGCCCGCGTCGCCGACCGCATCCGCGCCTGGGGCAGCGGTGCCTAGCGCCGCTCGCGGTTCCAGATATAGCCCCCCGCCGCGACGATGATCGCGCCGCCCAGAAGCGTCCAGGGGGTGGGCCATGTCGCGAAGACGAGGATGCTCGCCAGCGAGGCGAAGAGGATCTGGATATAGACCACCGGCGCCAGCAGCGAGGCATCGGCGAAGCGATGCGCCACGGTGGCGAGGATGTGGCCCACCCCGCCGAACAGCCCGATCGCGCAAAGCATCACCCCCTCCAGCAGGGTCGTGGGCCATTGCCAGACCGGCAGCACCATCGGCGCGATCACCAGCGTCGACAGCCCGCTCGACCAGAGCTGGCTCGTCGCCGTGCTCTCGGCCCCGGCGATCATCCGCGTCAGCACGAAATAGAGCGAAGCGCAGCTCAGCGCGCCCAGCGACAGGATCATCGCCGGGTGGAACGCCGCACCCCAGGGCTGCACCACCACCAGCACGCCCGAGAACCCGACCAGCACCGCCACGAGACGCCTAATGCCGACCCGCTCGCCCAGCATCGGGATCGACAGGAGCGTCACCGCGATCGGTCCGGCGAACATCACCGTCGTGGTGACGGTCAGCGGCAGGTAGTTCAGCGCCGTGAAGTTGAGAAAGGTGCTGCCCAGCAGGAAGGAGGAGCGCAGGAATTGCAGCATCGGCCGCGCCGAGCGGAACTGTGCCAGACCGCCGCCGGGCATGTAGAGCGCCAGCGACAGCAGCAGGTGCCCCGCATAGCGCGCGAAGACCACCTGCAAGGCCGGGAACCCGGCGAGGATCAGCCATTTCGCCGAGGTGTCGATGCAGGTGAAGAACCCCACCGCGCAGCCCATCAGCACCAGTCCGAAGCCGGTCCGTTCCTCGCGCGGGCGCACCGCCTCCATCAGCCGTTGGCCCAGCCGCCATCGATGATATGCGCCTGTCCGGTGGTGAATGCCGCCTCGTCGGAGCCCAGATACACCGCCAGCGCCGCGACCTCCTCCGCCCGGCCGATCCGGCCCATCGGCTGGCGCCCGATGAAGGCGGCCATCGCCGCCTCGTAATCGCCCGTGGCCCGCAGCCGCTCGTGCAGCGACGGGCTGTCGACGGTGCCGGGGCAGATCGCGTTGGCGCGGATGCCCTGCGTTACGAAATCCTTGGCCACCGACTTGGTCATCGCGATGACCGAGGCCTTGGTGGTGCCATAGACGAAGCGGTTCGGCGCCGAGAGGATCGAGGAGCAGACCGAGGCGATGTTGACGATCGCCCCCCCGCCCCGCTCGACCATGCCCGGCAGCGCCGCCTGCATCGCGTGGAACTGCGCCCGCACGTTGAGCGCGAAGGCGAAGTCGAGATCGGCGTCGCTGGCCTCCATGATCGAGCCCGCATGCACGATGCCCGCGCAGTTGACGAGGATGTCGGGCGCCGCCTCACGCACCGCCGCCTGCAGCGCCGCCTTGTCGGTCACGTCGAGCGCGCGGCCGCCGATATCCGCGACCTTGCCGCCGTCGAGATCGGTCGCGAGCACCTCGGCCCCCTCGCGGGCATAGGCCTCGGCGATGGCCCGGCCGATCCCCTGCCCCGCCGCCGTGACGAAGGCGCGCTTGCCTGTCAGTCTCATCTGCCTCTCCTCACATCACCGCCCCGACCTGCCAGGGCACGAACTCGTAATCGCCAAGCCCCTGCGCCTCGGATTTCGATGTCTCGCCCGAGGCCATGCGCAGCCATGTCTCGTAGATCTCGCGCCCGACCTGCTCGACCGTCGCGCCGCCCGTCAGGATGCGGCCCGCATCGATGTCCATGTCCTCCTCCATCCGGGCGAACATCTCGGAATTGGTCGCGATCTTCATCGAGGGCGACGGCTTGGCGCCGAAGGCCGAGCCGCGCCCGGTGGTGAAGGCCACGAGGTTGCAACCGCTCGCGATCTGCCCGGTCACGCTGGCCGGATCGTAGCCGGGGCTGTCCATGAAGACGAAGCCCTTTTCGGTCACCGGCTCGGCATAGCGGTAGACGCCCATGAGCGGCGTCGTGCCGCCCTTGGCCGCCGCGCCGAGTGATTTCTCGAGGATCGTCGTCAGCCCGCCCGCCTTGTTGCCGGGCGAGGGGTTGTTGTCCATCGAGCCGCGGTTGCGCGCGGTGTAGTCGCGCCACCACTCGATCAGCCCGATCAGCTTCTCGCCGACCTCCGGCTTCGCCGCGCGCGCGGTCAGCAGGTGCTCGGCGCCGTAGATCTCGGGCGTCTCGGCCAGCACCCCGGTGCCGCCCTGCGCCACCAGAAGGTCGCAGGCGTAACCGACCGCCGGGTTGGCGGTGATCCCCGACCACGCGTCCGAGCCGCCGCATTGCAGCGCCACCATCAGCTCCGAGGCCGGGCATTCCTCGCGCCGCGCCTTGTCGACCTCGGGCAGCATCTCCTCGATCGCCGCCACACCGGCCTCGACCGTGCGGCGCAGCCCGCCCACGTCCTGGATGTTCATCGTGCGGAACAGCGGGCCGGGGGTGAGGCCGTAAGCCTCGATCAGCCAGTCGATCTGCATCATCTCGCAGCCCAGCCCCGCCATCAGCACGCCGCCGACATTGGGGTTGCGCGCATAGCCCCACAGCGTCCGCTGCAACAGCTCGAACCCGGTGCCGTCGCCGCCCATGGCGCAGCCCGTGCCATGCACGAAGGCCACGACGCCGTCGACATTGGGATAGGCGGCCAGCTTCTCGGGCGTGAAGGCCTGCGCGATCAGCCGCGCCGCGGTGGCCGAGCAGTTCACCGATGTGAGCACCGCGATGTAGTTGCGGGTGCCGACCCGCCCGGTGGCCCGTCGGTAGCCCATGAAGTGATCGCGCCGCTCGGGCGCAGGCGCGGGCCGCAGGTTCGAGCCGAAGGCGTGTTCGTGGTCGATGTCGCGGAAGGCGAGGTTGTGGACATGCACATGCGCCCCCGCCGGGATGTCCTCGGCGGCGTAACCGATCACCTGCGCGTATTTGGTCACGGCCGCCCCTGCGGGGATCGGCTCCAGCGCCATCTTGTGGCCGCGCGGCACCGGGGTCGTCGCCCCCTCCTCGCCGGGGCTGATGGCGCGGCGCGCGGTGGCGACGTTGTCTGCGGCGTCTAGTCGGATCAGGGCGGACATGGGCGAGGTCTCTCGAATGGGAGGGGCGGGCCGTCACGGCCCGCCCGGTTGGCCTAGAGGAACACCGACACCAGCGGCGGCCAGATCAGCAGCAGGGACAGGGCTGCGAGCTGGATCGCGATGAAGGGCAGGAAGCCGCGGAAGATGTCGGTCAGCGAGATCTCGGGCGGCGCCACGGATTTGAGGTAGAAGGCCGCCGGGCCGAAGGGCGGGCTGAGGAAGCTCACCTGCATGTTCATGCAGAACACCACCCCGAACCAGATCGACAGATGCGCGGGCTCCAGCGTGCCGAACAGGCCGATTTCCTCGATCGGCAGCCGCAGGATGATCGGCAGGAACACCGGGATCACCAAGAGCACGATGCCGACCCAGTCCATGAAGGCGCCCAGCACCAGGAAGATCGCCATCATGATCAGGATCACCCCCATGGTGGGCAGGTCGCTGCCGACGATGGTCGAGGCGATGAAGGTCGGCCCGCCCGCGATGGTATAGGCCCCCGCCAGCGCCGTCGCGCCGATCGTCACCCAGATGATCGTGCCGGTCGATTTCAGCGTCCGCTTGAGCGCCTCCCACAGCAGGTTGAAGCTCATCTCGCCCCTGAGGGCGGCGATCACGCCCACCGCGATGACGCCCATCCCGGCCGCCTCGGTGATGCCGGTGATGCCGCCATAGATCGAGCCCAGCACCACGCCGATGACGACCATCGGCCCGACGAGGCCCTTGCCCATCGACCACGAGGTGCGGAACCGCTCGCGCCCCATCACCCCGAAGATCAGCCCCAGCGCCGCCAGCGTCACCACGCCGAAGATCGCGACATATGCCGGGGTGCCGAAGGCGATGTCGGCCACGCCTTCGCGCGCCGCGTTCTGCCCGGTCACGGTCAGGAACAGGGCCCGCAGGAACAGCGCGCCCGCGAAGCCGCCGATGATCGTCAGAAGGAAGGTCCCGAACAGCTTGCGCTTCTCGGCCAGCTCCGGCTCGGACGGGTCGAGATCGGGCAGCGGCGCCAGCGCCGGGTTCAGGCGGGTGCGCACCACGATGTAGATGATGAAGAACGAGGCGAGGATGAAGCCCGGCAGGAACGAAGCGGTGAACAGCGCCTTGATCGAGGTCTCGGTGATCAGCCCGTAGATGATCAGCACGATCGAGGGCGGGATCATGGTGCCCAGGGAACCGCTGGCGCAGATCGTGCCGATGGCGAGGTTGCGGTCGTATCCCAGCCGCAGCATCTGCGGCAGCGCGATCAGGCCCAGAAGCACCACCTCGCCGCCGATGATGCCCGACATCGCCGCCATGATCACCGCCATGATCGAGGTGACGATGGCGATGCCGCCACGGGTCCGGTTCAGCCAGACATTGAGCGAGTTGTACATCTCGGCGGCGATGCCGGATCGCTCCAGCAGGTTCGCCATGAAGATGAAGAGCGGGATCGATATCAGCACGTAGTCGGTGAGCAGGCCGTAGATCCGCTGCGCCAGGATGTTGAGCGGCCCGGTGCCGAAATTGGCGAAGAGCAGGTCCGGGCCGAACTTCATCACCAGCACGCCCACGGCGAGCACGGCCGAGGCGAAGCCCAGCGGCATGCCGATGGCCAGAAGCCCGAGCATCGCCAGGAGCAGCAGCGTCGAGATGGTTCCGATATCGAACATCAGTCGTGTCTTCCCTGTTCGTGCTGCGCGCGGGCGGTCTGGATCATGTCCTCGACCTCGCCCTCGTCGATCACCCCGTGGCTCTCGGGGCCCTTGTTCCAATCGGCGATCAGGTTCGCGATCGCCTGAAGCGAGACCAGCACGATCACCAGAAGCACCAGCGGCTTGAGAGTGGCGGGGATCGGCGGGTCGAAGGCGGTGCCGAAGGTCTCCCAGCGCAGGAACTTGTCGCGCGCCTCGTTCCACGAGCCCCAGATCATCGCGAAGGCGAAGACGCAGATCAGCGCGGTGGAGATCACGTCGCAGATCCGCTGCACCGGTCGCGGCAGCACGTCGTAGAGCAGGTAGATGCGGATGTGGTTGCGCTGCTGCATCGAGTAGAGCCCCGAGAGCAGGAAGATGAACCCGGCCATCCACAGGCTCAGCTCGTTGGCCCAGAGCGTCGGCCGCTCGAAGATGTAGCGCAGCATCACCTCGTAGAACATCACCGCCACGAGGATCACCACGAGCAGCATGGTGACCCGGCCGAGGAACAGGCTGAGCCGGTCGATCGGCGTCTCGATCACCCCTTCGCCCGCGGTGGTGCGGGCATGGCGCAGCCCCATCACCAGCGCCACGACCGCCCCGGCCATGATCGCGAAATCGATCGGCCCGGCGCCGAGATAGCCCGAGTTGAGGTTGTCGTTGGCCAGCCCCGCGAAGACGATGAACCGCGGAAAGTACCAGACCAGCCATGCCATGCAGGCGGTGAAGACCGCCGGCCACAGGATGTCCTTGATGGATGTCGTCGCCCTGATGGACACTGCCCTCTCCCTTGCCGCCTTGCGGGGTTCTGTCGTGACCGGCCCCCGACGGATCGGGGGCCGGGTTTCGCTCAGCCGGGCCGGATCACTCTGCGGCGATCAGACCAAGCTGCTGCATGAAGGCGATGTGGCTGTCGACCAGAGCCTTGGTCTCGGGGGTCTTGGTGGCCCAGTCGGCCCAGGCCGCCTGCGCCGCCTCGCGGAACACCTTGCGGTCCTCGTCGGACCAGTCATGCAGCGTCACGCCCTTCTCGCGCAGCTCGGCCGCCGCCTCGTTGTTGGCGACCTCGAAGGTCAGCGCGGTCTGGAAGGCCAGCTTCTGCATCGCGGTGTCGATGATCCGCTTATGCGCGTCCGACAGGCTCTCCCACTTGTCGAGGCGGCAGGCGAGGTGGTCCGAGGGCATCGAGTGGAAGCCCGGATAGGTCGCGTGCTCGACCAGGTCGTACAGGCCGAGGCCGACATTGTTGGCCAAACCGGAGGCGTCGGCGCCGTCGATGATCCCGGTCTCCAGCGCCGTGAAGATCTCGGTGAAATCCATCACAACGGGCGAGGCGCCGAGATTGGCGAAGATCTCGGTCTCCATCCCCGGCGGCGAGCGGAACTTCCAGTCCTTGAGATCCTCGGGCCCGGCCAGCGGCTTGGTCGAGGACATGGATTCCTGGCCGTAGATCCACCAGCCGACGAGCTTCATGTTGAAGCCGTTGTAGAGCTCGTCCGCGGTCTCGAAGCCGCCATTGTAGAGCCAGGCATATTGCTGCCAGGGCGTGTCGTAGCCGCCCATGATGTCGCCCACGAACTGGAAGGCGGGGTTCTTGCCGGTCTGGTAGGCGCCACCGGTCATGTCGCAGTCGAGAATGCCGTTGGCGGCGGCGTCGAAGGCCTCCACGGTCTTCACCACCGAGGAGGAGAAGAACATCTCCACGTCGATCTCACCGCCCGACATCACCTCGACATCGTCGGCGAATTGCTGGGCCAGCTTGCCGGATTCCGTTTCGGGCGCGTAATGCGTCTGGATGCGCAATGTTTCCTGCGCCAGCGCCGGCAACGCCGTGGCGGCCATCAGCGCGGTGGAGAGACATACGATACTGGTCTTCATCACTTTCCTCCCTCGGCGGGTGTTCCGCCAGTTCCACGGCCTGCCTTCCTCCCCAGGATGGTATACCAGCCGCAGGGTCACGCTAGCGAGGGGCTGCTCGACAGACAAGAATTTTTTGGTATACCAGATTCAAACGCCTCGAACCGACCAAGCAATGGACAAGATGACCGCATCACCACTGGCCGAGCAGATCGCGCAGAAGCTGCGCCGCGACATCCTCCGAGGCAAGCTCGCGCCCGGCGACCCGATCAAGGAGCGCGACAACGCGGTCGATCTCGGCGTCAGCCGCACCCCGCTTCGCGAGGCGGTGCGCATCCTCGCCAAGGAGGGGCTGGTGCAGCTGCGCCCGGCGCGCAGCCCGATCGTCGCCGACCCCTCCCTCAAGGAGGTGCGCGACTCGGTGATGGTGCTCAAGGCGCTCGAGATCCTGTCGGGCGAGCTGGCCTGCCGCGAAGCCTCCGACGCCGAGATCGCCGAGATCCGCGACCTCTCCGAGCGGCACCTCGCCCTGAGCGAGACCGCCGAGGGCGACGCGCTGATCGAGCTGTTCGAGATCGACATGGCGTTCCACACCGCCATCGCGCGGGCCTCGCACAACCCGGCGCTGGCCGAGACCCATGCCGCCTATCTCGCGCGGATGTGGCGCCAACGCTATCTTTCCGCGGTACAGCGCCGTGCCCGCGAACGGGTGCGCACGCAGCACGAGAACATCGTGCGCGGGCTCGAGACCCGCGATCCGGCCCGGGTCGGCGCCGAGATCGACGCGCATCTTTCGGCGCTGATCGTCAATCTCACCCGCCTGTTCGAACTGCGCGAATCCGGGCGCGACCTGACCACCAACGAGAAGGACATCGAATGAAACTGCTGCGATACGGCCCGGCGGGGCAGGAAAGGACCGGGATGCTCGACCGCGAGGGCCGGGTGCGCGATCTCTCGGGGCATGTCGACGACCTCGCCGGCGAGGCGGTGTCGCGCGCCGCGCTCGACCGGCTCCGGGGCATCGATCCCGATAGCCTGCCGCTGGTCGAGGAGCCGGGGCGGATCGGGTCGTGCCTCTCGCGCGTGCCGAACTTCTTCTGCATCGGCCTGAACTACGCCAAGCACGCGGCCGAAACCGGCGCGCAGCCGCCCAAGGAGCCGATCATCTTCTCCAAGGCCTCCTCGGCCCTGTCGGGCCCCTTCGACCCGGTGATCATCCCGCGCGGCTCGGAGAAGGCCGACTGGGAGGTCGAGCTCGGCGTGGTGATCGGCCGCGAGGCGCTCTACGTCTCCGAGGCCGATGCGCTCGATCACGTGGCGGGCTACTGCACCATCAACGACGTCTCCGAGCGCGCCTTCCAGATCGAGCGCGGCGGCCAGTGGATCAAGGGCAAGTCGGCCCCCTCCTTCGGCCCCGTCGGCCCGTGGCTGGTGACGGCGGACGAGATCGAGGATCCTCAGGCCCTGCGCGTCACGCTCGACCTGAACGGCGAGCGGGTGCAGGACGAGACCACCGGCGACATGATCTTCACCGTCGCCCAGATCATCAGCCACATGTCGCAGTTCATGAAGCTGATGCCCGGCGACGTCATCGCCACCGGCACGCCCTCGGGCGTCGGCATGGGCATGACGCCGCAGCGCTTCCTCAAGCCCGGCGACGTGATGGAGATCGAGGTCGAGGGGCTCGGCCGCCAGCGTCAGGAGGCGGTCGCCGCGACGTGAGACGGGCGCCGCCGGGGATTACCCCGGCGGCCGCGTTCAGTTGACCGGCGTCAGCAGGTCGCGGCCATCGAGAAAGGCCGCGATGTTGTCGCGCTGCAGCCGCCCCATCGCGGCGCGGGTCTCATGCGTGCCCGAGCCCTGATGCGGTTGCAGCACGACCGTCTCCAGCGCGTGGAACCGCGGATCGACCCGGGGTTCGTCGCGGAACACGTCGAGCCCGGCGCCGCCGAGCCGCCCCGCCTCCAGCGCGTCGAGAAGCGCCGCCTCGTCCACCGTCGAGCCGCGCGAGATGTTGATCAGCACGCCTTCGGGCCCCAGCGCCTCGATCACCTCCTTCGATACGTAGTTCTCGGTCTCCGGCCCGCCGACCAGCGCCACGACGAGGTAATCAACCTCGCGCGCCAGCGACACCGGGTCGGCGTGATAGGTCCAGCCCGGCGTCTCCTTTTCCGAGCGCGCGTGGTAGTGCATCTCCATCCTGAACGCCGCCAGCCGATCGGCGATGTCGCGCCCGATCCGACCCAGCCCCATGATGCCTGCGCGCCGACCCGAGACCTTGCGGTTGAGCGGAAAGCTTTCTCCACCGGCCCATGCGCCCGAGCGCACATGCGCGTCGCCCGCCAGCATCCGCCGCTGCTGCATCAAGAGCATCGCCACGGCAAGGTCGGCGACGTCGTCGTTGAGCACGTCCGGCGTGTTGGTGACCCGCACCCCGGCGGCATCCGCCGCGTCGATCCGGATCGCGTCGTAGCCGACGCCGTAATTGGCGATCACGCCGAGCCCCGGCAGCAGCGCCATCTCGTCGGCACCGAAATCATGGTGGCCCTTGTATGCCACCGCGCGCACCGCCGCGCGCTCGGCCTCGGGCAGCCCACGCATCGCGTCGAGGCTCTCGACCACGCGCGCGCCCATCTCGCGCAGCCCCTCCATGTCGGTCTCGGTGTAGCTGCCGATCGCCAGTATCTCGCTCATGCCGTCCCCCCTGCCCGCTCCTGCGGGAATGCGTCCATCCATCCGAGCCCGTCCTCGGTCCGCCCCGAGCGCGGCTTGTATTCCGCGCCGATGGGCGCGCCCCATCCCCTCTCGCGGAACGCCGCGACGAGGTTCGGGTAATGCAGCTCGCCGCCATCGGGCTCGCCCCGGTCCGGCACGCCCGCGATCTGCACGTGGCCGATCATCTCGCGATGCGTCTCGAAGCGGCGGATCAGGTCGCCCTGCATGATCTGCAAGTGGTAGCAGTCGAACATGATCCTCAGCGCGTCCGAACCCACGGCCGCCACCGTCGCCGCCGCCTGCTCGATGTGGCTCAAGTGATAGCCCGCCACGTCGCGCCGGTTGATCGGCTCGATCAAGAGCCCGATGCCGCGCGGCGCGGCGAGATCGCAGGCCGCGCGCAAAGTGCCCCGAAACAGCGCCTCGGCGGCATCGAAATCCTCGGTCCGCCCGGCCATGACATGCACGTTTCGCGCGCCGATCTCTGCGGCGTAATCCAGCGCCTGCTCGATCGCCGCCCG
This sequence comes from Limimaricola sp. G21655-S1, assembly GCF_027213785.1. GTDB lineage: Bacteria > Pseudomonadota > Alphaproteobacteria > Rhodobacterales > Rhodobacteraceae > Limimaricola. The sequence goes on along the minus strand of NZ_JAPWGO010000011.1, from coordinate 57,789 downwards.
CGCCTCGCGCTCTCGCCCCGGCACGGCGGCGAGGCCGAAATCCCCCGAAGCGGTGTCGCCCGGCACGGTGTTGATCCCGAGCATCTCCAACCCGGTCTCGTCGAGCGCAGCGCGCACCTCGCGCGCCGGTGTGTCATAGGGGAAATGGCATTCCACCGCGCCGAAACCGTGGCGCTTGGCGGCGCGGATCGCCTCGGGCAGCGGCCGGTCGGCGAACAGAAATCCCAGATTGGCCGAAAACATCAGTCCCACTCCACGTCGAATGTCGTCACCACGTCGCGGATCTGCGCCTCGCTCAGCATCCGCGGGTTCGCGCCGCGCAGAAGCAACGCCAGCTTCGCCGTCTCCTCCAGCTCCTCCATCGCGTAGACCGCCGCCTCCAGGTCCTTGGCCGCAACGACGGGCCCGTGATTGGCCAGCACCACCGCCGAGCGCTTGCCCGCCAGCCCGCGCACCGCGTCGCCCATGGCCGGATCGCCGGGCCGGAAATAGGGCAGCAGCTGCACCTTGCCCAAACGCATGATCGAATAGGCGGTGAGCGGCGGCAGCATGTTCTCGGGGTCGGTCTCGGGCAGCATCGACAGCGCCACCGAATGGGTCGAGTGCAGATGCACCACCGCCCCGGCGGTGCCGCGCGTTTCGTAGAAGGCGGCGTGCAGCGGCATCTCCTTGGTCGGCCTGTCGCCCGAGACCTGCCGTCCGCTCGCGTCGAACTTCGCCAGCCGAGCCGGATCGAGGCTGCCGAAGCTCGCCCCCGTGGGCGAGACCAGGAGCCCGCCATCCTCGCAGCGCGCCGAGATGTTCCCCGAGGCGCCGCCGGTCAGCCCGCGCGCGAAGAGCGACGCGGCCCGGGCGCAGATCGCCTCGCGCAGACCCGCCTCGCTCATGCGTCGCGTCCCAGCATCGCCTCGGCCTCGGCAAAGAAGTCCGGGCCGCCGAAATTGCCGGATTTCAGCGCCAGCACCAGATCCGGCCCGGCGCGCAGGCAGGGCACGCCCGGCGCGATCTCCGGCCCGATCTCGAGCGCCTCGGGCGCCAGCGCCTCGACCACCGCGCCCGAGGTCTCGCCGCCCGCCGTGATCAGCCGCGTCACCCCATGCGCCACCAGCGCCCGCGCGGACTCCGCAAAGAAACCCTCGACCTTCTCGGCCACCGCCTCGCGGCCGAACCGCTCCTGCGCGGCGCGCACCGCCTCGGGCTCGGCCGAGCTGTAGACCAACGGCAGCCCCTCCTGCGCCAGCGACCACTCGGTGGCGCAACGCGGCGTGATCTCATCGGCCATCAGCGCCTCGATCCGCACCGGCAGGCTGGGTCCGGCATGGGCCGCGACCTGGCCCCGCGTCGCGTTCGAGCACGAGCCCGACAGCACGACCGACCGGCCCTTCTGCCCCCGCCAGCCGCCCGCCGCGCCAGACAGCCGACCGGCGCTTCGGAACGCCTCCGGCAGCCCCATCGCGATGCCCGATCCGCCGGTGACCAGAGGGTGGCCCTGGGCGGCGCGCCCGAGCGCCAGCAGGTCCTCGTCGCGGATCGCGTCGCAGATCAGGTGCCGCGCGCCGCTGGCGGCGAAGGCCGCGCGGATCGCCTGGGGCCCCTCGAAAACCTGCGCGGCCGCGACATGGCCGACCTCGCCCCGGACCTGCCGCGCCAGCCAGCGCCGCAAATCCGGGTCGGTCATCGGCGTCAGCGGGTGGTTCTCCATCCCGCTCTCGCTCAAGAGCCGATCGCCGACGAAGAGATGGCCCTGATAGACCGTGCGCCCGGCCGCCGGAAAGGCGGGGCAGAAGATCACCTGCTCGGCCCCGAGCCGGTCGGCCAGGGCCTCGGCCACCGGCCCGATATTGCCCTCGGGCGTGGAATCGAAGGTCGAGCAGTATTTGAACAGGATCTGCTCGCAGCCCTGCGCCATCAACCAGTCGAGCGCCGCCAGCGACTGGCGCACCGCCTCCGCGACGGGCAGCGACCGCGATTTCAACGCCACGATTCCCGCCTCGACCCCGGCCTCGGCGGGCCGGTCGGGCACGCCGACATACTGGACGCTGCGCATCCCGGCCTTGGTCAGCGTGTTGCCCAGATCGCTCGAGCCGGTGAAATCATCGCCGATACAACCCAGCAGCATCACGCATCCCCCGGCAGGGAAAGACCCGCGGCCCGCGCGTAGACCCGCGTGACGGCGGCGTCGTCATCGGCGCCCCAGCCCGCCTCGACCGCGGCCTCGAACTGCCCCAGCGCGGCGCGGGTGAGCGGCACCGGCAGCCCCGCCGCCGCCGCGATGTCCGAGACGATGCCGAGATCCTTGGGCCAGATCGTCACCGCCGAGCGCGCCGCGTAATCGGCCTCGACCACGTGCGGCGCCCGGTTCTCGAACATCCACGAGGTTCCGGCCGAAGCCGAGATCACCTCGACCACCCGGCCGAGATCGAGCCCCTGGCTCGCCGCCATGGCCAGCGCCTCGCCCATCGCGGCGATATGCACGCCCGCGAGAAGCTGGTTCACCGCCTTCATCGCCGAGCCCGCCCCGGCGTCGCGACCCAGATCATGCACCGTCTCGGCCATCGCATCGAGCGCGGGCGCGGCGGCGGCGAAAGCCGCCTCGCTGCCAGAGGCCATGATCGACAGCCGCCCCTGCGCCGCCTTGGCCGCGCCGCCCGAGATCGGCGCGTCGAGGTAATGCAGCCCCATCGCTTGGGCCGATGCCGCCATCGCCCGCGCCGCCTCCGGCGGCACCGTGGCGCAGGAGATGATCGCCGCACCCGCGCGCAGCCGCTCGGCGCAGCCCCCGGGCCCGAACAGCACCGCCTCGGTCTGCGCCGCGTTGAGCACGACGCTGACCACGATGTCGCTTTGCGCCGCGGCCTCGCGCGGCGTGCCCGCCTCGCCGCCCTCGGCCAGAAGCGGCGCCGCCGCACCATCGCGCAGGTCGCAGCCGATCACCCGGTGCCCCGCGCGCCTGAGCGACAGCGCCATGCCGAGCCCCATCGATCCCAGACCGATCACCGTGATCACCGCCATGCGCGCCTCCCGTTTGGTATACCATTTGGTCCCATGCTTCGCCGGGCCTGTCAATCGGCGGCGTGACGAACCGCCCCGCCCTACCGATCCGGGCCGCCGCGCATGACGAAAGGCGCCGCGCGGTCGCGCGACGCCTTGTCTCTTTCCCGGTCCCGGGATCAGCCCGCGAAACGCTCGCGCAGCAGGTTTTTTTGCACCTTGCCCATGGTGTTGCGGGGCAACTCGTCGACGATCTCGATCCGGCGCGGCTGCTTGAACCGCGCGAGGCTGCCCTGCATCGCCGCCATCACCGCCTCGGGGTCGATCTCGGCACCGGGGCGCGGCACCAGCACGCCGACCACGCTCTCGCCGAAATCGGCGTCCTTCACGCCGATCACCGCGCTCTCCAGCACACCGGGCTGCTCGTCGAGCAGGAGCTCGATCTCCTTGGGATAGATGTTGTAGCCGCCCGAGATGATCAGGTCCTTGTCGCGTCCGACGATCGAGACGTAGCCATCCTCGTCGATCCGCCCCAGATCGCCGGTGAGGAAGAAGCCGTCCTCGCGCAGCTCCGCCTTGGTCTTCTCGGGCATCTGCCAATAGCCCTTGAACACGTTGGGCCCGCGCACCTCGATCAGCCCGACCTCGCCCTGCGGCAGCTCGGCCCCGGTCTCGCGGTCGGTGATCTTCAGCTCCACCCCCGGCAGCGGGAAGCCCACGGTTCCGGCGCGCCGCTCGCCGTCATAGGGGTTCGAGGTGTTCATGTTGGTCTCGGTCATGCCGTAGCGTTCGAGAATCCGGTGCCCGGTGCGCTTTTCGAACTCCACATGCGTCTCGGCCAGAAGCGGCGCCGAGCCCGAGATGAAGAGCCGCATGCCCGCGGTCAGTTCGCGGGTGAACCTCTCGTCGCCCAGAAGCCGGGTATAGAAGGTCGGCACCCCCATCATCGAGGTCGCCTCGGGCATCAGCTCGATCAGCGCGTCGAGGTCGAATTTCGGCAGGAAGATCATCGAGGCGCCGGCCACCGCGATCACGTTTGTCGCCACGAACAGCCCGTGGGTGTGAAAGATCGGCAGCGCGTGCAGCAGCACGTCCTCATCCGTGAAGCGCCAGTGCTCGACCAGGGTCACCGCGTTCGAGATGAGGTTGTCCTGGGTGAGCATCGCGCCCTTGGAGCGACCCGTGGTCCCCGAGGTATAAAGGAACGCCGCAAGGTCCTCGCCCGTGCGCGGCACCGTCTCGAACCGGTCCTCGTGCCGCGCCGCCTGCGCCATCAGCCCGCCATGACCATCGGCGCCCAGCGTCAGGATCTGCGCCCCGAGCCGCTCGGCCAAGGGTGCGAGATCCGCCTCGCGCGCCGGATCGCAGATCACCATCCGCGCGCCGCTATCCTCGATGAAATAGCTCAGCTCATCGACCGTGTAGGCGGTGTTGAGCGGCAAGAACACCAGCCCCGCCTGCGCGCAGGCGGCATAGAGCGCCAGCGCCTGCGGGCTTTTCTCGACCTGCGCCGCGACCCGGTCGCCGGGCTTCAGACCGGCATCGACCAGCGCATGGGCGATGCGCGCGGCCTGGCCCAGGAACGCCGCATGGCTGATCCGGGCGCCGTCGCGCAGGATCAGGAACGGCGTCTCCTTGCCGGCGTGACGCCCGAACAGCGTGTCGTAAAGCGGGTTGGCCATGCTCATGCCCCTTCCTTGCGGGCCCGGCCCTGGCGGGGAAGGAGACCGCGCACGGCATCCGACGCCGCCACCTCCTGCCGCTTGGCAAAGCCTTCGTGGTTCTGGGTGATCTTCCCCAGGTCATAGAGATAATTCACCATCGCGCCGCAGCTCTCGGCGCGGCCCTTGGGCGAGATGTCGGCATTGGCATGCACCGCGTGCAGCTGCGCGCCGTTGCCCAGATGGAACCGCGCCACCGGGTCGAGCGGCATGCCGCCCTCGCGCTTGGCGGTCAGCAGGTAGGTCGCCGCGATGCGCCTGAGCGCCTCGTCGTCGAGCTTGGTCGGATCGATCTCCTGCCCGTCCATCCAGCGCCGCAGCCCCGGGATCGGCGACAGCGTCACGAAGGTCCTGAGTCCGGGCAGCTCGGCCGAGAGATCCGCCACCACCTGCTTGATCAGCGAGTTGCCGAAGGAGATGCCGGCGAGCCCCGACTGGCAGTTCGAGATCGAGTAGAACACGGCCGTGTCGGCCTCCGCCGCCTCGACCTCCTCGCGGTCCTCGGCCAGAACGCCCTGGATCGAGCCGGGAATGCCACGGGTCAGCGCCACCTCGACGAAGATCACCGGCTCGTCCGGCATCGCCGGGTGAAAGAACGCGAAGCAGCGCCGGTCGGTGGGCTCGACCCGGCGGCGCAGATCGTCCCAGCTGTCGATCGCGTGCACCGCCTCGTAGGCGATGATCTTCTCGAGAATCTGCGCCGGGCTCTCCCAGCTCACCGGGCGCAGCACCAAAAAGCCGCGGTTGAACCAGCTCTGGAACAGGTGCCGGAAATCCTGATCGAGCGCGGCGCGCGGATCGTCGCGCCTGAGCAGCCGCAGCAGGTCGGCGCGCATCGCCACCAGCCGCGCCGTGGCGCCGGGCACCCGGTTCAGCCGCCGCACCAGCTCCTGCCGGGGCGGCTCGGCCGCCTCGAGAAAGGCGCGGTAGCTCTTCGGCCCCGGCTTGGCCTCGTAGGCGTCGAGCGCGCTGCGCACCGTTTCGGGGTCGATGTCCAGCTCCTCCGCCAGATGCGCGAAGAAGGCGATCTTGGCGGCGTCGTCCTTGTGGGCATAGCGTTCGAGCAGTTCGCGCGCCGAGGTCAGCCCCGAGATCTCGCCGGCGTTCGACAGCAGGTCCGCGATCAGCGCCGCGTCCGAACGGTGGTCGGCCTCGCGCGCCGGCTGCCACGGGTAGCGGCGTTCGAGGATGGTCGAGAGGACGTCGGACAGGATGCTCATATGGCTTTCCCCATGACGGCGTCGGGCAGCCAGGTCGCCAGACCCGGAAACACCGACAGAAGCACGATGGCCGCGATCATGCAGCCGACGAAGGGCAGCGAGCCGAACAGCACCTTCTTGAGCGAGATGTCCGGCGCGATGCCGTTGATGACATAGAGGTTGAGGCCCACCGGCGGCGTGATCAAGCCGATCTCCATGTTGATCGTCACGATCACCGCGAACCAGTAGGGATCGAACCCCGCCGCCGTGATGATCGGCAGAAGGATCGGCGCCGACATCAGGATCACCGCGACCGGGGGCAGGAAGAAGCCCGCCACCAGCAGGAACAGGTTGACGATCGCCATCAGCACCCAGCGGTTCACGTCGAGGTCGCCGATCCAGGCCGCCACCGACTGGGTGATGAACAGCGAGGACAGCATGAAGGAGAACACCCCCGCCGCGCCGATGATGAACAGGATCATCACGCTCTCGCGGGTGCTGTCGCGCAGGATCGCCCAAAGCGCGCGGGGCTGCACCATCTTGTAGATGATCATCACCACGACGATGCACAGAAGCGCGCCGACGGCGGCGGTCTCGGAGGGCGTCGCGATGCCGCCGTAAAGCGCGTAGAGCACGCCGAGGATGATCGCGAGGAAGGGCAGCACGCGCGGCAGGATCTCGACCTTCTGGCGCCAGCTATAGGTGATGCCCGACAGCGCCACGCCCGCGGCGCCGCGCCGCCAGGTGTCGAAGATCGACCAGGCGATGAACAAGAGCGTCAGCACGAGGCCGGGAATGACGCCGGCGAGGAACAGCCGCCCGATCGAGGTCTCGGTCGCGATGCCGTAGACGATCATCGTCACCGATGGCGGGATGAGGATGCCCAGCGTACCGCCGGCGGCGATGGACCCGGCGGCCACCTCGTCGGGGTAGCCGCGCTTGCGCATCTCGGGGATGCCCATCTTGCCGATCGCGGCGCAGGTCGCGGGGCTGGAACCGGACATCGCGGCGAAGAGCGCGCAGGCGCCCAGGTTCGACACCAGCAGCCCGCCCGGCACCCGGGTGAGCCAGCGCTCCAGCGCCTCGTAGAGATCGGGACCGGCGCGCGAGGACGAGATCGCCGCGCCCATGATGATGAACATCGGGATCGACAGCAGCGCGAAGCTGTTGAGCTCGCCGAAGAACAGCTCGGGCAGCGCCTCGAGCGAGCGCGCGCCGTCGACGAAGAACAGGAATCCGGTGGCGACCACCAGAAGGCCGGTGCCGACGGAGATGCCCGAGAACAGCACCAGCACGGTGAACAGCGCGACCAGCGCGCCAAGGGTGAGCGGCTCCATCAGTGTCTCCGGTCTTCGGGGGCGACGTTGGGATCGGCGTCGTCATGCCCGGTGGCGACGGCCCAGAGATCGGCCACGAGCTGCAACGCGAAGAGCGCGAAGCCGAGCGGGACCGCGAGATAGGGAATCCAGAGCTTCACGCCCCAGACGGTTTCCGAGCGCCAGTTGCGCTCCCAGGCGAGGTGGAACATCTCCCAGCCATAGAACAGCATCAGCCCGATCATCACGATCGTCGCGGACAGCACCGCCAGCGCCAGCGCCTTGCGCGCGCCCGCCGGCAGCAGCCCCGGTACCAGGTCAACGCCGACATGGCCGCGCAGCTTCTGCACATAGGGCAGGCCCAGCAGCGTCGCGCCGATCATCATGTAGATCACGGCTTCCGTCTGCCAGACGGTGGATTGGCCCAGCACCGCGCGCAGAAAGATCATCTGGCAGGTGATCAGCACGGAGACGAAGATCAAGGCGGCCGCCACGACCCCGCACAGGGTCGAGACATGGCCAATCGCGCGGATCGCGGCGGGGGCGTCCCGCCGGGTCATCTCGGTCATGGAATGTCCTCGGGAAATGGGGTCGGCCCCGGCGCGGCGCCGGGGCCCGCCTCGGCTCACTCGACGGCGAGCGCCTTGTCGAGCAGCTCCTGGCCGTTCGGGGTCTCCTCGACGAAGACCTTGAACGCGGTCTCCTTGGCCAGCTCGCGCCAGGCCTCGAAGTCCTCTTCGCTCATCTCGGCGATCTCGACCCCGGCCTCGCGGAAGGTCTCGCGCGCCATGTCGTCGCCCTTCTTGCCCTCGGTGAGGTAATAGGCCTCGGCCTTCTCGGCCGCCGCCATCAGCGCCGCCTGCTGCTCCTCGGTCAGACCCTCGAAGGTCGTCTTGTTCATGATCAGCGGCTGGTACATGAACCACAGCGCGGTGTCGCCCGCGGGCGTGTAGCAGTCGAGCTGCTCGTAGAGCCGGTAGCTCACGAAGCTCTCGGACGAGGTGTTGGCGGCGTCGAGCACGCCCGTTTGCAGCGCCGGGTAGATCTCGGACGAGGCCATCGAGGCGATCGAGGCCCCTGCCCCCGCCAGCATCTCCTCGAAGCTCTTTCCGGCGGCGCGGATCGTCACGCCCTGGACGTCCTCGGGCGCGGTGATGCAGCCCTTGTTCGAGCCGAAGCCGCCGGCGAGATAGCCGTCGACCAGCACCATCACGTCATCCTCGGCCATGGTCTCGCGGATCGCGTCGCCGAACTCGGATTTCGACAGCCGGTTGCCGTGCTCGAGATTGCGCACGAGGCCGGGCATCAGGGTGAGGTTGTAGGCGGGCTGCTGGCCGCCGGCATAGCTCAGCGGCAGCACCGTCATGTCGAGCTGGCCGCGCGACAGCGGCGTGTACTGCTCGCGCGCCTTGAACAGGGTCTGGTTCGGAAAGATCTGGATCTCCAGATCGACATCGGCGGCGGCGACCTCCTCGGCCACCATCTGCGCGACCTGATGGCGCACGTCGCCCTCGGCCCATTGATGCGACAGCCGCAGCGTCTCGGCATTGGCGGCCAGCGGCGCGAGCAGCGCGGCCCCGGCCGCGAGCAGGGTGATCTTGTTCATTCTCGTCCTCCCAAACGACGCGCCGCGATGCTCCCCCATCCGACGCCGGGTCACGCTGCGCGGGATTGTATTCGGAGTCAAGCTCTCGTATACAAGAATGGCTTTTCTGCATATGCGAAGGGATCGGCGCCATGAGCCGCAGCCGCAGCGACCTGATCGCCGAGACGCTCGAGGACGAGATCCTGCGCGGCCGGTTCCGCCCCGGCACGAGGCTCGACGAGACCCGGCTGGCCGAGGAGCACGGGGTCTCGCGCACGCCCCTGCGCGAGGCGTTCCAGAAGCTCGCCGCCGCCGGGCTGATCGAGCAGCAGCCGCGCCGCGGCGTCTTCGTGCGCGAGGTCGGCGCGGTCGAGCTGCTGGAGATGTTCGAGGTGATGGCCGAGATCGAGGCCAGCTGCGGCCGCCTCGCCGCGCAGCGCATCACCGACGCGGCGCTCGCCGATCTCGACGCCGCCAACGACCGTTGCCGCGAGGCGCTGGAGGCCGGTGAAAGCGACGCCTATTACCGCGAGAACGAGGTGTTCCACCACCTGATCTACGAACAGTCCGGCAACCGGTTTCTCGCGGCCGAGGCCGGGCGGCTGCATCGCCGGCTCAAGCCGTTCCGCCGCACCCAACTGCATCTGCGCGGCCGCATGGCGCAGTCGATGACCGAGCATCAGGCGATCGTCGCGGCGCTGCGCGCGGGCGAGGCCGATCGCGCGGCGCGGCTGCTGCGCGAACACGTCGCGGTGCAGGGCGAGAAGTTCCACCACCTGATGGCGGGGCTGCGCGCCGCCGAATAGGCGTCACTCGGGCGGCAGCTCGGGCAGCTCCTCGAACAGCCCGGGCTGCATCTCTTCCCAGAAGGCGAAGATGGCGCGGGCATTGAGCGCGCTCTCCCAGCCATGGCGGCGGAAATCCTCGCGCTCCAGCTCGCCTTCGAGCTGGCTCAGCATCAGCCGCCGGTCGGCATCGCGCTGGGTCGGGTTGCGCCGCTTGACCGCCTCGGCCACCGCCTGGAACCGCGCCACCCGCGCCGCACGCCGCGCCGCGCGCATGTCGATCTCGGCCTCCGCCTCGGCCTGCCGCGCGATCCGGGCATCGGCGGCCTTGCGGGCCGCGTCGCTCGGTTCGGGCGCGGGGGCCTGAGCGGGCGGCGCCCCCTCCCCCGCCCAGCCATTGTCGAGCGCGGCGCGCAGGAACCCGACCGGGCTGCGGACATTGTCGCGCCCGGATACCCAGTCGAGCTTTTCGGCCACCGCCTCGGCGCCATGCTCGGAGATCCATTGCCGCGCCAGTCGGTCCGACACGCCCTGCGCCCGCAGCCGCTCATAGACCGGCTGGCTGCGCAGCGCCTGCCCGTCATCGATGTCGAGCATGGCCAGCTGCGGGTTCTCCCGGATCAGGAATCGCAGCTCCTTGACCGAGCGGCCCATGCGCTTGAACTCGGGCTCGATCAGGATGTTCGAGGAGCGGTTCACCTCCTCGACGCTGGGCTTGATGACCTTGGCGTTGAGATGCTTGAAGCTGCGGTAGTAGTCGCTGTCATCCACCCCCATCAGCCGGCGGAACACCTCGAGCGGCCACCAGCCGGTCGAGCCGGTGCGCACGAAGCGGTAGCAGTTCTCGTAGAGCGCCAGCCCGTGCCCCGAGGTGAAGCGGCGCTGGATGTCGAGATTGATCAGCGCGAAGACCCGCGGGTCGTGCAGCTTCTCGGCCAGCGCCGGGGAATAGGCATAGTCGCAGACCCCGTCGCGCAGCCGCGCATGGGCAAGGAGCGCCGAGACCCCCCATTCCTGACGCCCCTTCTCGTCGAGCATGTCCCATTCGGCCACGGTCTCGGCCAGCCCGCGCAGCGCGTCGCGCAGGCTGTCGATGTCGTTCGAGTTGTAGCCGATCATCAGGCACAGGGTACGCGCGTCGATCCGGTGCACGCTTTGGCTCAGCAACGTGTCATAGGCATTGAGCAGCAGCACGTTCGACAGCTTGCGCTGCAACAGCGTCAGCTTGCCGCCGATATGGATCGCGGCGACGTTCTTCTTCACGGTGCCGCGGCGAAGCGCGCCGCTCAGCCCTTCGACGTCGATCCGGGCCGGGGTCGTCGCCCTGACCTTCGTGCCCTGCGCCTGCCGTTCGCCCGCCATAACCAATCCCTCGCCGCACCCGATCCGGCACGTGCCGCAGGCTGCACCTTGTGGCACCTTCACGCAAGCGCGATCTGGGTACCTTCGCACCATTCCGATCCTATCCCGTAAAGGGGTACCTTTCAGTGACCGCAGCGCGCGTTGCGTGGCGGGCATCCCGAAACCGGGTACCCTGCGCCCCCGACAGCGCGAATCGAGGCGGTTTCGGGGGCGCCAGTTGCGCCGAAACCCGTCAATATCCCCCTATCGAGGCGGGTTTCGCGACTGTTGCATGGCCCTGAATCCGGGAACCTCCGCTCCTGCAAACGGGTACCCTTGGCCCCGGAATCGGATACCCTTCGTCCCGAGAACGGGTACCAAATAGCCCATAGCCTCATGAAATTACGGGATTTCCTGAGCCCAAAGACTCTAAAGATTCGAAAGATTACAAACGACCTGCGTGCTGTTCCTTCATGGAAATTGGAGAAGAAACCGGCAGGGTTTCGCGGCGAAACCTCGAATGCCACGCTTCGACGCGGGTATGGATCAGGGTTATTCCGCTTCATGGGATGATGTGCGACAGTTCGCTCGATAACAGCGCAAGCGGCGCACATGACAGAAGGTTTCGCATGAACAAGCGCGCGGACACGAGCTCACCGCCCTTTCACAACATCGACCCGGCGCGCGCCGCCGCGCGGCTCGGCCCCCGCGTCGATACCACGCGATTCGCCAAGGCCGCCACCTTTTGTGCGCGCGGCCGCGACGACATGGCCCGGCGCGGCTACGCCCCCGACGGCACCAAGACGCTGCGCAAGTTCTCGATCTGGGAGATCACCCGCTACCTGATCCCGGTCGCCGCCGCGCATCTGCGCCGGGTGCTGAAATCGCATCCCGACCTGCCGCAGGGCGAGGGCGAGGCCGGGGCCAAGTGGTTCAGCCTCGACGACGTGCTGAAGCTGCGCCGGCACTTCGCCGAAGAAGGCGCCGCCAACAAGGAATACCGCCCCTGGCGCCCCGAGGGTCTGCCAGCCAAGATCGCCGCCGTCGCCAACTTCAAGGGCGGCTCGGGCAAGACCACCACCTGCGTGCATCTCGCCATGGCCGCCGCGCTCGACGGCTACAAGGTGCTGGTGATCGACCTCGACAGCCAGGCCTCGATGACCTCGCTTCTGGGCGGCAAGGTCGCCGATGAATGGCAGACCGTGTTCCCGCTTCTGGCCCGCGACTACGCCCGCGCCGTGACCCAGGAGAACCTCGTGCGCGAGGCCGAGGGCGCGGCCCCCCTGCCCCTCGACGAGACGCTGACCGAGGCGCTGGAGGTTTCGCCGCGAAACCTGATCCAGTCGACGCACTGGCCCAATATCGACCTGATCGGCGCCCAGCTGAACCTCTACTGGTCCGAGTTCCAGATCCCGGTCTGGCGCATGAATCTGAAATCGTGGTCGCTATGGGACGCGCTCAACAATGCGCTGAACGAGGAGGGGCTTCTCGACGAGTATGATATCGTCTTCCTCGATACCCCCCCTGCCCTCGGCTACCTGACGATCAACTCGCTCTCCGCCGCCGACATTCTCTTGGTACCGCTTGGGGCCTCCTTCCTCGAGTTCGATTCCACGGGCCGGTTCTTCGACATGCTCTACTCGACCTTCGCCTCGATCGAGGAAGGCGAGAACGCGCAGCGCCGCCGCGCCGGCCTGCCCGAGATGCGGTTCGAATGGGACGTGGTGCGCGCCATCATCACCCGCTACGACGCCGGGCAGCAGACCGATCTGGCCAACGTGATCCAGGCCTATTTCGGCGACTTCATGACCGCCTACCGGCAGGAGTTCACCGCGCTGGTCGGGCAGGCCGGAGAGCAGATCAACGGCATCTACGAGGCCGATTACCGCGACTTCAACCGCGAGACCTATCTGCGCGGGCGCGAGGCCTTCGACAGGACCTATGCCGAATTCAAAGAGCTGCTTCTGGGCAGCTGGTATCGCGACATGATGGAAGAGCAGGAGGTGAAGGATGGCCAGACGCAGGACGCTTGAGGCGCCCGATCCGCAGGCGCTCGCCGAGATCGAGGCGGGTTTCGCCGCGAAACCGGCGCTTGGCCCCGGCGGCTTTGCCGCGCCGATCGCGCAGGTCGCCGCCGAGGCCGCCTCGGACCGCGACGCGCGCCCGGCCGCCGATCGCGCCAACGCCGCGCGCACCGCGACCGAGGCCGCGTCCTGGCGCGAGGCGCAGGCCGAGGGGCGGGTGATCAAGACGCTGCCGCTCGACCGGATCCAGGTGAACCACCTGACCCGCGACCGGGTCGAGAGCGATGCCGAGGCGATGGACGAGCTGGTCGCCTCGATCCGCGCCAACGGACAGCGCCTGCCGATCGAGGTCGTCGATCTGGGTGAGGGGCGCTACGGTCTCGTCTCGGGCTGGCGCCGGGTCCGGGCGCTGGCGCTGATCGGCGCCGAGGAGGGCACGGCGCCGGTGGCCCGCGCCATCGTGCGACCGGCGGTCGAGGCGGGCGACGCCTATGCGGCGATGGTCGAGGAAAACGAGGTCCGCGCCCAGCTCACCCCCTACGAGCGCGGCCGCATCGCCGCCGTGGCGGCGCATCTCGGGGCCTTCCCCTCGATGGAGGCCGCGGTCGACGCGATCTTTGCCGCCGCGTCGAAGGCCAAGCGCTCGAAGATCCGTTCCTTCGCGATGGTGCATTTCGAGCTGGGCGACCTGCTGTCGCATGGCCGCGAGCTGAGCGAAGCGGGCGGGCTGCGACTGGCGGCCGCGCTCAGGGGCGGTTTCGCCACGAAACTGCGCGCGGCGCTGGAGCGGGGCGACGCGCCGGACGCGGCGGCGGAATGGGCGCTGATCGAACCCGTTCTCGACGCCGCCGAGGCGGCCCCCAAGCCCGCGCCGCGCGGCGGCCGTCCGCGCCGTGAGGCACAGCCGCCGCTGGCCGAGGCCGTGCTGCCGGGCGGGGCGCGCGCGACGGTCCGGAGCGACGGGGCGAAGCTGGTGCTGACGCTGGACGGGCAGGGGGGGCTGAGCGACAGCGAACGCCGCGACATGGCGGAGCGGCTTCTCGCTTGCCTGACCGAAGCAGGGGACGACTGATAGACCGCAGGACCATCATCTAAGGCGTTGTAATACAATGATATTCAAGAGCGTTCGGAAGCAGGGGCAGCCCTTGCTTCCGCAGGGTCACCAGGCCGGCGCGCCGCGCGGGCGAAGCGCCGCCGAGCAATGCCAACGCACTGTCATTAAAACTTAATCACACCGTCGTGTTTCGCTTAGGCTGTTGGCGCAGAAGGTCGGCAACGAGACCGGCCCTGACAACCTATGGGAGGACGACACATGACACGGATAGGATTTCTGGCACTGGCCACGGCGCTGCCGGGCATGGCGCTGGCCGAGAGCCACATGGCCGAGGGCGGCCCGGCGCTGAGCTATGGCGAGCGGCCGTTCTTCCTGATCGACGCGATGGAGGAGGGCGAGCTCAAGGACAAGCTGATGTCCTGCCAGGGCCAGACGCCCGAGCCCACCGCCTTTTCCATCGCGCATCGCGGCGCGCCGCTGATGATCCCCGAGCACACGAAGCAATCCTATGTTGCGGGCGCGCGGCAGGGTGCGGGGATCGTCGAATGCGACGTGACCTTCACCGCCGATCACGAGCTGGTCTGCCGCCACGCGCAGAACGATCTGGCGACCACGACGGACATCCTCGTCACCGATCTGGCCGAGAAATGCACCGCAGGCTTCACCCCCGCGGGCGAGGGCAGCGATGCGAGCGCCGAGTGCCGCACCTCGGACCTGACGCTGGCCGAGTTCCGCGAGCTCAGCCCGAAGATGGACGCCTCGAACGCGGCGGCCTCCACGCCCGAGGAGTTCCAGGGCGGCACCGCGCCGTGGCGCACCGATCTCTACGTGGCGGGCGCCGAGCTGATGACCCATGCCGAGTCGATCGCGCTGATCGACGGCCTCGGCGCCGACTTCACGCCCGAACTCAAGGCGGCCTCGGTCGAGATGCCGCATGAGGGCTTCAGCCAGGAGGACTACGCGCAGAAGCTGATCGACGAGTACAAGGAAGCCGGCATCGAGCCCTCCCGGGTCTGGCCGCAGAGCTTCAACCTCGACGACATCAAGTACTGGATCGAGAACGAGCCGGAGTTCGGCGCGCAGGCGGTCTATCTCGACGACCGCTACGAGGCCGAGGACGAGGATGAGGGGCTGATCGACCCGATGGACCCCTCGACCTTCAAGCCGACCATGCAGGAACTGGCCGATATGGGCGTGAACTACATCGCGCCGCCGATGTGGATGCTGGTCACCACCGACGAGGCCGGCGAGATCGTGGCCTCGGCCTATGCCGAGGAGGCCGAGGCCGCGGGGCTGGAGATCATCACCTGGACGCTGGAGCGCTCGGGCCCGCTGGCCGCGGGCGGCGGCTGGTACTTCCAGTCGGTCGAGCAGGCCATCGACGATGACGGCGACACCTATGCCATGCTCGACGCGCTGGCGCAGGATGTGGGCGTCGTGGGCGTGTTCTCGGACTGGCCCGCCACGGTGACCTACTACGCCAACTGCATGGGGCTCTGAGCGGCTCCTGAGAGCGGGGCAGGGGGCCCTCAGGCCCTTTGCCGAAGATGCCCGCACGGACGAGTTGGCGGCGCTGCGCGTCCGGGGCCTCGATGCGAAGACGCCCTCGTGGACATCCGCGAGGGCGTCGTGACTCCCATCGTTTATCGAGCGGACGAAGCGGGCACCGGCGGGAAGACCCGTTGTCAGTCCAGTCGGTAGGAATAGACGTTGTTCAGGTAGCTTTCCGCGCCGATGCGGAACTGCGTCTCTCCGACATGCTCGAAGCCCTTCCGAAGGTAGAACGCGATGGCGGGCGCGTTTTCCGCATTGGTCGTGAGCCAGACCGTATCGGCCTGCATCGCGCGACAATGCCCGAGGGCCGCGTCGAGCAGGCGCGACCCGATCCCTTTCCCATGGTGACGCGGCTGGACGTAGAAGGTCGCGACCTGCAGGTCGGAACATCCGTGCACAGGCGGCCTGCTGCCTGCGGAGACGCGTATGTATCCGTCGATGCCCTCGTCGTTCTGCGACACCATCACGAACTCCGACGGATCGGCTATGAATGTCTCGGCGTTGGCCACGGTGAAGGTGTCGAGGACATAGTCCGCGAAGAAGGCGCTGACGCCGCGCTTCAGATAGGTGCTGATCCACACCTCCAGCGAAAGGGCGGCGATGCTCGAAGCGTCTGAAATCCGGGCCGGTCTGAGGGTCATGGATCTGATATGCCCTCGGCCGGAGCAGGGGTAAACGCCGAATGTTGGGGGCGGAGAGTACTCTTCCCGATCCCTGCGGCGGACCGATCTGCGATCCATCCGTCGAGGGGCATTCCGCCGCGCCGCCCATGGCCGTCAGATATGCGGGATCACGAAGTCGGGGACGATGCCCGCGCGGTCGATCGCGGCGACGATGTCCTCTCCCGCCAGCGGGCCGTGATCGGTGACCAGCGCCGAGGCGAATCCCATGGCGCGGGCGCCGAGGATGTCGGTGTGCAGCGTGTCGCCGACCATCAGCACGCGCGCGGGGGCGGGCGCCGGGTCGAGCCGCGACAGGGCCAGATCGAAGATCGCGCGGAACGGCTTGCCGCAGAACTCGGGCGCGCAGAGGCCGGCATCGGCCAGCGCATTGGCGAAATGGCCGGGCTCGAGCGTCAGCCCGCCTTCGCGCGGGGCCACGAGGTCGGGGTTGCCGACCAGCACCGGGCGCGGGTGGTCGCGCAGGCTGGCGGCAAGAAGGCGCTGCCGCTCGACGGTCCAGCCGTCGGAGCCGACCAGCAGGAAGCCCTCGGCCGCCGCGTAGCCCGCCGCGTCGTCGAGCAGCAGATGCGCGTCGATCGCCTCGAACTCGCGCAGGCCGTGGCCCGGGCCCAGCATCACGCCCCAGCGGCGCGGCTCGTCGCGGCCCAGCCGGGCGAGCAGCGCCTCGCGGCTGGTCACCACCTCGTCGGGGGCGAAGTCGAAGCCGAGCCGCTCGTAGCGCTGCATCATCGCCCGCTTGGGGTAGCCCGCCGAGTTCGAGACCACCATCACCCGCTTGCCCATGCCGCGCAGTTCGGCGATCCGCGCGGCGGCGCCGAGGATCGGCGTCTCGCCCACGTTGAGCACGCCGTAGGCGTCGAACAGCACCACGTCGAAGGGATCGGCGATGGCGCCCAGATGCGGGGCGCGGCCGAAGGCGCTGCCCTCTGGCGCCTCGGGCAGCCGGTGCCGGATCGCCAGATAGGCGTCGAAGGCGGCGCGCCCGTCGGGACGCGGCCCGGTCACAGGATCCGGCGCCGCAGCCAGGCCGAGACGATCTCGCCCAGGATCACCAGTCCGAGGATCGCCAGCAGCACCGTCGCCGCCTCGCGCCAGTTGAAGGTGTCGATCGCGCCTTGCAGGATGATGCCGATGCCGCCCGCGCCGACGAGACCGAGCACGGTGGACTCGCGCAGATTGATATCCCACCGCAGAATCGACACGGCCCAGAATGTCGGCATGACTTGCGGTACGATCGCATAGGCGATGACCTTGAGCCGGGAGGCGCCCGTCGCCTCCAGCGCCTCGACCGGGCGCTTGTCGATTTCCTCGATCGCCTCGCCCAGGAGCTTTCCGACGAAGCCGATCGAGCGGAACATGATCGCGACGATGCCCGCGACGATGCCGGGGCCGAAGATGGCGACGAAGAGTAGCGCCCAGATGATCGTGTTGATCGAGCGCGACGAGACGAGGATGAAGCGGCCGATCCAGAGCGTGGCGCGGTTCGGCGTGGTGTTCTGCGCCGCGAGCCATGCCACCGGCAGCGACAGGATCACCGCGAAGGCGGTGGCGATGGTGGCGATGTTCACCGTCTCCCACAGCACCCGCAGGATCGCGCCGAGATTCGACGGGTCGGGCGGGATCATCCGGCCGAACAGGTCGCCCATCTGGCTGGGCGCGTCCCAGACCCAGGCCCAGATCACCTCGATCGAGGAGATGGCCCAGCCGATGGCCAGCGCGCAGGCGGCGAAGACGGCGTAGCGTTGCAGCCGCTGTTTCAGGGTGAAGCGGGTCCAGTCGTCGCGACCGAGATCGGAGAGGGTCATAGGCGTTTCCTGATCTGGCCCGACACCGCCTCCGACAGGAGGATCACGCCGACGATGACCATGGTGATGGCGAGCGCGAAATCGTAGTCGTAGCGGCCGAAGGCGTTGGCCAGCGTCGAGCCGATGCCGCCCGCGCCGACGATGCCGACCACCGCCGAGGCGCGCAGGTTGCTGTCGAGCTGGTAGATGGTGAGACCGACCTGACGCGGCATGATCTGCGGGATCACCGCGTAGATCAGGGTCGAGAGATAGGGGGCGCCGGCGGCACGCATCGCCTCGACCTGCCCGAAGTCAATCTCCTCGATCCGCTCGGCCAGCATCTTGGCGACGAAGCCGATGGAGTAGACGATCAGCGTCAGCACGCCCGCCAGCGGCCCGAAGCCCACCGCCTTGACGAAGATGATCGCGACGATCACGGGATGGAAGCTGCGCGCGACGATGATGATGGCGCGGCCCAGATAGAACACCGCCTTGGGGACCACGTTGCGCGCCGCCATGAAGGCGATCGGGATCGACAGGATCACGCCGCCGAAGGTGGCGAGGATCGCGATCTTCAGGCTTTCGAGAAAGCCGTCGATCAGGAGCCCCGAGCGCTCGAAGCTCGGCGGGAAGGCCCCGCCGAAGATCCGGCCCGCGCGCTCGATGCCCTCGGCCACCCGGACCCAGTCGATCGGCAGCCAGGCCAGGGTCCAGACGACGTAGACCAGCGCACCGCCATAGACCAGCCAGCGCAGCACCGGGTTGGCGATGAAGCTCGGCTTGCGCCAGTGATCGCGCGGCGCGGGGGCGGGGGAGGGGGCGGTGCTCATGACGCCGCCCGCATCTCGCCGGCGCGGTCGGCGGCGGGGCTGCCGGAATAGATCCGGTCCATCGCCTCCTGGTCGAGCGCGCGGGGCAGGTCGTCGAAGATGATCCGGCCATAGCGCATCCCGACGATCCGGTCGGTGTATTCCTTGGCCTCGTGAACGTTGTGGATGTTGATCAGCACCGGCAGCTTCAGCTCGCGCGAGAGGTCGCGCAACAGCCCCATGATCTGCTCGGAGGTCTTGGGGTCGAGCGAGGCGGTGGGCTCGTCGGCGAGCAGGATCTCGGGCTTCTGCATCAGCGCCCGGACCACGCCGACGCGCTGCCGCTCGCCGCCCGACAGCTCGTCGGCGCGCTTGTCGGCGTAATGGGCGATGCCGACCCGCTCCATCAGCTCGTAGGCGCGGCGGATGTCCTCCTTGGGGTAGCGCCGCATCAGCGCCGCCCAGGTCGAGATGTAGCCCAGGCGGCCGGACTGGACGTTCTCCATCACGGTGAGCCGCTCGACGAGGTTGAAGCCCTGGAACACCATGCCGATCTTGCGGCGGGCGCGGCGCAGCTCGGCCCCGCGCAGCCGGGTCAGTTCGGTGCCGTTGAGGGTGATCGAGCCGGAGGTGGGCTCCACCAGCCGGTTGATGCAGCGCAGCAGCGTCGACTTGCCCGCGCCCGAGGAGCCGATGATCGACACCACGCTCTCGCCCTCGATGGTCAGGTCGAGATTCTTCAAGACCGGCTCGCCGCCGCCATAGCGCTTCACCAGATCGCTGATCTTCAGCATCGCATTCTCCTTGCGGGGTCCGGCCCCGTCGCCGGGGCCGGACCCGTGCGCGTCACTCGGCCGCGAGGCCCTCGGGCGTGTATTCGACGCCATTGGCCTTCTGGATCTGCCGGATCACCGCCCACTGGTCCTCATAGGTGATGGGGATGAACTTGCTGACGCCGGTGAACTCCTCGCCGAGGGCCGTGCCCGCGAAATCGAAGCTGAAGAACGCCTCCTCGATCTTCTCCTTCAGATCGGGCGCGAGGTCGTGGGCATAGGTGTAGGAGGTGGTCGGGAAGGGGTCGCTCTCCCAGACGATGCGCACCTCCTCGGGGTCGTAGAGGCCGCGCTCGGCCATCCGGTCGACCACCTCGGAGGCCACGGGGGCGGCGTCGTAATCGCCCGCGACCACGCCCAGCATCGACTGGTCGTGGCTGCCCGAATAGGTCACCTCGTAATCCTCGTCCGGCACCACGCCGAGATCGGGGAACAGCGCGCGCGGCGCGAGGTTGCCCGAGTTGGAGGTGGGCGAGGTATGCGCCACGCGCTTGCCCGCGAGATCGGCGGGTTCCTGGATGTCGCTGTCGGCCTGGGTGTAGAGCTGCAGCTTGTAGCCGAACTGGCCGTCATCCGAGCCCATGATCGCGAAGGGCACCGCGCCGGCGAGGTTCACCGCATAGGGGGTGGGGCCGGTCGAGAAGCCCGCGATATGCAGGCGGCCCGAACGCATCGCCTCGACCTCGGCCGAGTTCGACTGCACCGCGAAGAACTGCACGTCCTTGCCCGTCACCTCCTCGAGATGGGCGATGAACGGCTCCCAGATGTCCTCGTAGATCGCCGGATCCTCGACCGGGGTATAGGCGAAGACCAGCGTGTCGGGGTCCTTGAGCAGGCTCTCGTCGGTCGGCGCGTCGGCCACCAGATCGCCGTCGGCGTCGCAATACATCGCGTCGAGCGCGCCGCGCTCGGGGCAGTCGTCCTGCGCCATGGCCGTCATGGCCGAAAGCGTCATCGCGGCGAGCGTCGCCGCACCCAGAATCGTCGGGGTCTTGAGCATGTCGAGTTGTCCTCCTCCCAGAGATGGTCCGGGGGACCGCTCCTCAACGGTGCCCGGATCGCAGCGATCTCAGCACTTCGGGTTTGACAGTGCAACATTTTCTTGGGTGAAGATGTGTCAGACCGGACATCGGGGGACAGGCATGGGCAGCGAGGCGCGTCCCGCCAAGGCGGAACGACAGGCACAGATCCTGATGGAGCTGAAGCTCAGGCCGCATGTGCGGATCGCCGATCTGGCGGCGCGCTTCTCGGTGACGCCCGAGACGATCCGCCGCGATCTCGGGGCGCTGGACGGGCGCGGCCAGATCCGCCGCGCCTATGGCGGCGCCACCGCGCCCTATCCCGGGGCGCGCCACGATCTGGAGGCGCGGCAGGAGCGCCGTGTCGACGAGCGGGCGCGGATCGGCCGCGCCGCGGCGGCGCTGGTGCGGCCGGGCGAGACGCTGATGATCGACGCGGGCGCGACGACGATCGAATTCGCGCGCTACCTCGCCATCGCGGGCACCCCGGTGACGGCCATCACCAACTGCCTGCAGGTGGCGCAGCTCCTGGGCGGGGTGCCGGAGGCGGAGGTGGTGCTCTGCGGCGGTCGGCTCCTGGCGGGGGAGGGGGCGTTGATCGGGCCCGAGGCGGTGGAATCGCTGCAGCGCTACCGGGTCGATGCCTGCTATCTCGGGGCCTCGGCGGTCGATGCGGAGATGGTGAGCGAGGCGGTGCGCGGCTTCGACGCGGTCAAGCGGGCGATGCTGGCGGCGAGCGGGCGCTCGGTGCTCTTGGTCGATTCCAGCAAGCATGGCCGGCGCGACTTCGCGGCGGTGGCGCCGCTGTCGAAGATCTGTCTCGTCGTCACCGACGCGGCCCCGGACGAGGTGCTGGCACGGGGTCTGGCGCAGCACGGCGTGGCGCTACGGGTGGTCTGATGCGGGCGCCGCGCCCCCGGCAAGGGGGGACGCGGGTGGCGCGCTCGGCTCAGAGGTAGATCGAGCCGCCGAAGATCTTGCGGACCATTTCGGCGCGGGTGGTGCCGAGCGCCGCGAGGTCATCGTCGCTCATGTCGTTGAGGCGGCGGACCTGCTGCATGCGCGGGCCGGCTTCGGCGATGGCGACGAGGCCGCGGCCGATATAGGCGAAGGGGGCGATGAGGATACCGGCCAGCGAACGGGCGGTGGATTGGGTCGCGGTCTGTGCCATGTGAACGGCCTCTCGTCTGGTGTCTGCCTTGTCTTGCAACGAGATATGCGCCCCCGAGGGGGTGCGGACAACAGACGCTTCGGTCTGGCCGGGTTGCACTGGGCGCAAGGCAGTCGCCTCAGCCGTCGAGCGCCTCGGCGGCGGCGCGCCCCGAGAGCAGCGCCGCCTCGATCGTCTCGGGCAGGGGCCCGGCGAGCCAGTCGCCGGCCAGCGCGAGCTTGGCCAAGGGCCGGATGGCCGGCCGCGCGCGGCGACCCGCGGGCGAGGCGTCGGCGGTGGCGGCGCGGGCGCGGATCAGCCGGGCGGCCAGCGGCGGCGCATCGGTGCCGGCGGCGCGGGCCACCTCGCGCCAGATCCGGTCAAGGGTGGCGTCGCGGTCGGGGCGGGGCCCGGCGCAGCTCTCGGCGGCCGAGACGGTGACCGATATCACGTCGTCGCGGCGAAACAGCCAATGCGACAGGCTCGAGATCAGCCCGAGGATCGGCGGCAGCCGCCCGGCCGTCTCGGGCGGCACCCGGAAATGCGCGTTGAGGATCGACTGGCCCGGCCCCGGCGCGGGCCCGTCGAGCAGCCGCGCCAGCGCGTCGGGGGGCAGGGCGAGGATGGCGGCGTCACCGGGGCCGAGCGTGATCTCTTCCGCGCCGAAGCGCAGCGCGTGGAGCCGGTCGCCTTTCAGGGCGAGGCCGGTGAGGGGGCGGCGGAAGTTCGGACGGATGCCGCGCTCGGCCAGCCGCGCCAGCGCCGGATCGACAAGGGTGGGGCCGAGGCCGCGCGGCATGGTGACCGGGCGGCTGGCCGCGCCGCCGCGCAGCACGGTGCGGCGCAGCACCTCGGCCAATGGCGCCGCCGCCGCGTGGTCGGGCGGGGCGTTGAGCACGGCGAGCGAGAGCGGCTCCCAGATCCGGGTCCAGGCCGGACCGCGCCCCGGGATCGCCTGCGCCACGGTGGCATCCGGCCCGGCACGCATGAGCCGCGCCGCGTCGGGGCCGAGCGAGAGCGCGGTGCCGGGCGGCAGCCGCAACCCGCCGCGCAGCAGCTCGCCGAGGGAGGCGGGCAGGCGCAGGCTCCAGCGGGCGCCGGTTTCGAGGTCGAGAAAGGGCAGCTCGGCGCGCGGGGCGATGTCGAGCAGGCCGGAGGTGCCGATGCGGCGGCAATGGTCGAGCACCTCGGCATTGCCCGAGAGCACGAGGTGGTTGCCATTGTCGATCACTCGGTCGAGCGCGCCGTCGTGAAAGCTCCAGCAGCGGCCGCCGGCGCGGGCCGTGGCCTCGTGCAGAACCACTTCGGTGCCGGGGCGCTCGGACAGGTGCAGCGCGGCGGCGAGGCCCGCGAGCCCCGCGCCCACGACATGGACCCGCCTCACCGCGTCGCGCCGCTCGTGGCGAGGCACAAGAGCCCGTCCACCAGCTTGCGCCAGCGCGGGCGCGGCACGGGCGGGCGCGCGGCATCGGCCTCGATCTGGCGCAGCAGCCGCTCGTATGGGCCCATCATCAGCAGCGCCGGGGCGATGCGCAGCCGTGGATGCGCCGCGATCTCGCGCGCGGCGGCGCGGTAGGCGGCGCGGGCCCGCAGCGCGAGGCGGCGGCGCGCCTCGGGCAGGCCGGGGGCGTCCGATACGGCGGCGGGAACGGGCGGGATGCCGGTCTCGGCCAGGAGCCCGGCGGGGAGATAGAGCCGGCCCAGTTCGGCGTCCTCCTCGACGTCGCGCAGGATGTTGGTGAGCTGCAGCGCCTCGGCCAGCGTCAGCGCGAACCGCTCGGACGCGGCGCCGCGCCAAGCGCCGAAGACATGCATCGACAGGATGCCGACCGCGCCCGCGACGCGGCGGATATAGGCGTCGAGGCGCGCCTCGTCCGGTGCGATCACCCCGTCGAGATCCATGCGCATGCCGTCGAGGATCAGGGCCAGCTCATCCTGCGGCAGATCGTAGGCACGGCTCGCATGGGTGAGCTCCCGGCCCACCGCGGTGCGGGGCCGTCCGTCGCGGATGCGGCCGAGCTCGGCGGCCCATTCATCGAGGAAGGCGCGCTTCTCGGCCAGCGGGGCCGGGCCGTCGACCATGTCGTCGAGCAGCCGGCAATAGGCGTAGATGGCGAGGATGGCGCGGCGGCGCGGCGCCGGCATCAGCCGCATCCCGGCGCGAAAGCTGCTGCCCGACCCCGCGACGATCCGGGCCACCTCGCGCTGGTTCTCGTCGCTCATGCGGTACCGCCCGGCACGCGGCGCGGCGCGATCAGCGCGAGCCCGCCGCGCAGCCCGGCGCGCAGCCAGTCGCCGCGGTTCGGCGCCACCCGCCCAGCCAGCGGATCGGCGCGCCGCAGCCGCAGCTGCAGTCGCGCGGCCAGCGTCGCGATCACCTCGATCTCGGCCCGCAGGCGCCGCGCGCGGACCGTGCGCGGCAGGGTGGCGGCGCGCGCCAGCAGCCCGGCATTGGCGTCGAGCGCGCGGTCGACGGCGGCGCGCAGCGGCGGCGTCAGCACCGCCCCGCCCAGATCGCCGACATCCGCCCCGGCGGCGCGGAGCCAGTCGAGCGGCAGGTAGACGCGGCCCAGATCGCGCCAGTCCTCGCCCAGATCCTGCAGGTGGTTGAGCACCTGCAACGCCGTGCACAGCGCATCCGCCGCGTCGCGATCGGCGCCGGTCTCGCCATGCAAATCGAGAAGGAAGCGCCCGACCGGGTTGGCCGAGGACCGGCAATAGGCGCGCAGCTCGGCCCAGCTCTCGCAGGGGCGCGCCTCGATGTCGGCGCGGAACGCCACCAGCGTCGCGATGGCATGACGCTCGAGCCCGGCGCGGCCGACCGCCCGCAACGCGTCGCGCAGCGCGTGGCCGCGCGGATCGCCATCGCCCGCGCCGCGAAGCCCGGCCTCGATCCGGTCGAGCCCGGCCTGCTTGTCCTCGATCCGCATCTCGGGGTCGTCGGCGATGTCGTCGGCGGCGCGCACCACGGCGTAGAAGGCCCGCACCGGGTCGCGCAGCGGCGCCGGGAGCAGCAGCGATCCGACCGGGAAATTCTCGGTCTCGGCGGCGCGGCGGCGCGGCTGCGGCATCGCGCCGCGCTGCTCGGTCTTCACGACTTTTTCCATGTCCTCGCTCATCCGCGCGCTAGATCGTCCGACGCCCTCCCGATGGGCGGATATCGAAAGTACGAACACCATGGTAGATACGAGCGCCCCCGTGGCAAACCTTTCCCTCCGGGCAGCGCGCCGCGTGGCGCGCCGGGAGGCGTGATGATGGACGGGTCGGGCGGGTTCGACGCGGCGCGCAGGCGGGTGTTGGTGATCGGCGCGGGGCCGGGCGGTCTCGCCACCGCGATGCTGCTGCGCGCGGCGGGCGCCGAGGTCACGCTTCTGGAGAAGGAGGACCAGCCCGGCGGCCGCACCGGCGCGATCCGCCGCGACGGCTTCACCTTCGACATCGGCCCGACCTTCTTTCTCTATCCCGAGATCCCGCGCGAGATCTTCGCGGCTTGCGGCCATGATTTCGACGCCGAGGTCGAGCTGATCCGGCTCGACCCGATGTACCGGCTGCAATTCGACGATGGCCGCGCCATCGACGCCACCGCCGATGTCGAGCGGCTCACCGAACAGGTGGCGAGGATTGACGCGCGCGACGCGCGCAACGTCGCGGGCTATTTGGAAGCGAACCGCGCCAAGTTCGAGGCGTTCCGGCCGATCCTGCAGCGGCCCTTCGCCAGCCTGCGCGACCTGGCGCAGCCCGACATGCTTCGCGCGCTGCCGAAGTTCAGGCCCTGGGCCACGGTGGATGGCGAGCTGCATCGCTGGTTCCGCAATCCGGATGTGCGCGTGGCCTTCTCGTTCCAGTCGAAATATCTGGGCATGTCGCCGTTCAAATGCCCGTCGCTCTTCACCATCATCGCCCATGTCGAATACGGCTTCGGCGTCTGGCATCCGAAGGGCGGCTGCAACGCGATCACCGCCGCGATGGCGCGGGTGGCGCGCCGGATGGGGGTCGACATCCGCCTGTCCGAGCAGGTGGAGCGGCTCAAGGTCGAGGGGCGGCGCGCGGTGGGGGCGGTGACGGCCAGGGGCGATTACGACGCCGACGCGGTGGTGATGAACGCCGATTTCGCCCATGCGATGACGACGCTGGTGCCGGATGCGGCGCGCAAGCGCTGGACCGACAAGCGCATCGCGTCCAAGAGCTACTCCTGCTCGACCTTCATGCTCTATCTCGGCATCGAGGGGACGCTGCCCGAGATGAGCCATCACACCATCGCCTTTTCCGGCGATTACCAGCGCAACGTGGCCGAGATCGACGCCGGCAAGGCGCCGCTCGATCCCACGATCTACGTGCAGAACGCCAGCCGCACCGATCCGACGCTGGCGCCCGAGGGGCATTCGGCGCTCTACGTGTTGGCGCCGGTCGGCAATTTGACGGGGGGCGAGGACTGGGCCGCGCTGGCGCCCGCCTACCGCGAGAAGATCCTCGACCGGGTATCCAGGCTGGCCGGGCGCGACATCCGGCCCGCGATCCGCACCGAGATCATGTACACGCCCGACGACTGGCGCTCGAAGCTCTCGGTCTACAATGGCGCGACCTTCAACCTCGCGCATAATCTCGGGCAGATGCTGCATTATAGGCCGCGCAACCGGTTCGAGGATATCGACGGGGTCTATCTCACCGGGGGCGGCACGCATCCCGGCTCGGGGCTGCCGACCATCTTCGAGAGCGCCCGGATCGCCAGCAAGCTCTGCGCCGAGGATATGGGCCTGCCGGGGGCGGGCGCGATGACGACGACACTGCCGATGGAGGCTGCGGAATGACGAAGACGGGGATCATCGGTGGCGGCCTTGGCGGGCTTGCCGCCGCCTGCACGCTGGCGGCGCGCGGTCATGACGTCGTGCTGTTCGAGAAGAACGACTGGCTCGGCGGCAAGGCCGCGGTGCTGGAGGAGGGGGGCTTTCGCTTCGACATGGGGCCCACGATCCTGACCATGCCGCGCGTGCTGGAGCGGATCTTTTCCGAAGCCGGCCGCGACCTGCATGCCGAGCTCGACCTGCGGCGGCTCGACCCGCAATGGCGCTGCTTCTACGACGACAAGACGGTGCTCGATCTGCGCGACGACCCGCGCCAGGCGGCCGAGGCGATCGGGCGGCTCTCGCCCGGGGACCGCGAAGGTTTCGAGCGGTTCATGGAGGTGGCCGGGCAGCTCTCGGACGTCTCTGACCGGTTCTTCTTCTGGAAATCGGTCGAGGATCTGCGCGACACGATGGATCTCAAGGCGAACATGAACCTCGCCACGCTGAAGGACGTGATGGCGCTCCGGATGCACCGCACCGTGGCCGGGCAGATCAAGCGCGACGTGAAGGACCGCCGCGTGGCGCAGATGCTGGAGCATTTCATCCAGTATGTCGGCTCCTCGCCGCTGGCCTCGCCGGCGGTGCTCTGCGGCATCGCGCAGATGCAGCAGGGCGAGGGGGTCTGGTACCCGATGGGCGGGACGCGGGCCGTGCCTCTGGCGCTGACCCGGCTGGCCGAGGCCTTGGGCGTCGAGATCCGCACCGGCGGCGGCGTGCGCCGGATCGAGGTGACGAAGGGCCGGGCCCGGGCGGTGATCACCGATGCGGGCGAGCGCGTCGCCTGCGACCACGTGGTGTCGAACATGGACAGCGTGCGCACCTATCGCGAGCTGGTCGGCGGCGCCGAGGGCCGGGCCTTCGACAGGTCGCGCAAGCGCGAGGCCGCCTGCTCGGGGGTGGTGCTCTATCTCGGCCTCGACCGCGCCTACGAGCATCTGGCGCATCACAACTTCGTCTTCTCGCGCGACCCAGAGGAGGAGTTCGGCGCGATCTATGACAAGGGCGAGCCGGCGCCGGATCCGACCGCCTATATCGCCGCGCCCGCGCGCACCGAGCCGGGCGTCGCGCCGGAGGGCGGCGAGGCGCTCTATGTCCTCGTCCACACCCCCTATCTGCGCCCCGGCCACGACTGGAAACAGATGCTGCCGGGCTACCGCGAGGTGATCCTCGACAAGCTGCGGCGCAGCGCCGGGATGGAGGACATCGACGCGCGCATCGTGGTCGAGCGCAGCCTGACGCCGCAGGACATCCACGAGCGCTACAACGTGCTCGACGGCGCGATCTACGGGCTGGCGAGCCACGGCAAGGTGCTGGGCGCGTTCAAGCCGGGCAACCGCTCGCGGCAGGTCGAGGGGCTGTATCTCGCGGGCGGCTCGGCGCATCCGGGACCGGGCATGCCGATGGCGCTGATGTCGGGCTGGATCGCCGCCGACACGCTCGACCGTGACGCGGGTGGCGCGCGCGCGGCGCGCGACGACGCGGACGGGGCGCGGCGGCAGCAGGCGGGCGCGGATGTCGCGGCCGAGTGATCCCGAGGCCGCGCGCTCGCCCCGGATGGCGGGCTTCTTCGCGGGGGTGATGCGGCGCCAGCTGGCGCGGCAGTTCCGGGCGGTGCGGATCGCCCGGCCCGGCCTGCCGGCGCTGGACCCGGCCCGGCCGGTGATGGTGGTGACGAACCACCCGTCATGGTGGGATCCGGCAGTGTTCATCGCGCTGCATGACGGCCTGTTTCCGGGCCGCACCGGCTTTGGCCCGATCGAGGCGGCGATGCTGGAGAAATACCCCTTCATGGCACGGATCGGCCTGTTCGGGGTCGAGGAGGGTTCTCGCGGCGCGGCCGGGTTCCTGCGGGTGGCGGGGCGGATCGTGTCGCGGCCCTACCGGGTGCTGTGGATCACCGCGCAGGGGCGTTTCGCCGATCCGCGCGAACGGCCGCTGGCGCTGCGTCCCGGTGCGGCGCATCTCATGGCGCGGCATCCGGACCTCGCGGCGCTGCCGCTGGCGCTCGAATACCCGTTCTGGTCCGAAAAGCGGCCCGAGGCGCTGCTGCGCTTCGGCGCGCCGCTTTCGGCGCGCGAAGGCGAGCCGGTGGCCGATCTCGCGGCGCGGCTGGAGGCGGCGCTGACCGAGACCTGCGACGGGCTGGCGGCGCTGGCGATGGCGCGCGATGCCTCGGCCTTCGACATGGCGCTCGGCGGGGCGCGCGGCACCGGCGGCGTCTACGGGCTGTGGCAGCGCGGGCGGGCGGTGCTGGCGGGGCGGCGCTTCGTGCCCGATCACGGGGAGGAGGGATGATCCTGATCCTGTCGATCCTCGCCTTGGCGCTGGCCGGGCTATTCGCCGCGATGTGCGTGGTCAATCTCTCGGTGCTGCGGCCACCGGAGGGGGCGGGGGGCGAGGCGGTGTCGATCCTGATCCCGGCCCGCGACGAGGCGGCCAATATCGACGCGGCGCTCGATGCGGCGCTGGCGCAGAGCGGCGTCGAGATCGAGGTGGTGGTGCTCGATGACGGCTCGACCGACGGCACGGACGCGATCGTGGCGGCGCGGGCCGCACGCGACGGGCGGGTCCGGCTGCTGCGCGGCGCGGCGCTGCCAAAGGGCTGGATCGGCAAGACCCATGCCTGCTGGCAGCTCTCGAAGGCGGCGCGGCACCCGGTGCTGCTTTTCGTCGATGCCGATGTGCGGCTCGCCCCCGATGGGGCGGCGCGGCTCTCGGGAGAAATGGCGCGTCGCGGTCTCGACCTGCTCAGCGGCTTTCCGCGTCAGGTCACGCGGACATGGGCCGAGAAGATTGTGATCCCGCAGATATTCACCACGCTTCTGGGGTACCTGCCGCTGCCGATGGCGCGGGCCCGGCCCGACCCGGCCTTCGGCGCGGGCTGCGGCCAGCTGATGGCGGTGCGCCGCGCGGCCTATGACGCGGCGGGCGGGCACGCGGCCTTTGCGGGCCGGATGCATGACGGGCTGGAGCTGCCGCGTCGGGTGCGGGCCACGGGCGGGCGCAGCGATCTGTGCGACGCCACGCCGGTCGCGACCTGCCGGATGTACGCGACGCCCGCCGCGATCTGGCACGGGTTTTCCAAGAACGCGACCGAGGGCATGGCCACGAAGCGGGCGCTGCCGGTCTGGACGCTCTTGCTGTTCGGCGGCCACGTGCTGCCGTTCCTCACGCTCGTTGCGGCGCTGATCGCGGGGGCGGGGTGGGCCGCTGCGGTCTCGGGGCTGGCCTGCGCGCTGGTGCTGGGCGCGCGCATCGCCATGGCGCTGCGGCTGCGACAGTCGTGGCTTTCGGTCTTGGCGCATCCGCTCGGCGTGATGGTGGTGCTGGCGATCCAGTGGAGCGCGCTGATCGGGGCGTCGCGCGGCCGCCGCGCGGTCTGGCGCGGCCGCGACTACGGCATGGGCTGAGCGCTCAGCCGATCAGCGATTTCAGGATGCGTTCGACGTTGCGCCCATAGGGGGGGCGCACCAGTCGCGCCAGCGAAGGCCGGGCGATCATGGTGCTGCGCGGCCGGGTGAAGGCGCGGAAGCCCTCGGCCCCGTGATAGGCGCCCATGCCAGAGGCGCCGGCGCCGCCGAAGGGCAGTTGCTGCACGCCGACATGCAGCACCGCCTCGTTGATCACCGCACCGCCCGCCGGGATCGCCTCGGCCTCGGCCCGCGCGGCGGCGCGATCGCGGCCATAGACGTAGAGCGCCAGCGGGCAGGGGCGTGCGGCGACGAAATCGCGCGGCTCGTGCGGCGCGTCATAGGGGATCACCGGCAGGATCGGGCCGAAGATTTCCTCGCGCATCAGCGGGTGGTCGCGGTCGGGGTCGATCACCGCCACCGCGCCCATGCGCGGCGGCGCGGGCGGGCGCGCCATCAGCGGCACCGGGTCGAGCCCGTCGAGCAGCGCCGCGAGCCGGTCGCGGTCGGACGCGCGGGCGATCGCGGCATAGTCGGGCCCGGCGGGGTCGGGATAGAGCGCCTCGGTCGCGGTCTTCAGCGCCGCGACGAAGCGGTCGAGCATCTCGCGCGGGACCATCGCGTAATCGGGGGCGACGCAGGTCTGACCGGCGTTCAGCAGCTTGCCCGCCATGATCGAGCGGGCGGCGGCGTCGATCTCGGCGTCGGGGCGCAGGATGGCGGGCGACTTGCCGCCCAGCTCCAGCACCACCGGCACGAGGTTTCGGGCCGCCGCCGCCATGATGTGGCGGCCGGTGCCGGTGGAGCCGGTGAAGAACAGCCCGTCGAGCGGGGCGGCGGCCAGAGCCCGGGCCTGATCGGCGCCGCCGGTCAGCACGCGGGCGCGGTCGGGGATCGCGCGTTCGACGATCCGTGCGATCAGCGCGGCGCTGCGCGGCGTGTGCTCCGAGGGGTGCAGGATCGCGCGGTTGCCGCCGGCGATGGCGGCGACGAGCGGCACCAGCGCCAGCTGCACCGGGTAGTTCCACGGCCCGATGATCCCGACCCGGCCCAGCGGCACCCGGTCGACCCGAGCCGTGGAGGGCCACAGATGCGGCGGCAGCATCACCCGCTCGGGCCGCATCCAGCGCCGCAGATGGCGCCGCGCGTGCTGCGCCGCGCCGATCACCATCGCCACCTCGGTGAGCAGCGTCTCGGGCCTTGGCCGGGCCCCGAAATCATCGGCGACGGCTTCGGCGGCTTCCTCGGCATGGGTGCGCATCTCGCGCTCCAGCGCTTCCAGATGCGCCTTGCGGGCGGCGCGGTCCGGGGCGGGCTCGGTCGGGCCGAAGGCGTCGAGCGCCGCTTCGAGGGCGGGGTCGGGTGTCGCGGTCATCCTGCCTCCTGGCGCGCGGCGCGGTCATCCGCGTCATTGACGCGAAAGTCGCGCTCGGTCCAGTCGCCATAGATGATCGGGTTGCGGGCGCAGAAGGCGACGAGCAGCCCCGAGAGCGGCCAACGGGCGCCATGGCGCAGCCGCCGCTGCGCCGCGACGGCGCCGTAGCTCGCGCCGGCGAGATTGGCCGCCACGTCGCCCATCGTGTCGGGCAGGCCGGATCGCTGCGCATTGGTGCCGAAGACGGCGTCGATCGCGAACTCGAACAGCTCCCAGCCGGCGCCGACCAGCGCCGCGAAGCCGACCCCGAGCGTGCCGAGGATCCACAGGGCGGTGCGCGGCGGCGCGCCCGCCGTGGACAAGAGCGCCATCGCGACGCCGGCGAGTGCCAGCACCGCCGAGGCCAGGGCATGCAGCAGCAGGTCCCAGACCGCGCTGTCGCGGTAGAGGCCCGCCGCCTCGCCCAGCACGAAGGCGGCGAGGCAGAAGCCGAGCACGCCGGTGGAAAGGCCGGGCGGCATCACGATGCCCGAGACGCGGGTATAGAGCGGCAGCAGCAGCGCCAGCGCCATCGCCCCGAGCGCGGCCAGCGTCAGAAGCGGTTGCGCCGAGAGGACACCCGCCGCGGCGATCAGCCCGGCGCCGCCCCAGAGGATCGACCGGGGCAGGGTGGTGGGTCGCAGCAGGCCGGTCCGGATCATCTGGCGGTCTCGCATCGGGGTGTCGGGGCGCAACCTAGCGCGCCCGCGCGGGGGCCCAAATCAGGGGTCCAGGCTGGCGCACGGGCCGAAGTCGGCACCGAGGTCGGCAGTGGGGTCCGCCTAGCGCTTGATGATGATGTAGAGCGCGTGGATGATGCCGGGGACATAGCCGAGGAGCGTCAGGATCACGTTGATCCAGAAATGCTTGCCCAAGCCCTCCTGCAGGAACACGCCGAGCGGCGGCAGCAGGATGGCGACGATGATGCGGATGATGTCCATTCGGGGTCCTCGTGGCGCAGGCGCGCCGGTTCGTGTCACGGGTCGGGAAGCCAATGCGGCGCATCCGCATCGGTTCCGCGCGAAGGCGTGGCGGGTGAACGGCGACCCTCCGCGCGGCTTCGTGACCTCGCCTTTACTAACGACGGCTAACGACCTATATGTGCGTTAGCGAAGGAGGTCCGCCATGATATCGCAGGCAGGTGCACGTCAATCCGGCGCCGAGGGGTTCGGCGAGGTGATGTCCTCGCTGTCGCGGCTTCGGCTCGACCATCTCGCCGCGCCGCTGGCGCGGGCGGTGGACAGCTATCTCGCCGATCACGCGCGCCAGCTCAGGGCGCTGTCGCGGCCCGAGCCGCTGACCGCCGCCGAGGAGGCGGCGCTGGCCTCGGTGGGCGTCGGACGCGGCGCCGGTGAGCCGGATCTCGGCCCCGTCATGGGGGTGGCGGTGCGGCTGGCCGCGATCCAGGCCGGGGCGATCCCGCTCAAGGCGGCGGCGGCGCGGCTCGGGGTCAATGACAGCCGGTTGCGGCAGCGGATCAAGGCGCGGACGCTCTACGCGCTGCGCCAGCCGGGCGGGCGGGGCTGGATGGTCCCGGCGTTCCAGTTCCTCGGCGATGCGGAGCTGCCGGGCCTCGCGCAGGTGCTCCCAGTCGTCCGAGAGGACATCCACCCGGTCGAGCTGGAGAGCTTTCTGACCACGCCGCAGCCGGATCTCGAGGATGAGGATGGCACGGCGATGCGGCCCGTGGACTGGCTCGCGCAGGGGCGCGACCCCGGCGCGGTGCGGGCGCTGGCGGCCGGGATCTGATGCCGAAATTCCCCGAGCCGCCGGAGCGGGCGGCGCTCGAAGCCCTGGGCCCAGAGATCCGCGAACTGCCGCGCGCCGCGCCGCTGGGGCGGATCTTCATGCGCGGCGGCGCGCATCCGGTGGAGTGGAACAGCTTTCGCCACTGGGGCCCGACCGACGCGCGGTTCGACCATCACCTGCCGGGGCCGGATGGCGGCGGCGCGGAGCAGGCGCGCGGCGTGCTCTACGCGGCGGGGCCGGGTGGCGCGGGGGCGCTCGCGACCTGCGTGGCCGAGGTGTTCCAGTCCAAGCGGATCATCAATCGCAGCCATGGCGCGCCTTGGTTCTGCGTCTTTGCCACCACGCGGCCGCTGCGGCTGCTCGATCTCACCGGGCGCTGGCCGACGCGGGCCGGGGCCTCGGCGGCGATCGCCACCGGTGCGCGGGCCCGGGCCCGGCGCTGGAGCGCGGCGGTCTACGAGGCCTATCCGATGATCGACGGGGTGATCTACCGCTCCTCCATGGCCGGTGACGCCGAGGCGGTGGCGCTCTACGAGCGGGCCGCCTCGGCGCTGCCGGAGCGGCCGCAATTCCACCGGGCGCTGGAGGACCCGGCGCTGCAGCGGCCGCTGCTCGATGCCGCCGCCGCGATCAATTACGGATTGATCTGAGCGCGGGCCGCGCCGGGCCGGTTCATCCGGGCTGGTCGAGCTGCTCGGTCACGACGATCGCCATGTCGCGAATCCGGTCATGGGCCTCGGCTCCGAGCGGTGCGCGGGGCCGTGTCACGTCGTGCAGGCGGCGCAGCAGCTGCCCCACCTCCTCGATCTCCGCATCGGTGAAGTCGCGATCCGACCGGGAGAAGCCGCCAAGCGAGAAATTCCCGCCCTCATGGATCGAGTGGCTGTGGCCGAAGGTGAGGCCGTATTCGCGGGCCAGCGCGAACAACCCGGTGTCGTCGGTCGCCTCGAATTCGGGCCAGCGCCTGACGCCCTGTTCCTGCATCGACCAGCGGACGGTCGGATCGCGCATCAGCCAGCCCTGGCGCGCGTAGAGTTCGCGAAACTCCGGCGGGTAGCATTCGAACATGTAGGCAGCGGAGGTGAACCGGAGATGCAGACCGACCGCGAAGCCCGCCGTTGCGATCTGCTTGAGGCGGCTCAGGGTGCCGATGACGATCGTTGCGGTCTGCATGCACTTGTCTTTCGGTGTTTTCGGGGGATATCACAAGGGTTCCAGCGCCGGAAGGTTTGCCCTGCCGGGGTGAACGGCTGCATGATCGCATCATCGGCGAACCGCAATGGCTTCGATGGAAGCCGCGCAACCGACAGGCCAAGACATTGATATCGAAGGACGCATCCGAGGATTTCGCGCGACTCGCGCCGAGCGGCTTCTATGTCGCCCTCAGGGTGCGCTTCGCGTTTCCGGCCACCGAACTCAACGCGCTGCCGCGCGAATGGGTCGATCTTTATTCCAGACGCCGGTTCTTTTTCGACGACCCGGCGCTGCGCTGGTCCTGCGACCATGTCGGCGCGGTGCGCTGGAGCGCGCTGGCCGATACGGACCCGCAGGAGATCATCCGGCAGTCCCGGGCCTTCGGCCTGCGTTACGGCGCCGTCGTCGCCTTCAGCGAGAGCGACGGGCGGCGCAGCTACGGGCTGTTCTACCGGCCGGACCGCGAATATGACGACGCGGAGTTGGCGGATCTGGCCGAGCGCGTGGCAGCACTGCATGTCGGGCCGGGACGCGCCGGCGCGCTGACCCAGGCCGAGCTGGCGGTACTGGAAGCGGTCCGCGACGGCACGAAGATCAAGGAGATCGCCCACGACTTCGGGGTCAGCGAAGGCGCGATCAAGCAGCGGCTGAGGAATGCCCGCGACAAGCTCGGCGCCGCGAACGGCACCCAGGCCGCGGTCATGGCCTCGCGTCTCGGCCTGATCTAGGCCGGGCGCCGATCGGGGCCCGGGTCCTATTCGACCGGCGCCGACAGGGTTTCGGGCTCGGCCGAGGGCGCGATCCGGTCGATCATCGCCTCGCCCAGCATCCAGGCCACGACGAGCGCGACCAGAGCCGCCGCGCCCCAGAGCAGATACATGCCCGGCTTGGCCGGGCCCTTGTTGATGTCCATCTCGACGATCCTTCTCGACGGCTGGTGCCGCCATAGTAGCGCGGATCGGCGCGGATTTCCCCCGTTTCGATGCGGTGCCCGTGATCGGGCCGCGCATCAGGCCCGCATGTAGGCCCAGCCCTCGTTCTGGCGCGTCGCGATATGCAGCACGGCGGCGGGCACCACGCGCGCCGTCTCGGGCACGGCGAGGCCCTGCGCGGCGAGCGAGTTGCCGCAAAGGAGCAGCGGCGGCTCGACCTCGCCGGTTTCGATCGCGGTGGCCACGGCGCCGGCATTGACGACGATCTCGACCTCGGCCGTGGGGTCGGCGCGCAGCAGGTTGCGGGCGTTGGAGCGGGCCCGGGCGAGGGCGGCCGCGGTCGGCGCGTGGATCAGCAGTCGCAGGGCCATGTCACAGGGCCTCCTGAATGTCGGTGACGAGCGGGGCGAAGCCCGGATCCTCGCGGCGGCCCTCGAGCGGCAGCGCGACGCGGCGGTCGAGGCCGATGCGGGCGGGCTGGCCCGAGAGCACGATGACGCGTTCGCTGAGCAGCGCCGCCTCGGCGATGTCATGCGTCACGAAGAGGATCGCCGCGCCCGAGGCAGACCAGATCCTGAGCAGCTCGTCCTGCAACGCGCCGCGCGTCAGCGCGTCGACCGCCGAGAAGGGCTCGTCCATCAGCAGCACGTCGGGCCGCACCACCAGCGCCCGGGCGATGCCGCCGCGCTGGACCTGCCCGCCGGAGAGCTGGTGCGGGTAGCGATCGGCGAGATGCTCCATCCGGGTCAGGCGCAGCACCTCGTCGACCCGTTCGCGCCGCTCGCCGGCGCTGAGCGACAGACCTTCGAGACCGTATTCGACGTTGCGCCTGAGCGTGCGCCAGGGCAGCAGGCGGCCGTCCTGGAACACGATGGCGCGGCGGCGCTGGCCCGGCCGCACCGGGCTGGTGAGATCGATGGTGCCGGCATCGGGCGGCAGCAGCCCGGCGATGGCGCGCAGCAGCGTCGACTTGCCGACGCCCGAGCCGCCGACCAGCGCCACGAAGCCGCCCGCCTCGATGTCGAGGTCGAACTCCTGAAGCGTCGGGCGTTCGGCCCCGGGAAAGCGCAGGCTCAGCCCGCGCGCGGTCAGGACGGGCGCCATGCGAGAAGCCTCCCCTCGATCAGCGAGAACAACGCGTCGGACAGGGTGTAGACCACCGAGATCGCCAGCATGTAGACGACCACCGCCTCGTAGGCGCCGACGCCGGCGGCGGCGTTCATCTCCTGGCCCATGCCGGGCACGCCCAGAAGCTCGGCCGCGATCAGCGTCATCCAGGCCTGGCCGACGCCGGTGCGCAGCCCCGACAGGATGCCGGGCGAGGCGGCGGGCAGGGTCACCGAGCGGTGCCGCTTGAAATAGGCGCCCTGGCCGAAGGCGCGGGCCAGCTCGTGGTAGCGCGGATCGACGTTGCGCACGGCCGCGTAGGTGGCGAAGTAATTCACCCAGAACACGCCGATCGAGATCACGAAGGCCGCGCCCGCATGGCTCACCTTGAACCAGGCGATGGCGAAGACCACCCAGGCCAGCGGCGGGATCGGCCGCAGGATCCGCGCCAGCCAGGCATGCGCCGCGTCGAGCCGCGGCAGCGTCGCGGTGGCGAGACCCACCGCGATGCCCAGCAGCGAGCCGAGGCCGAGCCCCCAGACGTAGTGCACGAGCGAGGAGCCGATGGCCGGCAGCAGCCGGCCCGAGACGATCTCGTCGCGGATCGCGGCCGGCACCAGGAACGGGTCGGGCATGGTGCCGGGCGTGGTCCAGCCGAAGCTCCCGGCGGCCTTCCACAGCGCGATGAAGGCCACGAGACCGGCGGCGCCGAACGCGGCGCGCCGGATCCCGCGCGGTGCGGCGGCGCTCATCGTGCGGCTGCGCGCTCGAAGACGTCGAGGTCGAACAGCGCGTCGAGATCGACCGGCTGCGCCAGCGTGCCGAGCTCGATCTGGAAGTCGTGCATGGCGCGGGTGCCCTCGGTGATGCGGTTCGGATCGGCGACGAACTGCGCCGCGGACCGTGCGATCGCGGCCTCGACCACCGCCGGGTCGAGACGGCCGCCGCCGACATGCTTGGCGACCATCGGCGCGGCGGTGGCGGCGTCGCTGGCGAGCAGATCGGTCGCGGAAATATGGGCCGCGACCAGCGCCTCGACGGTCTCGGGCGACCGCTCCAGCAGCCCCTCGCGGACCGCGAGCACCGCGCCGGGCTGATCGGGGAACATCTCCGCCCCCGCAGCCACCACCTCGGCGCCCTCGATCCGGGCCAGCGTGGTCGAGACGACCGGTTCGAGGATCGCGGCGCCATCGACCGCGCCGGTCAGCAGCGCCTGCTGCACCTGCGCCGTGCCCTGATGGATGATCTCGATCAGCTCGGGATCGATGCCCGCCTCTTCGCGCATCCAGTATTGCAGCACGGTTTCCGGCACCGAGCCGGTGGGGAAGGTCGAGATCACCGGCTTGCGGCCCTCTCGCGCGGCGAAGGCCGCGAAGGCGGTGGCAGCGTCGGCGCCCTCGAAATCCGCCGCCAGCGGCGGCAGCGCGACGAGCGAGATCTGCTCGACGATGTTGGAGGCCACGACCTTGATGTCGGCGCCGCGTCCGCGCGCCACCATGGCCGGGCCGATGCCGAGATAGGCGACGTCGAGTTGACCGGCCAGCAGCGCCTGCACCATGGCCGGACCGTTCTGGAACTCGACCAGATCGGCGTCGATCCCGGCCTCGTCGAGCGCGCCGTTCTCCAGCGCCACGAAGAGCTGCGACACCGGCAGGATCGGCATGTAGCCGATCTCGATCTCGGTATCCTGTGCCAGCACCGGCGCGGCGGCCAGTCCGGCGGCGAACAGGGTGGTGAATGCGGTCTTCATCTCGGAGCCTCGCGCTGGGTTTGTCGTCACTTAACGCGGTCATGGCGCGGGCGGGAGGTGAGGCGGCGCGAAAGGGAAACCCGTCTTTTCGGGCCTGTCCGGCTGGTCCGGGCGTTCCGCGCGATGCCCGGCCATTGGAACGGCGATCCCCCGAGCCGGCGCGCGAATGGGCAAGGCACCGCTCGTTCGGGGCCCACTGGGAGATTTGCACGCCGGTCGGGCCGGAATCGCGCTAGGCTGGAGCGCATGAAACGGTGGGTTCTCATCGCCTTGCTGGTCCTCGCGGGGCCGGCGCTCGCGCAGGAGCGGCGCGAGACCGGGCTGGAGCTGGTGCTGCTGGCCGATGCCTCGGGGTCGATCGACGCCGAGGAGCTGGCGTTCCAGCGGCAGGGCTATGCCATGGCGCTCACCGATCCGCGGGTCGTCGCGGCGATCGAGGACAGCACCTACGGCACCATTGCCGTCACCTATGTGGAATGGGCGACGAACACGGCGGTGGTGGCGGACTGGACGATCATCGACGGGCCGGAGGCGGCGCGCGGTTTCGCCGATGCGCTGCTCGGGCCGCCGCGGCGCGCCGTGGGGCGCAACGCGATCGGCGGCGCGCTGCTCGAAGGCAAGCGGCTGATCGAGAGCAATGACATCGACGCGCCGCGCGCGGTGATCGACTTTTCGGGCGACAGCATCGGCAATTCCTCGGGGCCCTCGATCGCGG
Organism: Limimaricola sp. G21655-S1; assembly: GCF_027213785.1. GTDB lineage: Bacteria > Pseudomonadota > Alphaproteobacteria > Rhodobacterales > Rhodobacteraceae > Limimaricola. The sequence goes on along the minus strand of NZ_JAPWGO010000011.1, from coordinate 18,826 downwards.
CTGCGCGCGACGAGGTGCTGGCGGCGGGGATCACGATCAACGCGCTGCCGATCCTGCGACCCGAGGACGGGCGCCGGGCCGGAGCCGATCTCGAGGCGGAATATGCCCGCCGGATCATCGGCGGGCCCGGCGCCTTCATGGTCACCGCCGAAAGCCGCGCGACCTTCGCCGAAACGCTGCGCCGCAAGCTGGTGCTGGAGATCGCGGGGCCGGAGGCGGCGCGGCGGCACGCGGCGCGATAGGCCCGCGCCATGCGGCGGGATCAGGCGGCCTGATGCTGCGCCCGCCAGCCGCGCCGCAGCCACCATGCCAGGCCGAAGGTGGCGGCCAAGGCGAGGATCAGCCCGACCGAATTGGCGATCAGCGCCGCGATTTCTGCGATCCTCTCGGCGAAGGCGTAGCCGAGCCAGCTATAGGCTAGGCACCATGTCACCGCGCCCGCCGCCGCCGCCGCGCTGAAGCGCGACCGGTCGAGCCCGAGCGCGCCGGAGAGGTAGCCGACATAGGGGCCGAGCGGGCTCAGCACGGTGCGGCTGAGAAACACCGCCAGCAGGCCGCGCCGGTCCAGCAGGTCCTGCGCGCCGCCCAGCACGGCGGCGGGGCCGGGTCGGCGCCCGAGCCGCGCGATCAGCGGCGCACCGCCCGCGCGGGCGAGGTGATAGGCGATCTGGTCGCCCGCCACGAAGCCCGCCAGCGCCGCCGCCAGCAGCTGCCAGTAGACCAGATCGCCCGCCGCCGCGAAGCCGCCGGCGGCCATCACCAGCATCGACGACGGGATCGGCAGCGCTAGGCAGGACAGCGCCACCGAGACCATGACCAGCCAGTTGCCATAGACCGGAACCAAGGCGAGCAGGGTATCGGTCATTGCTGGGCACCCTCCATCTCGGCGCGGGCAGCCTCGATCCGATGCCGGAACCGCTCCAGTTCGGGCCCGTCCCCGAGCACGTCCGAGAGGGTCGTCGGGCCTCCATGGGGCCGCGGGTCGACGGGCAGGAGGCTATAGACGAAAGACGGCGGCAGGCCCCAGCTGCGGGCGACATAGCGCGGCGTCATCCACGGCTCGATCGGCCGTTCGGCATGGGTCGGGGCGAAAAGCCGGGTGGTGGCGGTGCCGACCTGCCACCCGAAGCCGAGCCCCGCCACGACCGCGAGGGCCAGCAGCAGGGCCGCGACCGGATGCCGGCGCGACAGGAAGCGAAACAGGCGGCGTGCTCCGGTCATGATCCTCGACCCCTTCACGGGTGCTGCGGCCCCCTACCAGCTCAGCGGCGGCCGCGATCGGCCGGGCCGATCGCGCCGTCACCATCGCGGTCCAGCCGCGAGACGAGGCGGTCGATCCGGCTCTCCATCTCCGCCTCGGAGATCTGGCCGTCGCCATCGGCGTCGAGCGCCTGGAACGCATCGACCATCCGCTCGCGCGTGAAGGCGTTGTAGAGCGTTTCGAACTCGGCGATCTCCAGCGCGCCGTCGCCGGAGGCGTCCGCGCTTTCGACCTGCGCGGCGCGGAAGGCGTCGATCTCGGCCCGGGTCAGCGCCCCATCCTCGTTCATGTCGGCCTGTTCGATGATCTGCTGCAGCATCACCGGGCCGCCGCGACGGCCATGATGGCGATGCCCGCCCTTGCCGCCAAAGCCGGCGCGGACGCGCTCGATGACGCCGGGCCGTTCCGGGGCCTGGGTCGTGGCGCTTTCGGGGGTTTCCGCGACGGGCTGGCTCTGGGCCGTGGCGATGGCGGCGCCGGCGCCGAGCAGCGTGGTCACGAGAAAGGCGGCGGGAAGCAGGGTCTTGGGTGTCATGGCGATCGGTCCTCGGGTCTGGTCCGGGCTGCGATGCCCGGGCCTTCGTCGAGGACCGTCCTGCCAGCCATGGCGGATCGGCGCCACGCGGGCTTTGTCGCCATGTATCGCAAGGCGGGCGGGGGATACATTTCGCGACAATATCCCCCGGCCGCCGGTGTCTCTCGCTCAGCCGTCCTGCAGGAAGAACCGGATCATGCCCTTCGAGGCGTCGGGTCCTGCCGGGTCGGTATAGCTGCCCTCGGGGCGGCCGCCGGACCATGCGTGGCCCGCGCCAGACACGATCCAGCTTTCGGCGCGGACCCGGCCTTGCGCATCCCTATGAAGCCTGCGGCGATAGGGCCGGGCCGCCTCGTCCTCGGCTGGGGCTGCGTCTTCGCCCCGCGATCCGAGGATCCTTTCGGCGTTGGAGATATCGACCGTGCGGTCGGAATCGCCATGGATGACGATCAGCCGCGGACCGGTGGCGGCGGCGGCGCGACCGGCGCCCTGGCCCCGCATCGCGGAAAAGGCCGAGACCATGTCCTGCGCGGCACCCGCCGGCAGGCCCGAATGCACCCCGATCGCGCCGAAGATGTCGGGATGCGTCTCGCCCAGGATCGCCGCCATCGCGCCGCCCGCCGAGAGCCCCGCCACGAAGCAGCGCTCGCGCCCGACACCGAACTCGGCGCAGAGCGCCGAGGCCAGGCCGGCCAGGATCGCCGGCTCGCCCCGCGCGGCCTGCTGGTGCCCGGCCTCGAACCAGTTCCAGCACGACATCATGTTGTGGTCGCGGGTCTGTTCGGGCCAGGCCACCGCGAGATCGGCGGCCTCGGCGGCGGCGTTCATCCCGGTGCCGCGCGCGAAATCCTCGGGCGTCTGGGTGCAGCCATGCAGCATCACCACGAGGCCCTGCACCCGCGCGGCACCGCAGGAGGGAATGTAGAGCCGGTAGTTGCGCGCGCCCTCGGGGCCGGAATGGCTGCGCGACAGGAATTGCGCCCCCTCGGGCATCTCGGGCACCGTGGCGTCGCCCGGCACGACGCCGCGCCCGGCAGGCCGCATCTGCCCCGGCAGCCCGGCGAGGGCGCCCGCCAGCGCGTTGGGCAATGCACCGGACAGCGGATTGGTCGTGGGGCCGCAATCGACGCATCCGCTCATCTGCGCCTTCAGGCGCTCGAACAGGGAGGGGGGCGCGGCGGTGTCGGCGGCGTCGCTGCCCTGGCCGGACTCTTCGTCGAGGATCTCGGCATCCTCGACCTGTGGATCGCGGCGCCATTTCGAGGCGCGGGGCAGGGCGGGGGGCGGGGTCGTCGCCGCGGGCTCGGGGCGGTCGGGCCGCGCGCCGCCACCAAGCGCGGCCTGGATCTCGCGGGTGGCGCCCATCGGGTCCTGCGCCCGCACGGCGGCCAGCGCCCGCCGCATCGCGGCGGTCATGTCGATACTCATCTCGCTCGTCCTTTCGCAGCCCCTCGGGGCGTCACTTGATCCGGTCCGCCAAGGCGGATTTGAGGGCCGGGCTCGCCTGGAGCGCGCCCAGAACGGTCAGCGAGGCGATGGTCTGCCGCGCCAGCTCGGGGTCGATGTCGGGGGCGAAGCGGGCAAGGCCGACGACGCGGACATGCAGCACCTCGCCCCTGTCGCGCAGCTCCTCGAGATCGGCGCGCAGGAAGTCGTAGAGCCCCACTTCGAGCCGGTGCCTTGCCACCGACCGGTCGATCTCCCCCGCCTGCGCCGCAAGCTGGGTGCGGATCGCGGTGCGGATAAAGTCGGTCCGGTTGCTGAAGAAGCCCTCCTGCACCAGCAGATCGATCCGACCCAGATCGACCGGGCCGAGATTGATGGTGATCTTTTCGGTCTCCGCCGTTTTCTCGCGCTTAGCCAACAGCCATCCCCATACCATCCATGTGGATGGTGATATGGCGAGTCCGCTGCGCATTGCAATCCCCTTGAAGCGTCCGGGTGGTCACGACCATGCGAACGGATGGGGCGACGGATGGATGCGGTGAGAGGGTATGAGGATGCCGTTTGGATGAACGTTGCCCATGAAGAGGGCGGCTTGCGGCGCCTTCGTCGTTCGATCCGGCAGTTCCTGCATGGCCGTCGCGCCCTGTAAACGGGCCTAGCTCACTCGTAGCATCGAGTTGGTCCAAGTGCCGCAAGCAGGTCGGTCTTGGATCAGGCCCTCTGCATTCCGGGCATGTCACGGTTGCGACCGCGTCGAAGCAGGATCTCCACCGGACCGGACCGGTCTATTTCAGGAGGGCTGCTATGGCTTGGATCGGCGCATATCGCGCGTAGGAGGTTTCCCGACTTCGGCGATCCAGCTTTGATGGCAGCCTTTCTGACAGGCGAAGGCGGCGTCCGGAGTTGCGGGAAGTAAGCAAACTGGAAAGGCGCGTTCCGACGCTGACGGCCTAGCGATGGCCGACCCATCCCCGGTCGTCGGTAAAGGCGCGAGCAGGCGATATGGACACCGTCTCGTAGCCCTCAGGCACTGTCGGCAACGGTGCGAGGGGTGCCGCCGATGCGGCGAGCACGAGGTTGGCCCGTCCGCGTGAGCTCACCGGACCCTGAACGGCTTCGACATGGGGGTAAAGGTCTCTCAGGATCGCGTGCAGTCCGCGCACGAGCGGGCCGTCGGGCGCATCGATGAGGTTCACGTAGACGGGGCCGTCGACGATTTCTCGCAGACGTTCATAGGTCTCGACCGTCGCGAGATGAGCGGGCACCGACTCAGAGGAGAACGCGTCCATGACGGCGGCATCGAAACGTCGATCCGCCTCGTTGATGTAGACACGGCCATCCTCGTGCACGATGCCGAGCCTGCCTTTATCCGCCGCGCCGCCAGAGCCTGCGTGGGTCGCGTCGAAGCCCGTCCGCGCGATCATCCTGCCGGCCGCCGGAAGATGCGCCCTGACGACGGAGGTGACGAGGGGGTCGATTTCCACCGCGACGGCCCGGGCCGCCGGTCGCGCGGCCAGCAACTTGGTGGGCAGCGTATAGCCGCCGCCGCCGATGAAGAGCACCGCAGGTTCCGAACCGAGATCGCGGTCCATGCGGGCCCAGAGCCATTGCGCGTAGGACAGCACCAGTTCCGGCGAGCCCTCAATGCCGACGCTTTTTTCCGCCGCCTGCGATGTGCGGTCGGCCTGAAGATAGACCGTGTCGCCGCGGCGCAGGATGTCGATGCAGGACAGGCCGGATTCGTACTGGCAGACGGGGCCGCTCATCAGGCCCGCGGCCATGAGGAGGGCGGCGAGCGCCATGGAGACCGGCGTGACCGGCTCGGGCGGGGCCGGGGTCGTCGCGACGGCGCCGTCCTTGGCGCCGGATGCCCCGCCGCGCACGAAGGGAACGCAGAGCAGGGCCACGGCGCCGCAAGCGGCGAAGGTGGCCGCCGAACCGAAATGCGGCAGGGTGACGAAGCCGGCCAGCAGGGCGCCCGCGATGGCACCGATCGAGCCTGCCGCCAGCACGAGGCCCAGAGACGAGCCTTCCCGCCCGGGCCGGGCCTCGACGGCCATCTTCGCGAGGAAGGGGGATGGAAAGCTGACGAGCACCGAGGCGGGAAAGAACGCGACCCAGACGGTGAACAGCATGCCTCCGGTCCCGCGCGCCCCCATGGCATAGAGCGCGGCGAGCACGGTCGGCGAAAGCGCCATCAGCACGGCCGTGGCGAGCAGCGCCCTTCGGACGTGCCGAATGGCGACCCGGCGCGGGCGCTCCGCGGCGAACCCCCCGATGGCGTTGCCGACCGAGAACCCGGCGAGCACCGTGGCGATGACGGTCGTCCATGTCACCAGGGAGGTTCCGAAGAACGGGGCAAGGACACGACCGGCGGCGATTTCGTAAGTGAGCCCGACGACGGACAGGACGAGGATCAGGCCGATCATGGTCCAAAAGCGCATATCGGTCTCTCCAAGGTCAGTTAGACGCTGCCCGCTCGTCCGAAAGAGCTTAGTGGCCCGCTGCCTGAAGGGAAGGCGGTCGGAGCGCGCGATACTCGTACCGCGACCCTATGAGGTCGCAGGGCAGGGCGCTCGCAGCCACTTCTCCAGCTTCTCGACCCCCGGACGGGCCCAGCTCTTCGTGTTGCATACCGAATCGTCGTCCCGCGCTCTCGATCCGGCCCGGCCGAGCCGCGTCGATGCGGCCATGGCCCATGTCGGTCATCGGCCCATCAAGGAAATGCCGCTGCACCGGGCCTTCGACGACACCCGCAGCGGCGCGGGCGCGATCGTTCATCTGCATTCCTGTCGCTCCGTGGCGCTATCGATGATGCCCGGATCCGGAAAATGGTTTCTCAGAAGAAGGGTGGTAGGCGGCGCAATCGCTGCGCCCGAGCGGAATGTCGGCCATGACGCAAGCCGAACATGCAATTCACGACGGTTCGGATACGGCCAGGTCGAGCAACCTCGCCGCGTCTCGTATGGCGCCGATCAGGTGGTCGCGGCTTTCGTCGGCGGGCTGATCCGCCGAGAACAAGAGGCTGATGCCCCGGTTCGCGTCCGGCATGACCAGCGGCCTGACGACGACTTCCTTCCGGTGGATCGCCTGGCGCCGGGCGAACAGGTCGGGGAGCACCGCGACACCGGCGCCGGTCGCAGCCATCAGCATGATGGAGTCGAGGCTCGTGCCTTCGTAATCGTCCGACACGATGCCCCCGCTGAGTCCTGCGAGGCCGTAGACGATCCGCGCCAGCCGGTGTCCCGTATCCAGCGTCAGGAGGCGCTGGCCTGTCAGATCGGTGCCGCCGACACGATCGAGCGCGGCGATGGGATGATCCGGGGTCACGGCCACCCAGAGGGTTTCGGTGAACAGCGGATGCTGCCGGGTGTTCGGGTGGTCCTCGGGCGTCGAGATGATGGCATCGAAGCGCCCGTTGCGGATGCCTTCGTCGAGGCTCAGGGTGTTCTCCTCGCGCACGATGACGCGCAACTCGGGCTGGTCGCGATGTAGCGAGTGCATCACCTGCGGCAGCAGGTAGGGCCCGATCGACGGCAGGACGCCGAGCCGCAACCGCCCGCCGAAAGGCAGCGTGGAGGTCATGACGCTGCGCAGGTTCTCGACCTCCGCCAGGATGCGTCGCGCCCGGTGGACGCATTCGAGCCCCTTTGCCGTCGCCTGCGTTCCGCCGCGCCCTCGCTTGAACAGCCGCACGCCGAGATCGGCCTCCACCGCTGCGATCTGGCTGGAGAGGCTCGGCTGGCTGACATGCAGCGTATCCGCGGCCAAGCTGAAGCTGCCGAGCTGGTGCACCGCGACGATGTATTCCAGCTGGCGGAGTGTCGGCCTCATGCATAGGTCCAAGCTATAGATGGCGCTGATAGAATGTATTTAAGCTATGAAGATTTCTGCGGCAATGGGGGCGAAACCGAAAGGAGTTCGCCGTGTCTGCCGTTCTCGACACCCTCACGGGCAACCTCATGGTGCCCACCATCCTGTTCTTCGTGCTCGGCCTGATCGCCGCATTCATGCGCAGCGACCTGTCCATTCCCGAAGGGGCCGCGAAGTTCATGTCGCTCTACCTGCTCCTGGCGATCGGCTTCAAAGGCGGCCATAGCCTGGCGGAGCATGGTCTGCGCAGCGAGTTGCTGGTCGCCATCCTGGCCGGTCTGCTCCTGTCCTTCCTGATCCCGTTCCTGGCCTTCGTGCTGCTTCGGGTGATGGCCCGGTTGGATGCGATGAACGCCGCCGCGGTGGCCGGACATTACGGATCGATCTCGATCGTCACCTTCGTCGCCGCCACCAGCCTGCTCGAACTGTCCGGCGTCGCGTTCGACGGCTACATGGTGGCGGTCGCCGCCAGCATGGAGGTGCCGGCGATCCTCTCGGCGCTGTGGATCGCGCACCGGTATTCCGGCGACCGGGAGGCGACCGGCGGCGTTCCGGCCCGCGAACTTTTCGCCAATGGTTCGGTGCTGCTGCTCACCGGCGCTTTCGTGATCGGCGCCGTCACGCAGGACAAGGGCATGCAGATGATCGCCCCCTTCGTCGTCACGCCCTTCGTCGGCATCCTCTGCCTGTTCCTGCTCGACATGGGGATCTCCGCCGGCCGGAGCCTCTCGGCCAACCGGCACATGCTGAACCCGGGGCTGTTCTCCTTCGGTCTGGTCATGCCGATCACCGGCGCGCTGCTGGGCTGGGCCGCCGGATCGATGATCGGGTTGCAGACCGGAAGCCTGTTCCTGCTGATGGTCCTGGCTGCTTCCGCCTCCTATATCGCGGTTCCTGCCGCGATGCGCATCGCGCTGCCCAAGGCCGAGTCCGGCATCTACCTCACGCTTTCGCTGGGCGTGACGTTTCCCTTCAATATCACGGTCGGTTTGCCGCTCTATCTATGGCTGGCGGGTTTCGGCGCGTGATACCCGCGAGCTGGCCAGTCAATGCCGAAGCCGACCTTCGTCGCGGGGCGTCTTGACGGCAATCATCGGTGAACGAGGTCAGCCACCTTTAGTGGCGAGCTAATTCGGCAGCGCTGAACCCGTGGCCAATCGAACCCGAAGGCCTATCGGTGTCATCTCCCTGCCGGCGTGTGGGGAGGTGCGCCTCGGGCGGCGCACCTGCTTGTAATGGAGGGTAGGCGAGTGCCAGTCGTCCGGGCCTTACCCGATCCGGCCGCCACCCTGCTTCTGGATCACGACCACGGCGGGCCGGGGTGGCATGCCATCCGTGAAGTCGGGCCAGCGGGTCGAGGGGCTGTCGAAGGTCGAGCCATCGCCCGGATGCTGGACCGCGAGGAACAGGGACTGGTCGTCGTTGACGAACCACGGGCCGCACATCTCCGCTCCTACCGGCACGCGGAAGAAATGCTTCGACGTGCCCCGCATATCGCCCTCGGTTTCCATCGCCCAGAGGCCGTCGGCGCGCCCGGTGTCCTCGGCCGAGTTGCCGTCGGTCGCGATCCAGAGCCGGCCCGCCGCGTCGACCGCGCAGTTGTCGGGCATGCCGAACCAGCCATGTTCGCTCGTCGCCGGCGAGAAGGTCGCGCCCACCTCCTCGACCGAGGGGTCGCCGCATTTGACGAGGATCTCCCACGGCATGGTGTCCGCCGCGAAATCGCCCTCCGGCGCGGTGATCTCGATGATGTGGCCGAAGGCGTTCTCGGCGCGCGGGTTGGCCGCGTTCTCGTCGCCCGGCTTGCGGCGCGTGTTGTTGGTCAGCATCACGTAGATCTTGCCGGTCTGCTCGTTCGGCTCGACGTCCTCGGGACGGTCCATCGGCGTCGCCTCGAGGAAGTCCGCGGCCCGCCGGGTCTGGATCAGCACGTCGCCTTGGTCGGCGAAGCCGTTCTCGGCGGTCAGCGGTCCCTCGCCATGGATCAGCGGCAGCCAGGTCACGGTGCCGTCCGCGTCGAAACGCGCGACCGAGAGCGTGCCGCGGTCGAGGATGTCGGGGTCAGGGTTCTCGGGGTCGTGCGCGGCCTCGGTGACGAAGCGATAGACGTAGTCGAACCGCTCGTCGTCACCCATGAACAGCGCGACCCGGCCATCGCCATTGACCGCCGGCATGGCGCCCTCGTGCTTCATGCGCCCCAGCGCCGTGCGCTTGACCGGGGTCGAGTTCGGGTCGGCCGGGTTCACCTCGACGATCCAGCCGTGGCGGTTGGGCTCGTTCGGCTCCTTGTCGATATTGAAGCGGTCGTCGAACTTGCCCCAGGCATACCATTTGCCCGGCACGCCGTAGCGGGCGTTGAGGATCGTTGCCGGATCGTCCGAGGTTTCGGTCGCGGGCGGCTCCTGGGCGTCGCTCCAGAAGTAGCCGTTGAAGTTCTCCTCGGCCATCAGCCAGGTGCCCCAGGGCGTGATGCCGCCGGCGCAGTTGTTGAAGGTACCCAGCACCTCGGTCCCGGCCGGGTCGGCCCCGGTCTGCATCTTCGCGTGACCGGCGGCGGGGCCGGAGATCTTCATCGGCGTTTCGGCGGTGATCCGGCGGTTGTAGCTCGAATCGCGCACCACCGACCACTTGCCGTCCTCGCCGCGCCGGATTTCGATGACGCTGCCGCCATGCGCGGCCTTCTCGATATTGACCAGCTCCTCGGTCATCTGCGCGAACTCGGCGTCGTCCTGGATGCCGAGGCCCGGGAACATCAGCTCCTCGTTGGTATATTCATGGTGGTTCACGAGCAGCAGCCGGTCCGGATCGTCCGGAGCCTCGGGATGCGGCACCGTCCCGATGAAGTCCGAGTTGTAGCCGAACTGCTGGTTCTGCGCCTCGGCGGTCTGGTTGTCGACGTCGAATTCGGGCGCGCCGGGCAGGACCGGATCGCCCCAACGGATCAGCACGTCGGCGTCGTAGCCCTCGGCCACGACCATGTCCTCGCTGACGCCGGCTTCGATCTCGGTGAAATCGAAGCTGCCCTCGCCGGTCTGCGCGTAGGCGCGGCTGGCGGCCAGCGCCATCGGGCTGACCGTGGCGGCGATGGCGGTGAACCCCAACGCGCCCTTCATCAGGTCCCGCCGCCCCATGCGGGCGGCGATCACGTCGCCGATCGTCGGGGCGCCGGACGTGTTGACGCCCTTGTCATCGGCCGCGTCGAAGCGCTGTGAACGATTCAGTGGATCGAAAATGGTGAATTTCATGTTCTTTCCTCCCTCGCCTGGCCGCGTCGCCAGGCGAGGCCGATCTTGGCACCGAAGCCTCGAGTTGTAACCCGAGGAATGCGCCCGCAGGCCCGTCTCCCAACAAATCCGGACCGGGATGAGCCCCGCCGCCGCAAGGAAGCACTGGCAACTGTATCCATCGGACTGGTTCCTGATTCCGGAACCTGCAAACGCAGCTACCAAAAAACGTGGATCCATTCCGACACCATTCACCGGCCATCCTGAAATGCGGTCGTATTAATACGAGAGTACTATTAACGCAGGTACTTGGAAGTGAGAGCAGGGGCGGACAATATTTTTTTGTCCATGGATTTCGGCGACAGCGGAAGTCGAAGCGCGAAGGTGTTTAAGGTTCGTTAATAATATAGGATACGGATGGCAAAAATTGGAGATTGACGGATCCAACTTTGTCGACCTATGCTTGAAAAACGCCATCGCGGGGGTCGCATGCAGATTGCAAACCTCGAACTTTCCGACATAGATGTCGCTTCTTTAACGTTGCACAAGGTCGTGCGACGGCACATCGGCGGTCAGGATCATTCGCGCTGGGTCCTGTCTGGGCCGACCGAATCCAATGAAACCGGCCGACTGTACTACAAGATATGGAACGCGAGCTACATTCGTCGAGACAACATAATGGGCGCTTTGGAAAGCGGCTTTTATGATATCCGGACGGTCCCCGCGTTGCGCGCATTGATATTCGGGCGTGGCGTTTGCCGTGGTTATGTCATGAAGGAATGTCGCCCTCTAAAAAGCTTCGATCCTTCGTTCTTTCGGCTGGTCCTCGACAGAACGGCAGGCACCAAATATTTCGCCGTCCAATTCGGCCATGCACACAGCATGCTCTGTGGGAGCGCGATGAGCATGATCGATCTCGAAGGCGTCTACCCTATCGAGGAACTGGGCTTGATCAGGCGTCACTACAGTGCCTTTGCCAACGCTAGATACGCCAAATTCGTTACGGCACTGTATCGGGACTTGGTCGGTTCCGAGGAAACACCGCCATCCAATCCGCCGCTGGAACGACACCTATCATGGAGACGGCATCCGTTCCAAAAGGCCTTGGTCGTGGCATCAAAGCACGCCGGACGCGTCTCGGCTCGATGTGCTCCGAGATTGACGCAGCTGGAGGTATAAGAGCACGGATCGGAATTTTTTAAAGCAGTGTGGGTTTCCTAGTCCTCGGATGGGAGCGGGTTTGTTCAAGTTGTTAGGCAAGATATCAGAGCTGCTCGATCAGCAAGAACGTCGCCGATTGTGGATGGCTCTGACGATTGGTCTCGCAATTGGTGTCGGTGACATGATCGGGGTCATGTCTGTCATCCCTTTCCTGGTGGTGGCTGCAGATCCGAGTTCGATTGAAGAGAAGCCCAGCTTCGCGAAGGCCTACGATTTTTTCGAGTTCTCGGACGATACTCAGTTCCTGATCGCGCTAGCGCTATGCTCGCTGGTAACCATTTCCGTGGTTACATCTCTTCGAATTTTTGGTCTTTTCTACCTGAGGAGGTTTGCGAGAGGTCAAAGCGTGAGCTTTGCGTCCCGGCTGTTTGCGCAGTACATGCAGAAGTCCCTGGATCGAACTCATACCCGACATTCCGCCAGTCTCATCTCCAACATACAGTCTGAGGTCGAGAGAGTGGTGAACGGGGTGATGATGAACGCCGTGCGCCTTTTTGCCAATGGCAGCACCGCGATCTTCCTCGTCCTTTTGCTGATCGTGGTCGAGCCGGCAGCGGCGATCACCATGGGTCTACTGCTGGGATGCGGATATGGAGCGGTATTTTCCGTAGTGAGCGGCCGCATCCGACATCTAGGTGCCGAGCGGGTTCGCGCAAACGCCCAGGCGGCGAAAACCCTTGGCGAAGCATTGGCAGGTTCTCGGGAAATCTGGCTGTACGGCATGCAGGGATTTTATCGGGCGAAATTCGAGGAGGCCTACCGGCGCAAGAACGAGGCACAGACGATGGCGGAGCTATTGCGGGATGTTCCCAAATCCGTCCTCGAGTTATTGACGTTTGGCACCATGATCCTGCTGGTGATCTGGTCGCTGAGTGAAGGGGCACATTCGAGCGGCGCTCTCCCGCTAGTGGTCCTTTACGCCTTCGCGGCGGCCCGGCTTATACCGGCATTGCAGCGCGTCTACGCTGCCGCCACGGCATTGCGTACGGATCTGCCGTCCCTCGATGCGCTATGGGCTGACCTTAGCAAAGCAGAGTTCGAGGGAGCGCGGGCAGCCGATGTGCGTACCGCGCCGAGGCTGGAAAGAGCCCTCGAGTTGAAAGGGATTTCTTATTGGTACCCTGGCTCTCGGCAGCCCGCGATCCGAGACCTGAGCCTGACCGTCCCAGCAGGTTCCTTCGTGGGGATTGTGGGTGCGACGGGCGCGGGCAAAAGCACCATACTCGACCTGATGGCTGGTCTGCTGACTCCGGCATCGGGGAGTATTTCCGTGGATGGCACATCCATTGACGACCGAAACAGGAGCCAATGGCGGAAACGCGTAGCTTACGTCCCGCAGGAAATCTCACTGGTCCAAGGGTCTATCAGGGAGAATATCGAGTTTGGACTTAATGATGACCACCATTCGAAGTATCGCATTTGGCGGGCGGGGGCATTTGCGGGACTCGATCCACTCATCGCGGATCTGCAGGACGGATACGACACCAAGTTGCATGAGCGGGGGATCAATCTCTCTGTCGGCCAGCGCCAGCGCATCGGCATCGCTCGCGCCGTGTATCGCGAGCCGGATCTCTTGGTCATGGACGAATCCACCAGCGCGCTCGATGCGCTGAGCGAGGCCGAGCTGAATGCGGCTGTTGCGTCTTTACGCGGAAAAACGACGGTCGTCATTGCCGCCCATAGGTTGAGCTCGGTTCGAAAATGTGACACGATTATCGTAATTGCCGACGGTCGTGAAATTGAATCGGGTTGTTATAGCGATCTGATGGCGAGTGGTTCTCTTTTCCGATCTCTCGTTAATGCCGATATGTGATTTTGTTGCGATTGCTGGAAAAGTGTTTTGGACCATGACGTCTTTGCATGTTGCGCAGGTGATCGGAAATCTGAAATGCGGCGGCACGCAGGAGCTTTTGGTCCAGCTCGCCGGTCAGCGGCCCCAAGCCGGGTTGAAGCTACGGGTGATTGTTCTTTCTCCTCCTGCGGGCACCGGGTATTGCGACCGCTTGCGCGCGGCGGGCGTATCCGTCGCCCATTTGTCTCCTGAGCGGGGCAGGGTGGGGCTGATGATCTGGCGGCTGGCCCGCGAACTGCGGGCCGCCAAGGTCGATCTCGTCCACGCCCATTTGAGACGCGCGAACACTCTGGCCCCGATCGCGGGCGCCATCGCCGGCGTTCCGGTGATAGGCGGGCTGCACTTGCCAAGTCCCGGACGCCGCGGCGTCGACGGGCTGCGCGACCTGGCCGAGAGCATGGCGCTCCGGGCCGGCAGCCGGGGCGCGACGGCCTGCTCCGACAGCGTTGCCCGCGACAATCGTGATCGGCTGGGATCTCTGCCGATCGCGACGCTTGCCAATCCCGCCCCACCTGCTCCCCCTCTAGCCATGATCGAGGCGGGCCGCGCCGCCGGTCGCGATGCGTCCGAGCCGGTGGCCTTCCTCGTGGTCGGCCGCCTGGCTCCTGAGAAACGTGTTGAGACCGCCTTGGTGGCCGCTAGGCACCTATTGGATCGCGGCATCAGGTTTCGTCTCTCGATCGCCGGCGAGGGCAGCGAAGCCTCTCGTCTACGGGCGTTCAGCCGCGATCTGGGACTGGAGTCCGTGGTTCGCTTTCTGGGTCCGCGCAGCGATATTTCCCGGCTCATGATCACGCATGACGTCTATCTGAGTGCGTCGCGCGATGAAGGCCTGTCCATCGCCCTGCTCGAGGCGATGGCTCATGCGATGCCGGTCATCGTTACCCCTGCTGGTTCCGCCGAGGCGCTGGTCGATCGGCAGGTCGGCTACTGCGTCGCGATGGAGGACGCGGAGGCCTTGGCGGCGGCCATGTACGAGCTGGCTGGGGATCCGCGCAAGCGTTGCGATCTGGGACGAGCCGCCCGCCTCAAGGTGGAGCAGCATCACCGTCTCGACGATTGGAGCCGAGATCTTGTCAGACTTTACGAACGGGCGCTGGCGGGTCGCTTGCCCTCGTCCATACCGGGGGGGCTGCGCCCTGACAGAGTGACTTCGTGACAGGTGTGTTTTTTCGAGGGGGACGGTTTGATGGTCAACAGCAACAGGATCGAGAGGCAGGTAAAGAAGGCCCTGCGCGGATCACCACTTTACGCCCCGGTCAAGCTGCTCAGAGAGCAGATGCGCATCGCACATTTCTCGCTGGCGCAGGTGACCGATAAGGTGGTGCGACCGGCCCCGCACGAGGTCTTCCTCAGCCTGACTGCGAACTGCAACCTGCGCTGCGGAGCCTGCAGCTACGGCCGGGACTTCATGCCAAGCCATCAGCTTCCGTGGGAGGTTGGCGCCAAGCTTATCGACGACTGCAAGGAACTCGGCATCGGGACCATCCGGCTCTATGGCGGCGAGCCGCTTCTGCATCGCGACCTCGACAAGTATGTCGAGCGGATCGCTCATCACGGGCTGAACATGTATGTCACGACAAATGGCCTGCTGCTCGACAAGAAGATAGATCGGCTTGTCGAGGCTGGGCTCAAGCGGGTCTCGATCGGCTTTTACGGGCTGGAGGAGGATTACGACGCCTACGTCCAGAGGCCCGGAGCCTTCGAGGCCCTGAGCAGGTCGCTGGCCGCGACACGGTCAAGGCATGGGGTCGACACATTGCCGATGGGACTGGATTGGCTGCTGATGCGCAGCACAGGACGACCCGACAGCGTCAGGCGGACATTGCAGTTCGCGCGTGACCACCAGATGCAAGTCTATATAAACCTTATCCATTACTCCCTCCCCTATTTCGTGAGACCCGAGCGTGAAAGCGAACAGCGCTTTTGGTTCGAAGAGGAGGATCGCCCGATCCTGGAGGAGGTCGCCTCGATCCTGCTCGAGGAAAAGCAGCGCGACCCCGGTCTCATCCGCAATACGGAACGGGGTATCCGTTCGATTCCCGACTGGTTGATCCGCAAATCCGCAATGCGGTTGCCCTGCACCAGCCATGACATGCTCTGGATCGGACCAGACGGGACGGTTCAGATGTGCTTCGTCACTTTCAAGCTCGGCTCTCTGCACGAGCACAGGCTTTCTGAGCTGTTGTTCAACGAGCGGCACCGGAGCTTCGCGCGGCATGCCTTCAACCTGAAATGCCCGAACTGCAATTGCGGCTATGACAAGCGGGTGAACTTGCATCGTCCATCGCGCACTGCCTATGCGGCCGGGATGAACGGCTGAACCGCGCTTGGCGCGCGGCTGTCGACTGTGCATTCTGATTTGAGAGCGGCATTGGTGATGTGACCGCCCCCGCCGGCATCGTTGGGTTCAAGCTGGAAGAGCGTTGTCGCGCCATTGGGCAGGACCGACCGGAGCCCGGCGAGGGAAGCTTCTCGAAGCGCTTCGCCGAGCAGAGCCGAGGGGGTCCGATGCGGTCCAGACCTGCGACACCGCGCCTGCGCTGAGTTCGGCGCTGCTTGCCCAGACAAGAGGCGTGCCGATCCGCACCGCGCTGACCCTGCTGGACGCGATGACGGAGCTTGGTCTCCTACGGGAGATCACTGGCCGGCGGACCGCGTGGATCTGGACGGTGCCATGCCTCGGCGGGCGTCTCGCTGGTCGGCCGTTCAGGCAGGCTCGGCTGCAGAGGCGCACCGTCATGCCGTCGGCCAAGGTGCGCGAAACGGCGCGCAGCCACCGCAGGGATTAGCGAGAGGTTTCGGTGTGGGCGATGGGGTGCGCCTTCACTGATATTGAGACGGCTCTCAGCAAGGCGAGCGCGCTGCCGATCGCCGCGCGGGGCCGGAGATGAGTATGCCGAGCGCCCTGATGAACCAAGCTGACCGTGGCGAGTTATGCGCGCAGATTCATCATGGAGGTTCCGATGATCAAGGCCTTTGCAAGTGCTGCCGCTCTCTCCGCGCTTATGGCCGGGGGGGCCCTGGCGCAGGATGACGAAACGATGATCGTGGTCACCGAAGACGCGATGATGCAGATGTCGATGGTGGACGGACAGACCACCGTGACCTTCCCGCTCATCACCGCGCTGCAGGACGGCTACATCGTCGTGCATGCCGTCGCTGCTGATGGCACGGCCGGTGAAGTGCTGGGGCATGCCTCGGTGACTGCCGGCGAAAATGCCGACGTGGCGGTGACGATTCCGGAGGCGCTGCCTGCCGGAACTCAATTGATGGCCATGTTGCATGTCGAGAATAACGACAACGGCACCTTCGATTTCGGGCCGGAGATGACCGATGTGGATGCCCCGGTGATGCGAGACGGGGCGCCGGTGATGGTGATGTTCGCCGTGCCCGAGGGCGTGGCTGACGGTGTCGTGGTCATCGAGCCCATGCCTTCGCCCGATGTGGCCGATCCCGAGTCCCGTTCGGCCTCGGAGGACGATGAGGAGCGGGACGCGGTCGAGGAAGACGAACCCGCGATCGATCCGAATGATACGGAAACCGAAGGCTTCATCGAGGAAGGCGAGGATACCGACGGGGAAGGCAACGACGAGGACGGCGAGCCTGTCGAAGAAGGCGCGGGCGACGAAGAGACCCAAGATACGGATCTGGAACAAGACACGGGTCTGGATACTGAAGGTCAGGAAGACGACGCTGCCGATACCGATACCGATACCGATACGGATGCCGATGCTGGCGCCGATGCCGATGCCGACGCTGACGGCGAGGTGAATGCCCAGTAACCCGGATTT
Source organism: Limimaricola sp. G21655-S1 (assembly GCF_027213785.1). GTDB lineage: Bacteria > Pseudomonadota > Alphaproteobacteria > Rhodobacterales > Rhodobacteraceae > Limimaricola. Next base: position 1,620 of record NZ_JAPWGO010000011.1, on the reverse strand, counting down.
CATCCGGGCTGTTCTGGGGGGCTGGCCAGGTGTCAATCGGCTGGCCCCCGCTCTTCGAGGAAACGGCACGTGGCGGGAATGTCCTGCCCCCGCTGAAGCTCTTCGCCCCCCGAGATGGGCTCATTACTTCGGACGGCACTCTCCGCGGCCGCCCCATAATCGCATTCATGCTCTGCAGCCGGTGGGATCCCCTTTAGCTTCTGCCAATGGACACATACTCGTGTCGGGCGGTCAGCGGCGGGTATCGCGTATCGCTGTTCCCGGATGCCGGTCAGGGCAAAGCGCTCCCTTGAAGGCCCCCTTCAAGCTCGGCAGGACGATTGCCTTGGCGGTGATGTGGATCTCGTAGAGCGATCCCGGCACGAGTCCCCTTTGCAGCTGCTCCGCTCCGAGGAACTCGACCCCGTCCTCTCGGCCGAAGATGGTATGCTGGGCATGCCGCACGTCCTTGCAGGGCATCCAGGTGGGATCGGCCTCGCGAGCGTAGGCGACATGACGGCCTCGAGCGCGAAGCGCCTCCATTTCCGGGGAGACCGCGTTCGTCATGAAATAGATACCTTCGTCACCAGCCAGCATCAGCCCCGGCGGAATCCTGGTGCAGTCGAGGTCGTCAATGGTCGGGTTCGGACAAACATCCGTGCGAAGCCCCTCCATCGCTGCAGCGCGTCCCGCGGCCTCCAAGTCGGCGCGCCAGAGTGTGGGATCGAAGAGCTGGGCATAGGTCGGCCGGCGCGTTCTCGCGGTTTCCGAAAGGGCCAGGAGTTCGAGCAGGTGGTCCGCGTCGAACGTCGCCCTCATCGTCGAAGCCTCCTTTCTGGCGGGACCGCAGCTCGCGATCGAAGAGATTGGCGAGGGCCTCGACCGCCCTGGTTGCTCTTCCTGCCCTGCACTTGGCCCGGGTCATTCTTCTTCGCTGCAGCGCTGGGGTCGACAATGAATCCGCTCTCCTGACCGTTCGAGAGAGTAACCTACACCGAAGCGGTGCTCCCTTAGGTCAGGTGTCATCCGGATTGGACGTGATCCGCCGTCGTTCATTCCCACTGCATGCATCTCGACGAGCGTACCGCCCACGCCCGACATCAACTACGGGACGATGACCGTGCTCCACTCGCTCCTGTTCGGTGCGACCTTGTCAGGGGTGAGATGGACGGGGGGCATCGCGGATACTGCGTCGCCTGCCCACCGACAGATGGTTTGGGATGCCTCGGTCTTTTCCAATGCCCACAACCGCATGACCGAGCGCCCATTCAAGATCGTGGGGCCGGCGGGATGAACAATGCCTGTCAAATGCCGGATAAGGCCGGGACGAAACGGCGCGCCCGGCGCCCGCGATCACTCGGCGCAGTTCTCTTCGAGCCAGTCGAGCGCGCCGGTCGTGATGCGGTGGATATGGGTCGAAAAGATCGCGGGCTCTTCGTAGCTGTGCAACTCGGTGATGGCCGCGACCACCTCGTTCCAGCGTGCCTCGACCGTCTTGATGTCCAGCCGCCATTCCAGATGGTCGTGGATCTCGCCCTCCCAGCGGTAGAGCGTGTCGATCCTGCGGATATGGACGGCGGCGGCGAGCCGGCGTTCGAGGAGCGCCCGCGCGATCTTGCGCGCCTCCTTCTCGCTGTCGCA
>NZ_JAPWGO010000119.1 GCF_027213785.1 Limimaricola sp. G21655-S1 | reverse complement strand
CAAGGTATCCCCGAGGACCGTGGTAGACCACCACGTCGATAGGTCGGAGATGTAAGCGCGGCAACGCGTTCAGTTGATCGATACTAATGGTCCGATAGGCTTGATCCGATCCAGAAACAGCAAGGCTGGATCCGAAACCATACGCACCAAAACGGTGTACGACGACCTGGAACACCGCTCCCCGCAAGGGCAGGGCGGCTGATATGGTGACCTCCCATCGGAGCACGCGACAGGCCGTACCGGCCTCAAGCAGCCCTCCGGGCGGTAGGCCACCAACAAGATGTTCTTTCCTCGGTCTGGTGGCCATAGCACGAGCAAAACACCCGATCCCATTCCGAACTCGGCCGTTAAGTGCC
>NZ_JAPWGO010000118.1 GCF_027213785.1 Limimaricola sp. G21655-S1 | reverse complement strand
GTGCAGGGCAGCAGCAAGGCAAACTCTTCGCCACCGTAACGGGCCGCCAGATCGTCCTCGCGCCGCTCCACCTCGGCCAGCAAGCCCGCCACCTGTTGCAGGCAGTCATCCCCCAGCTGATGGCCGTAGAGATCGTTGAACTGCTTGAAGTAATCCACATCCACCAGCACCAGCGACAACGGCGCCCGGGCGCGATGGCAGCGCCGCCAGGCCCGCTCCAGAGAGTCGTCGAGATGGGCGCGGTTGGCGATGCCGGTCAGGCCGTCGAGGCGGGAGGTGAGACGCAAATGCTCGGAGACCGCCTTCAGTTCGGCAACCAGTTCGGCGTTGGAGAAACTGTGGTGGAGCGAGGCGATCTGA
>NZ_JAPWGO010000117.1 GCF_027213785.1 Limimaricola sp. G21655-S1 | reverse complement strand
GTTGTTCACAAAAGGACTCTATTTCGGAGAAAACGGGGATGCGCGAGCGCTAAGGCCGCGCATCATACCAGAATGTGGCACCGGATGTGGCGGATTTTTGAACGGCTTGTCACGAGGGGCCATGAAAGGTTCATTGGTTGCCAAACTGATCGCGGGCGATCACTGACATAGCAATAAAGACTATTATTCAAACACTCATCTAATTATTTATCGTGGATAAACGTTTTCTGTTTTCAGTATTTTAATATAATGACTGGAAAATATTTCACGAGCAGTTATTGCGCCGCAGGGGATATTGCGAAAATGCTGCTCGAATTTTTTAAAAAAAACATGAAAACGGCGTCTGCATTGCTCAACATGGTGT
>NZ_JAPWGO010000116.1 GCF_027213785.1 Limimaricola sp. G21655-S1 | reverse complement strand
AGAGCGGCGGGTCTGTGCCGGGACACGACAACCAGATTGTGGGTCTCCTTGCCGTAATAGTTTGGCTTTTTGGTGATTTTAATCTTTAAATTCAATCGCTTGATTTTACTTTTCCATTCTGGGCGGTGGCCGTGCGGCCATTGACTGTCGCATCCCTCATTTCTGCTGGCTGGCGAACCCCGTGGCGCTTTGTATAGTGCCGCTGAATATTAATCAGGTTTGACAGGAGTACCCATGGAAATGAATTCGCGTGTTCTTCGCGCACTGGCACTGCTGGGCGCCTTGCTGGCTTGCAGCACCACCGTGCACGCCTCCGAGACCCTCAATACCATTCTGGGTGGCGGCGCAGGCGGTGTGACGGGCACCA
>NZ_JAPWGO010000115.1 GCF_027213785.1 Limimaricola sp. G21655-S1 | reverse complement strand
AGGGACATCACCATTCCGGATCTTGCGCACCCGCGCGTTCATCCAATGGCGGATCGCATGGCGATACAGCTGCTCCTGGAAGCGGCCGATCGCCTATTTTCGGTTCTCGAAAAAATCGTCGGGTGAAGCGAAGGTTCCGAGATCGCGGGCAATCCCGGTCTTCTGGATGTAGGTATCCTCACCGGTCCACCCGACCTGCGGCGCGCCAAGGCGATCCGTGCCGACTCCATAGCCGCACAGACTTTCCCGGTCCGGGAAAGCGGCTTGGATCGCCTGAAGATATAGGCTGTCGAGAATGAACCCTTCGAGGTTCAGCCAATCACCATCCAGTTCGACCTCGACCCAGGAATGCAGGATTTCCGCCGGAGC
>NZ_JAPWGO010000114.1 GCF_027213785.1 Limimaricola sp. G21655-S1 | reverse complement strand
AGGGACATCACCATTCCGGATCTTGCGCACCCGCGCGTTCATCCAATGGCGGATCGCATGGCGATACAGCTGCTCCTTGAAGCGGCCGATCGCCTGTTTTCGGTTCTCGAGAAAATCGTCGGGTGAAGCGAAGGTTCCGAGATCACGGGTAATCCCGGTCTTCTGGATGTAGGTATCCTCACCGGTCCACCCGACCTGCGGCGCGTCAAGGCGATCCGTGCCGACACCATAGCCGCACAGACTTTCCCGGCCCGGGAAAGCGGCTTGGATCGCTTGAAGATATGGGCTGTCAAGAATGAACCCTTCGAGGTTCAGCCAATCACCATCCAGTTCGACCTCGACCCAGGAATGCAGGATTTCCGCCGGAGC
>NZ_JAPWGO010000113.1 GCF_027213785.1 Limimaricola sp. G21655-S1 | reverse complement strand
TCCGGCACCGGCCCCAAGGCCGGCGGCCCCCACTATCTGAGCAGTTTCGTCACCGAGAAGACCCGCAGCATCAACACCACGGCGGTGGGGGGCAACGCCTCCCTGCTGGCGATGGGCGATGCCTGAGCGGCGCAGCGAGAGAACGATTGACAGCAGGCCGCCTTCGGGCGGCCTCTTTAATTGCCGGGTTCATCTGGGTTGGCGAACAGCGCAATCGATGCGAGCGGGGACGTCATCCGGTGCCGGCGGTCGTAAGATGGTGCCTCGATGGGGCGGGATGCCCCTTTTTCCACATAGAGTCTTGATGCGTATGTCATTGACTGAACAAGCCCGCTGGTTCGTGCTGGGGGGCGATCATCTGGTACTGCT
>NZ_JAPWGO010000112.1 GCF_027213785.1 Limimaricola sp. G21655-S1 | reverse complement strand
CAACGCTGGTTCCAGCCGCAAGTGCAGCTCTCAGGCGAACGCCAATTGAAGGCGGGGTATCAATGACGCAGAAATCAAAGACGCCATCTTTAACCATTTTCCGAACCGCATTACGAAAGTCAGTAATGGCTGTTGCCTGATCCATCGCCTCTACTTTTTCCAGAATCCGTGACGCTGGAATCAGGTGGGCACCGGATTTGGTCAAAATGGGCTCGGGGCACTTTCCAGAGAAAAGATGCACAGAACTAGAGGCCTCCGCTTCACCGCGAGCCACACCAAGAGCAGAAGAAATATTGCTCTGGGGGCAAGTGTCGATAACAAGCACTTTAGATTTCACTTCGAGCAATGCATAAACAGCATGAAGCCCCATAG
>NZ_JAPWGO010000111.1 GCF_027213785.1 Limimaricola sp. G21655-S1 | reverse complement strand
GGTAAAGCCTTCAACCAGCCCAAAGCGGTGGCCGTCTCTACTGCTGCCGTGATGGCTGCCGCCAGCGCACCGGTTCAGGTTGCCCCCAGCAAGGCTCAAAGCAATCCGGAAGCCCTGACCCAGCTGCAAAACTGGTACAACAAGGCCGATGCGGAAACCCGCAAAGCCTTCCAGATCTGGGTTATCCAGCAGCAATAAGCCGGGTTGAGAGATTGACTGAAAGGGGAGCCAAGCTCCCCTTTTCCATATCCTGCGGTCTCACTCACGACGCGTCTTGATTTATGCGCTGCCACTTCCTCTTTATATAGGGAGTACATATATGGATTCATCTGCTGATTTCATATATAGAAAGCGCCACCTTGCCAGGGAGAATGGCAC
>NZ_JAPWGO010000110.1 GCF_027213785.1 Limimaricola sp. G21655-S1 | reverse complement strand
CTATCGCGATGATGTGGACTTTATCGGCCCCGATAACACCCACGCCGCCAAGCAGGCCACCACTTACCTGATCGAGCAGGGCCACCGCCATATCGCCTACGTCGGCGGGCGGGCCGACTCCCTCACCCGAGCCGAGCGCATAGGTGGCTACTGCGCCAGCCTGCTGCAATATGGCCTGCCCTTCAAACCTGAATGGGTACTGGAGTGCGAGCGCACCCAGCGCAGCGCCGCCGACACCATCGCCCAGCTGCTACACCAGCACCCCAAGGTGACCGCCGTGCTCTGCCACTACCCCGAGGTGGCGCTCGGCGCCATCTATGGCGTCGAGGCGAGCGGCCGCACCGTGGGCAAGGACAACTACATCGGCCAGCAGGTGGCCC
>NZ_JAPWGO010000010.1 GCF_027213785.1 Limimaricola sp. G21655-S1 | reverse complement strand
CGAACTGAACCAAGCCGCCCGCATATCTCTTCAGATATCTGCGATGTCAAAGAGCGAGAAGAAAACCAAACAACCGCACCCTAACGTCCGGCGCGCCGCCCAGCCCCCTTCGGAATTTCGTGACCGTCAGTGCATCTCTGCGCCGCCGGTGAGGGGCTATTTAGGGAAAGGTTCCGGAGGCCGCAAGCGCAAATCTCAACTTTTCTGTCCCGCTCGCAAAACTGGCATGATGTTGTGAATGGAGCGTCATTTCGGGAGTGTCTGACGGTCTTCAGCCGCCATCATGCGCAATATTCGGCAATTCGACATTGCCGGTCGGCTGTCAGGCCGGGGCGCGCCGTTGCTGAAACAGCGATTTCCAGCGAATCCGAGTCGCCAGCAGTCCGAGGATCAGCCCGAGATAGACCAGCGGTTCGATCTGAAAGCCCTTTGCGAGCCAGATGTAGTGAACCGCGCCCAGAATCGCTATGCCGTAGACCAGCTGGTGCAGCCGCCGCCAATTGCGGCCCAGTCTGCGGATCGACCAGTCATTCGAAGTCAGGGCCAGCGGGATCAGCCCGAGAAAAGCGATCATGCCCACGGTCACGTAGGGCCGCTTCAGGATGTCGGCCCAGACCCGGCCAACACTCTGCACGTCCAGAAGCGCCCAGACCGAGAAATGCGCCAGCACGAAGAAGAAGCACAGCAGCCCGATCGCGCGCCGGAACTTCAGCAGGCTGACGCGGGTGTATTTCATCAAGGGGGTCACGGCGAGGCCGGCGACCAGAAGCTTCAGCGCCGTGTCGCCATACTCCCGCTCGAGCGCGTTGATCGGCTCGACCCCGAGCCGCCCGGTCAGCGCCTGCCAGAACAGGAAACCCGCCCAGATCGCGCCCAATACATAGAGAGGCCACGCCGGGACCCGACGCAGCACGCCGTTGATCCGCTGCGCGGGGGTGAGCGGGCGGGCCATCAGAACTGCGCCTTCAGATCCATGCCCTCGTAGAGGGAGGCGACCTCGTCATAGCCATTATACATCAGCGTGTCCTGCCGCGAAGAGAACAGCCCGCCGCCGATGCGCCGCTCGGTCGCCTGGCTCCAGCGCGGATGGTCGACGGTAGGGTTCACATTGGCATAGAAGCCGTATTCCGAGGGCGCGAGGCTGTTCCAGGTCGTGACGGGCTCTTCTTCCACCAGCGAGATCCGCACGATCGACTTGATCGACTTGAACCCGTATTTCCACGGCACCACGAGCCGGATCGGCGCGCCGTTCTGCTTGGGCATCGGCTGGTCATAAAGCCCGGTCGCCATGATGGTCAGCGGGTGCATCGCCTCGTCGAGCCTGAGCCCCTCCACATAGGGAAAGTCGAGCACGCCGCGGCGCACCCCGGGCATGTTGTCGGGCTGGACCGCCGTCTCGAAGGCGACGTAGCGCGCGTTCGACTGCACGCCGGCGCGGTCGAGGATGTCCTTGAGCTCGATCCCCTGCCACGGCACCACCATCGACCAGGCCTCGACGCAGCGCAGCCGGTAGATACGGTCCTCGACCGCGAGCCCGCCGATCAGCTCGGCGAGAGGATAGGTGCCCGGATTGTCGACAAACCCGTCCACGGTCACCTGCCAGTCCGTGGTGTCAAGCGCCTCGGCATTCTTGGCCGGATCGGCCTTGCCGGTACCGAACTCGTAGTAGTTGTTGTAGGTGGTGATTTCCTCGAAGCTGTTGGGCTCGAGAGCCTCCTGCGCCCCGACTGGCCCGGCAAGACCGCCAAGGCCCAGCGCCCCTGCCCCGGCCATGATCTGACGGCGATTCAGGAACAGGCCGCGCGGTGTCGCGTCGGCGCGGGTCAGGTCGTTGGTCCAGCGATAGGCCATCGGGCTCTCTCCTCGGTCGGGCAGGGTTCGACATAGACACGTTCTAGACCGCGAACATGTTTCGCAGCGTCACGATGGCGTTGAAACACCGGCGAAACCCGTAACCTGGGATGAAAACCGCGTGACCCGGCCGAGAGGCTCCGGCACGCAAAGGCCCCGGCGGATCGCTCCGCCGGGGCCTGCTCACACGGTACGCGCGGATCAGTGCAGCACCGCGCTCTCGGGCTTGGGCCGGTTGCTGCCCGATACCCGGTCTCCGACGATCAGACCGTCGGCACCGGCACTGACCTGCACCTCCTGGCCGTCGCGGATGTCGCCCGCGAGGATCATCTCGGCGAGCTGGTCCTGCAACGCCCGCTGGATCACCCGCTTGAGCGGACGCGCTCCGAAGACCGGGTCATAGCCCTCATCGGCCAGCCACTTCTTCGCGGACTCGTCGAGCGACAGCGTGATGTTGCGGTTCGCCAGACGCTTCTCAAGCCGCTTGAGCTGAATCTCGACGATGCCCGCCATGTCGTCGCGGCCGAGCCGGTCGAAGATGATCGTCTCGTCGAGCCGGTTGAGGAACTCGGGCCGGAAATGCGCCCGCACCGCGTCCATCACATCGCGCTTGGCGCGCCCCGAATCCGCCCCGTCGGGCAGCTGGCTCAGCGCCTGCGCGCCGAGGTTCGAGGTCAACACGATCAGCGTCTGCTTGAAATCGACCGTGCGGCCCTGCCCATCGGTGAGCACGCCATCGTCGAGCACCTGCAACAGCACGTTGAACACGTCCGGATGCGCCTTCTCGACCTCGTCGAACAGGATCACCTGGTAGGGCCTGCGCCGCACCGCCTCGGTCAGCACCCCGCCCTCGTCATAGCCGACATAGCCCGGCGGCGCGCCGATCAGCCGGGCCACCGCGTGCTTTTCCATGAATTCGGACATGTCGATGCGCACCATCGCCTGGTCGTCGTCGAAGAGATACTCGGCCACGGCCTTGGTGAGCTCGGTCTTGCCGACACCGGTCGGTCCGAGGAACAGGAAAGACCCCAAGGGGCGGTGCTCGTCGTTGAGACCGGCCCGCGCGCGGCGCACCGCGTTGGCCACCGCCCGCACGGCGGTGTGCTGGCCGATGACGCGGCGACCGAGCTCCTCCTCCATGCGCAGCAGCTTCTCGCGCTCGCCCTCGAGCATCTTCGAGGTCGGGATGCCGGTCCAGCGCTCCACCACCTCGGCAATCTGCTCGGGACGCACCGCCTCCTCGACCATCAGCGGGTCATCCGATTCCTCGGCCGCCTTCAGCTCCCGCTCGAGCTGCGGGATGACGCCGTAGCTGAGCTCACCCGCCTTGGCGAGGTTGCCTTCGCGCTTGGCGATGTCGAGCTCGGCGCGGGCGCGATCGAGCCGCTCCTTCAGCGTGCGCGACCCTTCGAGCCGATCCCGCTCGGCCTGCCACTTGGCGGTCATCGCATCGGCTTTCTCGGTCAGAGCGCCAAGCTCCTCCTCGATCTTCGCCAGCCGCTCCTTGGAGGCCTCGTCATCCTCGCGGCGCAGCGCCTCGGCCTCGATCTGCATCTGCAGGATCGAGCGGTCGAGCGCGTCGAGCTCCTCGGGCTTGCTGTCCACCTCCATGCGCAGACGGCTCGCCGCCTCGTCGACGAGGTCGATCGCCTTGTCGGGCAGGAAGCGGTCGGTGATGTAGCGGTGCGACAGCTGCGCCGCCGCGACAAGCGCGGAATCGGAGATCCGCACGCCGTGATGCAGCTCGTACTTCTCGCGGATGCCGCGCAGGATCGAGATCGTGTCCTCGACGGTGGGCTCCTCGACCATCAGCGGCTGGAATCGCCGGGCCAGCGCCGCGTCCTTCTCGACATATTTACGATACTCGTCGAGCGTGGTCGCGCCGATGCAGTGCAACTCACCGCGCGCCAGCGCCGGCTTGATCAGGTTCGCCGCATCCATGGCGCCGTCGGATTTGCCCGCGCCCACGAGCGTGTGCATCTCGTCGATGAAGAGGATGATCTCACCGGCGGCAGCCTCGATCTCCTTCAGGACCGCCTTCAGCCGCTCCTCGAATTCGCCGCGATACTTCGCCCCGGCGATCAGCGCGCCCATGTCGAGCGCCATCAGCCGCTTGTTGCGCAGGGATTCGGGCACGTCGCCATCGACGATGCGCAGCGCCAGCCCCTCGGCGATCGCGGTCTTGCCGACGCCCGGCTCGCCGATCAGCACCGGGTTGTTCTTGGTGCGGCGCGACAGCACCTGCATCGAGCGACGGATTTCCTCGTCGCGGCCGATGATCGGGTCGATCTTGCCCTGCTCGGCGGCCTCGGTCAGGTCGCGCGCGTATTTCTTCAGCGCGTCATAGCCTTCCTCGGCATTGGCGCTGTCGGCGGTGCGGCCCTTGCGCACGGCGTTGATCGCGGCATTCAGCGACTGCGCGCTGACCTTGCCGGCGTCGAGCGCCTCCTTGGCCTTGGACTTCACCATGGCGAGCGCCATGAGGATCCGCTCGGCCGGGACGAAGCTGTCGCCTGCCTTCTTCGCGATCTTCTCGGCCTCGTCGAGGACGCGGCCGGTGGTCTGGTCGAGATAGGTCTGCCCGGCATCGCCCGACACCTTGGGCAGCTTGGCCACGGCGGCATCTGCCGCCTCGCGCACCCGGGCCGCATCGCCGCACGCATTGCTGATCAGGTTCGCGGCCAAGCCCTGCTCGTCATCCATGAGCGCCTTCAAGAGGTGCTCCGGCGCGAGGCGCTGGTGGCTTTCGCGCATCGCGATGGTCTGCGCCGCCTGGATGAAGCCGCGCGACCGCTCGGTGAACTTTTCGAGGTTCATCTGTCTCTCCTTGTTGAAGCGCCCGGTCCCGGGCGCCCGCTCCAGCGGCGCGCCCCTGTCGGGCCTCAGGGGGAAAAATGGGAGGGGCGGCGCCGTTGCGCAAGTATCACAGTCGCAAAAAGGGCCATCGGAGCGCGCTCCGATGGCCCTGTTGTCAATGACTTGGGCTCGATCACTCCGATGGCGGGACCGGGTCGAGGCCGCCATCATCATCGACATTGTCGAAATCCGGCTCGCCGGCCTCGTCGCTGTCGGTATCGGCCACGCTCGGACGCACGTTGTCGTCGGGGGTCTGCGGCTCGGCGTCGTCGGTCAGCGCATCGTCGATGATCGCGTCGTCGGGCTCGGCATCGCCGGTTTCACCCACGCGATCGGGGGTCTCGCTCGGCACCTCGAGCGGGGCGGTGTCGAACTCCTCGGCCTCCTCGGCGCGGAACCAGCCGCCCAGCACGAGGAAGATGACGAGGAGGATGAATCCCATCGGGATCATCACGTAGATCAGGGCGCGGCGCGAGCTGCGGGGCTTGTCGGCCATGTCGGTCTCCTTGGCTTGGCCGCCCAAGCGGCCCGTTCCCAAGCGCAACGCGGCTTTGCCCTCGGCGTTCCCGACCCCGCGCTTGACCTGCCCGCCGCGCGCGCGTCAAAAGCGCGCGACCCCCCTCGGACCCCCGGAGCGCCGCCATGACCGACCAAGCCCCCGCCGATGACCGCCTGATCGTCGCCATCGACCGCCCGGACGCGCTGTCCGGACTGCAACTCGCCGAACAACTCGGCGACGCGGTCTCCTTCTACAAGATCGGGCTGGGCATGTTGACGGGTGGCGGCCTCGCGCTGGCGCGCGAGCTCAAGGACGAGCATGGCAAGCGCATCTTCCTCGACATGAAGCTGTTCGACATCGGCGCGACGGTCGAGGCGGCCGTGCGCGGGCTGGCGCAGTTCGATCTCGACTTCCTGACCGTGCATGGCGACCCGCATGTGGTGCGCGCCGCGCGCGAAGGCGCGGGTGGCAAGCAGACCCGGATCCTCGCCGTGACGATCTTGACCTCGCTCGACCGCGACGATCTCGATGCGGGGATGATGCGCGCAGGCACGGTGGCCGAGATGGTGGTCGAGCGCGCCGCCCGCGCGCTCGAGGCCGGTGCCGATGGCGTCATCGCCAGCCCGCAGGAGGCCGCGGCGATCCGCTCGCTGCCCGAAGCGCGCGGCAAGCTCATCGTGACACCCGGCGTACGACCGGTGGGCGCGGCGCTCGGTGATCAGAAGCGGGTGATGACGCCGGCGCAGGCGATCGCGGCGGGAGCCGACCATGTCGTGGTGGGCCGACCGATCTGGCAGGCGGATAACCCCCGCGCCGCCGCGCAGGCGATCCTGCAGGAAATGGTATCCGCGCAGGCACGCACCCCCAACACCTAGGGGATTCAATTTCCTCGAAAAATGAATCGAAGAGTCTTCGCGGCCACAGGGAACCGAAATCGCGTTTTGTCGGTTGACGATCCAGAAAAAGCGAGCAGCGGAGACACTTCGAATGCAGACCATCAGACTCGGCGACGTGCGTTACAACGCCCAGATCGGTGCCTTCGAGGCGCGTGTGGACGTGGACCGCAACGGCACCACCTATCGTTACCCCTGTCAGGTGGCCGGGCCGATCGACATGGATGCCGGTCATGTGCGCGCCGGGCTGACCCGTCACGCGATGCGCATGTCCGACAGCGGCGCCTCGCTCTGGTCGCATCTCTGAACGCACTGCCTCATCGCATGCGAAAAAGGCCCGCCCTTCGGCGGGCCTTTCGAGTCTGCGGCGATACCCTCAGGCCGCCTGCGGCACCGATGCCCCGAATACGCGGGGGGCATCCCCCTCGCCCACCGTTTCGCCCAGCGCCTCGGCGGTCGCCGCCGACAGCGTCCAGCCAAGATGGCCGTGACCGGTGTTGTAGAACACGCGGGGGTGCCGGCCCGCACCAACCTTCGGCATCATGTTCGGCATCATCGGTCGCAGCCCGGCCCAAGGCACGCAATGCTCGGTCGAAACGCCGGGGAACAGCCGCTCGACCCAGTCGACCAGCGGCTTTACCCGATCCGAACGGATGTCGCGGTTGTAACCGTTGAACTCGGCCGTCCCCGCCACGCGGAACCGGTCCTCACCCAGACGCGAGGTGACGATCTTCGCCTTGTCATCGAGCAGCGAGACATAGGGCGCGGCGGCCCGGCTCGCCGCATCGCGCAGGTTCACGGTGATCGAATAGCCCTTTACCGGGTAGATGTTCACCCGGTCGCCAAGCTTCGCGGCGATCGCCCGCGAGCCGACGCCGGCGCAGACCACGACGCCGTCGAAGCACTCGGGCTCGCCGGCAGTGACGGTGACGCCATCATTCCCGGCACGCACATCCGTGATCTCGGTCCCCATCCGGAACCGCACGCCCTGCCCCGCCAGCCAATCGGCGAGACCGGTGGTGAACTTGTGGATGTCGCCGGTGGAGTCGCTTTCGGTGACGAAGCCGCCGGTGAGCGGCCCGGTCAGCTGCGGCACACGTGCGCGCACCTCGTCGGGGCTCAGCTCGTCACGCCGCAGCCCGCCCTGCGCCAGAAGCTTGTTGACCCGCCGTCCATCGGCGAGGTCCTTCTCGGTCTGGTAGAAATGCACGATGGTGGCGGGCGAGAAGTCGAAATCGATCCCCGCCGTCTCGGCCATCTCACGCATCCCGGCCCGCGCCGCGATGGCGAGCTTCGTGGTCGCGATGGTATTGGCCTCGTAGTTGCGGATCTGCCCGAGGAACTCGGCCATCCAGCTCAGCTTGTGCCACGACGGCTTGGGATTCACCGATAGCGGGGCATCGGGCTTCAGCAGCCACTTCGTGCCCTTGAGCACGGTGGCCCAGCGGTTCCAGACCTCGGCGTTCGAAGCCGAAAGCTGGCCACCATTGGCAAAGCTCGTCTCCATCGCGGCATAGCGCTGCCGGTCGAAGACGGTGACCTCGTGGCCCCGTTTCCACAATGAATAGGCGGTGGTGACACCGGTGATCCCGGCGCCCAAGACGGCGTAATGCGGCATATGGCCTGCTCCAGCGCGCCCCTTCCGTCCCTGGTGCCTGAGAGCTTCGTCGCCCCCCGCATCATGCGGATCGCGACTTTCCCCTTCGGCGGGCCTCGCGGCCTCTCTCCGGATGTCATGCGGCCCGACCGGTCCTTTTGCCTGAGAGATCGCGGGGCGCGCGACTGCTCCTTCGGCGGCGGACCGTCCCGCTCTCTCCCGGCAGGACCGTTTCCTATAGGAAACATACGGCAAGCGAGATCGTTCCGCCAGAGCATACCGCACAGAATTCACTCGGGCCGCGCGAAATGCGTGACATTTCCGCCGCCGCGCTTGCAACTGCCCGGATTCACGCCGATCCTCCGAGGCGACAGGGCCGATGGGATCGGCGGCACGCCGCGCAGGGAAGGAGGGCGAGGTGGAGAATCCGAAGAACCAGTTCAAGGCAGCCCTGCGAGAGGGGCGCCAGCAGATCGGCCTGTGGAACATGATCACCGGGCCGCTGGTACCCGAGGCGCTGTCGGGGCTGGGTTACGACTGGGTGGTGATCGACACCGAGCATTCGCCCACCGATGTCTCCGACGTGCTGCCGGCGCTGCAGGCGATGGCGGCCGAGCCCGGCACCTCGGCCGTGGTCCGGCCCGCCTGGAACGACCCGGTCCTGATCAAGCGGCTTCTCGATTTCGGCGCGCAGACGCTGCTCATTCCTTACGTGCAATCGGCCGAGGAGGCGCGCGCGGCCGTCGCCGCCACCCGCTACCCGCCGGTCGGCATGCGCGGCGTCGCCGGGCTGCACCGCGCGACGCGCTATGGCCGGATCGGCGATTACATGGCCCATGCGCATGAAGAGACCTGCGTACTGGTGCAGGTCGAAACCCGAGCCGCGCTCGACCGGCTGGAGGAGATCGCCGGGGTCGAGGGCATCGACGGCGTGTTCATCGGCCCCGCCGATCTCGCGGCCAGCCTCGGCCATCCGGGGCGGCAGGACCACCCGGAGGTCGTCGAGGCGATCATGGGCGCGATCGACCGGCTCGGCGCGATGGGCGTGCCGGCGGGCATCCTGACCCTCGACGACGCCTTCGCGCGCCGCTGCATGGAGCGCGGCACCCGTTTCACCGCCGTCGGCATCGACGCCGCGCTCATGCTGACGGGCGCGCGCGATCTGCTGGCGCGGTTCCGCTAGAGCCCGCGCCAGAGCCTGAGCCGTGCCTGCAAGGCAGGCACCGCGTCGGGCGCGGCCAGGAACGCCTCGGGCGTCATCAGTGACCAGCCCTGCCCCTCGTCACCGAAGACGATCTCCGCCTCGGCCGTGGTCGCCATGCGCAGCACGTAGAACCAGACGAGGCCGGGGCGAGTGGCGCTGTCGAAGCTGCGCCGCCAGAGCATCCTGGCACGGCCCATCTCCAACCCCACCTCCTCGCGCATCTCGCGCGCCAGCGTCGCCTCCGGGCTCTCGATGCCCTCGCGCCCGCCGCCCGGGAAATCCAGCGCGCCGGGAAAGCTGATGTCGGGCCGGTCGTCGCGCCGGATCACCAGCAGGCGATCGCCCAGAAACAGCGCCGCCTTCGCGCCGTCGAAGCTTTCGCCGCCCCATGCGGGACTGTATGATGTTGCCATGCCGTCCCTCTGCCGCGCCTGTCTCACTGCCTTCGACGAGGCGGGCAAACGCTGCCCCGCCTGCCGGTCCCCACGCGTCACATCCCATCCGGAGCTGTTCACGCTGTCCATCGCGCACATGGATTGCGACGCCTTCTTCGCCAGCGTCGAGAAGCGCGACAACCCCGATCTGGTCGATAAGCCGGTGATCGTCGGCGGCGGCAGGCGTGGCGTCGTCTCGACCGCCTGCTATCTTGCCCGGATCAGGGGCGTGAAATCGGCGATGCCGATGTTCCAGGCGCTCAAGCTCTGTCCGGAGGCGGTGGTGGTGAAACCGCGATTCGAGGCCTACTCCGAGGCCTCGCGCGCGATCCGTGCGATGATGGAGGAGCTGACCCCCGCGATCGAGCCGCTCTCGCTCGATGAGGCGTTTCTCGACCTCACCGGGACCGAGCGGCTGCACGGCGCACCGCCCGCTGTGATGCTGGCGCGGCTGACGAAGCGGATGCAGGACGAGCTGGGCCTCACCGGCTCGATCGGCCTGTCGCACAACAAGTTTCTCGCCAAGATGGCCAGCGATTTCGACAAGCCGCGCGGCTTTTCGGTGATCGGCAAGGCGGAAACCCTCGACCTGCTGGCTCCCAAGCCGATCGGCCTGATCTGGGGCGTCGGGCCGCAGGCGCAGGCCAGCCTCGACGCCGTCGGCATCCGCACCTTCGAGGACGTGCTGCGCTGGGAGCTGTCGGATCTGGTGCGACGCTTCGGCGGGCTGGGCGAGCGGATCTACCACCTCGCGCGCGGCGAGGATCGCAGGCGGGTCAGCCCGCACGAGCCGGTCAAGGGCATCTCCAACGAAACCACCTTCGAGGCCGACACCAAGGACCCCGAGATCCTCGACGGGCATATCTGGCGCATGGCCGAAAAGGTGTCGTCGCGCGCCAAGGCGAAGGATCTCGTGGGCCGCGTCGTCACGCTCAAGCTCAAGCGCGCCGATCACACGCTGCTGACCCGCCGCCTCAGCCTGCGCGCACCGACCCAGATCGCCGACACGCTCTACCGCACCGCGCGCGGGCTGTTCGACGGGCGCGGCGAAAGCGGTGCCTACCGGCTCCTGGGCGTCGGGCTGTCGGAGCTGTCACCGGCGGCGACCGCGCCCTCCGAGGCGGATCTGCTCGATCCGGGTCGCGCCGCGCGGGAACGGGCCGAGCGGGCGGCGGATGCGATCCGCGCGCGCTTCGGCGCCGAGGCGATCCTCAAGGGCCGGGCGCTGCGCTAGTTCTTCAGCACCATACAGGAGGCGCCCGCCGCCCGCAGCTTCGCGCAGAGCGCCTCGGCCTGGGCCCGGCTTTCGCGACCGATCTGGGCGACATGGCGCTGCGCCGGCTGGCCCGGCAGCCGCGAGCGGGTGAATGCGACCTGCTCGGAACCGATCACCTCGCCCGCCTGCCGCCGGAGCTGCGCCACCCTTTTCTCCACCGCGCCGCGCCCCGGCGCCGCGGCGAGGATCACGCCCCATGGCAGGATCGGTACCGTGACCCGGAACTGCGCGATGCTGCGCCCCTTGGCCTGTTCCTGACAGGCATCGCGGAACGGCCGCCCCGACGCGAGCGCGAGATCGAGCTTTTCGGGCGGGGCATCGCGCCATTCCAGCGCCGCGTAGCCGGTGATCGCCTGCACATAGGCCTCGGTCTCGTTGGGCAGCCAGTCATTGCCGGCGAGGAATTTCTCGGCCCGGGCCTCGCCCGCGTTATAGGCGACGGCGGCAAGGCCAAGGCTGCCGAAACGATCGGTCAATTCCGCCAGATAGGCGGCCGAGGCGGCCAGCGCCTGAACCGGGTCGAACGGATCGGCCAAGCCGCGCAGCTTCGCGGTGCCGGGCATGAACTGCGCGATGCCCAGCGCCCCCGCCGGGCTCACCGCGCCCGCGTCGAACAGGCTCTCGCGCCACAGCAGCCGCGCGAAGAAGCCCACGTCGAGCGCGTTGCGCTCCGCGAAGGTCTCGATCGCGGCGCAGACATCGGGAATGTAGCTGTCGAGCGCGATGCAGGGGCCGCCCGGCAGGCAGCGTCGTTCGGATGCCTGCACGATCCTTTCCTGCGCCATCAGCGGCGCGGCGGACGAAACGGCCCAGAACACGAGGCAAAACAGGATACGGATCATGCGGCCCAGTCTTGCGGGATTCGCGCGCCGAGAGAAATCAACTTCGCGTCTCAGCCGGGGGTCAGTGGAAATACCAGCGGGATCACCAGCACCGCGGCCGCGCCGACGATCAGGTTCATCGGCACGCCGATTCTCAGGAAATCCGCGAACCGGTAGTCGCCGGCGCCATAGACCAGGGTATTGGTCTGGTAGCCCACCGGCGTGGCGAAGCTGGCCGAGGCCCCCATCATCACCGCGACCACCAGCGGCCGCGGGTCGATTCCCGTCTGCTGGCCCAGCGCCACGGCGATCGGCGTGACCACCACCGCAACGGCGTTGTTGGTCACCGTTTCGGTCAGGATCGAGGTCAGCGCGTAGAGCGCGGCCAAGAGCACGATCGGCGGCAGCTCTTCGAGCCAAGGCGCCAACGTCTCGACGATCAGCGCCACCGTTCCGGTCTCTTCCAGCCCGATGCCGATGATCAGCATGGCGAGAATCAGCACGATGATGCCCGCATCGATCGAGCCCCACGCCTCGTCATTGTCGATGCAGCGGCACAACAGGATCGCCGCCACCGCGCCCAGTGCCAGGAGCGCGATCGGCGCCACCTCGAAGGCCGCGAGACCGACCACCATCAACAGCGCCAGCAGCGCCAGAGGCGCTCGCCGCCGCCTGTAGGCACGGCCCGAGGGGCGGGTGACCGAAACCAGTTCGTTGCCCTGCGCCAACCGGTCGAGCCCCTCGGCCGTGCCTTCGAGCAGCAGCTTGTCGGCGGGGCGAAGCCGGGCCGAGCCCAGATCGGGGCCCGGCACGTGTCCCTGCCGATGCGCGCCGAGCACCCTGAGACCGTAGCGATAGCCGACGGAGAGTTGCGAGACGGTGTCGCGCGGGCTGCCATGGGCCGGCGTCACCATCGCCTCGGCCACGAGCAGATCCTCGTCGCCGACCCGGGCGCCGGTGCCGCGCCTGAGGCCGACCACCACCCCCGGCAGGGCCCGCAGCGTCAGGATCTCGGACGTGGTGGCCATCGCCACGAAGATGTCGCCCGACGCGACCACGTGCTCCTCAAGCCCCGAACGGCGCAGCCGCGCGCCCTCGCGCCGGGCGGTGATCCGGATGCCCGGCCGCGTCAGATCCGCGACCTCCGACAATGGCTTGCCGATGCCCGCATGGCCGTCGAGCAGGCGGATCTCGGTTAGGAACGTCGTCTCCGCCACCCCCGCATCGCCGCGCGCGCGCCGGTCGGGCAAGAGCCAAGGCCCCAGCAGTGCCAGCGCCACGCCGCCCACGGCCGCCACGGCAAGGCCCACCGGCGCGATTTCGAAGATCCGGAACGTCTCGAGCCCGTGCTCGGCCGCGACCCCCGCCACGAGGATGTTGGTCGAACTGCCGATCAGCGTCAGCGTGCCGCCCAGAACCGCCGCATAGGAAAGCGGGATCAGCAGCCGCGTCTCGGCGATACCGAGGCTGCGTGCCAGGCGGATGATGACCGGGATCAGAATCAGTACCACGGGGGTGTTGTTGACGATGCCCGAGGCCAGCAGCGTCGCCCCGAGAAACACCCCCAGCGCCACGACGGGACGGGTCTCGGCCCGGGCGATGACGAGCGCCGCAAGCGCATCGAGAAGCCCTGTGCGGACCAACGCACCGGAGATCACGAACATCGCCGCGATGGTGATCGGTGCCGGGTTCGAGAACACCTCAAGCACCCGGTCGGCCGGGGTCAGCCCCAGCATCACGAATAGGGCCGCGGCGCCGGCGGCCGTGACGTCCGGGGGATAGCGTTCGATCAGGAAGGCCACGAAGAGCAAGGCGAGCGCCAGCAGCGCCACGATGGGCTGAAGCTCCGCGGGTATGAGTGGCAATTCCGATCCTCCGGGGTCCTGGGCCGGGTCATGCCGGTGCCTGCCGGTCAACCGGCACCGCGCGAGGAGGTTCCGCGCCTCTACTCTGCCGCGAGCTGCCCGGAGTCCGTGGCTCCGATCGCCGCGATCTCGGCGATCACCCCCGACAGACGCGCCCGGAACGCCTCGAACCCCGAATGCGGCTCGATTCGCGCCTCGTCCATGTAAAGCGAGCGATCGATCTCGATCTGCACCGCGTGCTGGCGCCGCGAGGGACGGCCATAGGTCTGGGTGACATAGGCGCCGGCGAAGGGCGTGTTGCGCGCCACCCTGAGACCGGCGGCGGTGAAGGCGGCTTCGATCCGCGCCATCACCCGCGGCGCCGCGGCGGCGCCGTAGCGGTCGCCCAGCACCACATGCGGGCGCGGTCGGCCACGTGTGCCCGCCAGTTCGATCGCCTCATGCGGCATCGAGTGGCAATCGATCAGGATCGACTCGCCGAACTGCTCGAGGCTTTCGGCCAGGAGCGACTGCAGGGCGGCGTGGTAGGGGCTCCAGCCGGTATCGAGCCGCTCGCGCGCCTCGTCGAGGCCGATCTTGCCGGAATAGATCGCCCGGCCGCCGGCGACGACGCGGGGAATCACCCCCAGCCCGCTGGCGACGCGCGGGTTGTGCGCGCGTCGCACCACCCCCTCGACCAGCGCCGGGTCGAGCTCGTCGGCGGCGCGATTCAGATCGACCCAGGCGCGCGGCACCCGCGCCGCCAGAAGCGGCGCACCATGCTCCGGCGCCGCCGCGAAAAGCTGGTCGACGAAGGCATCCTCGGAGGAGCGGATCAGCCGCGCATCAAGCCCGGTACGGGCCAGAAGCGACTTGGGATAATCGCGCCCAGAATGGGGCGAGGCGAAGACGACGCAGCTGGTACGCGCCGCCGGTCGGGTCAGGTCGAAGGCGGCCATGCGCATGAACTCCGGGGGTCTCCGACGGAAAGGATAGCTTGGAAACTTCTTCGGCCAAAACCCCTTGAACCCCTCCGCCGTTCCCCGTATAGCACCGCTCACCCGACGACGAACGGTGACCCGCAAGGGTCGCGGGACGTCAGACGGCCAGGGCGGTTAGCTCAGCGGTAGAGCACTTCGTTGACATCGAAGGGGTCACAAGTTCGAACCTTGTACCGCCCACCACGGATTTCACCGGCCCCCAACTTCGGGGGCCGAATTTTGCAACCACGGCGCAATCGCCGCGCCGCGACAAGGAGAGAGCACCATGAAGGTCGCCAACTCGCTTCGTTCGCTCAAGCAGCGCCATCGCGATTGCCGCGTCGTGCGCCGCAAGGGCCGCGTCTACGTCATCAACAAGACGCAGCGCCGCTTCAAGGCCCGTCAGGGCTGAAGCCGGCGATCCGCTCCCGCAGCGGATACAGGGATCAGGGGCCGCCTCCGAAAGGAGGCGGCCCTTTCCTTTTGCCGCATTCGAAGCTCCATCGTAGCGGGGAAAACCCGGCTACGCCGCGAAGCTGAGGGGCCTCGCGGGGGAAGCGCCCCTCCCCTGCAAGAGGGAGGGGCCACGCCTCAGGGATTGACGATATCGGTGACGGAATCGGCCAGCAGCCGCACCACCGTCGCCTCGTCGAGATAGCCCGTCGCCTCGATCTCGCGCGCCCGCTGGTAGCGCCGGATCGCCCGGCGCGTGGCCTCGTCGAAGCTGCCATCCACCTCGCCGGGCTCCAGCCCCTGCGCGTCGAGCCGCTGCTCCACCAGCCGCGCCGTCAGCGCGTTGAGCCCGAGATCGCGCTCGACCTGCTCGGCCGCGGCGCGGGCGTCGCTCTGCGCCACCTTCTGGCGCAGCGCCGCGATCTTCGCCTCGGCCTCCTCCTTGAAGCTGCCCTCGGGATAGGCGCGCTGGTAATCGCGATAGGCCTCGATCGTGTCGGCCTCGCGGGCCCGGTCCCAGGCGGCGCGGTCCTCGGCCTGCGCGGCGCGGCGCTTTTCCTCCTCGATCAATGCCAGCCGGTCGGCCGCCGTCTCGGCAAAGAGCCCGTCCGGATAGCGGTCGAGATAGGCCCTGAGCCCCGGCTCGTCGCCCCGGGCGCCGGTTTCATCCCAGAAGGACCGGTCGGCGCGAGCCGCCTGCTCGCGCTGCCGTTCGGCCTCGGCCTCGAGTTCGGCGGCGCGCCGCGCGGCCTGCGCGTCGATTCGGCTGATCTGTTCCGGCGTCAGATAGGAGGTCTGGGAGAAGCCGTTCTGCTGCTGCCAGTTGCTGATCGCCTGACGGGTACCGGGACCGAAGATGCCGTCGATGCCACGGGTGTTGAAATCGAGCAGGCTCAGGCTGCGCTGGATGTCGCGGCGCTGGTCGCGGCTGAGGCCGATCGCCTCCTCGGCCAGCCGCGCATCGCGATCGGGTTCGGCGATGATCTCGGCGATGGCGGCCTCGGCGGCTTCGGCATTGGCGCCGCGCGGGTAGCGCGCGAGGTAGTCGCGATAGGCCTCGATCGTGCCCAGCGCAACCGTGCCGCGCCACAGGGCCGCCTCGGCCGCGGGATCGGCCTCCGGCGTGGCAGCCGTGGGCGTTTCGGGCCGTTCGGGCATGAAGATGCGGGCGCGCGGCAGGTAACCCTGCGCCTCCAGATCCTCGGCCTCGCGGATCGCGACACTGAGATCGCCGCGCGGCTCGGCCAGCGGGCCTTGCATGAACCGCGCCACCGCGCGGGGACTGCCGGTCAGCACCGTGACACCCTGCGGAATCTCCAGCGCGCCCAGCCCCTCGCCGACCCATGGGTCGAAGGAGTTGGAGCCGTCCGGCTCGACCGCGATCAGCAGCAGCGACCGCCCCGGCGCCTCGGCCAGCGCCCGCAACACCCCCTCGACCGGCAGCGCCGCGGCGCCGGGGTTCAAGAGCCCCGGCCCCTCGGCTTCGGCGGTGAGGAACCAGCTGCGCGCGCCATCCGTGGCGAAGCGACCCGAGAGCGCGACAACCAGCCGGTTCGCCTCCGGCACCCGTTCGAGCCAGTCGCGGGCGATCTCGGCGGTGCTTCCGGCCCGGCCATTGGGCAGCGCGAAGACCTCGAAACCCAAGCCGCGCAGCTCGTCGGCGGCCTCGATGATCTCGGTCCCGCGCGACAGCCGTCCCAGCGTCTCGTAGCGCTCGGTCCCCAGAAGCAGCGCCGCATCCTGCGCCAGCGCCGCGCCGGCCCAGAACATGAGCGCGGTGCTCGTCAACAGATGGCGCATCGGGGATCCTCCTTGTTCGTCCGCGCGGCCAGACTGGCCCGACCGGGCCGCGTCATCAAATAGCAACTTCGTGGTGGTGGGTCGGAAAGTGAGCCCGACACGGAAAAGGGAGACGGGTTTCCCCGCCTCCCTTCCCGGAATGCAACCGATCGAGGGAGATCAGTTGAACGAATAGACGATCGACACGCCGAGGGTGTTGTCGGTGTCATCGTCACCGGGCGCCGGGTCGGTGCGGTACTCGGTGAACAGGTTGGTGCGCATCGCGAGCGCGTTGTTCATCGCGACGGTGACGCCCAGATCGTTGGTGACATAGGTGTCGGCGTCGGAGGCGATCACGTCGGTGTCGTTGGTGATGAACAGGTCCGGCGAGATCCGGTTGAAGTAGTTCGACGACACGGACAGCGCGGCCTCGTCGATCTCTTCGCCCTCGGCGGTCTCGAGGTAGCGGTAGCCCGGACCGGCCTGGATCGACCACTGCACGTCGGGGGTGTTGAACACGCGGTAGCCGACGCCAACGCCGACGAAGGCGTCGGTTTCGAAGGTGTCGTCCTCGTCATAGGCGACGACAGCGGTGCCGAAACCGTAGAAGGTGTCCGAGAAGTCGCGGGTGTAGTCGTAGCCGGCGAGCAGACGGTTCAGGTCGTCCTCTTCCTCTTCGGCGTCGAAGTAGGAGTAGCTCAGCTTGACCTCGTGGCCGTTGACGCCGTCGAAGAAACCGAAGCGGGCGCCGAGGCCGAGGGTGGCGGTGTCGTCGTTGCCGCTGGTGGCGGTGCCGCGGGCCGAGATCGAGCCGGTGAAGCCGAGCTCACGGCCTTCGTTGCCGAAGGTCGGGTTTTCAACTTCGAAGTCGTCTTCGATGTCCTCGTCGAGATCCTCGAGCGTGTCGTCGAGCTGGTTCTCGGTGCTGAAGACCGGGCTGTTGACGTCGTCGAAGTTCTGGGCAGCGGCGGCGGTGCCCATCAGGCCGAGGATGGTCGAGGCCATCAGCAGTTTGTAGGTAGCAGTCATTTCATTGTCCTTTCGGTTCCAGAGGCCGGCCTGTGACCGGGTCCGTTGCGGGTTCCATGGTCGCTGAACGCGGCCTTCGCAAATCCGATCCCCTCCTGCAACCGAAGGCACACGAGAGGGGCATTTTTGCAACACGACATCGTTCCGCCCCCTTCGCTCCGGAATATGAACCGGCCCGACGCAGGGTCAAACACAATTAACGTTACGGAATGCAGCACAGCCTCGGGCGATGTGAGGCTGTTGCAAATTGGCCACTCACAGCCATCCGCATTGGGTCAGCGCTGCCCATAAAGACGGAAATAGGCCCAGTCGGGCAGGAACTGAGCGCTGCGCATCAGCAGGGAGGTGCCATAGGGGAAGTTCATCTTAAACCGGTCCGAGCTCATATGCTCGAACACCTCGCGCGCCGCACGGGCGGGCTCCATGGCGAAGGGAGAGGACGCGTCCGAACGCTCGCCCAGACGGGTGCGCATCGCGCCCGGGTTGACGAGCTGAACCTCGACACCGCTGCCCCTCAGATCGTGATGCAGCGACTCGGCCAGATGCATCACCGCCGCCTTGGAAGCGCCGTAGCCGACCGAACGGGGCAATCCACGGAACCCGCTCAGCGCCCCGGTCAGCACGACGTGGCCGCGCCCCCGCGACAGCATCCCCGGCAGCACGGCGCCGACGATCCGGGCGGGGCCCAGATAGTTGACCGCCGCCATCTCCTCGAGCCGGGCCTCGTCCCAGTCCCGCGCGCTCATCGGCCAGCGGGTTCCCACGAGGCAGGCCACCCCTTCGATCTCGCCCGCATCCGACGCGGCCGCCTGCACCGCCTTGGCATCGGTGACGTCGAGCGGCAGCACCGTGGCACGGCCCGGCAGCGCCGCCGCGAGCGTCTCAAGCCGATCGCGCCCGCGCGCGCTCAAGACAAGTTCCACGCCCGACCGGCTCAGGCAGAAGGCAAGCTCGCGCCCGAGCCCCTCGCTCGCGCCGATCAGCCAATACCGCTTGCCTTGCCAGTCCCGCACCTGCCCTGCCCTCCTATCCTATGATCGCCAAGACAACCGGGCCGCCGCATGGCGGTTCCGGCGGCCTCTGGCCCCGGTTCCGGCCCCACACCGCACATCAGCTGTTCGTGCACGAGGCTGACGCGACGCCACATTCAACCCTAGATGTGGGCGATCCGCAGCAACCGAGGAGCGATCATGGGACGCTTGCAGAACGGCGAATGGCAGGATGTCTGGTACGACACGAAATCGACCGGCGGCAAATTCGAACGCACCACCACCAAGTTCCGCAACTGGATCACGCCCGATGGCCGCCCCGGCCCCACGGGCGAGGGCGGTTTCGAAGCCGAATCCGGCCGTTATCACCTGTATGTCTCCTACGCCTGCCCCTGGGCGCATCGGGCCCTGATCTTCCGCGCCCTGAAGGGGCTCGAGGCGCATATCGACGTCAGCATCGTGCACCCCGAAATGCTGTCGGATGGCTGGGAATTCCGCACCGATTTCGACGGCGCCACCGGCGACCGCCTGTTCGGCCTGCCCTTCCTGCGCGACATCTATCTCCGTGCCGACCCGAAGATCTCCGGTCGGGTCACGGTGCCGGTGTTGTGGGACAAGCAGCGCGACACCATCGTCTCGAACGAGAGCGCCGAGATCATCCGCATGCTGAACGGTGCCTTCGACGAGATCACCGGCAATCGCGACGATTACTGGCCGGAGGCGCTGCGCGACGGCATCGAGGAGGTCAACGAGCGCGTCTATCACACGGTCAATAACGGCGTGTACAAGGCGGGCTTCGCCACCTCGCAGGAGGCCTATGACGAGGCGGTGGGCGAGCTGTTCGGCAGCCTCGACTGGCTCGAGGCGCGGCTGTCCGAGAACCGCTATCTCATGGGGGATCGGATCACCGAGGCCGATTGGCGACTGTTCACCACGCTGATCCGCTTCGACACGGTCTATCACGGGCATTTCAAGTGCAACCGCGTCAAGCTCGTCGAATACCCGAACCTGTGGGGCTACACGCGGGAACTCTACCAATGGCCCGGCGTCGCCCCGACGGTGCATTTCGACCATATCACGCATCACTACCATTACAGCCACGAGACGATTAACCCGCATCGCATCGTGCCGATCGGGCCGGATCTCGACCTGATGGCGCCGCATGGGCGCGACGAGATCGGCGCGCGCGACGCCGCCTGAGCATCGCGCCTTGGCCTCGGACCCTGCAACCGCCCCGTTCCGCTTGTGGACGGGGCGGTTTTCGGTTTGAACCACGGCCATGAGCACGCAAAGCCCCACCACCTGGATCACCATCTGCGACACCTGCAAGCGCGAGGGCTGGGACGAGACCTCCGGCGCGACCGATGGCGAACGCCTCGCCAGCCTCGTCGAGCAGGCGGCCGAGGGCCTGCCGGTGCGCACACGCCGCACCTCCTGCCTGATGGGCTGCCAGCAGGGCTGCAACGTCGCGGTGCAGGCGGCGGGCAAGCTGAACTACACGCTGGGCCGGTTCGAGGTTTCCGAAGAAGCCGCGCGCGGGATCGTCGACTGGGCGGTGCTGCATGGCGAGAGCGCGACGGGCCAGGTGCCCTACAGGACATGGCCGCAGGCGGTGAAGGGGCATTTCGTGACCCGCCACCCGCCGCTGCCGGACACCGAATGAGCGAGGCGACCCTGGCGAGCCGCGATCATGGCGGCGGCCTCGACGCGGCGATCGCTCGGCATGGCGGTACGCGCGAGGGCTGGCTCGACCTCTCGACCGGCATCAACCCGGTGCCCTACCCGGTCGGCGCCCTGCCCTTCGACGCCTGGACCGCGCTGCCGGACCGGGCCGCGCAGGACCGGCTGGTCGCCGCCGCGCGCCGGTTCTGGCGGGTGCCGGAAGGCGCCGCGATCCTTGCCGCGCCCGGGGCCTCGGCGCTGATCGCGCGGCTGCCGCGCCTCGCGCCGACCGGTGCGGTGCGCATCCCGGGTCCCACCTACAACGAGCACGAGGCGGCCTTTGCCGCCGCCGGCTGGAAGATCACCACCCGCTCGGCCAAGGCACAGGTGGCGGTGCACCCCAACAATCCCGACGGCCGGATCTGGCAGGCCTCGGAGATCACCGCCGGTTTCGCCGTGATCGACGAAAGCTTCTGCGACATCCGCCCCGACGCGTCTCTCGTCGCCCTTGCGGGGCGCCCCGGCACGGTGGTGCTCAAGAGCTTCGGCAAGTTCTGGGGTCTCGCCGGGCTGCGCCTCGGCTTCGCCATCGCCGAGCCCGGGCTGATCGAGGCGCTGGCCGAGAGCCTCGGGCCCTGGCCCGTCTCCGGACCGGCGCTGGCCATCGGGGCGCGGGCGCTCGAGGATCAGGGCTGGGCCCGGACGACACGCGAACGGCTGAGGTCGGACGCGGCGCGGCTCGACGCGATGATGACCGCCCGCGGCGCGAGCGTCGCAGGGGGCACCGACCTGTTCCGCCTCTACGAGGTGGAGGACGCGGCGGCCTGGCAGGAACGGCTGGCCCACGGCCATGTCTGGAGCCGGATCTTCCCGTGGTCGGCCACGCATCTGCGGCTCGGCCTGCCCGCCCCCGATCGCTGGGGGCAGATCGAGGCCGCGCTGTGAGCTTCTGGCTGCTGATCGCCATGGCACTCGACGCGGTATTCGGCGAACCCGAGGAGGTCTGGAGCCGGGTGCCGCACCCGGCGGTGCTGATGGGGCGGGTGGTCGGCTGGTTCGATCGCAGCCTCAACACCGGCGGCCCCGCGCGCGGGCGCGGCGCGCTGACCTGCGCGGCGCTGGTGTTCGGCGCCTATTCGCTGGGCGAGGCGCTGGCCGCCCTGCCCGGCCCCTTTGCCGAGATCCTCGTCACGGCGATCCTGCTCGCGCAGCGCAGCCTCGTCGATCACGTTCGCGCCGTGGCCACCGGCCTACGGCAATCGCTCGCCGAGGGGCGCCGCGCGGTTTCGATGATCGTCGGGCGCGACACGGCGGCGATGGACGAGGCGGCCGCCGCCCGCGCTGCGATCGAGAGCGCCGCCGAAAACCTCTCCGACGGCGTTACCGCCCCGGCCTTCTGGTTCCTGATCGGCGGGCTGCCGGGGCTGCTGATCTACAAGATCGTCAACACAGCCGATTCGATGATCGGCTACCGCACGCCGCGCCACGAGGGCTTCGGCTGGGCCTCGGCCCGGCTCGACGACGTGATGAACTGGATCCCCGCGCGCCTGACCGCGCTGCTGATCTGGCTGGTCTCGGGGCGCCCCGGCCCCTGGCGCGAGGTCGCGGCCGATGCCCGGCTGCACCGTTCGCCCAATGCCGGCTGGCCCGAGGCGGCGATGGCGCGCGCACTGGGCGTGGCGCTGTCGGGCCCGCGCGCCTATCACGGCCGGATGCAGGACTTTCCCTGGGTCCATCCGCAAGGCCTGCGCGAGATCGGCGCGGCGGCGGTCGAGGCTGCCTGCGCCATGCTGTGGAAGGCATGGGCGGCGGGACTTTGCGTGGTGATCGTGCTGGCGTGGACGTGAGTTGCCCCCGCCGGTGGCCGCTGTCACGCTCCGCCGCGACCCGCAATTGTCAGGACAAACACCCATGCGTCATACCGCCCGTCTCGCCGCCCCGCTGATCCTCGCGGCCCTGCCCGCCGTCGCGCAGGCCCAGGAGGCCACCGGCCCCAAGCCGCCCTGCGGCGGCGATTTCGGTGCTTGGGTCGAGGGGGTGAAGGCCGAGGCCGCCGCGATGGGCCATGCGCCCGATACGGTGAACACCTTCTTCTCGGGCGTGCGCCCCGACCAGTCGGTGCTGCAGGCCGACCGCGCGCAAGGCGTGTTCCAGCGCGATTTCATCGACTTCTCGCGCCGGCTGATCTCGGAGAACCGCATCGCCAATGGCCGCGCCAACGCCGAGAAATACGATTCGACCTTCGACCGGATCGAGGTCGAATACGGCGTGCCGCGTGGCGTGCTGCTGGCCTTCTGGGCCTTCGAGACCGATTACGGCGCGGTGCAGGGCGACTTCAACACGGTCAACGCGCTGGCGACGCTGGCGCATGACTGCCGCCGCCCGGAACTGTTCCGCCCGCAGCTCCTCGCCGCCGTGGAACTCTACGCGCAGGGCGGCATCGACCCCGCCTCGACCACCGGCGCCTGGGCGGGCGAGATCGGTCAGGTGCAGATGCTGCCCGAGGATATCATCGAGAACGGCATGGATGGCGACGGCGATGGCCGCGTCGATCTCAAGGGCTCGGCCCGCGACGCGCTGCTGTCGGGCGGCAAGATGCTCTCGAGCCTCGGCTGGCGCGCGGGTGAGCCTTGGCTGCAGGAGGTCACCGTACCCGAGAACCTCGACTGGAGCCAGACCGGGCTCGATACGCAGCGGCCCGTCTCGGAGTGGCAGGCGCTCGGCGTTTCGGCGCGCGATGGCGATCTCGGCGCCGCCGATCTGCCGGCCTCGGTGCTGCTGCCGATGGGCAAGGACGGGCCCGCCTTCCTCGCCTACCCGAACTTTCGGGTCTATTTCGAATGGAACCAGAGCCTCGTCTACGTCACCACCGCCGCCTATTTCGCCAACCAGCTCGAGGGCGCACCTGTCTATGACGCGGGCAACCCGGCCCCCGGCCTTTCGGGCGAGCAGATGGTCCGGTTGCAGGAAAAGCTGCAGGCGCGGGGCTACGACGTGGGCGGCGCCGACGGCATTCTGGGCGAGATGACCCGGCAGGCGGTGCAGGCCGAACAGCAGCGGCTGGGCCTGCCGGCCGATGCCTGGCCGACCCCGGCGCTGCTCGAGGCGCTCTGAGACACGAAGGACCGCCCGGGAACCTTCCAGCGCGGGAAGGGCGTTGCGGGGGCAAGTCTCCAACGAAGGGGAGCCCCCGCGATGGCCCAGGCCCAACTCTACCGCATGTCGATGCCCAAGCATCACTGCCCCTTCGGGCAGAAATCCCTGCACCTTCTGAAATCAAAGGGATACGAAGTCGAGGATCACGAACTGACCACGCGTGAGGCAACCGACGCCTTCCTGCGCGAGCACAACGTGAAGACGACGCCTCAAGCCTTCATCGATGGCGAACGCATCGGTGGCTATGACGATCTGCGTGCGCATTTCGACATGAAGCCCGCCAAGCCCGAGGGCACGACCTACCAACCGGTGATCGCGATCTTCGGCATGGGGCTGGCGCTCGCCATCGCGGTGACATGGGTGGCGCTTGGCAGCTTCTTCGCGTGGCAGACCATCGGCTGGTTCATCTCGATCTCGATGTGCCTGCTGGCGCTGCAGAAGCTGCGTGACGTGGAGAGTTTCACCAACGGGTTTCTCAATTACGACCTGCTGGCGCAGCGCTGGGTGCCCTATGCCTATGTCTATCCTTGGGCCGAGGGGATCGCAGGGGTATTGATGACGGCGCTGCTGCTGACCTGGTTCTCGGCGCCGCTGGCGCTGTTCATCGGCACGGTCGGCGCGATCTCGGTGATCAAGGCCGTCTGGATCGACAAGCGCGAGCTGAAGTGCGCCTGCGTCGGCGGCGACAGCAACGTGCCCCTGGGGTTCATCTCGCTCACCGAGAACGTGATGATGGCCGGGATGGGCCTGTGGATGCTGGTCGGGCTGCTGCTCTGAGCCTTTACAATTCCGCAGTCGATGCACATT
The DNA here is from genome assembly GCF_027213785.1 of Limimaricola sp. G21655-S1. Lineage (GTDB taxonomy): Bacteria > Pseudomonadota > Alphaproteobacteria > Rhodobacterales > Rhodobacteraceae > Limimaricola. Next base: position 117,590 of record NZ_JAPWGO010000010.1, on the reverse strand, counting down.
ATATCGGCCATACGGTAGCGATCGGTCGATGATGTCTCATCCCTGATCAGGGCCCCGCAGAGTTGCCGCTCTGCGGGGTTTCTCTTTGCCGGGATTACCTCCCGACCCAGAGACGGACGGCAGTCAGCACCAGCGTTGCCACTGCGACGACCACCATCCACTTACGGTAGCTGGCTTCGGTCAATGCATATCACCTCCCCTCGCCGCGAAGTGTCGCGGCAGGAGGAAGTCTTGCCAAATACGGCGAATTATCTCAAGTGTTCTCGTTTGGTTCTTCAATCACGAGTTGCTTCGTCGCCGAAGCAACCTGTCAGGCGACCATCTGCTCTGCCTTGCGCAGATCCACCGACACGAGCTGGCTCACGCCCTGCTCGCCCATGGTGACTCCGTAGAGCCGGTCCATCCGCGCCATCGTCACCGCGTGGTGGGTGATGATCAGGAAACGGGTGTCGGTGCGGCGGGTCATCTCGTCGAGCAGGTCGCAGAACCGGGTGACGTTGGCGTCGTCGAGCGGCGCGTCGACCTCGTCGAGCACGCAGATCGGTGCCGGGTTGGCGAGGAACACCGCGAAGATCAGCGCCAGCGCGGTCAAGGTCTGTTCGCCGCCCGACAGCAGCGACAGCACCGAGAGCTTCTTGCCCGGCGGCTGGCACAGGATCTCGAGCCCGGCTTCGAGCGGGTCGTCGCTCTCGACCAGGGTCAGCCGCGCCTCGCCGCCGCCGAACAGATGCGTGAACAGCGTGCCGAAGTTCTCGTTGACCTGTGAGAAGGCGGCGAGCAGCCGCTCGCGCCCCTCGCGGTTGAGGCTGCCGATGCCCTGACGCAGCGTGCGGATCGCCTCTTCGAGATCGGCCTTCTCGGCGACGAGGCCGTCATGCTCGGTGCGGATCGCCTCGGCATCCTCCTCGGCGCGCAGGTTGACCGAGCCCAGCGCGTCGCGCTGACGGCGCAGCTGCGCGACCTTGGCCTCGACCTCCTCGGTGGGCGGCGGCGCCAGCGCACCGATCTCCAGCGTTTCGAACAGCGCCTCGGGCGTGGTCTCCAGCGTCTCCTCGATCCGTTCCGCCGCCTGGGTCGCGGCGGCGCGGGCGGCCTCGGCGCGCGCCTCGGAGGCGGCGCGACGCTCGCGTGCCTCGGAGGCGGCGCGCTCGGCGGCGCGTTCGGCGGCCTGCGCATCCGAAAGCGCGCCCTCGGCCGTGCGCAGCGCCTCGGCGGCGGCGTCGCGCCGCGCCTCGGCCTCGGCAATGCCCGCATCCAGCGTGCGCCGCTCGGCAAAGATCGCCTCGGGCCGCTCGCGGGCGCGCTCCAGCTCCGCCTCGGTCTCGCTGCGGCGCGCGGTCAACTCGCCGACCCGGCCCCGCGCGGTCTCGGCGCGCTCGCGCCAGCCTTCGAGCTCGCGCGCCACCGCTTCGGCGCGCCGCGCCCGGGCCTCGCCGTTGCGGCGGATCTCGTCGGCTTCGGAGCGGCGGGTGATCATGGTGATCCGCGCCGCCTCGACCAGTTGGCGGCCCTGTTCCACGGCATCGCGCGCCGCGTCGAGATCATCGAGATCGCGCAGCCCGGCCTCGGCCTCGACCAGCGCCTCGCGTCCGGCGCGGCCCTCGGCCTCGTGCCGGCCCATCGCTTCGCTCGCGGCATCGCGGCGGGTCTGGGCACGGCCCTTCTCGCCCTCGGCGCGGCTGAGCGCGCGCGCGGCCTCGGAAAGCGCCGTCTCGGCCGCGCGGCGGGCGCCGCGGGCGCGGGCATCGACCTCCTTCGCGCGCTCCAGCGCGGCCGCCGCATCGGCATGGCGCTCGGTCAGCTCTTCCAGCTTGGCCTCGATCACCTCCAGCTCGCCGCGAAGCGCCGCGAGCCGGTTCATCTGCTCCAGCCGCAGCGCCGCCGCCGAGGGCGCGTCCTCGGCCCCGGCGCGGTAGCCGTCCCAGCGCCACAGATCGCCCTCGCGGCTGACCAGGCGCTGGCCGGGCTTCAGGCGGCCCTGCAGCGCCGCGCCCCGATCCCGCGCGACCACGCCGACCTGCGCCAGCCGGCGCCCCAACAATCCCGGTGCATGGACGAGGCCCGCCAAAGGCTCGGCGTCCTCGGGCAGCGGCTGTTCGGCGTCGTAACCGGGCAGCTCGGCCCAGCCGGTCGTGCCGCGCGCATCGACCACGGGAGCCTTCAACTCGTCGCCCAGCGCCGCGCCCAGCGCCTTTTCGAAGCCCGGTTCGACCCTCAGCAGGTCGAGAAGCTGCTGGCCCTTGTCGTCGCTGCGCTCGACCAGGCGCGCCAGACCGGCGACCTCGGCGCGCAGCGCCTTGGCCTCGCCCTCGACGCCGGCGCGGGCGGCCCGCGCCTCGGCCTCGTCGGATTGCGCCTGCGCGCGCTCCGTCTCGGCCCGGGCCAGATCGGCCTCGGCGGCCTCGGCCGCGACCTTCGCCTGCGTCTCGGCCTCGACGGCCGCGGCCAGCACGGTTTCGGCCTGTGACGCGGCGGTGCCTGCGGCGTCGAGCTGGGCCTTCGCCTGCGTCGCCGCCTCGGCGCTCTTGGCGATGCGGGTCCGGGCCTCCGCCACCAGACGCTGCGCCGATTGATGCCGCGCCGCGAGCCGGGCGGTGTCCTCGGTGCGCTGGCCTTGGGCGTGCTCTGCCTCGGACAGGATCTCGCCCGCCTCGCGGGCCACCGCCTCGACCTGCGCCAGCCGCGCCTCGTGCCCCTGCCCGGCCTGTGCCAGCTCCGCCGCCTCGGCCTCGAGCGCGCGCATCGTCTCGCCCGCGTCGCGGTCGAGCACGCTTTCGCGCTCCATGTCGCGGTCGAGCTGTTCGATCCGCGCGCCAAGGGCCCGGATCGCCCCCCGCGCCCGCTTTTCCTGATCGAGCAGCCGATCCCGCTCGGCCTCCTGGCGGTTCAGCACGGCAGCGGCGATCGTCGCCTCCTCGCGCAGGGGCGGCAACGCGGCCTCGGCGGCGGCGCGCGCCTCGACCGCGCGGGCAGCGAGCCCGTCGGCCCGGGCCGCGGCCTGCGCCATCTCGCGCAGTTCTTCCTCGGCGGCGCGGCGCATCGTTTCGGAGGCGTTCCAGCGCAGCCACAACAGCAGGCCCTCGGCCGCGCGCAGCGCCGTGCCGATCTCGCGGTAGCGCGCCGCCGTGCGGGCCTGCCGCGCCAGCGTCGCGAGCTGCGCCGCCTGGCTTTCGACCACGTCGTCGACGCGGGACAGGTTCTGCTCGGCCCCGCGCAGCTTCAGCTCGGCCTCGTGGCGGCGCTGGTACAGCCCGGAGATGCCCGCCGCCTCTTCGAGGATACGGCGACGCGCGGTCGGCTTGGCGTTGATCAGCTCGGAGATCTGGCCCTGCCGCACGAGGGCGGGCGATTGCGAGCCGGTCGAGGCGTCGGCGAAGAGCATCTGCACGTCGCGGGCGCGGACTTCCTTGCCGTTGAGCCGGTAGGCCGAGCCGAGATCGCGGGTGATGCGGCGCACGATCTCCAGCGTGTCGGAATCGTTGAAGGCCGCGGGCGCGAGCCGTTCGCCATTGTCGATGGAGAGCGTCACCTCGGCGTGGTTGCGAGCGGGACGGGTCGCGGCGCCAGCGAAGATCACGTCCTCCATGCCGCCGCCGCGCATCGCGGTGGGGCGGTTCTCGCCCATCACCCAGCGCAGCGCCTCCAGCAGGTTCGACTTGCCGCAGCCATTGGGCCCGACCACGCCGGTCAGCCCGTCATCGATCACCAGATCGGTCGGGTCGACGAAGCTCTTGAAGCCGTTCAGCCGCAGCCGGGAGAATCGCATGAAAGCCGCCCTCGTTCGCGCTCGTGGTCGCGCGCCTATGCGGGAAAGGGGGGCGCGAAGTCAACGCGCGCGGCCCTTTGCGCGCGGGGTTCCGCCGCGTTTCGCCCGCAACGGCCGAGCCGTTCGACCAAGGCTTGGCGCTTGACGCGGGGCGGTGCGACAGCGCAGAACGAAGGTGCAAGGTTCCCCGATGCGGCGCGAAGCGCCCGAGGGGAGGAAATCGGGAATGCGGAAGGGGCCGATCCAGTCAGGAGGCCCCCGGCCGCAGCCGCCCCCGCGACTGTAAGCGGTGAGCGCCCCTTCGAAACCACTGGGAGAGATCCCGGGAAGGTGGAGGGATGCCACGACCCGCGAGCCAGGAGACCGGCCCTGCGCGATGAAACCCAGGACCCCGTCGGGTGGACGGGACAGGAGAACTGACATGACGACCAAGACCATCGCCTCCTCGGGCGCGCTTTTCGAGATCGCCACCATCGCCTTCGCCGCCGTGTTCGGCCTCGGGCTGATCTTCGCCGCGGGCTTCAGCCACGCCGGCGGCATGCATGACGTGGCCCATGATTCGCGTCACGCCACCGGCTTTCCCTGCCACTGATCGCACGATCATGCTGAAACAGATCGGGGCCAGCGCATTGTTCGCCGGCCTGGCCGCAGGCGTGTTCGCCGCACTCCTGCAGCTGTGGTTCGTCGTGCCCCTCCTGATGGAAGCCGAGCTCTACGAGTCCGGCGCGCGGGCGCATTTCACGGATGGGCATATCGGCTCGGATGCCGGGGCGCCGCCGCTGGGCGACGCCATGGGGCGCCATATGGGCACGCTCGCCATCAACATCATCGGCTGGATCGGCTTCGGCTTCGTGCTGGCGGCGGGCTTCGCGCTCGCGGCCCGGCGCGGCGTCGAGGTGGATGCGCGGCGCGGGCTGTTGTGGGGGCTCGGCGGATTCGTGGCGCTGTCGCTGGCACCGGCCTTCGGGCTGCCGCCGGAACTGCCGGGCACCTTTGCCGCCGAGATCGGCGAGCGCCAGACCTGGTGGGCCTTCTGCGTGATCGCAACCGCGCTGGGCCTCGCGCTGATGGCCTTCGGTCGCGGCCCCGCCTGGCTCGCTGGCGGGGTGGCGCTCATCGCCGCGCCGCATCTGATCGGCGCGCCGCATCTCGACCGCTACTTCGGCAGCGCCGCACCGGAGCTGGCCGCCATGTTCTCGGCGCGCGCGCTCGGGGTCTCGGCCGCTGCCTGGGCGTTCCTCGGCCTCGCCGCCGGCTGGATCTGGTCGCGCGAGGCCTAGCCCGGGATGCGCCCCACCAGCCGGTGCCTGAGCCCGCCCAGCGGCCGCGCATCGGTGATGTCGCCGCCGGGCGCCTCGGCATAGAGATCGGCAAGAACACGGATCTCGGCCGCTTGCGTGGCCGGGTCCACCCCGGAGAAGAGATAGGCCGTCTTGCCCGCCCCCCGGATCGACAGGGCTACGGGCGAATGGCACAGATTGAGACAATCGACGAGGCGCAGCACGCAGCCCTCGCGCAGACCCTCGGCCACCGCCTCGGCCAGCGCCGCGCCACGTGGCGCCTGCCCCGGCGCAGCGCAGGTCGCGCAGATCGTGATGCAGTCCATTTCCACCCCCGGTGCTTTGGCACCGACCAGTAACGGATGACCCCGATGCCCGCAAAGATCCCCGCCACCGTCGTCACCGGCTTTCTCGGCGCCGGAAAGACCACGCTGATCCGTCACCTGCTCGAGAACGCGCGCGGAAAGCGCATCGCGCTCGTGATCAACGAATTCGGCGATCTCGGCGTCGATGGTGGCATCCTCAAGGGCTGCGGCATCGAGAGCTGCCGCGACGAGGACGTGGTCGAGCTGTCGAATGGCTGCATCTGCTGCACCGTGGCGGACGACTTCATCCCGACCATGGAAAAGCTCCTCGACCGCGACGAGCCGGTCGACCACATCGTGATCGAAACCTCCGGCCTCGCGCTGCCGCAGCCGCTGATCCGCGCCTTCAACTGGCCCGGCATCTCGACCCGAGTGACCGTCGACGGCGTCGTCACCGTGGTCGACGGCAAGGCGGTGGCCGAGGGCCGCTTTGCCCACGACATCGCCGCGATCGACGTCCAGCGCGCCGCCGATGACGGGCTCGACCACGAGACGCCGCTGTCGGAGCTGTTCGAGGACCAGATCGCCGCCGCCGACATGATCGTCGTCAACAAGACCGACCTCCTGGGCGCGGAGGAAGCCGAGGCGCTGGCCGCGAAGCTCAAATCCGAGGCCCGCACCGGCGTGCAGGTGGTGCGCGCGGCGATGGGCGCGCTGCCCGTCGAGGTGCTGCTCGGACAGGGGGCCGCGGCCGAGGCCGACATGGAGGCGCGCCACGAGGTGCATCACCACCATGATCACGACGACGATCACCACGACGCCGCGCACCATCACGGCCATGACGAGTTCGAGAGCTTCGTGGTGACGCGGCCCGAGGTAACCGATCCGAAGGCCTTTGCCGCGCAGGTCGCCGAGGTGATCCGCGCGCATGACATCCTGCGGCTCAAGGGTTTCGTCGCGGTGACGGGCAAGCCGATGCGGCTGACGCTGCAGGCGGTGGGTCCGCGCGTCGACACCCATTTCGACCGTCCCTTCGGTGCCGACCCCCGCGAGACCCGGCTGGTGGTGATCGGCGAGGCGGGGCTCGACCGCGCGGCGATCGAGGCCGCGCTGGCGGCGTGAGCGTCACCGTGAAACGGGCGCGCGCGACCGATCCCGGTCCGCGCGCGCTGGTCGAGGCGAGCCAGGCGCTGATGCGTTCTCTCTACCCGCCCGAGGAAAACCACTTCCTGCCGATCGAGGCGCTCGACGCCGCCGATATCCGCTTCTTCGCGGCCTACGAGGACGACGCGCCGTTGGGCTGCGGCGCGCTTCACGTGAAACCGGGCTATGGCGAGCTGAAATCGATTTTCGTGGCCGAGGCGGCGCGAGGTCGCGGCGTGGGCACCTTGCTCCTCGACCGGCTGGAGCGGACGGCGCGCGACGAGGCGCTGCCGCTCATCCGGCTTGAGACGGGCGACAGGCTGGCCGCCGCCCATCGTCTCTATGCAAGGCACGGCTTCGCCGTGCGGGGCCCGTTCGGCGATTACGCTGAGAACGGGTCGAGCGTCTTCATGGAGAAGCGGCTGTGACCTCAGCCCTTGGGCTCGGGCGCCTTCCCGGCGGCCTTCTTCGCCGCCTCCTTCATGCGCTTGAGCAGGTCGGCCTTGTCGTCGCGCTTGTCATAGGGGGTCTTCTCGGTACCGCGCTCGTTGTGCTCGCGGTGCTTGGGCGCGTTGCGGCCCTGACGAGGCCCGCCCGACTTGCTGTAATCCATCATCCGCTCCTGTAACTGGGGGGTGCCGTTCCCTGCCCCAACGCGCGGGGCTTCGCAAGCGTTCACGAAAGGGCCGCCATGCATCTTCTCGCCGCCACGCCGGGCACCGTCTCCGACGGCACCGAGGCCGTCGATCTCGGCCAGACGCCCGGCGACCTCGTCGTCATCTCCGCCGCCGACACCGAGCTCGCCGCGCTGAGCGCGGCGCGGGCCTCGATGCCCGACGCGCCCGATCTGCGGCTGGCGAGCCTGATGCATCTGCAGCACCCGATGTCGGTGGACCTGCATCTCGACGACTGCGCGACGAGATCGCGCCTCGTCGTGGCGCGCGTGCTGGGCGGCGCAGGCTACTGGAAATACGGGCTGGTGCAATACGCGGCCCGGCTGGCCGAGGCGGGCGTGCCCTTCGCCGCCCTGCCCGGCGACGACAAGCCGGACCCGGAGCTGCGCGAACTGTCGACCGTCAAGCCTGCGGATTACGACGCGCTGTGGTCCTACCTCGTCGAGGGCGGCCCCGAGAATGCGACCGCATTCCTCGCCCATGCGAAGCACATGCTCGACGGCACCGAGCCGCCACAGGCCGCCCGCCCGCTGCTGCGCGCCGGTCTCTACTGGCCCGGCCTCGGCATCGCCGATCTCGACCGGCTGCGCGAGGCCTGGGCCGTAGATGCCCCGGTCGTGCCGGTCGTATTCTACCGGGCGCTGCTGCAAGGCGCGCAGCTGGCGCCGATCGACCGGCTGGTGCGGGCCCTGCTGCGGGCCGGGCTGAACCCGATGCCGGTCTTCGTGGCATCCCTCAAGGACCCGGTCTCGCGCGACACGCTGACCGGGCTGATGGAGGCCGCGCCGCCCTCGGTGATCCTCAACGCCACCTCTTTCGCGACCGGAGGCGCGAGCGCGGGCGACGCCTCGGCCCCCAACCCGCTCGCCACCCCGGCGGCCAACGAGGCCCCGGTGTTCCAGATCGTGCTCTCGGCCAGCAGCGAGGAGGTCTGGGAAGAAGGGCTGACCGGTCTCTCGGCGCGCGACATCGCGATGAACGTGGCACTGCCGGAGGTAGACGGACGGATCCTGAGCCGCGCCATCGGCTTCAAGGGCGAGGCCTTCTTCGACGAGGCGACCCAATGCCGCGTCGCCACCTACCAGCCCCGCGCGGACCGGATCACTTTCGTGGCCGCGCTGGCAGCAGCCTGGGCAAGGCTGCGCGCCACGCCCGCCTGCGATCGCAAGGTGGCGCTGGTGCTGGCCAACTACCCCAACAAGGACGGACGGCTGGCCAACGGCGTCGGTCTCGACACCCCCGCCGCCACGGTGCATGCGCTGCGGCTGATGCAGGGGGCAGGTTATGCGGTCGAGGACACGCCCGAGGACGCGCAGGCGCTGATGGACCGGCTGATGGCGGGCCCGACCAACTGGCTGACGGACCGCGCGACGCGCGACGGCGGCGAGGTGCTGCCGCTCGAAGAGTACGAGCGCCATTTCGCGGAACTCCCCTGGGCTGCAAAGCAGCAGATCCTCGACCGTTGGGGGCCGCCGGGCGACGATCCTTTCATCTCTCCCCAAATACGCAATTCCGACGGCGGGCCCGGGCGCGGCTTCGCCCTGTCGCTGCACCGGTTCGGCAATGCGGTGGTCGGGCTGCAGCCCGCGCGGGGCTACAACATCGACCCGACCGAGACCTACCACTCGCCCGATCTCGTCCCGCCCCACCACTACCTCGCCTTCCATTTCTGGCTGCGCCATCACTGGGGCGCGGACGCGGTGGTGCATATGGGCAAGCACGGCAATCTCGAATGGCTGCCGGGCAAGGCGGTGGCGCTGTCGGAGACCTGCTGGCCCGAGATCGCGCTCGGCGCGACCCCGCACCTCTACCCGTTCATCGTCAACGATCCCGGCGAGGGCACGCAGGCCAAGCGGCGCGCGCAGGCGGTGGTGATCGATCACCTGACCCCGCCTCTGACCCGCGCCGAAAACTACGGTCCCTTGCGCGATCTCGAAGCGCTGGTGGACGAATATTACGAGGCCGCGGGCGTCGATCCGCGCCGCATCACCCATCTGCGCCGCGAGATTCTGAGCCTCGCCGAGACCACCGGCTTGGCCTCGGATGCCGGGTTCTCGGGACAGGCCGACACCGATCTCGCCAAGCTCGACGCGTGGCTGTGCGAGCTGAAGGAGGCGCAGATCCGCGACGGGCTGCACGTGTTCGGGCAAAGCCCCGAGGGACGGCAGGAACGCGACCTCGCCATCGCCTTGGCAAGGGTACCGCGCGGCACGGGCGCGGCCTCGATCCTGCGCGCGTTGGCCGATGATCTATGCTTGGGCTTCGACCCGCTCGACTGCGACATGACGGCGAGCTGGACCGGCCCGCGCCCCGACGCGCTCTCGGGCGAGGGCAAGTGGCGCAGCGCGGGCGACACGGTGGAGCGGCTGGAGGAGCTGTGCCAGCGCCTGCTCGACGGCAGGGCCCCTGCCCCCGGCCCCGCCTCCGCCGCCGTGCTGGGAGAGATCGAGACGAAGCTCCGCCCCGCCATCGCCGCCTGCGGCCCGGCCGAGGGTGCGGGCCTGCTCACCGGTCTCGATGGCCGCGCCGTGGCGCCCGGCCCGTCGGGCGCCCCGACGCGCGGGCGACCCGACGTGCTGCCGACGGGGCGCAACTTCTTCTCCGTCGACGCGCGCGCAGTTCCGACGCCCACGGCTTGGGCGCTGGGCTGGAAATCGGCGAACCTCCTGATCGAAAAACACCTGCAGGACCATGGCGACTGGCCGCGCAGCATGCTGGTCACCGCATGGGGCACCGCCAACATGCGCACGGGCGGCGACGACATCGCGCAGGCGCTGGCCCTGATGGGCGTGAAGCCGATATGGGACAGCGCCAATCGCCGCGTCACCGGCTTCGAGGTGCTGCCCGAGGGGGTGCTGGGACGGCCCCGCGTCGACGTGACCTTGCGCATCTCGGGCTTCTTCCGCGACGCCTTCCCGCAGCTGGTGGCCCTGGTCGACAGCGCAGCCCGCGCCGTGCAGGCGCTCGACGAGCCCGAGGAGACCAACCCGGCGGCAGCGAGGGTGCGCGCGGGCGGGTCCGCCGCACGGGTCTATGGATCGAAGCCCGGCGCTTACGGGGCCGGCCTTCAGGCCCTGATCGACGAGCGGATCTGGTCTGAGCGCGCCGATCTCGGCGCCGCCTATCTCGATTGGGGCGGCTATGCCTATGGCGCGGGACAGGAGGGCACGGCCGACCGCGACGGGTTCGCCGCAAGGCTCGGACAGGTCGAGGCCATCGTGCAGAACCAGGACAACCGCGAGCACGACATCCTCGATTCGGACGATTACTACCAGTTCGAGGGCGGCGCGGCGGCGGCCGTCGCGAGCCTTCAGGGCCGCGAGCGTCCGATCTATCACAATGACCATTCGCGTCCCGAGCGCCCGGTCATCCGCAGCCTCGACGAAGAGATCGCCCGCGTCGTGCGAAGCCGCGTGGTGAACCCGAAATGGATCGATGGCGTGAAGCGCCACGGCTACAAGGGTGCCTTCGAAATCGCGGCGACGGTCGACTACCTCTTCGCCTTCGCCGCCACCACGCGGGCGGTGAAGAACCACCATTTCGACCTCGTGGAGGAGGCGGTGCTGGCCGACGAGGACACGCGCGACTTCGTCGCCGAGCACAACCCGCCAGCGCTCAGGGAGATCGCCGAGCGGCTGCAGGAGGCGATCGACCGCGGGCTGTGGCAGCCGCGCTCGAACTCGGCCCGCGCCCGGATCGAGGCGCTGCGGTGAGCGAGGCGCTTCGGGAACGACTGGTCGAGATCATCCGCGCCACGCCGGAGCTCATGGCCGCATTCCGTGCGGCGCGCGCGCTCGACCTGCCCGATTGGTGGATCGTCTCTGGCGCGCTCTACGGCGCGGTGTGGAACGCGCTCACCGGGCGGCCGGCGCTGCATGGGGTCAAGGATATCGACCTGTTCTATTTCGACCCCGACACGAGCTGGGCGGCCGAGGACCGCGTGATCCGCCGCACCGCGCCGTTTTTCGCCCCCGCGCCGCCGGTCGAGATCCGCAACCAGGCACGGGTGCCGCTGTGGTACCGCGAACGCTTCGGCCATGCCTGCCCGGATTACGCGTCGAGCCGCGAAGGGATCGACCACTTCGCGACGCGCACGCATTGCGTCGGCATGCGGCTGCGCCCCGATGACGGCTTCGACATCTATGCGCCCCATGGCCTCGAAGACGTCTTCGCGATGCGGGTCGTGCCGAACCCGATCCTGCCGAACCGCGCGACGCACGAGGCCAAGGCGACACGGCAGAAGGCATGCTGGCCCGAGCTGACGATCGAGCCATGGCCGGAGACCCCGCAAGCTCGACATCCCGCATCCCCGCTCCAGACCGAGAGCCGCCCAAGCCGCCCGGAGGCCACATGATCGTCAATCTCGTCGTCCTGCTTGCCTGCCAACTCGCGGGCGAGATCGCGGCAAGGGGCCTCGGCCTGCCCGTGCCCGGCCCGGTGATCGGCATGGCGCTGCTCTTCGCGGCGCTGATCCTGCGCCCCGCTCTGGCCGAGCGGATCGCCCCGACGACCTCGGCGCTGCTCGCGCATTTGTCGCTGCTGTTCGTGCCGGCCGGTGTCGGCGTGGTCGGGCATCTCGACACGCTGGGCCGCGACGGCGTGGCGCTGATCGCGGCGCTACTGCTCTCGACCGTCGCGGCGATCCTCGCAGGCGTCTACGTGTTCCTCGCCGTGGCGCGGCTCAGCGGGGCCTCGGAATGACCCCTGCCGATCCCACCGAAATCTGGACCTATCTGCGCCAGGACCCGCTGTTGTGGCTGACCGCGACGCTGGTGGCCTATGGCTTGGGCGATCTGGCGTTCCGCCGCGCCGGGCGCAGGCCGCTGGTGAACCCGGTGCTGGTCGCAGTGGCGCTTCTGGCGCTGCTGCTGCGTGTCACCGGCACGCCCTATCAGAGCTATTTCGAGGGCGCGCAGTTCGTGCATTTCATGCTCGGCCCCGCAACCGTCGCGCTGGCCGTGCCCCTTTATGCCAATCTCAGGCTCATCCGCTCGGCCTTCTGGCCGATGCTGGCAGCACTGGCGGCGGGTTCGGTCACCGCGCTGGTCACGGCGGTGGCCATCGGCGCGGCCTTCGGGCTCAGGGGCGAGACGCTGCTTTCGCTGGCGCCGAAATCGGTGACGGCACCCGTGGCGCTCGGCGTGTCCGAGACGATCGGCGGCGCGCCGAACCTGACGGCGGTGCTGGTGATCATCACCGGCATCACCGGTGCCGTCGTCGCGACGCCGCTCTTGAACCTGTTCCGGATCCGCGACTGGCGCGCGCGCGGCCTCGCCGTGGGCGTGGCGGCGCATGGCATCGGCACCGCGCGGGCGTTCCAGGTCAACGAGACGGCGGGCGCCTTCGCGGGCATAGGCATGGGGCTGAACGCGCTGCTGACGGCGTTGATCGCGCCGCTGCTCGCGCCCTGGCTGGTCGCCTGGCTGACCGGCTGACGGGTTGCGGAGCGACCGGCTCTGGCGCAGTCTGTCGCCCCGAAGAGGAGCCATGTGATGACCGACGACACCGACCGCCACGCGATGAAGATGGCCAAGAAGAAGGCCGCGCGCGACAAGATCATGGCCACCAAGACCGACGAGAAGGGCCTGATCATCGTCCATACCGGCAAGGGCAAGGGCAAGTCTTCGGCCGCCTTCGGGATGATCTTCCGCTGCATCGCGCACGAGATGCAATGCGCCGTGGTGCAGTTCATCAAGGGCGGCATGTCCACCGGCGAGCGCGACCTGATCCTCGAGCGCTTCTCGGATGTCTGCCAGTTCCACACCATGGGCGAGGGCTTCACCTGGGAGACGCAGGACCGCACCCGCGACACCGAGATGGCGCAGGCGGCCTGGGAAAAGGCCAAGGAGCTGATCCGCGACCCGGAAAACCGCATGGTGCTGCTCGACGAGATCAACATCGCGCTGCGCTACGAATATCTCGACATCAAGGAGGTCGTGACCTTCCTGCGCGAGGAAAAGCCGCGCATGACCCATGTCGTGCTCACCGGGCGCAACGCGCATGAGGACCTGATCGAGGCCGCGGACCTGGTGACCGAGATGGAACTGGTGAAGCACCCGTTCCGCTCGGGCATCAAGGCGCAGATCGGCGTCGAGTTCTAGCGCGCCACGGAGCGGCGTTCGATCAGCCGCTTCAGCTCGGCCACCACCCGGTCCTCGCTCACCGGCTTGGACAGAACCTGGGCCTCGGGGAACTCCTGCTTGAGCTCCTCGCCATCGACATTGCCGGTGACGAACAGCAGCGGCACCCCCAGGCCCGCGAGATCGCGCGCCAGTGGCAGGCTCGATTCCGAGCCGAGCCGGACGTCGAGCACCGCCGCATCGGGCCGGCTCGACACCGCCTTTTGCGCCTCGTCAAGCCGGGTATAGGGCCCCTCGACCAGCGCCCCCTGTTCGCCCAGCGCCATTTCGAGCGAGATCGCGATCAGGAACTCGTCCTCGACCACCATCACCCGGCGACCGTCGAGCTGTCCTTCGCCATGGGTCGCCCGTTCGCTCTCGGCGACGTCGTGGCCCACCGGCAATTCGATGACGCAGACCACGCCCGTCTCGGCGAAATCGATCCGCACCTCGCCTTCCTCGGCGCGCAGGATCGAGCGCAGCAGGGTCGAACCGAACCCCCTTTGCGCCGGCGGCGAGACGCGCGGCCCGCCGGTTTCGCGCCAGACGACCTGTGCCCGCCCCGGTGCGAGCCGCGAGACATTGACCGACACCCGCCCCTCGCCGGTGCTGAGCGCGCCGTACTTGATCGCGTTGGTGGTCAGCTCATAGAGCGCCAGCGACAGGCTCTCGGCGATCTTCGGCGCCAGCGTCGCGTCGGTGGCGCCGCTGACCGAAAAACGATCCGGCTCGGGCGCGAAGGGCGAAACGGCGCTGTTGATCACGTCCCAGATCCTGAGCGCGCTTTCCGACAGCTGCACCGTCAGCGCGTGGCTGCGCGACAGCGCCTCCATCCGGCCCAGCAGGCTGCGTTCGAGATCGGCCACGCTGCTCGCGCGCCGCGCCGACATCCGCACCATGCCCTGCAGCACCGACAGCATGTTGCGGGTGCGGTGGTTCAGCTCGGAGGTAACGAGACGCAGCCGCTCCTCGGCTTCCTTGCTCTCGGTGATGTCGAGGACATGGCCGATGATCCGCTCGTGCCCGTTATGCGGATCGACCACGTGGCGGCCATGGGCGGCGATCCAGCGCAGCTTGCCGTCGGCGCGCAGGATCCGGCAGTCGAAGGACCAGTTGCGCTTTTCGGCCAGCGCCGTGCCATAGGCCTCGTCGACCCGGGCCCGGTCTTCCTCCACCACATGGGACAGGAAATCCTCGTAGCTCCAAGACGGAAGCTGCTTGTCGTAGCCGAAGATCTGATCGTGACGCAGGCTGCGCCAGGCCTTGCCGGTCGTCACGTCGAGATCCCAGACACCGATTTCGCCCACGGCCAGCACCAGCCGCAGATGATCAGCGCCAGCTGTCAGATCCGTTACGTCTTCCATTCCCGCTGTCGGTCTCTCGCTACTCATCATTCCGACCTATATGTCGGGGTATTGCAATTGAACCGCAAGTTGTTGGTGGTTCGCATTTCGTGCGCCGCCGTACCAAGCCCGAATCAGCTTCAATCCAGCACCTGCCCGGTCGAGAGCGCCGCCGGATCGACCCGCAGCTCGATCACCGCCGGACGCCTGCTCTCGCGCGCCCGCTCGAAGGCCGCCGGGAAATCGGCGTCCCGCTCCACCACTTCGCCATGCCCGCCATAGGCCCGCGCGAACTCCGCGAAATCGGGATTGGCCAGCGCCGTGCCGGAGACGCGGCCGGGGAAATGCCGCTCCTGATGCATGCGGATGGTGCCATAGCGGCCGTTGTTGACGACGATCACGACCGGCGCCGCGCCATGCTGCAGCGCCGTCGACATCTCGTTCAGCGTCATCTGGAAGCAGCCATCGCCCGCGAGGCAGACCACCGCGCGCCCCGGATGCGCCAGCGCCGCCGCGATCGCCGCCGGAAAGCCGTATCCCATCGAGCCCGACGTCGGTGCGAGCTGGGTCCGGAATCCCTTGAACCGGAAATAGCGGTGCAGCCAGCCCGCGTAGTTGCCGGCACCGTTGGTCAGGATCGCGTCCTCGGGCAGGTTCTCCGAAAGCCAGCCGATGACCCGTTCCAGCTTCACCGCGCCGGGGGTCTCCTTCGGCGCGAGCCAGCCCTCGTAATCCGCGCGCGCGTTCCGGGTCCAGCCGGACCAGTCGGCGCCGCAGGGATCGAGCGCGGCCAGCGCCGAGATCATCGCGGGCGCCGGGGCCACGGCCGCCAGACCCGGCCGCCAGACCCGGCCGATCTCGTCCGGATCGGAGTGGACATGGATCAGCGTCTTGTCGTCGCCCGCGGGGCTGAGCAGCGTATAGCCCTGCGTCTCGATATCCCCCAGTCGCGTACCGATCGCGAGAATGGCGTCGGCCGTGCGGACGCGCTCGGCGAGCCTCGGATTCACCCCGACATTCAGATCCCCGGCATAGTGGGAATGGCGGTTGTCCATGTAGTCCTGCCGCCGGAACCCCGCCGCCACGGGCAGGCCCTGGTTTTCGGCGAAGCGGGCCAGATCGGCGGCGGCGGCCTGCGACCAATGCGGCCCGCCCACCACCACGAGCGGGCGTTCGGCCCGGGCCAGTCGCGCCATGATCCGCCCCGCCGCCCCCGAGAGATCGGGCGCCAGCCGCTCCGGCGCGGGTCCGAGATCCGGTGTCTCCGCATGTCCCGAGAGCACGTCCTCGGGCAGCGCCAGCACCACCGGGCCGGGGCGGCCCGACATCGCAACTTCGAAGGCGCGACCGACATATTCGGGAATGCGCGCGGTGTCGTCGATCTCGGCCACCCATTTGGCGAGGCCGCCGAACATGGCGCGGTAATCCACCTCCTGGAACGCCTCGCGGTCGCGGTCGCTCCGCGCGATCTGCCCCACGAAGAGCACCATCGGCGTGCTGTCCTGCCGCGCCACATGCACCCCGGCAGAGGCGTTGGTGGCGCCGGGGCCGCGCGTGACGAAGGCGACGCCGGGCCGGCCAGTCAGTTTGCCATGCGCCTCGGCCATCATCGCCGCCCCGCCCTCGTGGCGGCAGACCACGTTGGCGATGGCGCCGTCATGCAGCCCGTCGAGCACGGCGAGAAAGCTTTCGCCCGGCACCGAGAACACCCGCTCGACCCCCAGCCTCGAAAGCTGCTCCACCAGAATCCGTCCGCCGTGCCGCATCATCGCCTCCCCCGTTGCGGGGCCGAACATGACCGCCCCGAGGCTGGCGGGCAAGGTGGCGCGGATCGGTCGGTCAGAGGCTCGCCTCGGGGCGGAAGCCCTCGGGAATGCGGTCGGTGCCTTCCAGCACCAGATCGGCCAGGACCTCGCCCACCAGCGGCGCGAGGCCGAAGCCGATCTTGAACCCGCCATTGGCGATGAAGGCGTTCTCGCGAAACGGATGCGGGCCCAGCATCGGCGCGCGGGAGCGGGTCCGCGGCCGGACCCCGGCCCAGCGCTCCACCACCTCGGCCTCGGCCAGCGCCGGGCAGAGCCCGCGCGCCCGCGCCACCAGCGCGTCGAGCTGCGCATCGGTGGCGGCGCCGTCGTCGTAGTCGCGCTCCGAGGTCGAGCCGATCCCTACCGTGCCATCGGCATGCGGCACCGCGTGCAGCCCGTCGGCAAAGATCTGCGGCGCGTCGCTCGCATCGAAACCACGCGGCCGCAACAGCGCCGCCTGCCCCTTCACGCCGGTCCCCGCCGCCTTGCCCGCCAGTGCCGATATCTCCTCGAGTCCGGCAACGCCGGTGGCCCAGATCACCGGCCCCTCGGGCAGACCGTCGCGCGTGATCTCGCCGCCCAGCACCTCGAGCGCGCGCGCCAGCGCCAGCGTCGCATGGCGCGGATGCAGCCGCGCGGTGAGCGTGTCATGCACCAGCCGCCCCGAGGGGCTGGCGGGCGTCCAGTCGCCCCCCGGCGCCGCGATCACGCGCCATTCCGCTCGGCCCTGCCACAGATCATCGGCGCCGCGCGCCCGCTCCTCGGCCCGCGCCACCGCCGCCGCATCGGCCAGCGGTTGCAGCCGACCGGTGCGGGCATAACCGGGATCGGCGCCGGACAGCCGGGCGATGTCGGCCCAGTAATCCTCGGCCATCAGGAGCGCCTCCAGCTGGAACGCCTTCTTCTCGTTCCATTGCTCCGGCACATGCGGGGCCAGCGCGCCGACGATGCCACCGGAGGCGCCCGCCGCCGGGCCGTGGGGATCGATCACCCGTACATGCGCGCCGCGCCGGGCGCAGGCCACCGCGACCGCGAGCCCCCAGGCCCCGGCGCCCATCACCGTCAGATCCACGCTTGCCATCGCCAACCGCCCCCGTCATCACGAGGCCGCAACCTAGGGCAGACGCGCATGAACGACCAGCGGGCGGAGATCGACTGGCGGGACGACCGGGTGCCGGTCTCGACCCGTTTCGACGATCCCTATTTCTCGATCCATGACGGGCTCGCCGAGACCCGCCACGTCTTTCTGGCGGGCAATGGCCTGCCGGAGCGCTTCGGCGGCGATTTCCGGATCATGGAGACCGGCTTCGGCACCGGGCTCAACTTCCTCACCGCATGGGAGGCGTGGGAGATGGCGGGCGGGCGCGGCACGCTGCGTTTCACCAGCTTCGAGGCCTTTCCGATGTCGCCCGCCGACACCGCCCGGGCCCTGACCGCCTTCCCGGCCCTCGAGGCGCGCGCCGATCGGCTCGTCGCGGCGCTGGAGAGCGGACCGGGTCCGCATCGCTTCGGGGAGGCGGTCACGCTCGAAATCGACGTGGGCGACGCGCGCGAGACGCTGCCGCGACACGAGGGCCGCGCCGATGCCTGGTTTCTCGACGGCTTCGCCCCCGCCAAGAACCCCGAGCTTTGGGGCGAGGCGCTCCTGGCCGAGGTGGCGTCGCATACCGCCCCGGGCGGCACGCTGGCCAGCTATACCGCCGCGGGCCATGTGCGCCGGGCGCTGGCGGCGGCCGGGCTCGAGGTCGAGCGGGCGCCGGGCTACGGGCGCAAGCGCCACATGACCATCGCCAGAAAGCCCGCCTGATGCGCAACGACAACCGCCTCGGCATCCTGCTGATGACGATCACCACCTTCGTCTTCGCGATGCAGGACGGGATCTCGCGCTATCTGGCTGAGCATTACAGCGTCTTCATGGTGGTGATGATCCGCTACTGGTTCTTCGCCGCCTTCGTCATCGCCATCGCGCGGCGGCAGAAGGGCTCGATCCGCGCTGCCGCGAGCACGTCGCAGCCGCTCCTGCAGATCGGGCGCGGGCTGCTGCTTGCGGGCGAAATCTGCGTCATGGTGATCGGTTTCGTGCATCTCGGTCTGGTCGAGAGCCACGCGATCTTCGCGGTCTACCCGCTGCTGATCGCGGCGCTGTCGGGGCCGGTGCTGGGCGAAAGCGTCGGCTGGCGGCGCTGGGCCGCCATCGGCATCGGTTTCGTCGGCGTGCTGGTGATCCTGCAGCCCGGTCTCGGGGTCTTCGCGCCGGCGGCCCTGTTCCCGCTGGTGGCGGCGGTGATGTTCGCGCTCTACGGGCTGCTCACCCGCTACGTCGCGCGGCGCGACGCGGCGGCGACGAGCTTTTTCTGGACCGGCGTGACCGGGGCCGTGCTGATGACCGTCATCGGCCTGCCCAGCTGGGAGCCGATGCAGGGCTGGGACTGGGCCGTGATGGCGCTTTTGTGCGTGACCGGCGCGGGCGGGCATTTCCTGCTGATCAAGACCTACGAGGTGGCCGAGGCCGGCGCGGTGCAGCCCTTCGCCTATCTGCAGTTGCCCTTCGCGGCGTCGCTGGGGCTCTTGGCCTTTGGCGAGACGCTTGCGCCCAACGTGGCGTTGGGCGCCGCGATCGTGGTGGGCGCGGGCGTGTTCACGCTGATCCGCACCCACCGCAAGGCGGCCTAGATCACTCCACCGGGCGCTGCGGCGGCCGCATGCCGCCGATCGACATTGGCGCGAGGATCGACAGCGACATCGACGAGGCGCGCCCTTCCGGCGTGACCTCGACGGCGGGCGGCACCGGCGCGGGTTCGGTCGCGGCGATAACCGTGTCGGCGTCGCGCGCCTGCGGCCGCACGAAGGGCGGCTTGCCGTTCAGGATGTCCGTGAAGTTCACCGGTCCGGTCTCGCCGGTCAGCCGCGCCCGGTAGACCGGGATCGATTCGCTCACCCGCATCACGTAGTTGCGGGTCTCGGTGAAGGGGATGTGCTCGATCCAGTCGACGACGTCGGCCTGCCCGATCCGCGGATCGCCGCGCTCGGCCATCCATGTGCGCGGTCGCGAGGCACCGGCATTGTAGCCGGCAGAGATCATCACCGGGCTCTGGCCGAAGGTCTCCTCGAGATAGGCGAGGTAGCGCGAGCCGAGCTTGGCGTTGTAGCGCCAGTCTGTGGTCAGCTTGGAGCGCGAATAGGGCAGGCCGAGCCAGCCCGCGACCTCTTCGGCGGTGGCGGGCATCAGCTGCATCAGCCCCAGCGCGCCCACCGGGCTGCCGACGCCGATGTTGAACTCGCTCTCGCGGCGGGCGATCGACATCGCCAGCTCGGGTGCCACCGGCAGCTCGGTCTCGGCGAGGGCGTGCAGCGGGAAATAGATCTCGGGGATGACGATCTGCCTGTAGGCCGCGGCCTTGCCCAGCGTCAGCGCCAGATGCGTCTCGTCGCGCTCCATCAGCATCCGCCCGAGCTGCGCGATGCCCTCGCGGTCGAGCGAGCGGCCCAGTTCCACGACGAAGCGCAGCGCGTCGCCATACTGCCCGGCGTCGAGCAGGAAGGCCACGGCCTGGGTGCGGTCATCCTTGAGGAACGCGCCCTGGCGCCAGTCGGCCACCGGCTCGTGACCGGTGAGCGCCGGATCGAGCGACAGGCCGAGCTTTTCGGCGGCCAGCAGCCCATAGAAGGCGGTCTGGTGCAGCGCCGCGCGCGCATAATCGAGAGCCGCCTGGTCATAGGCACCCCGGGCCTCGCGCGCCCGGCCCTGCCAGTAGCCGGCCCGAGCCAGCGAGATCGGGCTTTCGACGTCGCTCTCGAGGTGCTGGAAATGCTCCAGCGCCTTGGCGGGATCGTCGAGATAGGTCAGCGCGATATAGCCCGAAAGCCATTCGAGATCGGCGTAGAAGCTGCCCTCGGTGAGGAAGTGCTGGCTGGCGAGCTTGTAGGCCCGCTCGGCCTCGCCCTGCCGCATCAGCCAGCGCGCCAGCGTCGCGCGCCACGAGGCCCAGCGGAACGGATCGCCGAGCGCCTCCTCGCTGCCGGTATGGCGCTCGATGATCTCCAGCGCCTCGGTGTAGTCGCCCTTGTCCGCGAATCGGTTGAACCGGGCATTGGCGATGCCGGGCGTGTCGCGCAGCCGCTCGGGCACCCGGCCCAGCATCTGCGCCGCGCTGCGGTCGCGAATCAGCGCCACGCGCGCCTCGGCGACGCGTCGTTCATCGGCGGACAGCGTGTCGAACAGCCGCTGCGCATCGGTGATGCGCCAGCGCCAGAGCATCGCATCGACCCGGTCGGCGTGATGCGGCGCGAGGATGTCGCCGAAGGCCTCGACCATCGCGGCATGACCGGTACCGTCGAGCCCCAGCGTCAGCCAGCTCTCGACCAGCATCTCGCGCGCGGCATCCACCTTGCCTTGGGCCATCAGCGCCTCGGCCAGGCGCACGGCCCCCTCGCCGGTTTCGGGCGCGTTGTCGCCGAACCAGGCGATCACCTGTTCGGGCGGCAGGCCCTTGGGCATGTCGCGCTCGCCCTCGGCGCGGATCTGCTCGAGCCGCGGCCAGTCGGGATGCGCCGCGACGAAGGCGACGTAATCCTCCCAGGCGCCCTGCCCGGCCTGCAGTCGTTCCCAGGTCACAAGATCGAGCGCCACATCGCCCAGCGGCGCCGCCAGCGCCCGGGCCTGGGTCCAGTCGCGACGCTCGGCCGCATCGAGCGCGGCCTCGATATCGGCCTTGGCCGGCAGCGCGGGGGCCCAGAACGCCAGAACGGTGGCGAGGGCGGTGGAGAATCGGATGGGTGTCGTCATGCGTGGCTGCTCCGGGATTTCCGTGTCTCTCGGCATGGACCGTCAACCTAAGGGTACCGGGTTAAGGCGCAACTCACAAACTTGGCAAGCCGCGGAAAGCCGTCTAGGGTCCGCGCGATTTTACCCCCCGGACTCAGGACGCCTCACATGTTCAAGGGATCGCTCCCGGCCCTCGTCACACCCTTCGCAGATGGCCAGGTGGACCTCGAGACGCTGAAGAAACTGGTCGAATGGCACATCGCGGAGGGCAGCAACGGCCTCGTACCCGTCGGCACCACCGGCGAGAGCCCGACCCTGACCCATGAGGAGCACGACCTCGTCGTCGAGACCGTGGTCAAGACCGCCGCTGGCCGAATCCCCGTGATCGCCGGCGCCGGCTCGAACAACACGACCGAAACCGTGCGGCTGGTCGAGGCGGCCAAGGCCGCGGGCGCCGATGCCGCCCTCGTGGTCACGCCCTATTACAACAAGCCGACGCAACGCGGGCTGGTGGCGCATTTCATGGCCGCCGCCGAGTGCGGCCTGCCGATCGTCATCTACAACATCCCCGGCCGCTCGGTTGTCGACATGACGCCCACCACCATGGGCGAACTGGCCCGCCACCCGATGATCATCGGCGTCAAGGACGCGACCGGCGATCTGAGCCGGGTGCCGAAGCAACGGATCCATTGCGGCGCCGATTTCCTGCAGCTCTCGGGCGAGGACGCGACCGCGCTGGGCTTCAACGCCCATGGCGGCCGGGGCTGCATCTCGGTCACCGCCAACGTCGCGCCGCGGCTCTGCGCCGAGTTCCAGGATGCGACGCTCCGGGGCCGCTACGACACCGCGCTCGACCTCTTGGACCGGCTGATGCCGCTGCACGAGGCGATCTTCATGGAGCCGGGCGTGGCGGGCGCGAAATACGCGATGAGCGTGCTCGGCTTGTGCCGCGACGAGGTGCGCTCGCCGCTGACCACGCCGCTCGAAGGCACGCGTCTGGCGATCAAGGACGCGCTGCGCCATGCCGGGCTGATCGGGCACTGAACCGAACCGGCCCCGCGGGGGGCTGGCCGGGCGCCATGCGTAATTGAAGAAAGATGAACCGGAGGGGCGGTGCTGGACTTGCGCGCCCCGCATCCCTAGATCGGGCGCATGGCCAAGAAAGAGCAGAACAAGAACTACAAGGTGATCGCCGAGAACCGGCGGGCCCGCTACGACTACGCGATCGAGAGCGATCTCGAATGCGGGATCATGCTGATGGGGTCCGAGGTCAAGAGCCTGCGCACCGGCCAGTCCAACATCGCCGAGAGCTATGCCGCCGTCGAGGATGGCGAACTGTGGCTCACCAACGCCTATATCGCGCCCTATGACGCGGGCCGCACCTTCGGCCACGAGGAACGGCGCAAGCGCAAGCTCCTGGTCAAGCAGAAGGAGCTGGTGCGGCTGTGGAACGCCACCCAGCGCGAGGGCATGACCATCGTGCCGCTGGTGATGTATTTCAACGATCGCGGGCTGGTGAAGTTGAAGATCGCCATCGCCAAGGGCAAGAAGCTGCATGACAAGCGCGCCACCGAGGCCAAGCGCGACTGGGGTCGCCAGAAGCAACGGCTGCTGCGCGAAGGGGCCTGAGCGGCTTGCACCCGGCGGGCCGGGGGGCTACTGCTCCGCCCGAGCGCCCCGACCCGAGGTAACGCATGCCCGAGACCGCCGACGATCCCCGCACGCTCGTCTCCACCCGCTGGCTGGCCGAGCGGCTGAAGGACCCGGACCTGCGGATTCTCGACGCGTCGTGGTATCTGCCCGACACCGGGCGCGATGGCCGCGCCGAATACCGCCAGGCGCATATCCCCGGCGCCCGTTTCTTCGACATCGACGACATCTCGGACCACCGCAGCGGCCTGCCCCACATGGCGCCGCCGCCCGAGAAATTCGTCTCGAAGCTGCGCGCCATGGGCGTGGGCGACGGCCACCGGATCGTGGTCTATGACGGCGCCGGGCTGTTCTCGGCGGCGCGGGTGCGCTGGCTGTTCAGGCTGATGGGCAAGGAAGAGGTGGCGGTGCTCGATGGCGGGCTGCCGAAATGGCGCGCCGAGGGCCGGCCGCTTACCGCCGAGGCCACGCCGCTGCGCGACCGGCACCTGACGGTGAATCCGCGCCGCGACATGGTGGTCGACGCCACCGAGGTGGCCCGTGCCGTGAAGCTCGGCAGCCATGTCATCGTCGACGCCCGTGCCTCGGCCCGGTTCGAGGGCAGCGCGCCCGAGCCCCGCGCCGGGCTGCGCGCGGGTCACATCCCCGGGTCGCGCAACCTGTTCTTCCGCGAATTGCTGCGCCCCGACGGCACCATGAAGGACGAGGCGGGCATCCGCGCCGCGTTCGCGCAGGCGGGCGTCGATCTCGACCGCCCGGTGATCACCAGTTGCGGCTCCGGCGTGACGGCGGCGGTGCTGTCGCTGGCGCTCGAGCGCATCGGCAAGACCGACCACCAGCTCTATGATGGCTCCTGGTCCGAATGGGGCATGTACCCCGACCTGCCGGTGGAAACCGGCCCCGCCAAAGACAACCTCGAAGGATAGACATGTTCGAGCACCTGACCGACCAGCCGGCCGACAAGATCCTGGCGCTGATGAGCGCCTACAAGGCCGATCCGCGCGACGACAAGATCGATCTCGGCGTCGGCGTCTACAAGGACGCCGAGGGCCGCACCCCCATCATGCGCGCGGTCAAGACCGCCGAGGCGCGGCTGCTCGAGACCCAGGAGACCAAGAGCTATACCGCGCTCGCGGGCGATCCGGCCTTCGCCGACGCGATGATCGAACTGGTGCTCGGCGACACGCTGCCGCGCGACCGCGTCGCCGCCGTGGCGACCCCGGGCGGCACCGGCGCGGTGCGTCAGGCCTTCGAGATGATCGGCATGGCCGCGCCCGAAGCCACGATCTGGGTTTCCGATCCGACTTGGCCGAACCACCTGTCGATCCTCAAGCATCTCGATGCCAAGACCCGCAACTACCGCTATTTCGACAGCGAGACCCGCTCGGTCGACATGGCCGGCATGATGGCCGATCTGGCCGAGGCGCAGCCCGGCGACGTGGTGCTGCTGCATGGCTGCTGCCACAACCCGACCGGCGCCAATCCCAGCCCCGAGCAGTGGGACGAGATCGTGGCGACGCTCAAGGCGCGCCACCTCGTGCCGATGATCGACCTCGCCTATCAGGGCTTCGGCGACGGTCTCGACGCCGACGCGGCGGCCACCCGGCTGATCGCGGGCGCGCTCGACGAGGTGATCATCGCCGCGAGCTGCTCGAAGAACTTCGGCATCTACCGCGAGCGTACCGGCATCCTGATGGCGATCGGCCGCGACGTGCCGCAGACCCGGAAGGCGCAAGGCACGCTGGCCTATCTGAACCGGCAGAACTATTCCTTCCCGCCCGATCACGGCGCGCGGGTGGTCACCACGATCCTCACCGATGCCGAGCTGCGCGCCGACTGGCAGGCCGAGCTCGAGGAGGTGCGCACCGGCATGCTGCGGCTGCGCGAGGCGCTCGCCTCCGAGCTCAAGCGCCTGTCGAACTCGGATCGCTTCGACTTTCTGGCCCAGCATCGCGGCATGTTCTCGCGTCTCGGCGCCGCGCCCGAGCAGGTGGCGCGGCTGCGCGACGATCACGGCATCTACATGGTCGGCGACAGCCGCATGAACATCGCCGGTCTCAACGACCGCACCATCCCGGTGCTCGCGCAGGCGATCATCGACGTCGGCGTCTGAGGCGCCACCGCTTCTCTGTACGTTACCGGACGCCGCCCCTCGGGGCGGCGTTTCGCGTTTCCGCCCTGCGTGGCAGGGGAATGGCGGAATCCGCCACTTCCTCACGAATCCGCGAAACTTTTGATCCCGCCCGGTGGTTCTGCCAGCGAAACGGGTCCGAGGCCACGCTTCGGAACCCGCTCAAGCAAACCCAAGGAGGTCGACATGGCCAACACTGGCGAGACGATGGACCAGAAGGCGAAACGGGCGGCCGCCGACGCCAAGAGCGGCGCGGCCGAATTCGCCGATACCGCCCGCGAGCGGGCGCGCGAGATGGCCGATGAAGCCAAGACCCGCGCCTATGATTACGGGCGCGAATACAAGAACGAAGCCGCGAACGAGACGTCGAAGATCGCGGCGGCGCTGCGCAAGGCCGCCGACGACCTGCATGATGGCTCGCCGCAGGAGCGCGTCTTCGCCAAGCTCGCCGATACCGTGGCCGATACCGCCGACGGCATCCGCGACATGGAACTCGACGAGATGGCCTATGCGGTCAATGATTTCGCGCGCCGCAACCAAGCCGCATTTCTCGGTGGCGCGGCGCTGCTCGGCTTCGTCGCGGCCCGCTTCATGAAGGCGTCGGCCCGGCATGACGATCACCGCATCGGCAGCTACGGCGCGAGCGGCGACTATGGCCGGGATGACCGCTATTCGCCCGATGTGACGCCCAATGATTACGATGATGACGATCGGGTCTCGCGCCCGGTGCCGACCTCGTCGCCCACCACCAGCGCCGCGCCGCGTCCCGCGCCCACCGGCACCACGCAGAGCACGGCGCGTCCGGCTGCGACGGGCACCGCCGGCACGACCGGAACCGCCAGCACCGGCGCCACGACCGGCACCGCCGGGACCTCGTCCTCGACCGGCTCGACGGGTCCGACCGGGTCCACCGCGTCGAAGGGTTCCAGCGCTACCGGATCCACCGGCTCGGTCGGCGGCATCGACAAGCCCGATGAAAAGCCCGAGATCCCCGGCGCGCCGCAGCCTGGTACAACGGGAGCGGTAAAGAAATGACCCAAACAGATCCGCACCACGACACCCCCGGGACCGTGCACCGGGTCGAGAGCAAGAGCACCGCGTCGCTGCTGTCGGAGGCGCTGAACCATGTGAGCGGCCTCGTGCGCAAGGAGGTCGATCTGGCCCGCGCCGAGATGTCGCGCGCGGTGAGCCGTGCCGGCATGGGAATCGGCCTCATCGTCGCCGCGGTGATCCTGAGCCTGACCGCGTTGAACGTGCTGGCCGCCGCCTTCGTGGCCTGGCTGGCCGAAACCGGCCTCGGCGCGGGTTGGTCCTCGCTGATCGTCGGCGGCGTGATCCTCGTGATCGCCGCGATCCTCGTGAAGGTGGGCATCAACCGTGTGAAAGCCGTGACCAACGCACCAAAGCGCAGCGCCGAGAGCATCCGCCGCGATGCCGCTGCCGTCAAAGGAGCCATCAATGACTGACCAGACCCGTTCCCCCGAAGAGATCGAGCGCGAGATCGAGACCGAGCGCTCGGAATTGCAGCGCACGATCGACGACCTGCAGGAGCGCCTGTCGCTCGACGGGATCCTGCGCTCCGTGACCGACAGCGTGACCGACAACGCCTCCGATATCGGCCGGACCATCTCGACCACCGTGCAGCGCAACCCGGTGCCGATCGCGCTGGTGGGCGCGGGCCTCGCATGGCTCGCGGTCTCCAATGCCCGCGGCAGCCATGAGGACGAGCGCTATGCCGGCGAGGTCGATTATCGCGGCCAGCGCGACTATGCCCGCTCCGGCCGCCTCGGCGCCGATCCCTACCTGTCGCGCAAATACGGCACCGACAAGATGGACGAGCCGCGCGGCCCTGTGCACGCGACGCCCGAGGATCACGGCGATTCGCCGTGGCACGAGCCCCGCTCGCGCGGCGGCGCCCTGCGCGATCGCGTCAGCGGCGCGATGGGCGGCGCCAAGGGCCGGATCGGCAAGTATCGCGAGCGCGCCCGCGCCCGTGGTGCCTCGATGGGCGCCTCGGCCCGCAGCCTGCGCGAGCGCATCGCCGACGGCACGCATGGCATGTCCGAAGAGGGCAAGAAGCGCGTGATCGCGGCGCGCACCCGGGCCTACGAGGCGCAGGTGAAGGCCGAGTACTACGCCCGTCAGGGACGCGACCGCGCCGCCAGTCTCTACGACCAGCAGCCGCTCCTCGGCGGTCTTCTGGCGATGGCGGCGGGTGCCGCCGTGGCAGCGATGCTGCCGCGCACCCAGCGCGAGGACGAGGCCTTCGGCGCCTATCGTGACGACCTGATGGACGAGGCCTATCGCGTCTACGAAGAAGAGCGGGCGCGCCTGACCGACGTGGCGAAGGCCACCGCCGAGGATGCGCGCCAGCAGGCCGAAGGTCTGGCCCGTACCGTGCAGGAGGACCTCAAGGACGCCGCGACCGACGTGCAGGGCCGGGCCCGCGAGGCGGCCGAGCACGTGGCCGATACCGCGAAGTCCGAAGCCCAGAAGAAGGATGTGGGCGCCAGCGCCCAGGCCGAGGCGGAGAAGGCCCGCCAGAAGGCCGGCGGCCACTGAGCGCGGCCTCCCTCCAAGACGTGAAAAGGCGCCCCGCGGGGCGCCTTTTCCTTTGGCTTCTCCTTGCAGGCGGCCCGGACGCCGAGGCGTCCGG
The DNA here is from genome assembly GCF_027213785.1 of Limimaricola sp. G21655-S1. Classification (GTDB taxonomy): domain Bacteria; phylum Pseudomonadota; class Alphaproteobacteria; order Rhodobacterales; family Rhodobacteraceae; genus Limimaricola. The sequence goes on along the minus strand of NZ_JAPWGO010000010.1, from coordinate 89,953 downwards.
GCCCTGTCCACCTCGGGCCCCCGGGGGAGGTCAGCTCGGGGTGAAGTCGGGATAGGCCTCCATGCCCAGCTCGGCCATGTCGAGCCCGGTGACCTCGGCCTCTTCGCCGACCCGGATGCCCATGACGGCCTTGAGCACCATCCAGACCACGAGGCTGACCACGAAGGTGAAGACACCGACGATGACGATCGGGACGATCTGGCCCGCCAGGGTGGCGTCGGGGTTGGTGAACAGCACCGCGATGGTGCCCCAGATGCCGCAGAACAGGTGCACCGGGATCGCGCCGACCACGTCGTCGATCTTCATGCGGTCGAGCATCGGCACCGCGAAGACCACGATCACGCCGCCCACCGCGCCGATCAGCGTCGCCGCGCCGAGCGTGGGGGTCAGCGGTTCGGCGGTGATCGAGACGAGGCCCGCCAGCGCGCCGTTCAGCACCATGGTGATGTCGGGCTTCTTGTAGAGCAGCTGCGTGAAGACCAGCGCGGCCACCGCACCGCCCGCCGCGGCGGCGTTGGTGTTGGCGAAGATCCGGCCGATATCGGCCACGTCGCCCACCGTGCCCATCGCCAGCTGCGAGGCGCCGTTGAAGCCGAACCAGCCCATCCACAGGATGAAGGTGCCGAGCGTCGCCAGCGCCAGGTTCGAGCCCGGCAGCGGGATCACGCGGCCATCCTTGAACTTGCCCGCCCGGGCGCCCAGCACCAGCGCGCCGGCCAGAGCCGCCCAGCCACCGACCGAGTGCACCACGGTCGAGCCGGCGAAGTCGAGGAAGCCCCACTGGCTGTCGAGGAAGCCGCCGCCCCATTTCCAGCTCGCCTGGATCGGGTAGATCAGGCCGGTCAGCACGATGGTGAAGATCAGGAAGGGCCAGAGCTTGATACGCTCGGCCAGGGTGCCCGAGACGATCGAGGCGGTGGTCGCCGCGAACATCAGCTGGAAGAAGAAATCGCCCGAGGTCGCGGCATAGCCGTAGTCGTCGGCCGCGTCACGGCCGATGCCGACCGCTTCCATCACCGCGACGCCGAAGGCGCCGAGATAGCCGCCGGTCTCATCCGAGCCGATCGACCAGTTGCCCAGCGGATACATCAGGTTGTAGCCGATCAGGTAGTACATGATCCCGGCGAGCGAGAAGAGCGCGACGTTCTTCATGCACTGCATGGCGACGTTCTTGGAGCGCACCAGGCCGGCTTCGAGCATGGCGAAGCCCGCCGCCATCCAGAACACGAGGAAGCCGCCGATCAGGAACAGCAACGTGTTGAGGATGAAGGCGGTGTCGGTCGCGGCGGCGATGCCCGCCTCGATCGCGGCGGGTTCGGCGGCCTCGGCCGCCTCCTGTGCGAAGGCCGGGCCGGCCATCAGGCAGGCAAGCGGCGCAAGCCCGCGAAGCGGGGTTTTCCAGTTGGTCATTCCTTGGTCTCCTGGGAGGGTCGGCTCAGAGCGCGTCGTCGTTGATTTCGCCGGTGCGCACGCGCAGCGCGCTCTCGACGTCCAGCACGAAGATCTTGCCATCGCCGATCTTGTCGGTACGGGCGGTCCTGGCGATGGTCGCCACCACCTGCTCGGCCAGCCCCTCGGGGACCACGATCTCGAGCTTGACCTTCGGCACGAAATTCACGGCGTATTCTGCGCCGCGATAGATCTCGGTGTGACCGGACTGGGAGCCGAAGCCCTTGATCTCGGTCACCATCATGCCGCGCACGCCCTGCGAGGTCAGCGCCTCGCGCACCTCCTCGAGCTTGAACGGCTTGATCGTTGCGATGATGAGTTTCACGTCGGTCCCCTTGTGGCGTCTCGGTTCGACTGCCCTCAACAGCCCCGCATCTTGCCTTGGGGGCAAGCTTCGGCGCGGCTGTTAAATGCCCCGCACCGGGCAGGATGCACAATTTTTGCACAATGGCGGATAACTGCTCGATTCGTGGGCGGCATAAAAAAGCCGACATCGCAAAACCGGGCTGCTCAACATTCCGCTGCGATGCGGCTATGGTGGCGCCAATCATAACGGACAGGCATCGGCAGATGAGCGCGAGCAACGGCAGGAAACCGCCCCTAACTGCGGAGCGGCGCTACGGCGCGGGCGGCGGCAAGGGTGGTGGCAAGGGAAGCGGCGGCGGCAACAGGCCCGGCGCGGCAAAGCCCGCAACGCCCGCCGCCAAGACACGCCGTCGCGCCGCCAAGCCCGCCAAGGCGAGGCCGCGCGGCCCGCTGGGCTGGCTCTCGGCGCTGGTGTCGGGGCTCGTACGCTTCGTGATGCGGGTGATCTGGGGCATCGGTTGGCGCGTCGCCGTGGCGCTGAGCCTCGTGGTGGGTCTCGGCGTCGCCTATTACGCGGCGCAACTGCCCCCGGTCACCAACCTCGTCGATGGCCGCGCCCGCGGATCGGTGACGCTGCTGGACCGCGATGGCGCGACCTTCGCCTGGCGCGGCGACCAGTTCGGCGGCATGGTTACCGCCGACACCATCAGCCAGCATCTGCGCAACGCCGTGGTCGCGACCGAGGATCGCCGCTTCTGGTGGCATCCGGGCATCGACCCGCAGGGCATCGCCTCGGCGGTCCGCATCAACCTCTCCGAAGGGCGCGGCCCGCTCTCGGGCAATGGTGGCTCGACCATCACCCAGCAGACCGCGAAGCTCTTGTGCCTCGGCAAGCCCTTCGACCCGGAGGTCTGGAAGAACGAGAGCGAATACGAGGCCGACTGCCGTCGCACCACGCTGTGGCGCAAAGTGCAGGAGGCGGTCTACGCGATGGCGATGGAGGCGCGCTATACCAAGGAGGAGATCCTGACGATCTACCTCAACCGCGCCTATCTCGGCGCCGGCACGCGCGGCTTCGAAGCCGCCTCGCAGCGCTATTTCGGCAAGCCCGCCGCGCAGGTGAACCCGGCCGAGGCGGCGATGCTGGCGGGGCTTCTGAAGGCGCCCACCACCTACGCCCCCACCAACAATCTCGGCCGCAGTCAGAGCCGCGCCAACGTCATCGTCGGGCTGATGCAGGAGCAGGGCTATCTCACAGCCGCCGAGGCCGAGGCGGCCCGCGCCAACCCCGCCACGCTCTCGGCCACCGCGCAGCAGGATCAGGGCGGTTATTTCGCGGACTGGGTGATGGATACCGGGCCCGAATTCTTCACCCGCGACACCACCGAGGACGTGGTGATCCGCACCACGCTCGACCCGCGCATCCAGACCGCCGCCGAAAAGGCGCTGCTGCAGGTGTTCGAGGAACGGGTCAGCCCCGGCTCCGAGGCGCAGGCCGCGATCGTGGTGATGAGCGCCGACGGCGCGGTACGAGCCATGGTCGGCGGCCGCAACGTCAGCGCCTCGGGCGCCTTCAACCGCGCCACGCAGGCGCTGCGCCAGACCGGTTCGTCCTTCAAGCCGTTCATCTACGCCGCCGCGCTCGATCTCGGGATGCAGCCCTACGATCTGGTGGATGACAGCCCGTTGACCATGAACATCCCCGGATCGGGGTCGTGGTCGCCCGAGAACTACGACCGCAAATATGACGGCATGGTCACCCTGACCGAGGCCCTGGCCGAGAGCCGCAACATCCCGGCCGTGAAGGTTTCCGAGCAGGCCGGCCGCGAGAACGTGCGCACGGTGGCCTCGATGTTCGGCATCGACAGCGACCTCGCCGCCGGACCGGCGCTGGCGCTGGGCGTGTCGGAGAGCACGCTTCTCGAGATGACCGGAGCCTATGCGGGCATCCTCAACGGCGGCTCGTCGGTGACGCCCTACGGCCTCGTGGAACTGCGGCTCAAGGGCGACGACACGCCTTTAATGGGCACTGGCGGTGGCATCGGCGAACGGGTGATCAGCCAGGACGCCGCCGAAAAGCTCACCTGGATGATGAGCCGCGTCGTGGCCGAGGGCACCGGGTCCCGCGCCCAGATCGACGGGTGGGAGATCGCGGGCAAGACCGGCACCACCCAAGGCGCGCGTGACGCCTGGTTCGTGGGTTTCGCGGGCGATTACGTCGCCGGCGTCTGGATGGGCTATGACGACAACCGACCGCTTTCGGGCGTCACCGGCGGCGGCCTGCCCGCCACGATCTGGCGCGAGACCATGGTCCGCGTGCTCGAGGGCCAGCCGGTGAAACCGCTGCCGATGCGGGTGCCCGAACTCAGCCAGGCCACCGGCGCCATCGCCGATAGCGGCAATGTCTCGCCCTCGAACGGGCAGGCCAGCGATCCCGAGACAGATCGGCTGCTGAGGGAAATGCTCGGCACGCCCGAGGGCCAGCAGCAGCCTCAACCACAGCCGCAGCCGACGGGCGAGGCCTCCGGTAGCCGCGAGCGGATGATTCTCGACGTGCTGACCAACATTCTCGGCGCGGCCACGAACTAGATCAGTTCGGCTCCCCCGCGCCGATGGCGCGGGCCGATGTGCCGCCCCTGGCATCCGGCCCGCCTTCGTCCTCTTCCCCGTTTTCCTCGGGCGACGCCTTGTCCTCATCGGAGGGCGGGGCACCGGCTTCGGGGGCGGTCGCGCCCCCTGCCGGTCCGGGCAAGGCTGTGACGGCCGGCACTTCAACCTTGGGCAACTCGATCCGCGGCAGTTCGACCACGGGCAGCACCACGCGGGGTGGCGGCAACCCGTCGCCCCCGCCCTCGGCCTCCGCCTCGATCTCCGCGCCCGTTTCAGCGGTTTGCTGCGCCTCCTGCGCCTCGGCCGTGCAGCGCTCGTAGCGGAAGGCATAGCCGTCCCAAAGCATGATCAGGCCGTCATCCTCTGCCGCGCGCATCAGCAGCGCCCGCTCACTCCATCGGGTATCGCCTGCGCTGCACTCCATCGTGTAGAGGGTGGCATCCATGTCGACCACATCGACCGGGCGCGTCATCCGGCACTCGCTGTCGATCCCTTCGAACAGACCGTCAGCGATCCGCAGCGCTCCGCCTTCCTCGCCTATCTTGGTGCAATCGGCATCCCGGCTGAGCCGGTAGGTGCCGTCATAGGGCGCGGCTGCCGCACCGCCGGCCAAGAGCGTCGCCAGTGCCAAGCCACCGATCCAGCGGCTGTTTTTCATGAAGTCATCGGACATGGAGTGAAAGCTAGCGGCAAGAATCCGCAGGTCCAGAAGTCGTTGCAAGACAATCGCTGCAGCCTTGATCGCAACATGCTACCCAGCTTGCCGCGTTTGCTCTACTAAGGGTGACGTAGCGGACCTACGGGGAAATGAGGCCGAGATGACACATGATGCAGGCGCCGTGGGCGCCGCAGAACTCCGCGCTGCGCGCAACCAGAGCCTATGGCTGTTCTGGGCCGTGGCGATCTTCAGCCTGATCGTCAACGTGCTGATGTTGACCGGTCCGCTCTACATGCTCAACGTCTATGACCGGGTATTGGGTTCCCGCTCGGTCGCGACCTTGGTGGCATTGTCGGTGCTGGTGGTGTTCCTCTACGCGATGATGGGGCTTCTGGACATGGTGCGCGGCCGGGTGATGAACCGGATCGCGGCGCGATTCCAGGCCCGGCTCGACCAGCGCGTCTTTTCCGCGGCGTTGCGCGCCAGTTCCGGTCAGAAAGCCCGCGCCGAGGCCGCCACCGCCCAGCGCGATCTGGAATCGATCCAGCGCTTGATCGCGTCGCCGGCCTTGATGGCCAGCTTCGATCTGCCATTCGCGCCGCTGTTCTTCCTCGGCATCTTCATCTTCCATCCGATTCTGGGCTTCCTCGGTCTGGCAGGCGCAGCGGTGCTGATCGTGATGGCGCTCGCCAACCAGCTGATGACCCGCAAGCAGTTGGAGGAGGCCAACGCCACCTCCTTCCGTTCCGAACAGCTCGGCACCCAGATCCGTCAGGACAGCGACATGGTGCAGGCGCTGGGCATGCGCGGCGCCGCTTTCGGGCGCTGGAACGAGGCGCGTTCGCGCTCACTGACCGCCTCGATCGACGCCACCGATACCGGTGGTGGCTTCTCCGCCGTGATCAAGGCGTTCCGGCTTTTGCTGCAATCCGCGATGCTGGGCCTCGGCGCCTATCTGGTGCTGCAGGGCGAGATGACCCCCGGCGCCATGATCGCGGGTTCGATCCTGCTCGGTCGCGCGCTGGCGCCGATCGAGATGATCGTCAACCAGTGGCCCTCGTTCCAGCGCGCCCGCGAGGGCTGGCACCGGCTCGCCGTGCTGCTGGGTGAGGTTCGTCCCGAAGAGCCTCGCACCACCCTGCCTCGCCCCCGAGCCCGCATCTCCTGCGAGCAGGTCACCGTGCTGCCGCCCGGCGAGAGCCAGGCCGCGTTGCGGATGGTGAGCTTCGTCGTGGAGCCGGGTCAGGCGGTCGGCGTGATCGGCCCGTCCGGTGCCGGCAAATCGACGCTGGCGCGCGCCGTGACCGGCCTGTGGCGCCCCGCTGCCGGAAAGATCCGCCTCGATGGCGCCAGCCTCGACCAGTACGACCCCGACGTTCTGGGCAGCTATGTGGGCTACCTGCCGCAGCAGGTCACCCTGTTCGACGGCACCATCAAGGAAAACATCGCGCGGATGTCGCGCACCCCGGATGACGCGGAGGTGGTGCGCGCCGCCAAGGCCGCGGCCGCGCACGAAATGATCCTCAAGCTGCCGGATGGCTACGACACCCCTGTCTCCTCCAAGGGCGGCCGCCTCTCCGGCGGCCAGATCCAGCGTATCGGTCTGGCCCGCGCGCTCTATGGCGACCCGGTCTTCCTGGTGCTCGACGAGCCGAACTCCAACCTCGACAACGCTGGCAGCACCGCGCTGAACCAGGCGATCCGCGACGCCAAGGAGGCCGGGAAATGCGTGCTGATCATGGCGCACCGTCCCGCCGCGATCGCCGAATGCGATCTGATCCTGATGATCGAGGGTGGCGGCCGGCGGGCCTTTGGCCCCAAGGATGAGGTGTTGCGCGAAATGGTGCAGAATCATCGTGAAATCGCTGCCTCCGGCGGCAAGGGCGGAGGCGTCTCGTGAACCGCAAACCCCTTTCTCCCGCGGGCGGCCCGTCGGCCTGGTCGGCGGCACGGCCCTTGATCGTGGGCTTTCTCGCCCTCGCCGTGCTGCTCGGCGGCTTCGGCACTTGGGCCGCGATGAGCCAGATCTCCGGGGCCGTGGTGGCGTCGGGCCGGGTCGAGGTCGATCAGAACCGGCAGGTCGTGCAGCATCCCGATGGCGGCGTGGTCGAGGAGATCCTCGTCGACGAGGGCGACGAAGTGGAGGCGGGCGACCTGCTGATCCGGCTCGACCCCGAGGAGATCCGCAGCGAACTGGCCGTTGTCGAAGGCCAATTGCTCGAAGTGCTGGCCCGCCGGGCCCGGCTCGAGGCCGAGCGCGACAACACCCAGGAGCTGAACTTCGACCCTCTGCTTCTGGAGACCGACAACGAGGTCGCGCCCGAACTGATGGAGGGTCAGCGTCGGCTGATCGAGGCGCAACTCGAAAGCGAGCAGCAGCAGGCCGACCAGCTGGCCCGCCAGCGCGAGCAGATCGCCGACCAGATCGTCGGGCTCGAATCCCAGCAGACCGCCGTGGCCAAGCAGCTCGAGATCGTCGAGAAGGAGCTGGCGGACCAGCAATCCCTGCTCGATCGCGGCCTAGCCCAGGCCCAGCGGGTGCTGGCGCTGCAGCGCGAGCAGGCCAACCTGCTCGGACGCGAAGGCGAGCTGAAGGCCTCGACGGCGCAGGCCGGTGGGCGCATCGCCGAGATCGAGATCGAGATCCTGAAGCTGGCCTCGACCCGGCGACAGGAGGCGATCAGCCAGCTGCGCGATCTGCAGTTCAACGAGATCGAACTGTCGAACCGCCGCCGCGCGCTGCTCACCCAGCTCGACCGCCTCGACATCCGCGCCCCGGTCGGGGGCATCGTCTACGGCCTCACGGTCTTCACCCCCCGATCGGTGATCCGCGCCGCCGAGCCGATCATGTACATCGTGCCGCAGGACCGGCCGCTGGTCATCGCCACTCAGGTGCAGCCCACCGATATCGACCAGCTGTTTCTGGGCCAGGATGTCAGCCTGCGCCTGCCCGCCTTCGACCAGCGCCGCACCCCGGAGCTGACCGGCGAGGTGGTGCAGATCTCGGCCGACGCCTTCCAGGACGAGGGTCAGGCCATCTCCTACTACCGCGCCGAGATCCGGTTGCCGGAGGGCGAGATGGACAAGCTGCCCCAGGACATGACCCTGATCCCCGGCATGCCGGTCGAGGCCTTCATCCGGACCAGCGACCGCACGCCATTGGCCTATCTGGTCAAGCCGCTGGCCGATTACTTCGCCCGCGCCTTCCGCGAGGGCTGAGCCGACGTTGCCCTTGGGTCCGGCGCGAGCTAGCTTGCGCCGGACCAAACACCCGGAGGGACATCATGGGCATCGCCGCGAACATCGACACGAAACTGGCCGAGATGGGGCTCGCGCTTCCCGAGGCGCCGAAGCCCGCGGCCAATTACGAGCCCTTCGTGATCCATGACGGGCTGCTGCATGTGTCGGGCCAGATTTCGGCCGGACCGGACGGGCTCATCACCGGCCGCCTCGGCGACAACATGACCACCGAAGAGGGCGCCAAGGCCGCCCGCGCCTGCGCGCTGAGCCTGCTGGCCCAGGCCCGCGCCGCCTGCGACGGCGATCTCGACCGCGTCGCGCGTCTGGTGAAGCTGACCGGCTTCGTCGCCTGCACCCCCGATTTCACCGAGCAGCCCAAGGTGATCAACGGCGCCTCCGACCTGATGGCCGAGCTCTTGGGCGAGGCCGGCCGCCATGCCCGCGCCGCCGTCGGCGTGGCCGCGCTGCCGCTCGGCGTCGCGGTCGAGGTCGAAGCCGTCTTCGCCCTCGCATGAGCCGCACCGCCCCGGCGCTGCCGCAGGGCTTTCTCGACCGGCCCATCGCGCATCGCGCCTTTCACGGCGCGGGGCGCCCCGAGAACTCGGCGAGCGCGATCCGCGCCGCGATCGAGGCGGGCTATGGCATCGAGATCGACGTGCGCGCCTCGCATGACGGCGCGGCCATGGTGATCCACGATGCCGCGCTCGACCGGCTGACCCGCGAACGCGGGCTGGTCGCGTCGCGCGATGCCGCGGCGCTGCAGGCGCTCCAGCTGATCGGCAGCGCCGACACCATCCCCACCCTCGAACAGGTGCTCGACCTCATTGCCGGCCAAGTGCCGCTGCTGATCGAGATCAAGGATCACGACTACACGCTCGGCCCCAATGTCGGCGTGGTCGAACCTGCCGTGGCCCGGGCGCTCGAAGGCTATGCGGGCCCCGTCGCGGTGATGTCGTTCAACCCGCACGCGGTGTCCGAGATGGCCCGCCTCGCCCCCGACCTGCCGCGCGGGCTCGTCACCTGCGCCTTCGAGCCCGAGGACTGGCCCGACCTGCCGGCGCGTACCGCCGCGCGGCTGCGCGAGATCCCCGATTACGACAATCTCGGCGCCAGCTTCATCAGCCACGAGGTGCGCGATCTCGACCGGCCGCGCGTCGCCGAACTGCAGGCGCAGGGTGCGAAGATCCTGTGCTGGACGACCCGCTCCCCCGAGGAGGAGGCCGCGGCGCGGCGCATTGCCGACAACGTGACCTTCGAGGGCTACCTTCCGGGGCCCGCCACCGCTTGACCCGACGCCCCGGGGGGCCAACTCTGCGGCCATGAGCCAGACAGACACGGACCCCGAGGCGGTGGTCGAGATCACCGCCCATGCGCGCCTGCGCGACATCGCCGCCGCCGAATGGGATGGCTGTGCCTGCCCCGAGGCGGCGACGGGCCGTCCGCGCGATCCCTTCACCACGCATCGCTTTCTCTCGGCGCTCGAGGAGAGCGGCTCGGTCGGACCCGGCACCGGCTGGCAGCCGCATTACATCACCGCCCGGCGCGGCGGCGAGCTGATCGGCTGCGCGCCGCTCTACGCCAAGGGCCACAGCCAAGGCGAATACGTGTTCGACCACGCCTGGGCCGACGCCTATGAGCGCGCGGGCGGCGATTACTATCCGAAGCTCCAGATCGCGGTGCCCTTCACCCCGGTGACGGGGCGGCGTTTCCTTACCAAGCCGGGCTTCGAGGCCGAAGGCATGGCGGCGCTGCTGCAAGGCGCGGTGCAGCTCGCGGCCAACAACAACCTGTCGTCGCTGCATGCCACATTCTGCACCGAGGCCGAGGCCATGGCCGGCGAACAGATGGGGCTGATGCGCCGCACCGGACAGCAGTTCCACTGGATCGACGAGGGCTATGGCGATTTCGCGTGCTTTCTGGCGGCGCTCTCCTCGCGCAAGCGCAAGACCATCCGCAAGGAGCGGGAGGGCGCAATGGCGGCGGGTCTGCGGATCGAGCACCTGACCGGCGCGGATCTGAAACCGCATCACTGGGACGCGGTCTGGGCCTTTTATCAGGACACCGGGCGGCGCAAATGGGGCTCGCCCTACCTCAGCCGCGCCTTCTTCGAGATCGCGCACGAGACCCTGCGCGACGACATGCTGCTGATCCTCGCCTCCGACGGCGACCGGCCGGTGGCCGGCGCGCTGAACCTGATCGGGCGCGACACGCTGTTCGGTCGCTACTGGGGCGCGCTCGAACACCATCCCTTCCTGCATTTCGAGCTGTGCTACTATCAGGCCATCGACTGGGCGCTGGCGCATGGCCTGCCCCGGGTCGAGGCCGGCGCGCAGGGCGAGCACAAGCTGGCGCGCGGCTATCTGCCGGTGGCGACGCATTCGCTGCACTGGATCGCCGATGCGGGGTTTCGCGACGCGGTGGCGCGCTACCTCGAGGCCGAACGCGCGGCGGTGGATGAGGAGATCGAGGTGCTGACGGGCTACGGCCCGTTCCGGCGCACCCGGATGGAGGATCAGGAATGACCGAGACGCTCGACGAGGCGGGTCGCAAGACGCTGAAGGCCGCGGGCTGGACCCCGGAACCGGATCGCGACGCGGTCACCAAGACCTTTCGCTTCAAGAACTTCGTCGAGGCCTTCGGCTTCATGACCCGGGCCGCGCTCTGGGCCGAGAAGCTGAACCACCATCCCGAGTGGAGCAACGTCTACCGGACCGTGACCGTCACGCTCACCACCCATGACGCGGGCGGGCTGACCGAACTCGACGCCAAGCTCGCTTCCAAGATGGACAAGCTGGCGGAGGGCTGAGCGGCCCCCACATGCGCAGCGTAAGCGAGCCGCCGTTTCGGGCGGCCCCGCGCCTCGGCCAGCCGACCCGAGGCGCGGGCTGCCGGACGCGTATCGAAGAAGCGCAAGGAAAGAAGGCCTTTTCCCATTAGGGATCAGAGCGCCTCGACCATGCTCTCGCCACCCGAGATGTCGCAGGTGCCGGTACCCTCCTCGGGGTGCCAGACCTTGACCACCCCATCCTCGGCCATCAGGGCGAACCGCTTGCAGCGGCGGATGAAGCCGCGATCGGGGTTGGAGAACTCCATGCCAATCGCCGAGACCCAGTCGCAGCCCGGATCGCCCAGCAAGGTGATCCCCGCCGCCGTGGCACCGGTGGCCTCGCCCCAGGCCTTCATCACGAAGGGATCGTTGACGGAGATGCACAGCACCTCGTCGATCCCCTTGGCCCTCAGCGCCTCCATCGAGCGGATGAAGCTCGGCACATGCGCGGTCGAGCAGGTCCCCGTAAAGGCGCCGGGCAGGCCGAAGATCACGACGCGGCGACCCTTCAGGATCTCGTCCAGCCTCACCTTCTCCGGGCCATCCGGACCCATCCGCAGCAGATCCGCCCCCGGCAGCCTGTCTCCCAGCCCGATCGTCATGCCTCTCTCCCTTTCGCGATTGCGGTCAGGTCCCAGCGATATAGGTTGCCGCAGGTCAGCGGAAGAAGGAGCGCGCCCATGTCCCATTTCGTCGTGATCGGGGCCGGACAGGCCGGTGCCGCCCTCGTGGGCAAGCTGCGCGCCGAGGGCTTCGATGGCCGCATCACGCTGGTCGGCGCCGAGACCGCGCCGCCCTACCAGCGGCCGCCGCTCTCCAAGGCCTATCTGCTCGGCGAGATGCAGAAGGAGCGGCTCTTCCTGCGTCCCGAAAGCTGGTACGGCGAACACGGCGTCGATCTGCGGCTGGGGGCGACGGCGACGGTGCTCGACACCACCGCCCGCAGCGTGACGCTCTCGGATGGCGAAACGCTCGCCTATGACCGGCTGGCGCTGTGTACCGGGGCGCATCCCCGCCGCCTGCCCGCCGCGATCGGCGGCGATCTCGCGGGCGTCTTCACCATGCGCGATCTCGCCGATGCCGACAGGCTGGCGCCGGAACTGGTCGAGGGGCGCCGCCTGCTCGTCGTCGGCGGTGGTTATATCGGGCTCGAAGCGGCGGCGGTGGCCGCCAAGCGCGGGCTCGAGGTCACGGTGATCGAGCAGGCCGAGCGGATCCTGCAGCGCGTGGCGGCGCCCGAGACCGCCGGATATTTCCGCGACCTGCATCGCCGCCACGGCGTCGAGATCCGCGAGAGCTGCGGTCTCGAGACGCTTCTGGGCAAGACGCGCGTGACCGGCGCCCGGCTCACCGACGGGACCGAGATCGCCTGCGACTTTGCCGTCATCGGCGTCGGCGTGGCGCCGGGCACGTCCCTGGCCGAGCCTGCGGGCCTCGCGGTCGAGAACGGCATTCGCTGCGACATCCATTGCCGGACCTCGGACGAACATGTCTGGGCCGCCGGCGACTGCGCCTCGCTGCTCTGGGGCGACATGCGCATCCGGCTGGAAAGCGTCGGCAACGCCATCGACATGGCCGAGACGGCGGCGCTGAACATGCTGGGGCGCGGCGTCGAATACCGGCCCCGCCCCTGGTTCTGGTCGGACCAGTTCGACGTGAAGCTGCAGATCGCCGGGCTCAACGCCGGCTGGGACGCGGTTCATGTCCGGCCCGGCGAAAGCCCCGCGCAATGCTCGCACTGGTATTATCGGGGTGATCGGCTCATCGCTGTGGACGCGATGAACGACAGCCGCGCCTACATGGTCGGCAAGCGGCTGATCGAGGCGGGCAAGTCGCCCGACCCGGCGCGGGCCACCGACCCGGCTGTCGAGCTGAAGGCGCTGTTGAAATGAGGATCATCGCCGGCAGCCATCGCGGCACCGCCCTCGCCGCGCTCGGCAAGGGCGATGCGGGCGCGCATCTGCGCCCCACCGCCGACCGGGTGCGCGAAAGCCTGTTCAACGCGCTGATGGGCGGCCGCTACGGCGATCCGATCACCGGGGCCCGCGTGCTCGATCTCTTTGCCGGCACCGGCGCGCTGGGGCTGGAGGCGTTGTCGCGCGGCGCGTCCCACGTCACCTTCGTCGATGACGGGCGCGTCTCGGGGCGGCTGATCCGCGAGAACGTCGCCAAGCTGCGCGTCGCGGACCGGGTGACGCATCTGAAATGCGATGCCACCCGCCTGCCCCCCACCGATACCCCGGCGGGGCTCGTCTTTCTCGATCCTCCCTATGGCAAGGGCCTCGGCGCGCGCGCCCTCGCTGCGGCCCTCTCGGGCGGCTGGATCGATGCCGGCGCGCTGATCGTGTGGGAGGAAAGCGCGCCGCAGCCCGCGCCCGAGGGGTTCGCCCCCCTCGATACGCGCCGCTACGGCGACACCCATGTCACGCTGCTGGAGCGGCTCTAGATATCCCAGGTGGGATGAAACCGGTCGGCCGGCGACAGGGTGAAGATCTCGTTGCCCTGCGCGGTGATGCCGATCGAATGCTCGAACTGCGCCGAAAGCGACTTGTCGCGGGTGACGGCGGTCCAGTCGTCGCCCAGCACCTTGGTCTCGGGGCGGCCCAGATTGACCATCGGCTCGATGGTGAAGAACATGCCCTCCTCGAGCACCGGCCCGGTGCCGGGGCGGCCGTAATGCAGCACGTTGGGCGGCGCGTGGAACACCCGGCCCAGCCCGTGGCCGCAGAAATCGCGCACCACCGACATGCGATTCTCCTCGACATAGGACTGGATCGCATGGCCGATATCGCCGAAGGTGTTGCCCGGCTTCGCGGCCTCGATGCCGCGCATCAGAGCGTCATGGGTAACCTGAATCAGCCGCTCGGCCTTGCGCCCGAGCTTGCCCGCCACGTACATCCGGCTGGTATCGCCGTACCAGCCATCGACGATGACGGTGACATCGACATTGAGGATGTCGCCGTCCTTGAGCTTCTTGTCGCCGGGAATTCCGTGGCAGACCACGTGGTTGACCGAGATGCAGCTGGCGTGCTGGTAGCCCTTGTAGCCGATCGTCGCGCTTTCGGCACCGGCCTGCTTGATCAGGTCGGTGATGAGACGGTCGATCTCAGAGGTGCGCTGGCCCACGACGACATGCTCGGCGATGTCGTCGAGGATCGAGGCGGCAAGCCGCCCGGCCCGGTTCATCCCCGCGAAATCCGCGAGATCATGGATGCGGATGCCGTCGCGCGTGAGGCGGCCCTTGCGTTCGTCAGCGGCGGTCTCGTCCAATGTGTCACCTCTTTCCCTTTGCCCTTGAAATAGGCCCTATGGCCGGGGGAATCCACCCGCTCGCGTGGAAATGGCCCCGCCCCTGCCCTATACCTTGAGGCAACAGACGGAGCCCGCCAATGACCGAACGGACCAGCAACCCCACCGCCGCCATGCTCGTCATCGGCGACGAGATCCTTTCGGGGCGGACCCGCGACAGCAACATGAACCATCTCGCGCGCGAACTGACGCTGCGCGGCATCGACCTGCGCGAGGCGCGGGTGATCTCTGACGACCACGACGCCATCGTCGCGGCGGTGCGCGAGTTGTCGGCCGCGCATGACCACCTGTTCACCTCGGGCGGCATCGGCCCGACCCATGACGACATCACCGCCGAGGCGGTGGCCGCGGCGATGCAGACGCCGATCGGCGTGCGCGACGACGCCCGCGCGATCCTCGCCGCGCATTACGAGGCCCGTGGGGTCGAACTGAACGCCGCCCGGCTGCGCATGGCGCGCATTCCCGACGGCGCCACGCTGATCGACAACCCGGTCAGCGCCGCGCCGGGATTCTCGCTGCGCAACGTTCATGTCATGGCGGGCGTGCCGCGCATCTTCGAGGCGATGCTGGCCGGGATCCTGCCGACGATTCCCGGCGGCCGTCCGGTGCTGTCGCAATCCCTGCGCGTCGAGCGCGGCGAGGGCGACGTGGCCGAGCCGCTCTCCGAGCTTGCCCGCGCGCATCCGACGCTGGCCATCGGCTCCTACCCGTTCACCGAGAACGGGGTCTCCGGCACCAATGTCGTGATCCGGGGCGGCGACGGCGCCGAGATCGAGGCGGCACTGGTGCAGCTCTCCGGCTGGCTCGAAGCGTGACGCCGCAGGCGGGCTTCGCGACGCTCGCCGCAACATGGCCCGCCGCGGCCACGCGCGATCTCGGGCCGATGCGGCTGCGCGACGGCGCGGGCGGCGGCAGCCGGGTTTCGGCCACGACGCCGGAAGGGCCCTGGCAACCCGCCGACGTCATTGCCGCCGAGACGGCGATGCGCGCGGCCGGTCGCGCGCCGCTCTTCATGCTGCGCCAAGGCGAGGACGATCTCGACGCGGTGCTGGACGCGCGCGGATACGGGATCGTCGATCCGACCCTGATCCTTGCCGCGCCACTGGACATGCTCGAGACAGGCAGCCCCCGCGCCGTCTGGCCGCCGCGCCCCGAGCAACTCGCGATCTGGGAGGCTGGCGGCATCGGCCCGTCGCGCATCGCCGTGATGCAACGGGTGGCGGCGCCCAAGACGGTGCTGTGGGCCGCGCAGGCCTGCGCCTTTGTCGCCTGCCATGAACGCCACGCGATGCTGCACGCGCTCGAGGTCGCGGCACCGGCGCGGCGGCGTGGCGCGGGACGGGCGCTGATGGCGATGGCGGCGGGCTGGGCCCGCGCCGCCGGCGCGCAGAGCCTCTGCCTCGCGGTGACCCGTGCCAACGCCCCCGCCCGTGCCCTCTATGCCGGTCTCGGCTATGCGGAACTGACCGGCTATCACTACCGTCGCGCCGCCGCATGAGGCGGATGCTGCCACTGGCCCTGCTCTGGCCCGGCCTCGCCTTGGCGCAGCCGCCGGAACTGCCGCTTCCCGACGGCGCGGTCCGAACGGCCGGGATCCTGCGCGAGGCCGATGCCTATGCCCTGCCAACCGGTCCCGCCCGCGACGGGCCGCCCCCTGCCATGCAGTTGCAGGGAGACGTGCGGATAGAGGCGTGGCGCATCGCGGATGCTCCCGATCCGGCTCGAATCATCGCGCCGATCCGCGCGGCGCTGGAGCGCGCGGGCTTCGAGATCCTGCTCGACTGCGCGGCGGAGGACTGCGGCGGCTTCGATTTCCGCTATGGGACCGAGGTGCTGCCGCCGCCGGAGATGCATGTCGACCTCGGCGCGTTCCGGGCCCTCTCGGCCCGGCGCGACGAGCCCGCAGGCGCGGTCGCCGTGAGCGCGCTGGCGAGCCGCGCCGGCCCCTCCGCATTCCTGCAACTCGCCACGGTCACGCCCGGTGGCGAGGCCATGCCCGTCACCGCTCCGGCCGCCACGCGCCCGGACATTCCGGCGCCCGATGGCTTGCCCGGCGCACTTATGCGCGACGGGCACGTCGTGCTGGACGGCATCGACTTCGCCCCCGGCAGCGCCGAGCTGCGCGTGGCCGAAATCCCGGCGCTCGACGCCCTGGCCGCGTGGCTTGCCGCCGATCCGTCGCGCCGCCTCGTGCTGGTGGGCCATACCGACATGACCGGTCCGCTCGACGCCAATATCGCGCTGTCGCGGCGACGGGCCGAGGCGGTGCGGCGCAGACTCACCGAGGCCGGCATCGCGCCCGCCCGGCTCGATGCCCACGGGGCGGGCTGGCTCGCCCCGCGCGCGCCCAACACCACGGCGGAGGGCCGCGCCGCCAATCGCCGGGTCGAGGCGGTGGTCCCGGGGGGTTGAATTCGCGGCGCAACGGTCTTCCATGGATCATGGTTGGAGGACAGGCATGCCCGGACATTCGCACCAGCATCATGGCGGTCACGGCCACCATCACCACCATATCGACCCGGAGGCCGGCGACTGGCGGGTCGGCGGCGCGATCGCGGTCAACCTCGCGCTGACGCTGGCGCAGATCGTGGGCGGTCTCGTATCCGGCAGCCTCGCGCTGATCGCCGACGCGCTGCACAACCTCTCGGACGCGGTCTCGCTCGGCATCGCCCTTGCGGCCCGCCGCATCGCCCGGCGTCCCGCGGATGCGGAGATGACCTTCGGCTATGGCCGGGCCGAGGTGGTGGCGGCGCTGGTCAACTACACCACGCTCATCCTGATCGGGCTCTATCTCGGCTACGAGGCGATCGCGCGCATCTTCGCCCCCGAGCCGGTCATCGGCTGGATCATGATCTGGGTCGCCGGGCTGGCGCTGGTTGTCGATCTCGTCACCGCCGCCCTGACCTACGCGATGTCCAGGGACAGCGTGAACATCCGCGCCGCCTTCGCGCACAACCTCGCCGATGCGCTGGGCTCGGTCGCGGTGATCGTGGCGGGCGTCGCGGTGCTGGTCTTCGGCTGGGTCTGGGTCGATCCGGCGGTGACGCTGGCGATCGCCGGCTACATCCTGTGGATGTCGCTGGGGCAGATCGGCGGCGTGATCCGCATCCTGATGCTCGGCGCGCCGCCTGATCTCGACACGGCGGCCGTGCTCGACCACCTGCGCGGCATCGACGGCGTCGCCTCGGTCCACCACGTGCATCTGTGGCAGATGCAGGAGAACACGCCCGCGCTCGATGCGCATGTCGCGGTGCCGCAAGGGCGCTGGGGCGAAGCCGACGCGATCAAGGCGCGGGTGAAGCGCGCCCTGGGGGAACGCTACGGCATCGGCCATGTGACGCTGGAGATGGAATGCGCGGCGCATGCCTGCGATGGCGCCTGCGCGATCGGCCACGGATGAAAAAATGCGACCCCCGAAGGGGTCGCAAGGTCGAAAGCGGGATGCAGGTCCGCTTTCGGGGCTACCAGGTGTCGGGACCCTTCTCGGCGAAGGCCTCGACCAGGAAATCGATGAAGGCGCGGACCTTGGGCTGGGTGAAGCGACCCGGCGGGTAGACCGCGTAGATGCCCTGCGTCTCGGTCGGCAGGTCCGGGATCGCCTCTTCCACGAGACCCTTTCGCAGCGCGTCCGCGTAGAGGAAGGACGGCAGATAGGCGATGCCGAGCCCGCCAATGCAGGCATTGAGCAGCGATTGCCCGTCATTGACGGTGAGCCAGCCCGCAGTGCGCACCTGCCGCTTTTCCCCGGAGGGGGCGGTGAGCTTCCACACCGCGCCATTGGCGGCGTTCGAGTAATGGAGCAGCTTGTGCTCGTTCAGGTCGTCGATCCGCGCGGGGCGGCCATATCGCTCGAAATAGGCGGGGGAGGCGATCATCTTCTTGGAGGTCTCGGTAAGCTTGCGGGCGCGCAGCGTGCTGTCCTCCAGCTCGCCGATCCGCACCGCCATGTCGAAACCCTCGGAGATCAGCTCCACGAAGCGGTTGTTGAGAACCATGTTGACGGTGATGTCGGGAAATTCCTGAAGGAAATCGCCGAGCACCGGGCTCAGGTGATTGACCCCGAAATCGGTGGCCACCGAGATCCGCAGCAGGCCCGAGGGCGCGGATTGCATCGAGGTGACCAGCGCGTCGGCCTCGCCCGCGTCGTTGAGCACACGCCGGGCGCGGTCGTAATAGGCCAGGCCGATCTCGGTCGGAGAGACGCGTCGCGTGGTGCGGTTCAAGAGCCGCGCGCCCAGCCGCGCCTCGAGCGAGGAGACATGCTTGGACACCGCGGACTTGGAGATGCCCATCTTGCGTGCCGCATCGGTGAACCCGCCTTGGTCCACCACGGTGGCGAAGGCCTCCATCTCGGTCAGCCTGTCCATGGCCGTTCTCCACGCTGTTCGTTTCGGTCGGCCTCATGGATGAGGGAGGATTCGGGCATGAATTGGTCCGCGCCCTGACAATATAGCGGTTTGGGCGCGACCGATGCGCAGGCGGAAACAGCTAGAGCGTGGCGGCGAGCCGCGTGCCCTGATCGATCGCGCGCTTGGCATCGAGCTCGGCCGCGACATCCGCGCCGCCGATCAGATGCGCCTCCACCCCACTGTCGCGCAGGGCTTCGGCCAGCCTCCGCTCGCTCTCCTGACCCGCGCAGAGCACGATGGTGTCGGCCTCGATCAGCCGCGGCCCCTCGGGGGTGGTGACATGCAGCCCCTGCGCATCGATCCGCTCGTAGCTCACGCCGCCCAGCATCTCGACGGCGCGCATCTGCAGGCCCGCGCGATGCACCCAGCCGGTGGTCTTGCCGAGCCGCTTGCCCAGCTTCTCGGCCTTGCGCTGCAGCAGCGTCACCTTGCGGATCGCCGGGTCGGGGCGCGGCCCCTCGGGGGCGAGGCCGCCGCGCGCGACCGAGGGATCGGCCACGCCCCATTCGGCGCGCCAGGCGGGCGGGTCGATGGTGGTGCTGTGCCCGGTCACCAGATACTCGGCCACGTCGAAGCCGATGCCGCCCGCGCCGACCACGGCGACTCGCGGCCCCGCCTGCACCCGCCCCGACAGCAGGTCGACATAGGAGATCACCTTGTCCCTCTCCTGCCCGGGGATGCCCGGATCACGCGGTCGCACGCCGGTGGCGACGATCACCGCGTCGAAGTCAGCCAGTTCCTCGGCACTCGGCGCGTGGCCGAGGCGCAGATCGACCGCGCTGGCGGCCACTTCCGTCTCGAACCAGTCGATCAGGCCGCGGAACTCCTCCTTGCCGGGTATCGCGGCGGCGTAATGCAGCTGGCCGCCGATCCGCTCCGCCCTGTCGAACAGCGTCACCGCGTGCCCCCGCTCGGTCGCGGCCAGCGCCGCCGAGAGGCCCGCCGGCCCGGCGCCGACCACCGCGATGCGGCGCGGGGTCGTGACCGGCTCCAGCACCAGCTCGGTCTCGTGGCAGGCGCGCGGATTGACGAGGCAGGACGACAGCTTGCCCGAGAAGGTGTGATCGAGACAGGCCTGATTGCAGGCGATGCAGGGCGCGATGCGCGCGGCATCGCCCCGCGCCGCCTTGGCGACGAAATCCGGATCGGCGAGGAAGGGGCGCGCCATGGAAATCATGTCGGCCTGGCTCTCGGCGAGAATCGTCTCGGCCACCTCGGGCGTGTTGATCCGGTTCGAGGCGATGACCGGCACCGCGACCTCCGCGCGCAGCTTCGCGGTCAGATGCGCGAAGGCGGCGCGCGGCACGGAGGTCACGATGGTTGGCACCCGCGCCTCGTGCCAGCCGATGCCGGTGTTGAGCACGTCGGCACCCGCCTCGATCACGGCATCGGCCAGAGCCACGATCTCGGACCAGTCCTGCCCCTCCGGCACCAGATCGATCAGCGAGATGCGGTAAATCAGCAGTTTTTCGGGGCCCAGCGCGGCGCGGACCCGGCGCACCACCTCGACCGGCAGGCGCATCCGGTTCTCGAGACTGCCGCCCCAGCGATCCTCGCGGCGATTGGTGCGCGGCGCGAGGAACTGGTTGAGGAAATAGCCCTCCGAGCCCATCACCTCGACCCCGTCATAGCCCGCCTCGACCGAGCGGGCGGCGGCGGTGGCTATGTCGGCGATCTGCTTCTCGATCCCCGCCTCGTCGAGCGCGTTGGGGGTAAAGGCGCTGATCGGGGCCCGGATCGCCGACGGCGCGACGCAGTGCTTGGAATAGGCATAACGGCCCGCATGCAGGATCTGCATGGCGATGCGCCCCCCCGCCTCGTGAACCGCACCGGTGACCCGGGCGTGGTTCGCGATGTCCTCTTCGCTAAAGAGCCCGGCCGCGCCGGGATAGACGCCGCCCTCGCGGTTGGGCGCCATGCCGCCCGTCACCATCAGCCCCGCGCCACCACGGGCGCGGGCCGCGTAGAAGGCCGCGACTCGGTCCCAGTCGCCGGTCTCCTCGAGCCCGGTATGCATGGAGCCCATCATCACCCGGTTGGGCAGGCGGAGCGGCCCGAGGTCGATCGGCGATAGCAGCGTCGGATATGCGGACATGTCGGGCCTCCCTGGTGGCCGGAGATTGGCGGCGCTTGACGCGCGCGTCACCATCGACGCGGCGTCAACCTCGCGGCTCAGAGCCCGGCGCGGGGCCTGCGCGCCACCACCAGATCGCGGATCTCGATCCGCGTCGGCAGCGGTGCCTCGAAAATCAGGTCGATCCAGCCCGTATCCACCCGCTCGGGCTCGATCCCGAGCGGCCAGAGATCGAACTCGGTGCCGCTCACTCCGTCCCGAGGTAAATCGCGTAGCAGCGTTTCGCTGTTGGGCCCCTGCTTCAGGTTGAGACGGGCATAGGCGCGCGGCATGTCCCGCGCTGTCCATGCGAGGTCGAGGCCCAGCAGATGGCGCCGCTCCAGCCCCGCCAGTGTGCCCTTGGGCAGGGCAATAGCAAGGCTGAGGAAACCGCCGTCGAAGCCGTCGAGACCAAGCTGCAGCGGATGCATCGCGCCGGTATCGTCCGTGCCGCGATCAAGCCAGACCTCTCCCTGCGCCGCATCGTGGAACAGCCGCACATTGCAACCGAGGTCGGTGGCGTTCGCGACCGGGTCGGTCGAACCCACCGCCCCGCCCCACGGCCCGGGCCGCCAGGCCCAATCCGCGCCGGGCTGGCGCAAAGGCGAGGCCGCCCGCGCCGCCGCCCCGAAGGGTGTGCGGATCGGACGGCCAGCTCCGGCCCGCCAAGGCAGGCCGAACCGTCTCACTGGTCCATGTAGACGTGGCTTTCGCCCTGCGCGCCGGGATGCGTCACCGCACCCTTGCGGGCCGAACCCACGAGCTGCGCGTATTTCCACAGTGCGCCGGCGGTGTAGTCGTTGGTGCGCGGGCCTTTCCACGCGCCCTTGCGCTCGGCCAGCTCGGCATCCGACAGGTCGACCGAGATCTCGCCCTTGATCGCGTCGATGGTGATCACGTCGCCGGTCCTGACCAGCGCGATCGGACCGCCATGCGCGGCCTCGGGGCCGACATGACCGACGCAGAAGCCGCGGGTCGCGCCCGAGAAGCGGCCATCGGTGATCAGCGCCACCTTCTTGCCCATGCCCTGCCCCGAGAGCGCGGCAGTGGTCGAGAGCATCTCGCGCATGCCGGGGCCGCCCGCCGGGCCCTCGTTGCGGATCACGATCACGTCGCCCTCGGCGTATTCGCGCTTGCGCACCGCCTCGAAGGCCTCTTCCTCGCATTCGAAGACGCGGGCCGGGCCGGTGAAGACCTGATCCTCTTTGGCCATGCCCGCGACCTTCACGATGGCGCCATCGGGCGCGAGGTTGCCCTTGAGGCCGACGACGCCGCCGGTCGGCGTGATCGGGCTGGCGACGGTGTGGATCACCCGGCCATCGGCCTCGCGGTCGATGCGGTCGAGTTCCTCGCCGAGAGAGCGCCCCGAGGCGGTGATGCAATCCTCGTGCAGCAGCCCCGACTTGCGCAGCTCCTTCATCACCACCGGCACGCCGCCCGCCTCGTGCAGGTCCTTGGCGACGTATTCGCCGCCCGGCCGCAGGTTCACGAAATAGGGCGTGTCGCGGAAGATGTCGCAGATGTCGAGCAGGTCGAAATCGATCCCCGCCTCATGCGCGATGGCCGGCAGGTGCAGGCCAGCATTGGTCGAACCGCCGGTGCAGGCCACCACGCGCGCCGCGTTCTCGAGGCTCTGGCGGGTGACGATGTCGCGGGCGCGGATGTTCTTCTCGATCAGGTTCATGACGGCCTGGCCGGAGAAATCGCCATACTGGTCGCGGCTCTCGTAAGGCGCGGGCGCGCCAGAGGAGTTCAGCAGCGCGAGGCCCACGGCCTCGGAGACGCAGGCCATGGTGTTGGCGGTGTATTGCCCGCCGCAGGCCCCGGCCGAGGGGCAGGCCACGCGCTCGAGGATCGCCAGCTCCGCGTCCGACATGTTGCCGGCGGCGTGCTGGCCCACCGCCTCGAACACGTCCTGCACGACGACATCCTTGCCGTTGAGCTTGCCCGGCAGGATCGAACCGCCATAGATGAACACCGACGGGACGTTCAGCCGCACCATCGCCATCATCATCCCCGGCAGCGACTTGTCGCAGCCCGCGAGGCCCACCAGCGCGTCGTAGCAATGGCCGCGCATGGTCAGCTCGACCGTGTCGGCGATCGCGTCGCGCGAGGCGAGCGAGGAGCGCATGCCCTCGTGGCCCATCGCGATGCCGTCGGTGACGGTGATGGTGGTGAACTCGCGCGGCGTGCCGCCGCCCTTCTTCACGCCCATCTTCACCGACTGCGCCTGCCGGTTCAGCGCGATGTTGCAGGGCGCGGCCTCGTTCCAGCAGGTGGCGACGCCGACCCAGGGCTGGTGGATCTCTTCTTCCGAGATGCCCATGGCATAGAAGTAGCTCCGGTGCGGGGCGCGCTCGGGCCCTTCGGTCACGTGGCGGCTGGGCAGTTTCGTCTTGTCGAAACGGGCGTTGGTCATGGGGCTGTCCCTTCCCGGAGTTGGCTGGTGGCAAGGGATAGACAGGCCCCGCCGCAACGGCAAGCCGCGATGACCCTCCCCGAGGCGGCAAGGCGGCACAATCCGCGCATTTTCCACCCGAAACCCGCAACGAAGGCCCCAGCGGCCCGCGCTTTCGGGACAGATCCGCAAACCCCCTCCCGGGCCAAGCCCTGCTTCGGTAACGCGGCAGCGGGCCGAATTGCATTCCGACGTCGCGGGGCGTATCTCCGTCTCGACCCGACGCGCCCGGAGCTGCAAGATGAACTGGATTTCCAACTACGTCCGTCCGCGGATCAACTCGATCTTCTCGCGCCGCGAGGTGCCCGAGAACCTGTGGACCAAGTGCGACGAGTGCGGGACGATGCTGTTCCACCGCGAGTTGGCGGACAATCTCAACGTCTGCACCAACTGCGAACACCATATGGCGATCACGCCACGCGACCGGTTCAAGGCGCTGTTCGACGGCGGCGTCTTCACGGAGGTGAAGGTGCCCGAGCCGATCGCCGATCCGCTCAACTTCCGCGACCAGAAGAAATATGTCGACCGGATCAAGGAAGCCCGCCGCAAGACCTCCGAGAAGGAGGCGATGCTGGTGGCCGAGGGCGAGATCGGCCGCACCAAGATCGTCGCTGCCGGTCAGGACTTCTCCTTCATGGCGGGGTCGATGGGCATGTATGTCGGCAACGCGATCATCGCGGCGGCCGAACGCGCGGTGAAGCTGAAATGCCCGCTGGTGCTCTTCTCCGCCGCCGGCGGCGCGCGCATGCAGGAGGGAATTCTCAGCCTGATGCAGATGCCGCGCACCACGGTCGCGGTGGAGATGCTCAAGGAAGCCGGGCTGCCCTATATCGTGGTGCTGACGCACCCGACCACCGGCGGCGTCACCGCCTCCTACGCGATGCTGGGCGACGTGCAGATCGCCGAGCCGAACGCGCTGATCTGCTTTGCAGGTCCGCGCGTGATCGAGCAGACGATCCGCGAGAAGCTGCCCGAGGGATTCCAGCGCGCCGAGTACCTGCTCGACCACGGCATGCTGGACCGGGTGACGGCGCGCGGCAAGCTGCGCGAGGAGCTGATCGGCATCACCCGGATGCTGATGGGGCTGGAGCCCGCCGTGATGGGCGATCTGCCCGCCCCGGCCACGCCGGAACCGGCGGCGGCCAAGGATGCCGAGGCGGCGCAGGACAAGCCGGTCGAAACCCCGGCCGCAAAGCCCGCCCCCGTCAAGAAGGCGGAGACGTCGAAGAAATGAGCGCCGCGCCCGGATCCGACGCAATCCTCGCGCGGATGATGACGCTGCACCCCAAGGTCATCGACCTGACGCTCGACCGGGTGTGGCGGCTGCTGGCGGCGCTGGACCATCCCGAGCGGCGGCTGCCCCCGGTGATCCATCTCGCCGGGACCAACGGCAAGGGCTCGACCCAGGCGATGATCCGCGCCGGGCTCGAGGCGTCGGGCGACCGCGTCCACGCCTATACCTCGCCGCATCTGGCGCGGTTTCACGAACGGATCCGACTCGCGGGCGAGCTGATCTCCGAGCCGGCGCTGACCGATCTGCTGGACCGCACCCACGCGGCGAACGGCCCCGACCCGATCACCTATTTCGAGATCACCACGGCGGCGGCGCTCCTGGCCTTTGCCGAGAACCCGGCTGAGTGGACGCTGCTCGAGACCGGCCTCGGCGGCCGCCTCGACGCGACCAACGTGGTCGAGCGTCCGGCGCTCACCGTCATCACCCCCGTCGATCTAGACCACCAGCAATATCTGGGCGAAACGCTCGAAGAGATCGCGGGCGAGAAGGCCGGCATCCTCAAGCGCGGCGTGCCCTGCGTGGTGGCCCCGCAGCACGAGGCCGCGCTCGAGGTGATCGAGGCCAAGGCCGCGCGGCTCGGCGTGCCGCTTCTGGCGCATGGCCAGCACTGGCATGTCACGACCGAGCGCGGCCGCCTGATCTACCAGGACGAGCGCGGGCTTCTGGACCTGCCGCTGCCCACCCTGCGCGGTCCGCATCAGCTGGTGAACGCAGGCACCGCCATCGCGGCGCTGCGGGCGCTGGGCCGCGACGAGGCTGTCTGCGAGGCCGCGACCCGCGCCCAGTGGCCCGCCCGGATGCAGAAGCTGGGCCGCGGCCCGCTGGTGGATCTCGCCGGGACGGCCGAGCTGTGGCTCGATGGCGGCCACAACCCGGCGGCGGGCACGATGCTGGCACGGACGCTGCGCGACCTGCCCGAGCGCGCGACGCATCTCGTCTGCGGCATGCTCAACACCAAGGATATCGCGGGCTATCTGCGCCCCTTGGCCGAGGTGGCGCAAAGCCTTCAGGCGGTCTCGATCCCCGGGGAGGTCAACACCATTCCCGCCGCCGAGACCGCCGCCGCCGCCCGCATGGCGGGTTTCGCACAGGTGGCAGAGGCCGATGACGTGGCCGCGGCGATCCGCGCCATCACCGCGCGGGAACCGGGCGCGCGCATCCTGATCTGCGGCTCGCTCTACCTGGCGGGCCACGTGTTGCGCGACAACGGATGAAGCTTTGGCCAGCGCTTCTCGCGGCGCTGGCCGCCGGACCCGCGCAGGGGGTGGAGCTGCATTTCTGCTGGCGCGGTGCCTCGGGCTACAGCATGACCGGCACCATGCGCTTTCCGGACGCCCTGTTGCAGGCAGCGCGCGTCATCGAATCCGATCTAACCCATTTCGAGATCACCGGCTGGCAAGGCGGCGTGCGAATCGGCGGCTGGAGCCTCGACGCGCTCACGCCCGAGACCACTTGGCTGCTGAGCTTCGACCCCCGCGACATGCGCTTTCCGATGCCGGGGATCGGCGTGTTCCAGGCCTGGAACGCCGATGGCGGCGTCGCGAATTGCGGCGATCCGGGCTTCGGCTTCAATGCCGGCAATGCAGGGCAGGATATCTGCGTCGACAACCGATTCGTGTCCGAATCGACGATTCCATGGTGGACGCCGCTCATCGCCTCAACCGCGCCGGTCTCGCCCGACTGCGACGCGCCGATGGTGCTGTCTATGCGCCAGCGAGAGCCAGCTTTGCCATGAATACAGGCAATTGCGCCCAAGGATGGCACAGCGAACCTGCCGATTTGCGCCAATATGCGAGCCGCGATCATCATCCCGCAAAAAGTTAACGACGTTACGAAACTACGCCCTTCGGTTGACCCGCCCCGGTCAATTCAGGATTTTGAATGCAGGGGAACGAACCGAAGATCTCGGCAGGAAAGATCGAGACTTTGGCAGGTTTACGGGCAGTGAGGAAGGGGGTCAGGGGAAACGGCCCCCTTCATACTGCATCAGACGCGCCCCCAATCCTCGCCCTGCATTTCTTCGAGCCGGCTCGCGGTGCGTTCGAATTCGAAGCTGCCCTCGCCCTCGACATAGAGATAGGCGGGCGCCGCCGCTGCCGAGGCCACGAGCCGGGTCTTCGCCTCGTAGAGCGCGTCGATCAGCGTCACGAATCGCTTCGCCTCGTTGAAGTTCGAGCGCGACAGCCGAGGGACGCCGTCGATCATCAGCATCTTCACCGCTTCGGCGAGCGCGAGGTAGTCGGCCGCGCCGAGAGGCCGGCCGCACAGCTCGTGAAATCCCGCCCGCGCGATGCCGTTGCGGTATTCCGGCACGGTCACCTCGCGCCCTGACACGCGCAGGACGAGCGGCTCGCCCCCCGGCGCGCCCGCCAGATCCGCCCAGATCGCGTCGAGCTTCGCGCGCGCGCTCGAATCATTGGGCATGATCCAGCTTTCCGAGCCCTTGAGCCGCCCCTGCCGATGATCGACGGGGCTTTCCAGTTCCAGCACCTCCATCCGCTTCTTCAACTTGTCGATGAACGGCAGGAACAGCTGGCGGTTCAGCCCGTCCTTGTAGAGGTCGTCCGGCACCCGGTTCGAGGTGGTGACGATGGTGACGCCCTGCTCGAACAGCTTCTCGAACAGTCGACCGACGATCATCGCATCGGTGATGTCGGTGATCTGCATCTCGTCGAAGGCGAGGAACCGCAGCTCGCCCGCCAGCCCCTCGGCCACCGGCGCGATGGCGTCGTCGACGCCCTGCGCGCGGGCCTTGTTCATGTCGGCGTGGACCCGCTGCATGAAGGCGTGGAAGTGCCAGCGCGCCTTGGGCAGGTCGATCTCCTCGTAGAGCAGGTCCATCAGCATCGACTTGCCGCGCCCGACCCCGCCCCAGAGGTACAGCCCCTTCACCGGCTCCGGGGGTTTGGGCTTTCGGAACCAGCCGCCGCGCTGCGGCTCGGGCTGGCGCGCGAGGTCGCGGGCCACGCGGTCGAGCGCGGGCAGCACGGCTTCTTGCGCCGGGTCGGGTTTCAGCGCGCCCTGCTCGATGCGGGCGCGGTAGGCGTCTTCGATGCTCATGGGATGGCGACATAGCTGCCGCCCGGCGCATTGCAAAGCGGCGCCGCGCGCGCGAGGGTCGCGGCCATGGAGATCCGCCCCGCCCGACCCAGCGACGCGCCCGAACTGGCCGACCTGCACGTGACCTGCTGGGCCGAAACCTATCCCGGGCTGCTGCCCGCGGAAGAGATCGCGCGCTTCGACCGCGACTTTCGGCTGCGGCAATGGCATGGGCAGATCGCCCGAGGCGGCAGCCGCATCGTGATCGCGCCGGGGGCGGGCTTCGCGCAGATCGGCCCGCAGCGCGAGGCGGCGCTCGCGGCGCGCGGCTATCCAGACGAGCTTCATGCCCTCTACATCACCCGCGCCGCGCAGGGCCGGGGCCTCGGTCGCGCACTCCTTGCCGCGGCACTCGGCCCCGCGCCGGGGCGGCTATCCGCGCTGGTGTTGGGCGGCAATGACCGCGCCAGCCGATTCTACGAGGCCACGGGCGCGCGACTGGCCGAGCGCCGGCCCGAGCGGATCGGGGCCGCGGAGATCACCGACCTGCTCTATTTGTGGGACGCCGCCCCCCGCCCCTGATCTTGGGCAACTTTGTTCCCCAAATACGCAAAACCCGGCGCTGCCGCCCGCGAAACGCCAGAGATTGACACCGCGGCGTCGGCGGCGCCTAGATCGCGCATGACACGTCAGCCGCTCTTCTCCCCCGTCCTGATCGCCGGTTGCATCATCGTGATGGCGGGCTTCGCCATCCGTGCGAGCTTCGGCGTGTTTCAGATCCCCATCGCCGAGGAGTTCGGCTGGCCGCGGGCCGAGTTTTCGCTCGCCATCGCGATCCAGAACCTTGCCTGGGGAATCGGCCAGCCGCTCTTCGCGGCGATGGCCGAGAAGGTCGGCGACCGCAAGGCGATCGTGCTGGGCGCTCTGGCCTATGCCGCCGGCCTGATCCTGTCGGCGGGCGCGACCCTGCCGATCCAGCACCAGCTTCTGGAGATCCTGGTGGGCTTCGGTATCGCCGGCACCGGCTTCGGGGTGATCCTCGCCGTGGTGGGCCGCGCCGCATCGGACGAGAATCGCTCGATGGCGCTCGCGGTGGCGACGGCGGCGGGATCGGCGGGGCAGGTATTCGGGGCGCCGATGGCCGAGATCCTGCTGGGCTACATGACCTGGCAATCGGTCTTCCTCGTCTTCGCCGGGCTGATTCTCGCCAGCTTGCTGACCCTGCCGATGATGCGCTCTCCCGCCCCCGCCTCTACGGCGGAGCTGCAGGAGAGCATGGCCCGCGTGCTGGGCCGCGCCGCGCGGGACCCTTCCTATGCGTTGATCTTCATCGGCTTCTTCTCCTGCGGCTACCAGCTGGCCTTCATCACCGCGCATTTCCCGGCCTTCGTGACCGAGATCTGCGCGCCGATCGCTGCCGGCGGCGTGCTGGCCTCGCTGGGCATCACCACGACCGCGGGCCTCGGCGCGGTGGCGATCTCGCTGATCGGGCTGGCCAACATCGCGGGCACCATCGCGGCGGGCTGGGCCGGCAAGCGCTACAGCCGCAAGTACCTGCTGGCCGGGATCTATACCGGTCGGACGCTGGCGGCGGCGTGGTTCATCCTGACGCCGATGACGCCGGCGACGGTGCTGATCTTCTCGGGCGTGATGGGCAGCCTGTGGCTCGCCACGGTGCCGCTCACCTCCGGCCTCGTCGCGCATCTCTACGGGCTGCGCTACATGGGCACGCTCTACGGCATCGTGTTCTTCAGCCACCAGCTGGGCAGCTTCTTGGGCGTCTGGCTCGGCGGGCGGATGTACGACATCTACGGCAATTACGAGGCGGTGTGGTGGGTCGGCGTCGGCGTCGGAGCGCTCTCGGCGATCGTGCACCTGCCGATCCGCGAGGCCCGGGCCCCGATCGCCGCCCCCGCCTAAACCCGGGCAGAGCCCGCCCTGGTCGCCCCTAGTCGCGCGCGCCGAAGATCGCCGAGCCCACCCGCACATGGGTGGCGCCCCTCGCGATCGCGGCCTCGAAGTCGCCGCTCATCCCCATCGACAGCCCTGCGAGACCGTTGCGCGCGGCCATCTCGCGCAGCATGTCGAAATGCGGCGCGGGGTCCTCCTCGGCGGGCGGAATGCACATCAGCCCGACCACCGGCAGGTCGAGGTCGCGGCAGCGTGCCACGAACCCGTCGGTCTCGGCGGGCAGCACCCCGGCCTTCTGCGGCTCCTCGCCGGTGTTGACCTGCACGAAGAGCTGGGGACAGCGGCCCAATTCCTGCGCGAGCCGTGCCAGCGTCTCGGCGAGCCGGGGCCGGTCGAGCGAGTGGATCGCATGGGCGATCTCCATCGCGGCGCGCGCCTTGTTGGTCTGCAGCGGGCCGATGATGTGCAGCTCGGTTCCCGGAAAGCGCGGCGCCAGCGCCCCCCAGCGCGACTGTGCCTCCTGCACCCGGTTCTCGCCGAAGACCCTCTGCCCGGCCTCGAGCACCGGCAGCACCCGCGACTCGGGCTGCATCTTGGAGACCGCGACGAGGGTGACGTCAGCGGGGTCACGACCGGCCGCGCGGGCCGCCTCGGCGATGCTTCGACGGATCCGGTCGAGCGACATGGGCATCTCCTGCTTGGTTCCGAGAGGTGGTCTGACATGTGTGTGACCCCGTTGCATCAATTTTCGGGCAGCACCGGGAGGGGGGGCCAAACTCCTTGAGTGTGAAGGGTCTGGTGCGCAATGAAACCTCCAATGCTGGCTCGACTGGCATTCTCGGGAATGCAAACACGAGGGAAATCCATGAAACGCATCCTGCTCGCCTCGGCCTCGATCGTGGCCTTTGCCGGCGCCGCCGCCGCTGAAATCAGCTTCAACGGTGAAGCCGCTCTCGGCTACAACGACACCGACGCAATCTCCGAAGCCGACGAAGATCAGGGCTTCTACTGGGATGCCGAGCTCGGCATCACCTTCACCCAGGAGCTCGACAACGGCCTCGTCGCCGCCGCGACCGTCACCTCCGACGTCGTCGACAACCAGCTCGAAGGCGACATCTTCGCCGAAGGCTACGTGCTGTCGCTGACCTCCGAGACCGCCGGCCTGTTCTTCGGCGACACCGACATGGCTGCCAACCTGCGCTGGGACGGCGTTTCGGAAATGGCCCAGGACGGCTTCTCCGAGACCGACGGCGAGACCGTGCTGCGCGGTGACTTCATGGCCTATGGCCTCGACATCTCGATGTCGGGTCTGGTTGACGACACCTTCGACGGCAACGTCACCCCGGAAGACGACTCCATCGACCAGTACTCGATCGGCGTCGCCGGCACCTTCGGTGCGTTCGAGATGAGCGCTGCCTATCAGGCGGAAGAGTTCGACTATTCCCCGGCTCTCGATCTCGAGCCCCCCTTCGACGGTGAGCCCGACGAGATCGACAACGGCGACTTCAACCCGAACGAGATCTTCGGCATCTCGGTCGGCACCGCCTTCGCCGGCGCCGATGTCGACGTGGCCTATGCCCGTGACATGACCACCGACGAAGACTCGGCCGGCATCGAGGTCGCTTTCCCGATCGGCCCCGTCACGCTCGGCGCCTTCTACGTGGCCGAGTCGGCTCAGGATGACGGCTACGGCGTCGCCGTGGACTACGTCTCGGGCGCCCTCACCGTCTCGACCGCTTGGGAAGAAGTCGACGGCGACGAAGACTGGGCGATCGAAGCTGGCTACGACCTGGGCCAGGGCCTGAACTTCTACGCCGGCGTCTCTGACGCGGGTGACGACTACTACGTCGCCGGTACCTACGAGCTGGCCGAAGGCGCCCAGCTGCTCGTCTCCTACGGCGAAGACGACAACGACGACTCCGAGGACGAGATCGGCGATCCCGAGTACCAGGAAGGCACGACCGTCGAGGTCTCCTTCGAGTTCTGATCCGACCGGATCACATTCTCAGGCAAGGGCGGCTCCATCGGAGCCGCCCTTCGCTTTTGCGGGGGCCGCATTCTGCGGGAGCAATCGGGAGCTCGTGGGAGTGGCACGTCCGCGCGATGTGCAGTATCACCGCCAGCGGGCCGGAACGCCCCCTTGCAGACCCGCACCCAAGACGTGCCAGACCATCCGAGGGACACCCAACATGTCGCGCTACACCGCCGCCGAGATCGAAGCCAAATGGCAGGCCGCCTGGGACGAGGCCGGCCTCTTCACCGCGCGGCGCGACGAGAGCCGTCCGAAATACTACGTGCTCGAGATGTTCCCCTACCCCTCGGGGCGGATCCACATGGGCCATGTGCGCAACTACACGATGGGCGACGTGATCGCGCGCCACAAGGTGGCGACGGGCCACAACGTGCTGCACCCGATGGGCTGGGATGCCTTCGGCATGCCCGCCGAGAACGCCGCCATGGCCTCGGGCGGGCACCCGAAGGAATGGACCTACAACAATATCGCCGACATGCGCGCGCAGATGAAGCCGCTGGGTCTGTCGATCGACTGGAGCCGCGAATTCGCGACCTGCGACCCGGAATATTACGGCCAGCAGCAGGCGCTGTTCATCGACATGCTCGAAAAAGGCCTCGTCTACCGCAAGAACGCGGTGGTGAACTGGGACCCGGTCGACATGACCGTTCTGGCGAACGAGCAGGTGATCGACGGCAAGGGCTGGCGCTCGGGCGCCGAGGTCGAGCGGCGCGAGCTGACCCAGTGGTTCTTCAAGATCTCCGAATATTCCGACGAGCTGCTGGCGGCGCTGGACGGGCTCGACGACTGGCCCGCCAAGGTCAAGCTGATGCAGGCCAACTGGATCGGCCGCTCGCGCGGCCTCGAGATGGCCTTCGGCCTGACCGAGCCCACGCATGGCCATGACCGGATCGAGGTCTACACCACCCGCCCCGACACGCTTCTGGGCGCGAGCTTCATCGGCATCTCGCCCGACCACCCGCTGGCGCGGGCGCTGGAGCGCGACCGCGAGGACGTGGCGACCTTCTGTGCCGAGGCGCGCAAGGGCGGCACCACCGAGGAGGCGCTGGAGACCGGCGAGAAGCTGGGCTTCGACACCGGGCTCATGGCGCGGCACCCGTTCGATCAGGGCCGCGAGCTTCCCGTGTGGATCGCCAATTTCGTGCTGATGGATTACGGCACCGGCGCGATCTTCGGCTGCCCCGGCCACGACCAGCGCGACCTCGACTTCGCGCGCAAATACGACCTGCCGGTGATCTCGACCTTCGCCCCGGTCAAGGATGACGGACAGGCGCTGGCCGAGGATGGTGGCCCGGCCTTCGTGCCGCCCAAGACCGAGCCGGTGATCTACATCAAGGGTTTCGCCGGCGAGACCGAGCAGACCGGCGAGCAGGCGATCGACGCGGCCATCGCGTTTTGCGAAGAGCACGGCGTCGGCCGCGGCGTGACGCGCTTCCGCCTGCGCGACTGGGGCCTGAGCCGCCAGCGTTACTGGGGTTGCCCGATTCCGATCGTGCATTGCGCCGATTGCGGCGCGGTGCCCGAGAAGAAGGAGAACCTGCCGGTCCGCCTGCCCGACGACGTGAGCTTCGACGTGCCGGGCAACCCGCTCGATCGCCATGCCACGTGGCGCGACGTCCCCTGCCCGCGCTGCGGCAAGGATGCGCGCCGCGAGACCGACACGATGGACACCTTTGTGGACAGCTCGTGGTACTACGCCCGCTTCACCAGCCCGCGCGCCGGGACGCCGACCGATCTGGCCGAGGCCGAGTACTGGATGAATGTCGATCAGTATATCGGCGGCATCGAGCACGCGATCCTGCACCTGCTCTATTCGCGCTTCTTCGCACGGGCGATGCATGTGACGGGGCACCTGCCGGAAAAGGCGATCGAGCCGTTCAACGCGCTCTTTACCCAAGGCATGGTCACGCACGAGATCTACCAGACCCGCGACGCCAATGGCCGACCGGTCTACCACCTGCCCGAGACGGTCGAGAACGGCGCGCTGAAGGCGACCGGCGAGAAGGTCGAGATCATCCCCTCGGCCAAGATGTCGAAGTCGAAGAAGAACGTGGTGGACCCGGATGCGATCCTCGCGCAGTACGGCGCCGATACCGCGCGCTGGTTCGTGCTGTCCGACAGCCCGCCCGAGCGCGATGTCGAATGGACCGCCGCCGGCGCCGAGGCCGCGCACAAGCACCTCGCCCGGGTCTGGCGCATCGCCGACGAGATCGCGGAGGCGGGCGATGGAGATGCGGCGCAGGACGAGGACCTCATGCGCCAGCTGCACCGCACGATCCGCGACGTGACGCTGGGGCTCGAGAGCTTCGGCTTCAACGCCGCCATCGCCAAGCTCTACGCCTTCACCTCGGTGCTGTCGAAATCCACCGCCTCGGCCGAGGCCCGGCGCGGCGCGGCCCGGGTGCTGGCGCAGCTGATGTCGCCGATGACCCCGCATCTCTCGGAAGAGATCTGGGCCCGGCTCGGCGGCGAAGGCTTCGTGGCGCGGGCCCCCTGGCCGGTGGCGGAGGAGCGCTTTCTCGTCGAGGACAGCGTGACCCTGCCGATCCAGATCAACGGCAAGCGCCGCTCCGAGATCACCGTGCCCAAGGCGATGCCCAAGGACGAGATCGAGGCGCTGGTGCTGGCCGACGAGGCGGTGGCGAAGGCGCTCGACGGGTCCGCGCCGAAGAAGCTGATCGTGGTGCCCGGCCGGATCGTCAATGTGGTTCTCTGAGCCCGGCCGCCGCACCCTGCTGCTGGGGGCGCTGGCGCTCGGCGGCTGCGGCTTCGCCCCGGCCTACGGGCCGGGCAACGACGCCGCGCGGCTGCGTGGCAAGGTCGCGGTCGAGGCGCCGGCGAGCTTTCCGGGCTACCTGCTGCGTGCCCGGCTGCTGGACCGGCTCGGCGCGCCGGTCGAGCCGCTCTACGAGCTCGATGTCGAGACCTCCGAAGAGGTCGAGCAGGCCGCGATCAGCGCCGATGGCGCGGTGCTGCGCTACCGGTTGCTGGGACGCGCGAGCTACGCGCTGCGCCCGGTCGCGGGTGGCCCGGCCTTGGCCGAGGGCGCGGTCGAGGAGTTCGCGGGTTACTCCGCCACTCTCGGCACCGTCGCCTCCGACGCGGCCGAGCGCGATGCGCGCGAGCGGCTGTCGGTGCTGCTCGCCGACCAGATCGTGACCCGGCTGCTGGTCCTCCCGGCGCTGCCATGAAGCTCTCGGCGCGCGACGCTGCGGCCTTCTTCCGCAAGCCCGACCCCAAGGTCGCTGCCGCGCTGATCTGGGGCGAGGACGCGATGCGCGTGGCGCAGCGCCGGGCCGAGGTTATCGCCGGTCTCGCCGGGCCCGATGCCGAGGCCGAGATGCGGCTGACCCGCCTGCCCGCCGCCGATCTGCGCCGCGAGGGCGCGCTCCTGATCGACGCGGTGAAGGCGCAAGGCTTCTTTCCCGGCCCGCGCGTGGTCTTCGTCGAAGGCGCGACGGACGGACTCTCGGGCCTGTTCGACGCGGCGCTGAAGGACTGGCGCCCCGGAGACGCGCAGATCATCGCCACCGCCGGGCAGCTGCCGTCGAAATCGGCGCTGCGCAAGCTGTTCGAGGCGCAGCCCATCGCCGTCTCGATCGGGATCTACGACGATCCGCCGGGCGCGGAGGAGATCGCCGCGATGCTCGGGGCGGCCGGTGTGTCAGACCCCGATTCCGACGGGCGGGCGCTGCTCGCGGAACTGTCGCGCGCACTCGATCCCGGCGCCTTCCGGCAAACGGTGGAAAAGCTCGGCCTCTACAAGCATGGCGACGCCACGCCGACCACGGCCGCCGACATCGCCGCCGTCGCACCCCGCTCCACCGAGGCCGAGACCGACGCCCTGCTCGCGGTGGTGGCCGAGGGACGGGCGCAGCAGATCGCGGCCTTGCTGCGCCGCCTCTACGCGCAGGGCACCACGCCGGTGTCGCTATGCATCATGGCGCTCCGGCATTTCCGGCAGCTGCACGCCGTGGCCAGCGATCCGGGCGGGCCGGGCCAGGGAATCGCGCGGCTCAGGCCGCCGGTCTGGGGGCCACGCCGCGACGCGATGACCCGTCAGGCCTCGGGCTGGGGCCGTGATCGGCTGGAGCGGGCGGTAAGCCTGCTGATCGAGACCGACCTGCAGCTGCGCTCGGCAAGCCGGGCGCCGGCGCAGGCGCTGGTCGAGCGGGCGCTGATCCGGCTGGCGATGATGGCGCGGCGCTGATCCCGATTTCGGGCCCTGATCGGAATCAATTCCCCGCTGCGCAGGCGAATGCCGCTTCGACAGGCCCGCCGTTCGGCAGCGAAGGCGGGTACCCCAAACGAAAAACGGCGGACCCGAAGGCCCGCCGTCTCAAGCATCCGGCCCGAAGGCCGGATGGTCCTGAAATCAGGAGTCGTCCGAAGCGGCCAGAGCGACCAGACCGGCGACAGCGGCCAGCGGCAGCAGGAAGCCGAGCGGGCCAGCCAGGGTGCCGCGGGGCTCGGCTTCGGGCTCGACCACGACGACCGGGGGCTCGACGATCTCGACGGCCAGGCCACCGGCGAAAGCCGAAGAGGCGGTCATGGTGCCGGCGAGGGCGGCGGCGACGAGGGTCTTGGTGAGGCGCATGTCTCTACTCCAGTTGATAACAAAGCGTTAGGTCGGCTATAGCCAAGATAGGTGTATCACACAAGCTGGATGACCAGTGTGGCGCGGCCCGAATGCGAAACTAAAGATCGCTGCTGCGCAAATATGCAACACTTTGGCTGATGAACTGACGTGACGAAATGATCTCCCCCGCAGCGTCAAGCCAATAATAGTTCGTGAAGATCAGGCCCGTGCCTTGGCATTCCTCGTCGAAGCGCCGGGCGGTCACCTGACGATTGCCGAGATTAACGGCCTCGGCCCCTTGCAAGCTCACGGTGCAGTTGAACTCGGCCCGCTCGATTCGATCCAGCCCGTCGAGCGTCTCGTGCACCCGCAATGCCTGCCCGCCGCCGGCGCGCAGCGCGGCGCGGCTCTGGCGGGCATCGGCGGCCATCAGGTCGGGGCCGAGGCCGCGGGTCGAGACCAGCATCCCGTCACGCAGCGTGTAGGTGAAGCCGGCCGGTCCCGAAAAGCTCTTCGAGACACCGTTGTCGATCACCTGCCGCGCCGTGCCCGACAGGCCGAGCGCCGCGATCTCGACCCGGCGCGAGGTCGCGGGATCCGCAGGGGCAGCGGCGGCCGCGGCCCCCGCCGGGGCCGCCTGCGTGCCGACCAGCGGCGCGATCGCACCTTGCAGCGCCGCGGTGACCCCCGCGCCGCCACCGCAACCCGCCAGCAGCGCCAGAGCCGTGAGAGCGCCCGTCATCCTGATCCGCATCGTCATTTCCAGAACCGTCCCCAGCCATCGTCGAGATCGTTCAGGTGGCCGTCGCGGACCACCTCGTAGAGCCGCCCGTCCACGCGCAGCTTGGCGCCGCCATCGCGCTGCAGAGAGGCGAGCGCGCTCGACGCCTCGCGGCGCGTCGGCTGGCCGACCACGTAATCGAGCGGAATCGTCACCCGGATGCCCTTGTCGAAGGAGCCTTCGCCGTAATCCTCGAACGGCACGTCGGTCAGGGTGAAATAGCCCCCGACGCTCCAGCCGTTCTCGAATTCGCGGTCGAGCGTGAAGGTGGCACCCCAATCCCCGGCGAGATAGCGGCCGACATCGATCTGGCCGTAGAAGCGGTTGTCGAAGTCGTAATAGGCCGAGGCATGGCCCGTCACGACGTCGTAATCCTGAAAGCCGAAGCCGAGGTCGAAATCGCGCTGCCGCGCGTAGTTGACCTCCGCGCCGAGGCCGAGACGGCTGTCGGCGGGCTTCCACAGCACCTCGGTCGAGACGCCGCCATACATCTCCTCGAGATAGCCCAGAGTGGTGCGGGCGTAGACGTCCGGCGCGAGGCGTCCGTATTGCGCCAGCGTCAGGTCGCGGAAGCCGGTGGTGCCTTCCTTGGCGTAGAGCGCGGCGTTGCGGCGCACCGGATAGGGCTCGTCGCCCTCGGCCACGATCAGCTCGGGATCCTCGCGGTTGGTATAGAGCTGCTGGCGCAGCGTGCCCGAGGCGACGAGGCTGTCGGTGATCTCGTAGCTGGCGGTGACCTGCGCGCCGAGCTCGACCTGGAACGGCGCGTCGCCGTCGAAGACGGTGATACGGGCATAGGGCGCGAGCCCCCAGGAGAACCGGTCATCGACGCGCGGCAGCGGCTTCAGCCCCACCGACGGGCCCGCATCGTCGAGCACGAGGCGCCGGGACAGCGCCTCGGTGCCGCCGGCGGTGTCGGCGAAGGCCTCGATGTCCGACCGGCTCAGCGTCACGGCGGAGAGCGGCACGCCGCGCTGCATCGGCTCGAGCGTGAAGCTCTCGATCGAATCGGGCAGGCCGATGCTCAGCATCCGCGCGATCCGCCCCATCGCCTGCGCCTCGGCGCGGTAGCGGGTGTTGGTATAGCGCAGCCGCACGGCGCGGTCCGACAGCTGGATCGAGGACAATTCGACCCCTTCGGCAGCCAGCGCCTGCTGCAGCGCCGTGCCGATCGTCGCTTCGGGCAGCGCCGCGCGATTCCAGCTCTGGGCCGCGCGGGCGTCGCCCTGGCGGATCTTCACCGGTGCCGGAGCGGGGTCGAGACCGGGCCCATAGGGCCGCTCGCTCGGATCGATCAGGAAGGTGCCGGTCAGCGCCAGCTCCGAGCCGTAGAGCCAGGACGCGCCGAGCTGCACCCCCGGCAACGGCCGGTAGACCGCCCCGAAATTAAGCGGGGAATCGCGATCGATCAGCCCCAGCTCGGTCTCGCGCTCATAGGCGTCCGAGGAGTATTCGGCCTTGAGCGTGAGCTTTTCGGTCGGGGCGTATTCGAGCCCCGCGAACAGCGCCGCGTCGCCCCTGAACAGCTGGTCGAAGGCCAGCGTGCCGCCTTCCTCGAAATCGAGATCCGGACGTTCGTCGAAATCCGAGGCAAGCACGCCCAGCGGGTTGTCGAAACCGTTATGGGAGCCGAAGCGACCCCAGCCGAGACCCGCCGAAACCCGCAGCGTATCGCCGAAGGTCTTGGTCGCGACGAGATACTCCGCCCCATAGGCACCGGTCCCGAGGAAATCCTGCAGGCCGATGGCAAAGGCGGGCATCACCGCCGTCTCGTCGTTGAAGCGATAGCGCAGGTCGAAGCTGCGGTCGAAATAGGTGTCTTCCTGCCCCCGCTGCCCCGGCAGGCTGTAATCCTCGATCCGGCTGTAGCGGAAGCTGCCCGAGAGGCGCGGCAACAGCTGGAAGGTGAATGTGGTGCGGGTCTGGCCGTCGAAATTGCCGATCGTCGCGGCGATCTGGCCATCCTTGGCGCTCAGCGCCGAGGGCATCTCGATCAGCCCCGGCGTGCCATAAAGCGTGTAGCTCAGGCCCCTGTCGGACACCGTCTGGGCGTTCACCGCCCCGGCCGCCAGAAGGGCCGCAAGGCTGGCCGCCCCGCCCCGGCGCATCGCTCGGATCGTCATGTCGTGCTGCACTCCCTGCTCGCTCGCCGCACCCTAGCCGCGCGTCGGTGCAATTGAAAGCCGGGCCGACCGGGCGCGCGGCCGTGCCTTAGCCCTCGGCGCGGGGTCCCGCCCCGGCCCAGGCCGCCGCCGCGCGCCCGGCATGGCGTCCGGTGGCCAGACAGGCGGTGAGCAGGTATCCGCCCGTCGGCGCCTCCCAGTCGAGCATCTCGCCCGCGGCGAAAACGCCGGGCCGGTCGCGCAGCATCAGGCCCGCGTCGAGCGCGTCGAAACGCAGCCCGCCCGCGGTCGAGATCGCCTCGTCGAGCGGGTGCGGCCCGGTGAGCGGCACCGGAAGCGCCTTGACCAGCGCCGCCAAGGTGTCGGGATTGTTCGGCAGGGGCCGCGCGAATTCCTGCAGCAGCGCCAGCCGTACAGGGTCGAGCTTCAGCGCCTTGCGCAGATGGTTGCCGAGGCTCGTCTTGCCGCGCGGCCGCGCCAGCTTTCGCGTCACCGCCTCGGCGTCGAGATCCGGCAGCAGGTCGAGCGCCAGCGCCGCGCCGTCGCGCAGATCGGCCGAGACCGCATAGAGGCCGCCGCCCTCGAGCCCGCGCGCCGAGATCACGCATTCGCCCCGCACCCGGCGCGCCCCGGCGATCAGCGCCACCGGCTTGACCGGTGCGCCGAAATGCGGCCGCATATGCATCGACCAGTCGATGCCGAAGCCCATATTGGCGGGACGGAACGGCGCGACGTGGTTCGGCAGCAAGGTGGCCCAGGCCCCGTCGGAGCCCAGCCGCGACCAGCTTGCCCCGCCCAGCGCCAGCACCGTGACGTCGGCTTGCGCGACCTGCCGCCCCTCCGGGGTCTCGAACGCGGCCCCGCCTTCCTCCCAGCCCA
Source organism: Limimaricola sp. G21655-S1 (assembly GCF_027213785.1). Lineage (GTDB taxonomy): Bacteria > Pseudomonadota > Alphaproteobacteria > Rhodobacterales > Rhodobacteraceae > Limimaricola. The sequence continues at coordinate 49,936 of NZ_JAPWGO010000010.1, read as the reverse complement.
CGAAGCGCCAGCGGGTGCGCAGCTCCACCCCGGCCCCGGCCAGCCGCGCCAACCAGGCCCGCAGCAGCGGCGAGGCCTTCATCACGGTGGGAAAGACGCGGCCCGTCGAACCGGTGAAGACCTCCTGCCCGAGCCCGCGCGCCCAAGCCTGCACCGCCTCGGGACCAAATCCGGCCAGCGCCGCCCGCAGCGCCCCGGGCACCGCGCCATAGGCCGCCTCGAACGCCTCGCGCGGCTCCTCCTTGGTCATGTTGAGCCCGGACTTGCCGGCCATCAGCAGCTTGCGCCCCATGGTCGGCATCTGCTCGGCCAGCAACACTTGGAGACCCGCGCCCGCCAGCTCCTCGGCCGCCATCAGCCCCGCCGGTCCGCCGCCGATCACCAGTGCCCGCACGCCATGCCTCCCCGCGGCCCCCGCGGACCGCCTTCGTACCTGCGGCCCGAGGCCGCGCTTGAGGACGTCATCGCCGCGCCCCATCTTCTTCCCCATGCCAAGCCGCCGCGAGAAACGCCAGACCGAGGCCCTGTCCGTCGCCACACCGCGCGCCGATCCGCTCTGCGCGCTGTGCCGGCGGCCGATCCCCCCCGGGGTGCCGCAAAGCGCGCATCACCTCGTGCCGAAGCTCAAGGGCGGCACGCATGGGCCGCAGGTGCTGCTGCACCACATCTGCCACAAGGAGATCCACGCGACGCTGAGCGAAGCGGAGCTGGCGCGCGACTACAACACGCCGGAGCGGCTGCGCGCGCATCCCCGGCTGGAGAGGTTCATCGCATGGGTGTCGAAGCGGCCGCCGGGCTTTTCCTCGAAGGTGCCGGGCAAGCGTCGCGGCCGCTGAGCCCTCTCAGCGCAGCCCGATGCGCCGGCGGATCTCCTCGTCGCGCAGCGAGACCTCCTGACCGACCTGGTCCTGCGCCTTGTCGGAGCACATCCAGACCAGCGCGCGGGCCGGCCATTCCGGCGGGATGTGCACCGACCAGTCGAGCCGGCTCACCGCGTTGATGCCCGATGCCTTGATCTCGCGCTGCATCTGCGTGGCGACGGTGCCGGGGCTCAGCCCCATCGCGCGAATGCCGCGACCGCGATATTCGAGATCAAGCGAGCGGGTCAGCATCGCCGCCCCGGCCTTGGAGGCGCAATAGGCCGACCAGCCCTCGACCGCGTTGTGCGCGGCGCCCGACGAGACGGTGATGATCGTGCCGCCGCCCTGCTCGAGCATCACCGGCAGCGCCGCGCGCATGCCGTTGAAGACGCCCTTGAGGTTGATGTCGATCACCTTGCCCCAGGCCTCGGGGTCGAGCCCGCCCATGGCGCCGATCGGCTCGATCGCGCCCGCGTTGTTGACCATCACGTCGAGCCGCCCGAATTCCTTGACGCAGGCCTCGACCGCCGCCTCGACCTCCCAGTAGCGGCTGACATCGCAAGGAATGGCGAGACCGGCCTCGCCCAGCTCCTTGGCGATGTCCGAGAGCGCCTCGGCGCTGCGCGCGAGCAGCGCGACGCGGGCCCCGGCCCCGGCGAAGGCGCGCGCGGCGGCGGCTCCGATGCCGCGGCTGGCTCCGGTGATCAGTACCGTCTTCCCCTGCATCGCGCCCTCCCCGCGCTTTGACCTTTCGTCCAGCGTAACGGGGGCCTAGTCTCCGGTCCAGACGCCCCGGTCACCGGCGCGACGGGCCCGGCCCGTGGAACTGCGAATGCGAGGAGGGCCCGACATGGCCGCATTGTCCAAAACCGCGCCGATCGGCGCGCTGATCCTGTTGGCCGGCGCCGCACAGGCCGAGGTCACCGCCGAGCAGGTCTGGCAGGACTGGCAGGAGGGGGCGGCCCGGCTCGGCGATACCCGGATCGAGACCGGCGCCGAGACCCGCTCCGCCGACGGGCTGACCGTCACCGACCTCGTGCTGACCATGCAGGGCGAGGATGGCGAACTGGTGGCGCGGGTGGCCGAGATCACCTTCACCGAGGCCGGCGACGGCACCGTCGCGGTGTCGCTGCCCGACAGCTACCCGGTCGTCATCACCGGCATGGACGAGGACGGGGTCGAGACCGAGATCGACCTCGGTGTGCGGCAGGACGGGCTCGAGGTGACGGTCAGCGGCGATCCCGGCGCGATGCGCTACGACTATGCCGCGCGACGCTACGCGCTGGTGCTCGAGGCGTTGCGCGAGGACGGGGTGCAGATGCCGGCCGAGGCGACGCTCGCGCTCAACGTCCTGCGCGGCAGCTACCTGTCCGAGACCGGCGCCGAGGGGCTGCGCCGCACCGATTACGACATCGCCGCCGAGACGCTCGAACTGTCGATCGAGGGCGAGGACCGCGAGGAGGGGGGCACCGTTTCGATCAAAGGCAGCGTCGCCGAGATCGCCCTGTCCGGTGCGCTGGCGCTGCCCGAAGGCATGGAAGAAGCCGAGGCGCTGCCCGAGGGATTCGCGCTCGGCTTCGACTACGCCACCGGCCCGGCGCTGGTGGAGTTCGAAGGCGAAGGGCCCGAGGGGCGTGCCGCCGGCACCGCGCGCACCGTTTCGAGCGCGGTCGAACTGACGCTCGACCCGGCCCGCGCCGCCTATGCCTCATCGACCAAGGGGCTCGACCTGCGGCTCACCGGGCCGCTGCCCTTCCCGGTCGAGATCGCGGTCGGCGAATACGGCTTCGGCCTCGACGCGCCGCTGGCGGCGGGCGAGGCGGCGCAGGATTTCTCGGCGCGGGTCACGCTCGACAGCCTGACGCTCGGCGACCCGGTCTGGATGCTGTTCGATCCCGCCGCGGTGCTGCCGCGCGAGCCCGCGACGCTGATCGCCGAGCTGTCGGGCACCGCCCGGCTGCCGCAGGATCTTACCGATCCCGACACCGCCGAGGCGGTGGGCGAGGAGGCCGCGATGGCCGAGGCCGCGCCCGAGATCGAGAGCCTGATGCTGGACCGGCTGGTGCTGCGTCTCGCCGGTGCCGAACTTCTGGGCGACGGCGCCTTCACTTTCGACAACGAGGATTTCGAGACCTTCGAGGGCTTTCCCCGTCCCGAGGGCAAAATCGAGCTGAAGATCGCCGGCCTGAACGCGCTGATCGAGAACCTCTCGACGCTGGGCGTGATCCCGGCCGAGCAGCTGATGGGCGCGCGGATGATGCTGGGGCTGTTCACCACCCCGATCGGCAATGACGAGCTGCGCTCGGAGATCGAGATCAACGCCGAGGGCCACGTCATCGCCAACGGCCAGCGGATCAAGTGAGGCGCACCGCCCGCGGCCTCGCTTTCCAGCGCGGCGCGGGCGCGCTAGATGGTCGGGCGACAGCCCGAAAGGATGCGCCATGACCGTCTCGCTCGCCGACCTGACCGACAGGATGCTCGCCGCCGCCCGCCGCGCCGGGGCGGAGGCCGCCGACGCGGTCGCGGTGGACGGCACCTCGGTGTCGATCGACGTGCGCGAGGGCCGGCTGGAGCAGGCCGAGCGCGCCGAGGGGGTCGATATCGGCCTGCGGGTGCTGATCGGGCGGCGGCAGGCGGTGGTCTCCTCGTCGGATGCGCGCGACGCCACCATCGAGACCATGGCCGAACGCGCCGTCGCCATGGCGCGCGAGGCGCCCGAGGACCCGCATGCCGGGCTCGCCGATCCGTCGCAGCTGGCCCGCGACACCGATTCGTCGCGGCTCGAGATGTACGACCCCGCGCCGGAGCCGGACCCGGCCGCGCTCGAGGAGGATGCGCGCCGCGCCGAGGCGGCGGCGCGCGGCGTCGAGGGGGTGACGCAGGTGCAGGGCGCCAGCGCCGGCTATGGCCATCGCCGGATCCATCTCGCTGCCACCAACGGCTTTTCGGGCGGCTACGAGCGCTCGGACCGCGCGATCTCCTGCGTCGCGGTGTCCGGCAGCGGCACCGGCATGGAGCGCGACTATGACGGCGACAGCCGCATCTTCCAGTCCGAGCTGCGCAGTGCGGAGGAGATCGGCCGCACCGCCGGCGAACGCGCCGCCGCCCGACAGAACCCGCGCCGCCCGCGCACCGGGAAATACCCGGTTCTGTTCGACGAGCGCATCTCCTCCTCGCTGATCGGCCATCTGCTGGCCGCCGCCAATGGCGGAGCGATCGCCCGCGGATCGAGCTGGCTCCTGGGCCGCGACGGGTCGCAGGTCCTGCCCAGGGGGCTTTCGGTGATCGAGGAGCCGCATCGCCCGCGCGCCTCCGGCTCGCGGCTGTTCGACGGCGAGGGACTGCCCACCGCCGAGCGGGTGCTGGTCGATGACGGGGTGCTCACCGGCTGGGTGCTCGACCTCGCCACCGCGCGCAAGCTGGGGCTGGAAAGCACCGGCAACGCCGCGCGCGGCACCTCGGCGCCGCCCTCCCCCGCCGTCACCAATCTCCGGCTGACCGAGGGCAGCGCCACGCGCGCCGATCTGATCGCGCAGATGGGCACCGGCCTTCTGGTCACCTCGATGATCGGCTCGACCATCAATCCCAACACCGGCGACTACTCGCGCGGCGCCTCGGGCTTCTGGGTCGAGAAGGGCGAGATCGTCCATCCGGTCAATGAATGCACCATCGCGGGCAACCTGCGCGAGATGCTGATGACCCTGCTGCCCGCCAACGACGCGCGCCAGCATCTGAGCCGCGTCGTGCCCTCCCTGCTCGTGGATGGAATGACCCTTGCCGGCGACTGATCCCAGCGACGATCTGGCGCTGCTTGTCGCGGCGGCGCGTGAGGCGGCGGTCATTGCCTGCGGCTTTCGCGCGCCGCAGGTCTGGGACAAGCCCGATGAGGGCGGCCCGGTCTGCGAGGCCGATCTGGCGGTGGACGCGATGCTGCGCGAACGGCTCGGTGCGGCGCGCCCCGACTATGGCTGGCTGTCCGAGGAGACGGCGGATGCGCCCGAGCGGCTTGAGGCCGATCGGATCTTCATCGTCGACCCGATCGACGGCACCCGCGCCTATCTCGAGGGCAGCCGCGATTGGGCGCATTCGCTGGCGGTGGCCGAGAACGGCCGGATCACCGCCGCCTGCGTGCTGCTGCCACAGCGCGATCTGCTCTATACCGCGACGCTGGGCGGCGGCGCCTTTCTCAACGGCGCGCCGATCCGCGCCAGCGCCGAGACCGATCCCGCCCGCGCCACGCTCTTGGGCCCGCGCCTCGCCATGAGCCCCGAGCACTGGCTGGGCGGCGAGGTGCCGCCCCTGCGTCGCGCGTTCCGCTCGGCGCTGGCCTGGCGGCTGTGCCTGCTGGCAGAGGCCCGCTTCGACGCGATGCTGACGATCCGCCCGACCTGGGAATGGGACATCGCGGCGGGCAGCCTGATCCTGACCGAGGCCGGCGGCACCGCCACCGACCAGCGCGGCGCCGAGCTGGGCTTCAACAAGCCGCATCCGCAGAGCGACGGCGTGCTGGCGGGCGGGGCGCTACACGGCGTGCTGCTGCCGCTGCTCGCCGCCTCCCCCGTTCCGCCTCCGGCCTGACCCCGGCCTGACCCCGGCTTGACCCGGGCCCTTCGACGCGTAATTTGCCGCGAAAGCCCCAACCCCGAGGATTCCCATGACCCAGCGCCTGCATCTCGTCTTCGGCGGCGAGCTGATCGATCCGTCGAAGAACGTGTTCCGCAACACCGACGACATCCACATCGTCGGCATGTTCCCCGATTACGCCTCGGCCTATTCGGCCTGGAAGAGCGAGGCGCAGCGCACCGTCGACAACGCCCACATGCGCTACTTCATCGCGCATATCCACCGGCTGCGCGACGAGGAGGCCGCCGCCTCCCCGACCGAGGAACTCGGCAACTGAGACAGCCGCCCGCCGATCCCGCGAAGCGTCCCGAGGGACCGCTGGTCTGGGTCCATTGCCCCGACCCGGCGCGCAGTGCCGCGGTCGCGGCGCTGGCCCGGCGCTTCGACGAGGATCGCGACCCGCTGACGCTGCTGCTGACGGCACCGGCGCGGCTGCGCGACGCGCCGCGCAAGCTGCTGCAATGGCCGCCGCTGGCCGACAGCCGTTCCGCCACGCAGGACTTCCTAGCGCGCTGGCGGCCCGACCTTCTGGTCTGGATGCGTGGCCCGGTGCAGCCCTCCGTGCTGTTCGAGACCGCCAAGGCGGGACTGCCCGCCCTGATGGTCGATGCCGAGGCCGACATGATCGCGGTGGCTGGCGGTGGCTGGCGGCTCGGCACGAAGCGCGCGGCCTACCAGCAGTTCGAGCGGCTGCTCGCGGCCGACGGCACCGCCGCGGCACGGCTGCGCCGCATCGGCGTCGAGCCGACACGGATCGAGATCATCGGACGCCTCGATGCCACGCGGCCGCTCCCCGATTGCTACGAGCGCGATCGGGCCGATCTCGCCGCGGCGATCGGCTCGCGGCCGGTCTGGCTCGTGGCGAGCGGGGTCGAGGCCGAGATCGACGCCATCGCCGCGGCCCAACGTCAGGCCAGCAAGCGCGCGCACCGGCTGCTGATGATCGTCGCCCCCGCGAGCGAGGCCGCCGCGCTGCCGATCGCCCGCGCCCTGCGCGCGCGGGGCTTCATCGTGGCCGAACGGGCGGAAGGCGACGAGCCGGACGAGGCGACCGAGATCTACGTCGCCGACGGGCCGGGCGAGATCGGGCTTTGGTACCGACTCGCACCGATGACCTTCCTGGGCGGAACGCTCTCCGACCTGCCCTGCCGCGACCCGATGGAGCCCGCGGCGCTTGGCTCGGCGGTGCTGCACGGCCCGCGACAGGCGCTGCATGCCGCCGGATTCGGCAGGCTGGCCGCCGCCGGGGCCTGCCGCATCGTGCGCGGCCCCGCCGATCTCGGACAGGCGGTCGAGGCGCTGCTCGCGCCCGACCGCGCGGCGATGCTGGCCCGCGCCGCCTGGGACGTGGCGACCGAGGGCGCCGAGGCGACCAACCGAACCATGGAACTGGTTCGCCAGGCCCTGGAGCGGCGCTGATGAGGGCGCCGGCCTTCTGGGATGGCGACCCCGCGCGCCCCGGACCGCGCGCCTGCGCACTGGCGCCGCTCGCCGCGCTCTATGCCACGGCCACCGCGCGGCGGGTCGCGCGGCCCGGCTGGCGCGCGCCGGTGCCGGTGATCTGCGTTGGCAATCTCAACGCCGGCGGCACCGGCAAGACGCCGACCGCCATCGCGCTGATGCAGCGCCTCGCCGAGCGCGGGATCGAGGCCCATGTGGTGAGCCGGGGCCATGGCGGACGGCTGGAAGGGCCGATCCGGGTCGATGAACGCCGCCATGCGGCGGATGAGGTCGGAGACGAGCCGCTGCTTCTCGCGGCCTTCGGCCCGGTCTGGGTCGCGCGAGACCGGGCCGCAGGGGCGCGGGCGGCGGTGGCCGCCGGCGCACGGGCGCTGATCCTCGATGACGGCTTTCAGAACCCGGCGCTCGACAAGGATCTCTCGATCGTGGTGGTGGATGCCGCGCGCGGCTTCGGCAATGGCCGGGTCATCCCGGCCGGACCGCTGCGCGAGCCGGTCCCCGCCGGGCTGGCGCGCGCCGACATGGTGCTCTCGATCGGCGGCGCGGCGCAGCAGGCCCGCTTTTCCGAGCGCTGGGGCGCGCAGCTGGCCGGTCTGCCGCATCTGACGGGCCGCCTTGCGCCGCTGATGACCGGCATGATGTGGGAGCGGATGCCGGTACTGGCCTTTGCCGGCATCGGTCACCCGGAAAAGTTCTTCGCGACGCTCAAGGGGCTTGGCGCCGATCTGCGCCGGGCCGAGGCCTTGGGCGATCACCAGCCGCTGACGCCGGCGCTGATGACGCGGCTCGAACAGGAGGCGCGCGCCTTGCCGGCGCAGCTGGTCACGACGGAAAAGGACGCGGTGCGCCTGCCCGCGTCCTTCAGATCCAAGGTGCTGACCCTGCCGGTGCGGCTCGAATGGGGCGATCCCGCCCCGCTCGATGCCGCGCTGGACCGGCTGGGGCTTACTCCTCGATAAGCCCGTCGATGATCTCGGCCATGTCGGCCCAAGCCATGTTCGAGTGCTTCTCGCCATTGATCAGGAAAGTCGGCGTCGAGGTGATGTCGTCGGCCTTGGCGTTTTCCTCGAACCAGCTCACCAGCTCCTGCGCCTTGTCGCCATCGGTCAGGCAGGCCTCGAGCTGCGCCTCTTCGAGCCCGGCCTTGAGGCCGATCTCGCGCAGCTTCGCGGCGATCGCCGCCGGGTCGCCGCCGGCGGCCCAGTCGCGCTGCTGCTCGTAGAGCATGTCGGAGATGCCGAAGAACTTCTGCTCGCCGCCGCAGCGCGCGATCATCGAGGCCCAGAGGCCGGGACGGTCGAAATACACCTCGCGATAGACGAAGCGCACCTTGCCCTCGTCGATGTAGTCCTTGAGCTGTGGATAGCTGGTCTCGTGCCAGTTCGCGCAATGCGGGCAGGTGTAGGAGGCGTATTCCATCACCGTCACCGGCGCGTCTTCGGCGCCCTGCACCATCTCGACGATGCCGTCCTCGGCCGGGGTGGCATCCTCGTCGGAGGCAGTGGCCGTCCCGGTTTCGGCCTCGGCGCCGGCTTCCGCCTCGATTTCGGTCTCGGCGCTTTCGGCTTCGGCCTCCATCTCCGGTTCGACTTCGGCTTCGGCCTCCATCTCCGTTTCGGCTTCGGTTTCGGCCTCCATCTCCGTTTCGGCTTCGGCCTCGGCTGCTGCGTCGGCTTCCTCGGTTCCGGCCTCGGCCTCTACGGCGGTCTCCTCGGCGGTCGTCTCGGTCTCGGCCTCGGTGGCCTCCTGCGCCGAGAGCGGGGCGGCGAGGGCCATCCAGCCCAGCGCGGCGGTCAGGGCGATGGTGGAGCTTGCGAGTTTCATGCGGTGTCCTGTCTTAATTCCGACGTTTGGACAGGACATTGGCAGCCAAGGCCTCGAGCGCAAGTCGCAATTCCGTGTCCCCGACACCCTCGGCGGTCTTTGCCGCCTGTGCCCGCACCTCGGGATCCGGCGCGCGCGGCGCCGCCTTGGGGGCGGGAGCGAAGGCCGCCTGGCCATCGGCGAATCCCGTCGGCGCGGTCTGGGTGATCCGCACCTTGGAGATGGCGCGGTAGCCGTAGCAGGCATTGACCCGCTCGCGGATCGTCTCGGCCTGCATCGACAGCATCGGCGCCTGCGCGCCGGTGGTCAGAAGCGTCAGCGTCGCGCCCAGACCGTCGCGGCCATAGCCGATCTTCACCGGCTGCGCGATCCGCGCCGTGTCCTCGCCGACGATCTCGGCCCAATGGGTCAGAAGCCGCGTGACGGCAAAGCCGCGCGCCTCGGAGGCGCCGCGGATGCGCGACTGCAACAGGCCCGAGGCCTGCGCAAATCCGCGTGTGGTGGAGGCGCGTCGCTGTTTCATGACAGCCCCCATCCTACTAGATCGGGCGGGGGCCGGACCAGAGGGGATGCGCGTGACCGAGACCGAAATGACCGAGGCGCTGCGCGACTGGTACGACCGCCACGCCCGGACCATGCCATGGCGCACCGGGCCGGCCGAAAAGCTGGCGGGCGCGCGTCCCGACCCCTACAGCGTCTGGCTGTCCGAGGTGATGCTGCAGCAGACCACAGTGGCCGCGGTGAAGAAGTACCACGACCGCTTCGTCGCGCTGTGGCCGAGCGTGGCCGATCTCGCGGCGGCCGAGGATTCGGAGGTGATGGCCGAATGGGCCGGGCTCGGCTACTACGCCCGGGCCCGCAACCTCCTGAAATGCGCCCGCGCCGTGGTGGCCGATCACGGTGGCCGGTTTCCCGACACGCATGACGCGTTGATCGCGCTTCCGGGCATCGGCCCCTATACCGCCGCCGCCATCGCCGCGATCGCCTTCGACCGGCCCGAGACGGTGGTGGACGGCAATGTGGAGCGGGTCATGTCACGGCTCTTCGACGTCGCCACGCCCTTGCCCGCCGCCAAGCCCGAGCTCACCGTCCATGCCGCCCGGCTGACGCCGCGCGACCGCCCCGGCGATCACGCGCAGGCGGTGATGGATCTCGGCGCGACGATCTGCACGCCCCGCAACCCCGCCTGCGGCATCTGCCCGCTGCGCGAGCCCTGCCTCGCGAGGCAGCGCGGCACGCAGGGCGAACGCCCGGTGAAGGCGCCGAAGAAGGCCAAACCGCAACGCCGCGGCTATGCCTATGTCGGGCGGCGCGCCGACGGCGCCTGGCTCATGGAAACCCGGCCCGACAAGGGGCTTCTGGGGGGCATGCTGGGCTTTCCCGGATCGGACTGGACGCAGGCGCCCGAGCCCGCGCCGCCGGCCGCAGCCGATTGGCGCGAGGCGGGCGAGGCCGTGCACGTCTTTACCCATTTCGCGCTGACCCTGACCGTGATGGTGGCGGAACTGCCGCCCACCAATCCCGAACGCGGGCATTTCGTGGCAGCCGAGGCGTTCCGCCCCGGCGCCCTGCCGACGCTGATGCGCAAGGTGCACGACGTGGCGACGCCGCATCTCGCCGTTGAGCGGCCCGGAGCGGCGGGCTAGGCTCTCGCGCATGACCACGCTGCCGGCGCCGCGCGCCCCGATCCTGTCCGCCCTGCCCTTTTGGGTGTCGCTGCTGACCCTGCCCCTCGCGGCCATTGCCGCGCATATGGGGGGCTGGTGGGTGCTGCTGCTGCCCGCCTTCGCCTGGCTCTTGTTCGACATCCTCGACCTCGTCGGCGGGCTCGACCGCTCGAACCCCGACCCCGAAACGCCCGAGAGCGCGCTGTTCTGGCACCGGCTGCTCACCATGATCTGGGGCCCCGCGCAGGCGGTCATGACCTTCGGCCTCGTCTTCTATGCCAGTCGCGCAGGCCATCTCGGGACATGGGAGAAGATCGGGCTCTTCGTGGGACAGGGCGTGATCTCGGGCGCGGTCGGCATCGTCTATGCGCATGAACTCCTGCACCAGCGCGACCGGCTGGAGCGATGGCTGGGCGACATCCTGCTCGCCATGGTGCTCTGGTCGCCGTTCCGCTCGCATCATCTGCGGGTGCATCACCTGCATGTCGGCACACCCGCCGATGTGGTGACGGCACGCTACAACGAGGGCTTCCATCGGCACTTCTTCCGGGTGCTGTGGCGGATGCCGCGCGATGCCTGGCGCGCCGAGGCGCGGCTCCTGGCGCGCAAGGGGCTCAGCATGCGCAGCGCCAAGAACCCGTTCTGGCGCTACGCCGCGCTGCAGGCGGGGATGCTGGGGCTGGCGCTGGCCCTGGGCGGCATCGAGGGGCTCGTGCTGTTCGCGTTGCAGGCCTTCGTCGCGATCTGGCAGCTGGAGCTGGTGAACTACATCGAGCATTACGGGCTGACGCGAAAGCATCTCGGGGAGGGGCGCTACGACCATGTGCAGCCGCGCCATTCCTGGAACGCCGAGCACCGCGCCTCGAACCGGCTGCTGATCAACCTGCAGCGCCATTCGGACCACCACTACAAGCCCGACCGCCGCTATCCGCTGCTACAGACCTACCCCGAGGACGAGGCGCCGCAGCTGCCGCAGGGCTACCCGATCATGGGGGTGGCGGCGCTGATCCCGCCCGTCTGGCGGCGCATGATGAACCCGCGCGTGCGCGCCTGGCGCAGGCGCTTCTACCCGGAGGTCACCGATTGGGGACCGTACAAGCGGGGCGAGCTGCCGCGGCCGCGCGGCGCCTAGTCGCCGGCCATCTCCGCGCGCACCTGCTGACGCAGCAGGTCGATCGGCACCGTCGCGCCGTCGCGCTTGAAGTGCCAATAGGTCCAGCCGTTGCAGGACGGCGCGCCCTCGAGCTGGGCCCCGACCTGGTGGATCGAGCCCTTGGCCTCGGAACAGACCAGCGTGCCGTCGGCGCGCACCCGGGCGCGGTGACGGCCGTTGAGGCTGTGCAGCACCTCGCCCGGCCGCAGCATGCCGCGCTCGACCAGAACGCCGAAGGCGACGCGCGGCTCGGCCCGCTTCGAGGTCGAGACCTGAAGCGCATCCGAATCGTAGGGGCGAACCTGCGCGATCCGGGCCTCGGCGACGCGGCGATAATCGGCCTCGCGCTCGATGCCGATGAAATCGCGGCCCATCGCCTTGGCCACGGCGCCGGTGGTGCCGGTGCCGAAGAACGGATCGAGGATCACGTCGCCGGGGTTGGTGGTGCCGAGAATCACCCGATGCAGCAGCGATTCGGGCTTTTGCGTCGGATGCGCCTTCTGGCCGTTCTCGTCCTTGAGCCGCTCGCCCCCGGTGCAGATCGGCAGCACCCAATCCGAGCGCATCTGCACCCCTTCGTTCAACGCCTTCAGCGCCTCGTAATTGAAGGTGTATTTCGCGCCCTCGGATTTCGAGGCCCAGATCAGCGTCTCATGCGCGTTGGTCAGCCGCTTGCCGCGGAAGTTCGGCATCGGGTTCGACTTGCGCCAGACCACGTCGTTGAGAATCCAGAACCCCTGGTTCTGAAGCTCGGCGCCCAGGCGGAACACGTTGTGATAGCTGCCGATCACCCAGATCGCGCCCTCGGGCTTGAGCACGCGGCGCGCCTGTTTCAGCCAGGCGCGGGTGAAGGCATCGTAGGTCTTGAAGCTGGCGAAGCTGTCCCAGGCATCATCCACCGCATCGACGCGGGAATTGTCCGGGCGCATCAGTTCGCCCCTGAGTTGCAGGTTGTAGGGCGGGTCCGCGAAGACCAGATCGACGCTCGCATCCGGCAGCTTCTTCATCTGCGCGACGCAGTCGCCGGCCAAAACGCTGTTCAGGGGGAGCGTGGCCGCCCCCCGGCTTGTCGTCTTCGTGGTCATGGAAACGCCTCTGATCCGCGGCGGTGGCCCGCTTCGTGCTTGTGGATAAATATGAGTCAGAGGTGAGTCGGTGTCAAAATCTTTTTCGAATCAGTCGGTTGCGATTGCGGGTTGATACAAGATGTTGTGGATGGGTTTGAAGCCACGCCTATGATGAGGCGTCACCCCCAGATCCAGTAGCGCTGCCATGTGCTGGGCCGTCCCATAGCCGGAATTCCGCTCCCAGCCATAGCCCGGATGACGCTGGGCCAGCTCCGCCATGATCCGGTCGCGCGCCACCTTGGCAACGATCGAGGCGGCGGCGATCGACAGAGACCGCGCATCGCCGCCCACCATGGTTTCGCTGGGGTAGTCCAAGCCGCGCGGTACCATGTTGCCGTCGACGAGCACGTGGCAGGGCGGTGCCGAAAGGCCGGCCACGGCACGAACCATCGCCAGATGCGAGGCGCGCAAGATGTTGTGGCTCTCGATTTCCTCGACGCTGGCATGGGCGATCGAAACCTCGGCCACCGCCGCGATCTCGGCGGCCAAAGCGAGACGGCGGCGCGCGGTGAGCCGCTTCGAATCGTCGAGCCCGTCCGGAATGCGCTCGGGATCGAGAATCACCGCGGCGGCGGTGACCGGGCCGGCGAGCGGGCCGCGGCCCACCTCGTCGACGCCGCAGATGCGGACGAGCCCGCGGGTGCGGGCGGTGGTTTCTGCTGTGAAATCGGGTGGCATGCGGGGGTTCTGGCGCGACGACGACCGGCGATCAAGAGCCGTGTCGGGGAAAACAGGGGCGGGGCATGAGGACACCGCCGCCCCCCACTCGTCACCAGGGTCACCGGGGAAAAATGATTAGGGGGTGGAAGCCAGGCTTCCACCCCCGGGGGCGATGCGGCAACTGGGGCAAGAGCCGCATCTCTGCTCGACCGTTTTACCGGACGGCAATTCTGTAGCCGCGATCGCGCAGGCACTGCGTATCGTAGCCGGAGGTGATCCGGCCCTCCTCGCGGCCGGTCACGGCGCAATCGAGCGGGAAACTGCGGGCCAGCACCGGGTAATCGTCGAGGCAGTCGCCATCGACCAGGGAGGCGGATTCGAAGCCGCTCTGCTGCCGGCGCAGGCAGGCGAAGGGAATCTCTCCCGTGGCGACCGGGGTGGTCGTCTCGGGCAGGGTCTGCGCAGAGGTCGTGGCCGGCTTCCAGTCGCGCAGGAGATCCGGGGTCACCTCGTCGCGCGGTATCGGCGGCAGCGCCTCGGGTGCCGGGGCCACCGGGCTTCCTTGCGCTTCGAGCCGGGCGTGTGCCTCGGCGCGGCGCCGCTCTTCGGCGGCGCGGGCGATCTCGGCCAACCGGGCCTCCTCGGCCTGGCGCACGATCTCGGCGCGGCGGGCTTCGGTTTCGGCGCGCTCGCGTTCGGCCGCCAAGGCCTCCTCGCGCGCGGCTGCCTCGGCGCGGGCCTGCGCCTCGGCTTGGGCCCGGGCCTCGGCCTGCGGATCGCTCAGGTCGAGCCCGAACTCGCGCGCGATCGCCTCGATCCCGGTGCCGGCGCCCTGCCCGGCGATGATCGCGCTCAGGGCGCCCAGCGCCGCGCGGGTGCGGGCATCGGACTCGCTTTCGCGCTCTTCTTCCTCTTCGCGGCGCTCCAGCTCGCGCTTCAGGCGCTTCTCGGCTTCCTTGCGCTCTTCCTTCGCGGCCTTGCGGGCCTCCTTGCGCTTCTCCTTGGCCTCCTTCTCGGCGGCCTTGGCCTTTTTCTCGGCGCGCTCCTTGTCCTTGTCGCGCTGCTGCTTGGCGGCGGCACCGATCACGCCGAGCGCCACCAGCCCGCCGATCAGCCGGCCCATGCTCGCATTGTCGTCCTGCGCCATGACCGGCGCGGGGGCGAGGCCGGACAGCCCGAGCGATAGCGAAAGCGTTGCGGCGATGAGGCGTCGTGCCATGTCGGTCTCCGTCATGCGGCTCCCGGCGGAGCGAATACCCTGCTGCCGGCCGATCGTGCGGGGCCGGGGGGAGGCAGGTCTTGTGAGGCAAAGTTGGCCCGATTGCTCCGTCAGGCAATAACGCGGCGTCCCGCGGGGCGCGTTATTGAATAGCGCCGGGCCGCGCCGCATGGTGAAGCCCATGAAAACCCTCGCCCTCACCCTCTCGTTCATCGTCGTCGGCGCCGCATCGGCGCAGGCGGCCTGTTACGCCGATTACAAGGCCAAGCGCGACGATCCGCTCAGGCTGCATTACGGCGTTGCCGAAATCTCCTCGCCATGCGACCAACCCGACGCCGCCGCGGACGAACTGCGCCCGCGGCTCGGCTCGGATGGTTGGAAGCTCCTTGCCATCGTGAGCCTGTTCGGCGACGAGGGTCTGGAGAAAAGGCGGGACAGTGCAGGCGATTACTTCCTCCGCTACTGAGGCGCGACAAGCAGGCAACAAGATCGTCACCGCGGGACTCGCGGCGATCGCACTGTTGCTGATCGGCGCGGCGATCCTGCTCTTCGTAAACCTGCCCGACGCCAACGCCTTTAACGCCCGGGTCGAACGGCTCTTCGTCGAGAATGACGACCTGACCGCGCAGGCCGAGATCAAGCTCCTGGAGATCCTCGCGCAGTCGGGCACCGCCTTTTCGGAGGTGCTGTCGAGCTACCGCTTCGTGATCTTCGTGCTGCTGACCTTCGCGATGGCGATGCTGGTGGCGGCAGTGGCGTTCCTGCTGATGCTGATCCAGCTCAACCGCCGCATGGGCCGGATCGAGCGCAAGGGCATCGAGGTGAACAGCCTCGTCATCAGCCGCGACCAGAACGCGGTGCATCTCAACGATTTCGAGTTCAAGCTGACACCGGCGGCGATCGAGACGCTATCGGTGCTGGCCGAGGCGCGGATGGATGACGAGGTGCTCTCGGGTTCGGAGATCGAGGCGGTGATCTCGGGCCGCTCCGCCGCCGATTGCGACGAGGCCGCCGGAGCCACGCGGATCAAGCGGCTGCGCGACACGCTGGGCAACCAGCTGGTGAGCGAGCTTCTGGTGAAGAACATCGCCAAGCGCGGCTACGTGCTGGCGATCGACAAATCGGTGATCCGGATGCAGTGAGGCCGGGCCCGGCTCCTCGGTCCTGCCTCAGTCGCGCATCAGTCTCGCGTATTCCGCCTCGGGCGCGCCGTAGCAGCCGCCGACCATCTCTTCGAGCCCACGACGGTTCAGGATGCGGATCTGCCCGCGCGTGGCACGCACCAGCCCCTGCCCTTCGAGAATGTGCAGCGACACGGTGACGCCGGCGCGGCGCACGCCGAGCATGATCGACAGGAAATCATGCGTCAGCATCACCTCGTCCCCGTCGATCCGGTCGTGACACATCAGCAACCAGCGCGCGAGCCTGGCATCGAGCTTGAGCTTGGCGTTGGCCAGCGCGGTATGCGCGGTCTGCACCGACAGCGTATGGCAGTAATGCAGCAGCCGCTCGCGCAGCGGCTCCTGCTCGAGCGCGTCGCGCAGCCGGTCCGCTTCGAGCCGGTAGCCGGTCCCGGCGATCTGCACCGTGGTCTGATGCGGCGACCGGTCGGTGCCCATCACCACCATGGTGCCCGACATGCCCTCGCGGCCAACCAGCCCCGCCTCGATCTGGGCGTTGCCCTCGCCGTTCATCGCCACGATGGAGATGACGCCGCCCGTCGGGAAATAGATGTGCTCGACCGGTTCGTTGGGCTGCTCGATCACGAGCCCCTGCGGCAGGCTGACGGGTTCGAGATGGGCGAACATGAGGTCGGCAAGCGCTGCGGGCATCCGGGCCAGCAGCTGGTTGCCTTCACCCCGTGTACCTTGTTCCTCGACCTTCATCGGCGCCTTCTCGTCGCGGGCGGTCGCACGACGTTCGTCGCAGCCCCGGCGGATGCATCCCGTATTCGTCCTTGCAACCGCAGTACTGTGCTACTGCGCCATAATAATAAACGCCAGTAACCCAAGAGGTTCCGTGCGGAGCCGCACAAAGTTCGAACATCGTATCGGTCCATGGTGACCCCGGCAGGACTCGAACCTGCAACCTATCCCTTAGGAGGGGATTGCTCTATCCAGTTGAGCCACGGGGCCACGGTCCCTTCCATGCCCGGCTTTGCCGGGCCCGTCAACGTCGCTTGGACAAGCCCGGCGCCGCATCCTATAGCTCGTTCCGTTCTCCCCCACCGGACCCGTTGCCATGACCATTCCGCCCCGCCGCCCCCTCACGCTCCGCGACGTCTCGGAGGCGTCAGGCGTGAGCGAAATGACCGTGAGCCGGGTCCTGCGCAACAAGGGCGATGTCAGCGAGGCGACCCGCACCAAGGTGCGCGCCGCCGCCAAGAAGCTCGGTTACGTGCCGAACCGGATCGCCGGATCGCTGGCGTCGAGCCGGGTCAATCTGGTCGCGGTGATCATCCCGAGCTTGGGCAACATGGTCTTTCCCGAGGTTCTGTCCGGCATCTCCGAGACGCTGGCCGGAACCGGGCTGCAGCCGGTGGTGGGGGTGACGGATTACCTGCCCGACACCGAGGAGCGGGTGCTGTTCGAGATGCTGTCCTGGCGGCCCTCTGGGGTGATCATCGCCGGGCTGGAGCACACCGAGGCGAGCCGGGCGATGCTGATGCGCGCCGAGATCCCGGTGGTCGAGATCATGGATACCGACGGCGCGCCGATCGACGCCTGCGTCGGCATCAGCCACCGGCGGGCCGGGCGCGAGATGGCCGAGGCGATCCTGCGCGAGGGCTATCGTCGGATCGGCTTTCTCGGCACCAAGATGCCGGCCGACCACCGGGCCCGCAAACGCTTCGAAGGTTTCACCCGCCATCTCGCCCGCGCCGGCATAGAGATCGCCGACCAGGAATTCTATTCCGGCGGCTCGGCGCTCAAGAAGGGCCGCGAGATGACCGAGTCGCTGCTCACCCGCACGCCGGATCTCGATTTCCTGTATTTCTCCAACGACATGATCGGCGCGGGCGGGCTGCTGTGGCTGCTCGAACAGGGCATCGACATCCCCGGACAGATCGGTCTCGCCGGGTTCAACGGCGTCGAGCTTCTCGACGGGCTGCCGCGTCAACTGGCCACCATGGATGCCTGCCGCCGCGAGATCGGTCGCGAGGCGGCGCGGATCATCGCGGCGCGCTGCGCCAACCCGTCCGAGGGCGGTGCCGAGCGGGTCGAACTGACGCCGCTTATCGCCCGGGGCGACACGCTGCGGCGACACTGAAAGCCCCCTTGGACCAAAAACAGACGTACGAATCGGCACTTATGTGCAGTTCGGCCGATCTTTGCTTCGCATAGGCCGCGATTCGGCATAGCCTGTTTTCCACAGGCCGCTTCCGGGAATGAGCGGCCCGGACGGGGGAGTGGTTTGCCGTGACCAAGATGCCGCTGCAGTTGTCGGCGCGCGAAGTCGACATGTTCATCGGATTTCTCGATGACGGCTTCTGCACCTGCGAGATGATCACCGACAGCGAGGGTCAGCCGGTCGATTACAGGTTCCTCCAGATGAATCAGCAATTCGAGGAGATGACCGGCCTCTATGGCGCCAAGGGGCGCACCGCGCTGGAAATGGTGCCGAACCTCGAACCGTTCTGGATCGAGACCTATGGCCGGATCGCCCTGAACGGTGAGTCGCGGCGCTTCCAGCAGGGCTCGCTCGCCATGGGACGCTATTTCGACGTCTACGCCGCGCCGATCGAGCCGCATGGGCGTTTCGCGATCCAGTTCAGGGACATCACCGAAACCAAGCGTATCGAGGCGGAGCGTGAAGCGGCGCTGGCCGAGGCGCAGCAATTGCTGGCCGAGTTGAACCACCGGGTGATGAACAGCCTTGGTACGATCTCCTCAATCATCTCGATGGAATCGCGGGCCCGCGCCGAAGGCGAGGGGCGCGAGGCGCTGCGCCGGATCAGGGCCCGGGTGCAGGCCGTGGCCAGCCTGTATCGCCGGCTCAATGCCTCGGGCTCGATCGACACGGTCTGTTCGCGCGACTACCTCGACAAGATCGTGGAAGGGCTGTCCGAATCCATCGGCAGCGACAGCGTCCTGCTCGAACCCCGGATCGCGCCGATGAAGCTCTCGACCCGGATCGCGGTGCCGCTGGGGCTGATCGTCAACGAGCTGGTGACGAACAGCCTCAAATACGCCTTCGCACCGGGCGGGACCGGCAAGGTCGTCGTGGCGCTCGAAGAGCTGCCGGATAAACGATTGCAACTCACGGTCGAGGACGACGGCTGCGGGCTTGGCGCGGATCGGCGTTCGGATAGCGGCATCGGTCAGCAACTCGTGCATGCCTTCGCCACGCAACTCGGCACCACCCCGGTGATCGAGAGCGGCCCCGGCGGTACCACGGTGACATTGCGGTTCGACGGCTGAAACCGGCCGGGTTTCGACGAAGCGCGCTGCAATGCGGCATGACGCGGATTGACCGAAGAGCGGAGCCGCACATCGGAAAGGCACGATGCCGCGGTTGGGGAAGGCATGCGCTCCCGCCCCGTCCGCGATCGATGATCCTGGAGTGATCAGTGGTGAGCCGTGCAGGATTCGAACCTGCGACCCACTGATTAAAAGTCAGTTGCTCTACCAACTGAGCTAACGGCCCACTGGGCGGCTAACTACGGTTAGTGGCCGGGGGGGTCAACCGCAAAAATACGCTTTTTCTGGATAAAGTTCGCGGGCTTTGCTATGGGCCCCGCCATGCAGGACAACAGCCCCCTCCCCGGCCTGCCGTTCATGAAGATGCACGGCCTCGGCAATGATTTCGTCGTCATCGACGCGCGCCGAGAGGTGCCGGAGATGTCGCCCGATCTTGCGCGCGCCATTGCCGACCGCCATCGCGGCGTCGGTTTCGATCAGCTGGCGACGATCCATGCGAGCGCCGATGCCGACCTGCATCTCGTCTTCTGGAACGCCGATGGTTCGCGTTCGGCGGCCTGCGGCAACGCCACGCGCTGCATCGCGGCATGGGAAATGGCGCGCAGCGGCAAACCCGCGCTCGACCTCACCACCGAGCGCGGCCGCCTCGCCGCCCGTGACGCCGGCGACGGGCTGGTCGCGGTGAACATGGGACAGCCGCAGCTCGATTGGCACGAGATCCCGCTGGCACGGGAGACGGATACGCTGGAGCTGCCGATCGAAGGCGCGCCCACCGCCACCGGCATGGGCAATCCCCATTGCAGCTTCTTCGTCGCGGATGCCGAGGCGATCGATCTCGACAGTTTCGGCCCGGCGCATGAGCATCACCCGCTGTTCCCCGAGCGCACCAACGTGCAGGTGGCGCAGGTCACCGGCCCCGACCGGATCCGCATGCGGGTCTGGGAGCGCGGCGCCGGGCTGACGCTGGCCTCGGGCTCGTCCTCCTGCGCCGTGGCCGTCGCGGCCGCGCGACGCGGACTTACCTCGCGCGCCGTCACCATCGATCTCGACGGCGGCACGCTTCACATCGACTGGCGCGAGGACGGGGTCTGGATGACCGGCCCGACCGCGCATGTCTTCGACGGAGTCTGGAGGCTCTGATGGACCGCCCCGAATCTTCCAAGGCACCGATCTTCGCCACCATGGGCTGCCGCCTCAACGCCTACGAGACCGAAGCGATGAAGGATCTCGCCGCGCGCGCCGGGGTCGAGGATGCGGTGGTGGTCAACACCTGCGCCGTCACCGCCGAGGCGGTGCGCAAGGCCGGGCAGGAAATCCGCCGCCTGCGGCGCGAGAACCCGACGGCGAAGATCATCGTCACCGGCTGCGCCGCGCAGACCGATCCCAAGCGCTTTTCCGACATGGAAGAGGTCGATCTGGTCATCGGCAACACCGAGAAGATGCAGCCCGAAACCTGGAAAGGCATGGCGCCCGACCTGATCGGCGCGACCGAGCCGGTGCAGGTCGACGACATCATGAGCGTGACCGAAACCGCCGGCCACCTGATCGACGGCTTCGGCAGCCGTTCGCGCGCCTATGTGCAGGTGCAGAACGGCTGCGATCACCGCTGCACCTTCTGCATCATCCCCTTTGGTCGGGGCAATTCCCGATCGGTCCCGGCGGGCGTGGTGGTCGAACAGATCAGGCGGCTGGTGGATCGCGGCTACGAGGAGGTGGTGCTGACCGGTGTCGACCTGACCTCCTGGGGCGCCGACCTGCCCGCGCAGCCGAAGCTGGGCGATCTGGTGATGCGCATCCTCAAGTTGGTGCCGGATCTGAAACGGCTGCGCATCTCCTCGATCGATTCGATCGAGGTCGACGAGAATCTGATGCAGGCAATCGCCACCGAGCCACGATTGATGCCGCATCTGCACCTGTCGCTGCAGCACGGCGACGACCTGATCCTCAAGCGGATGAAGCGGCGCCACCTGCGCGACGACGCGATCCGCTTTGCCGAAGAGGCGCGCCGGCTGCGGCCCGACATGACCTTCGGCGCCGACATCATCGCGGGCTTTCCGACCGAGACCGAGGCGATGTTCGAGAACTCGCTGAAGCTGGTCGAGGAGTGCGACCTGACCTGGCTGCACGTGTTTCCTTATTCGCCCCGCCCGGGCACCCCGGCGGCGCGGATGCCGCAGGTGAACGGCCGGGCGATCAAGGCGCGCGCGGCGCGGCTGCGCGCCAAAGGTGATCTGGCGGCGCAGGCGCATCTGGCCGCGCAGGTCGGCAGAACCCACCGCGTGCTGATGGAAAGCCCGCGCATGGGCCGGACCGAGCATTTCGCCGAGGTGGATTTTGCCAGCGACCAGCCGGAAGGGCGCATCGTCGAAGCCACGATCACCGGGGTGTCCGGCACTCGCCTCACCGCCTGAGCGGCGAGCCTGGTTCGTCTTCTCGCAGATACGCGGATCTCTTCCGCCTTCGACCGGTGCGCATGCCGCGAGGGGGTGCCATGCGTATTTGAGGAAAGATGAACCATGGGGCGCGCGCTCCCGGTCGGCCTTGCGCCCGGCGGGCGCCGCTGCTTGACTGCGCGGGCCAACCGGAGCGTTCCACATGAAACTTCTCACCTCCCCCGCCTCGCCCTTCGCGCGCAAGGTCCGCGTCGTCCTGCACGAGACCGGGCAGGCCGAACAGGTCACCGAGATCGCCGCCGCGACCGATCCTCTCGGCGATCCGGTCGATGTGATCCATGCCAATCCGCTGGGCAAGATTCCCGCGCTGGTGCGCGATGACGGGCCCGCGCTCTATGACAGTCGGGTCATCACCCGCTATCTCGATGCCCGCGCCGAGGGGCGGCTCTACCCCGAGCGTCGGATCTGGGAGGTGCTGACGCTCGAGGCGACGGCGGACGGCATCATGGACGCGGCGCTCGCGATGGTGCTGGAGGCCCGCGTCCGGCCCGAGGGCCAACGCTCCGAGAAATGGGTCGCCGGGCAATGGCGCAAGATCGAGCGCGCGCTCGACGCGATCGAGGCGCGCTGGATCAGCCATCTCGAAGGTCAGGTCGACATGGGCCAGATCGCCGTGGCCTGCGCGCTGGGCTATCTCGACCTGCGCCATGCCGCGCGCGACTGGCGCGCCGGGCGCCCGCAGCTCGCCGCCTGGGCCGAGCGCTTCGCCACCCGCGAGAGCATGATCGCCACCGCCCCGCCCGCCGCCTGAGGCGGGCGCCGGCCGGGTCGTATCAGAAGTTGAAGCTGACGCCGAGGTTGAGCGCGTTGGTCACGATGTCGGATTCCAGCGTGCCGCCGCCGACCAGGTCGGCCTCGTTCTGGGAATAGGTGCCCTTGTACTCGCCGAACACCGAGACCCGGTCGCTGAACTCGTAGCTCGCCCCGGCCATCAGCGCCACCGCCGGACCGGTGATCTGGTATTCGTCGGTACGGCCTTCGCCGTCATCATATTCGACCCGCGGCGCCGCGATGCCGAGACCGCCGCCGACATAGGGCGTCAGCCCGTAGGCGGCATCGGGAAAGCGGCGATAGGCGTTGAGTGTCAGGATGTTCAGCCCGTCGGTGAATTCCAGCGTCTCGAGCCCCTGCTCGGCGAGGGTGTCATCGTCGGCATAGACCTTGGTGTGGTTCAGATCGACGCCGAAGCCGAGATTGTCCTCGCGCCACCAGGTCGCGCGCAGGCCGTAATAGGGCGGCGCGTCGAAGGAGTTGCCGTCCCAGCCGGCGGTGAAGTCGCGGTCGTTGGCGGTACCGGGCCGATCGACGTCGACGCCCGAATGCGGCGCGCCCTGGACACCGCCATAGAAACTCAACTCGACCTCGGCATTGGCCAGGGCGGGGGCGAGGATCAGGAGCAGCGGCGCGGCAAGGCGGAACATCGGATACGGCTTTCGGACAGGCGGTGGCGGAGGAGCGGAATCGGGAATAGCGATGCGCCATTATCACCCGGATTTGGGATCTGCGGAGTCAAACCGCAACGTAACGGCAATTCACATCGGCGTTGTCGCTTTCGCGCAACGCGACGCGTGTCTTCCCGCCCCTTGTCGGGGCGGATCACACGGCATAGCTGCCTCCGGCTGCGCGGTATTGTCCGCTGGACGGGCGCGGGATTGATGGCTAAACAGCGCGAAAACGCCAAGCGGGTCACGGCCCGCGGTCTTTTGCCGTCCGGGCGATGCCGCCCCAGCCATACCGGAGATCCACCCCCGTGTCACACGCAGACGATCATCAGGGCACCCGCCGCGATTTTCTCTACTATGCCACCGCCGGGGCGGGCGCCGTCGTCGCCGGTGCCGCGGTCTGGCCGCTGGTCAACCAGATGAACCCCTCGGCCGATGTCCTGGCCCTGGCTTCGATCCGGGTCGACGTCTCAGGCGTCCAGCCGGGCACCCAGCTGACCGTGCTGTGGCAGGGCAAGCCGGTGTTCATCCGCGCCCGCACCGAGGCGGAGATCGCCGCCGCGCGCGAGGTCGATGTCGACTCGCTGCCCGACCCCGTTGCCGGCAACGAGAACCTCGCCGGTGCCGCGCCCGCGACCGATGAGAACCGCGCCCTCGACGAGACCGGCACCTGGCTCGTGCAGATGGGTGTCTGCACCCATCTGGGCTGCGTGCCGCTGGGCGAACAGGGCGATTTCGGCGGCTGGTTCTGCCCGTGCCACGGCTCGCACTACGACACCGCCGGGCGCATCCGCAAAGGGCCCGCGCCGAAGAACCTGCCCATCCCCGTCGCCGAATTCGTCGACGAGACGACCATCAAGCTCGGCTGAGGAGACCTCTGATGTCCGGTATTCCGCACGATCACTACGAACCCAAGACAGGCGGCGAGCGCTGGCTCAACAACCGCCTGCCGGTCCTCGGCCTGCTCTACGACACGCTGATGATCCCCACGCCGAAGAACCTGAACTGGATGTGGATCTGGGGGATCGTCCTCACCTTCACCCTGGCGCTGCAGATCGTCACCGGCATCGTGCTGGTGATGCACTACACGCCGCATGTCGACATGGCCTTCGCCAGCGTCGAGCACATCATGCGCAACGTGAATGGCGGCTTCATGCTGCGCTACATCCACGCCAATGGCGCATCGCTGTTCTTCGTGGCGGTCTATGCGCACATCTTCCGCAGCCTCTATTACGGCAACTACAAGTCGCCGCGCGAGGTGACATGGATCATCGGCATCCTGATGTACCTGCTGATGATGGGCACCGCCTTCATGGGCTACGTGCTGCCCTGGGGCCAGATGTCGTTCCACGGCACCGCGGTGATCACCGGCCTGTTCGGCGCGATCCCCTTCGTCGGTGAATCGATCCAGACCTGGCTCTTGGGCGCTTCGGCCGTCGGCCAGCCGGCGCTGAACCGCTTCTTCTCGCTGCACTACCTGATGCCCTTCATCCTGGCGGGCCTGACCATCGTCCACATCTGGGCCTTCCACTCGACCGGCAACAACAACCCCACCGGGGTCGAGGTGCGCCGCACGTCGAAGGAAGAGGCCAAGCGCGACACCCTGCCCTTCTGGCCCTACTTCGTGATGAAGGACCTGTTCGCGCTGGCGATCGTGCTGATGATCTTCTTCGCCATCGTCGGCTTCATGCCGAACTATCTGGGCCACCCCGACAACTACATCGAGGCGAACCCGCTGGCGACGCCCGCGCACATCGTGCCGGAATGGTACTTCCTGCCCTTCTACGCGATCCTGCGCGCCTTCACCGCCGACGTCTGGGTCGTGATGTTCGCCAACTGGGTGACCTTCGGCATCGTCGACGCCAAGTTCTTCGGCGTGCTGGCGATGTTCGGCGCCATCGCGGTGATCGCCCTCGCGCCGTGGCTCGACACCTCGAGCGTCCGCTCGGGCCGCTACCGGCCGATGTTCAAGTGGTGGTTCGCGCTGCTCGTCGTCGACTTCTTCGTGCTGATGTGGGTCGGTGCGATGCCGGCCGAGGGGATCTATCCCTACATCTCGCTGATCGGTGCCGCCTACTGGTTCGGCTACTTCCTCGTGGTCCTGCCGCTGCTGGGCGTGATCGAGAAGCCGCTGCCGATCCCGGCGACGATCGAAGACGACTTCAACGCGCATTACGACCCCAAGACCGGCGGCACCCACACCGCCGTCAAGCCGGCCGAGTGAGAGAGGCAAGACAGATGCTGAGAACCGTCACGCTGGCCGCGATCGCGGCGATGGGCCTCGCCGGCACCGCCATGGCCGCCGAGACCGAGACCCACATCACGGACTACGACTTCCCCTATGAGGGTCCCTTCGGGGCCTTCGACCAGATGCAGCTGCAGCGCGGCCTGCAGGTCTACACCGAGGTCTGCGCCGCCTGTCACGGCCTGCAATACGTGGCCTACCGCACCCTGCATGACGAGGGCGGCCCCGGCCTGCCCGAGGATCAGGTGCGGGCCTATGCCGCGCAGTTCGAGACCTTCGACGAGGAGCTCGACGACTTCCGGCCGGCGACCCCGGCCGACAACTTCGCCAAGAGCGCCATGCCCGAGGCGCCCGACCTGTCGCTGATGGCCAAGTCGCGCGCGGGCTTCTCGGGCCCCTACGGCTCGGGCCTCAACCAGCTCTTCAAGGGCATGGGCGGACCGGAATACATCGCCTCGCTGCTGACCGGCTACGAGGAAGCGCCGGCCTGCGCCCCCGAGGATTTCCCGGGCTACTACAACGTCGCCTTCGCGGCCGGCGGCTACCCCGAGGAATGCATCGACGAGGAGGGTCACCACGTGGCGCCCGGCTCGTGGATTGCCATGCCGCCTCCGCTTCTGGGCGACGACGTCGTCTACGAGGACGGGCACGAGGCCTCGGTGGTCGAGGAATCGAAGGACGTGACCGCCTTCCTGATGTGGGCGGCCGAGCCGAAGATGATGGCCCGCAAGCAGGCCGGCTTCACCGGCGTGCTGTTCCTCGGCCTTCTCGCCGTGCTGCTCTACTTCACCAACAAGCGGATCTGGTACCGCGCCAAGTACGGCCCGCGCGACGAGTGATCGCAGGGCCATGACGGCAAACGGGGCGTCCCTTCGGGGGCGCCTTTTTTTTATGCGTGGGACCGGGAGTTTCTCGGTCTCCGAAGGCGGGCAAGAGCGCACCCCTCGCGCTCATGCGTTTCCACACCACCCGCATGACGCAGCATTGCCACCGACACGATGGCGGCGGAGGTCTCAGCGTCCCAGATAGCTCCTGAGCGCCTGCGGCGGATCGGCCAGAAGCGGCCCTGCCGCCTCGGGCGCGGCGGCGACGCCATCGTGGACGAGGATGATATGGCTGGCGATGCGCGCGGCGTCCTCGGGCGCGTGGCTCACCATCAGCAGCGTCCGCCCCTCCCCCGACAGCACCTCGCGCGCCAAATCGAGCATCTCCATCCTGAGCCCCGGCCCCAACGCCGCGAACGGCTCATCGAGCAGAACCAGCGCGCGGTCCATCAACAGCGCCCGCGCCAGCGCCGCCCGGCTCTGCTGGCCGCCCGACAGCGCCGCGGGTTTCCGGGCCCCCATGCCGGCAAGCCCTACCCGGTCCAGCACCTCGGCGATCCGCTGGCGCGAGCCGGCGTCGAGCCGCCCGCGCGGGTCGAGCCCGAGCGCGAGATTGCGCTCCACCGTCAGGTGCGGGAACAGGTTGTTGTCCTGAAACAGGATCGAGATCGGCCGCCGCGCCGGGGGCAGTGCGGTCAGGTCGTGCCCGTTCCAGGAGACCCGCCCCGATGTAGGCGCGAGAAACCCCGCGATCACCGCCAGAAGAGTCGACTTGCCGCCGCCCGAGGGCCCCATGACCGCGCAGACCGCGCCGTCGGGCAGCGCCCAGTCCGCCCGCAGTTCGAAATCTCCCTGCCGGATCTCCAGCCCCTCAAGACGCAGCATCGACGCGCCCTCCCCTGTCGAAGATCCAGAACAGCGCGAGGCTGAGCGCCAGAAGCACCAGCGCGACACCCGCCGCCTGCTCCATTCGGTAGGCCGACATCAGCCGCACCATCAGGAGCGGCAGCGTCGCCTCGCCGTCGCCCGCGAACAACGCGATCACGCCCAGATCCCCCATCGACAGCGCCGCCGTGAGACCGGCGGCAAAGCCCAGTGGCCGGCGCAGGCGCGGCAGGATCAGCCAGCGCAGCCGGGCCCAGCCGACAAGCCCGAGCGAGGTCGCGAGCCGCCCATACGCGGCCTCGGCCTGCGCCAGCGCGGGAACCAGCACCCGCGCCGCGAAGGGCAGCGCCATCGTCGCGTTGACCAGCCCGGTGACCACCAGCGCCGCGTCGCGCGGCGCGACCACAGGATAGAGCAGCACGAAGAGGCCGGTGCCCATCACGAGGCTGGAGGCCGCCAGCGGCAGCAACATCGCAAGTCGGGCCAGCGCGCCACCGCGCAGCGCAAGAGCCAGCGCCATGACGAGGGTCAGCGCCGTCGCACCCAGCGCCACCGCGATCGATCGCAGTGCCGCGCCCCAAAGCCCCGCCGGCAAGTCGAGCAGGCCCGGCGCGCCGCGCGCCACGATCATCGCCAGCGGCGCCATCAGGAACAGCGCCGCCAGCGCGACGACCATGGCATCGCGCCGCCGCCCGCCCGGCTCGAACCGCTCGACCACCCGATCGAGCCCGGCGCCCAAGGCGTCGGGTGCGCCTGCGGCGCGCACCATCAGCGCCGCCGCAGCGCAAAGGCCGAATTGCACCATCGCCAGCACCGCCGCACGCCCCAGGTCGAATTCGAATCGCACCGCCTGGTAGATTGCCAGCTCCACGGTGGTGGCGCGCGGCCCGCCGCCCAGGGTCAGGGCCACGGCAAAGCTGGTCAGGCAGATCAGGAAGATGACCGCGAAGGCCCCCGGCGCCACGGCGCGCAGCATCGGCCATTCGAGCAGTCGGCCCACCGGCGCGCCAAGCGAGGCGGCAAGGCGAAACCGCTCGGCCGGGATCGAGAGCCAGCCCTGCAGGATCAGACGCACCGCCAGCGGCAGGTTGAAGAAGACATGCGCCAGCACCACGCCGTGCCAGCCATAGACCGAGACCGGGCCCAGCCCCACGAGCGCCAGCGCGTCGTTGAGGATGCCGCCGCGCCCGAACACGCCGATCAGCCCGATCACCGCAACGATCACCGGCAGGATGAAGGGCGCGCCCAGCAGCGTCACCAGCGCCCCCCGCCCCGGGAAGCGCCGTCGCGCCAATGCCCGGGCCACCGGCACGGCGAGCGCCACCGACAGCGCCGCCGAAAGCGCGGCCTGCCAGGTGGTGAACCAGATCGCGGAAAGATCGGCAGGGCCGAGGCCCAGCGCGAAGCCGGCCCGCCAGGCGACCGCGCCCAGCGTGCCCAGCGTCAGCGCCAGTACCAGCCCGGCGGCGAGACCGCCCGCCCAGCGCGTCGGATTGTCCCCCCGCCACTGCGCGGAGGGCGCTGCGCCCAAGCCCGGCGTTATCGCGACATCCCCTGCCGCCAGGCCTCGATGGCCGGTGCGCGCAGCGCGTCGGCCTCGTCCTCGGGCAGCCAGATCGCCTTTTCGGGCATGTCGAGTTCGCGGAAGCCCTCGGGCCATTCGGCCTCGGGCAATGCCGCCGGGTAGGACCAGTTGGAGGTCGGGATCAATGACTGGAAATCGGGGCTGACCACGAAATCCATGAATTGCTGCGCCAGGTCGGCGTCATCGGTGCCCTTGAGCTGGGCCGCCAGCTCGATGGTCATGTAATGCCCCTCGTCGAAAATCGCGGCCGAAACGGTGTCATCGGTCTCGGCAATCGCGTGATAGGCGGGCGACGTGGTGTAGCTCAGCACCATGTCGACCTCGCCCTCGGTGAACAGGCCATAGGCTTCGGACCAGCCGGGCGTTACCGTGGTGATCTTGGGCGCGAGTTCGGTCCACTTGGCCTCCGCCTCGTCGCCGAACACCTCCTCGGCCCAGAGCACCAGCGACAGGCCCGAGACCGAGCTGCGCGGATCCTGGATCGCGATGCGCAGGTCGTCGGGCGCCGCGACCAGCTCGGCGAAGCTGCCCGGCACATCCTCCAGCGCCTCGTTGTCGTAGACGAAGGCGAGATAGGACCAGTCGAAGGGCAGGAACACCTCGTCGTCCCAGTCGATCGGCAGCGTCAGGGCGGCGGTGTCGACCCCGTGCGGCGCGAAGAGCCCGGTCTCGCGCGCCTTCTTTATCTCGGTGGAATCGAATCCGATGGCCACGTCGGCCTCGGTGCGTTCGCCCTCGAGCAGCAGGCGCGGCAGCAGGTCGCCGGTCTGGTAGTGGAGCGTGCAGCCGCAACGCGCCTCGAAGGCCTGCTTGATCGCCGGGCCGGGCCCCCATTCGGAGGCGAAGTAGTCGGGCGCGTAGACGGTAAGGGTCTTGTCCTGGGCGATCGCCGGCAGGGCGGCGAGCGACAGGGCGAGACCCGCGATCAGGCGATGGTGCATGGTCATCCTCCGATGCGGGCGAAGAGCAAGGAGGACCTGTGTCCGCGACCTTCCCTCCGCCGGTGTGATCCGGTTCAGGTTCAACGGGTCCGCGCGATGCGCATCTCAGCCAGGGGCCCCCCGAGGTGGCCGCGACACTACGCCATCGCGGCCCATGCGCAAGCCCCCGCCCTTTCCCCCGCGTTCGCCCCGCGCTACACCGGCCCCGCCACAAGGAGAGCGCCCCATGTCCCTCAACAGCTTCGGCCACCTGTTCCGCGTCACCACATGGGGCGAAAGCCACGGCCCCGCGCTCGGCGCCATGGTCGATGGCTGCCCGCCGGGGGTGAAGATCCGCGAGGAAGACCTTCAGGTCTGGCTCGACAAGCGGCGCCCGGGACAGAACAAGCACACCACCCAGCGCCGCGAGCCGGACGCGGTGGAGATCCTGTCGGGCGTGTTCGAGGGTAAATCCACCGGCACGCCGATCCAGCTGATGATCCGCAACACCGACCAGCGGTCCAAGGATTACGGCGACATCGCCGAAACCTTCCGGCCCGGCCATGCCGACATCGCCTATCACCTGAAATACGGGCTGCGTGACTATCGCGGCGGCGGACGTTCGAGCGCCCGGGAGACGGCGGCGCGGGTCGCGGCGGGCGGGGTCGCGCGTGCGGCGCTGGCGGCGCTACTGCCCGAGCTGAAGATCACCGGCTACATGGTGCAGATGGGCGAGAAGGTGATCGACCGCTCGAAGATCGACATGGAAGAGATCGCGCGCAACGACTTCTGGTGCCCCGATACGGCTGCGGCGGCCGAATGGGCCGACTATCTCGATGCGCTGCGCAAGGACCACAACTCCGTCGGTGCGATGATCGAGGTGACGGCCTCGGGCGTGCCCGCCGGCCTCGGCGCGCCGGTCTATGGCAAGCTCGACACCGATCTTGCGGCTGCGATGATGTCGATCAACGCCGTGAAGGGGGTGGAGATCGGCGAAGGCATGGCCGCCGCCGCCCTGACCGGGCGCGACAATGCGGACGAGATCTTCATGGGCGAGAACGGGCCGGAATTCGGCTCGAACCATGCGGGCGGCGTGCTGGGCGGGATCAGCTCCGGGCAGGATGTGGTGGTGCGCTTCGCGGTGAAGCCGACCTCGTCGATCCTGAGTCCGCGCCGCTCGATCCGCATCGACGGCAGTCCCACCGAGGTGGTCACCAAGGGGCGGCACGATCCCTGCGTCGGCATTCGCGCGGTGCCCGTGGCGGAGGCGATGATGGCCTGCGTATTGCTCGATCACTACCTGCTCGATCGCGGCCAGACCGGCGGCGCGCGCGGCCGGATCGGCTAGAGCCGGACCCTTTCAAGGGTCCGGACCGATCTCTTGGAAGAGATCGGAAACAGGCCGCCGAGGCTGTGCCGGCGGCCTCGTCGCGTCCCGGTCGCGAGGGGCTTAGATCCAGTAGTAGGGCGCGCCGTAATGGGCATAGGTCGCCTCTTCCCAGCGGCGGTCCTCATACCAGCGTTCGGGCCGTTCCGGCGCCCCCTTGAGCTGGCTTTCAGTGATGTCCGTGCGGTAGCCGTTCAGCCCGGTGTCGTATTCGAGCTTGGCCCAGGGGATCGGGTGATGCTCCTCGCCCATGCCGAGAAAGCCGCCGAAACCCATCACGGCGTAAGTGATCTTGCCGGACTTCTTGTCGATCACGAGATGGTCGATATGGCCGATCTTCTCGCCACCGGCGCCGTAGACCTCGGTACCGTTGACCCGGTCGGACGAGATCGTGGAATGACTGTCGCTGTAGTCGAACATGATGTCCTCCTGTGCTGTGCCGGTAAAACCGACAGCGCCGCTCGGCTGTTCCACAGGCTGCATCGATGCGCCGGTTTTCGCTCGCAAGATGCGCCCGCACCCATCCCGTTTTGCATTTATCGACACGATTGGCACGCAAAGAAAAAGGGCCGCCACGAGGGCGACCCTTTCCTGATCCGCTCCGCACCGTGCGGGCGCGAGAGGCGATCACTCCTCGTTGACGCTGTCCTTGAGCGCCTTGGCGATGGTCATCTTGACCACCTTGTCGGCGTCCTTCTTGATCTGCTCGCCCGTGGCCGGGTTGCGGACCATGCGCTCGGGGCGCTCGCGGCAGTAGATCTTGCCGACGTTCGGCAGGGTCACGGCGCCGCCCTGCGACACTTCACGGGTGATGATGGCGACCAGCGCGTCCAGATGGGCGCCGGCGGTCTTCTTGTCGCCGCCGGTCTCGTCGGCGATGGCGCTGACGAGCTGCGCCTTGGTCATCGGTTTGGCCATTCGAGGTCTCCTTGCCACAGCCCGCTCGGGGCTTGTCCTTGCACCGCTTGGCGCGGCGTGTTGCCTAGACCCACAATGAAACAAGCGTCATTGCAAGCAAAAACCGCTGTTTCCTTGCGGTATCGGCGGGTTTCAGAGGAAAGCCGTCTCTTCGAAGCTACGCAGCTTGCGACTATGGATGCGCTCCAGCGGCATCTCGCGCAGCCGTTCCATCGCCCGGATCCCGATCATCAGGTGGCGCGCCACCTGTGTCTTATAGAAATCCGAAGCCATGCCCGGCAGCTTCAATTCGCCATGCAGCGGCTTGTCCGAGACGCAGAGCAGCGTGCCGTAGGGCACCCGGAAGCGAAAGCCGTTGGCCGCGATGGTCGCGCTTTCCATGTCGAGCGCCACGGCGCGCGACTGGCTCAGACGCTGCACCGGACCGGACTGGTCGCGCAGTTCCCAGTTGCGGTTATCGATGGTGGCGACGGTGCCGGTGCGCATGATCCGCTTGAGTTCATAGCCCTCTAGCGCGGTGACCTGCGCCACCGCGTCCTCGAGCGCGATCTGGATCTCGGCCAGCGCCGGGATCGGCACCCAGACCGGCAGGTCGTCGTCGAGCACGTGATCCTCGCGCAGATATCCATGCGCCAGAACGAAATCGCCCAACCTCTGGCTGTTCCTGAGCCCGGCGCAATGCCCGACCATCAGCCAGGCATGCGGCCGCAGCACCGCGATGTGGTCGGTGGCGGTCTTGGCATTCGAGGGGCCAACGCCGATGTTGACCAGCGTGATCCCCTGCCCGTTGGCGCGCTTGAGGTGATAGGTCGGCATCTGCGGCATCTTCGCCGGGATGTGCATCGCCCCCTCGGGGTCGCGGATCACCTGGTTGTTCGGGCCGACGAAGCTGGTGTAGCCGCTCTCGGGATCGGCCAGCACGTGGCGGGCATAGGCCTCGAATTCCTCGACGTAGAACTGGTAGTTCGTGAACAGCACGTGGTTCTGGAAATGCGTCGGATCGGTCGCGGTGTAATGCGCCAGACGGGCCAGCGAATAGTCGATCCGCTGCGCCGTGAAAGGCGACAGCGGCCGCGCCCCGTCGGGATAGGTGAAGCCGTTGCCATTGACGATGTCGTCATGGGTGGTCGAGAGATCCGGCACGTCGAACACGTCGCGCAGGTGGAAATCCATCGCCCCGTCCTGCGGCACCGTCACGCTCGCGTCATTGGCGACCGCGAAATGCACCGGCATCGGCGTCTCGGAGGCACCGATCACCACCGGCACGCCGTGGTTCTCGATCAGGAGCCGCATCTGCTGCATCAGGTAGTTTCCGAACAGCTCCGGCCGGGTGACGGTCGTGGCATAGGTGCCGGGCTCGGCCACGTGGCCGAAGCTCAACCGGCTGTCGGCCTGCGCGAAGGTCGCGGTCGAGAAGCGGATCTCCGGATAGAAGGCGCGGAACCGGGTTTCGGGCACGCCGCCCCGCAACGTCTCGGTGAATCTTTCGCACAGGAAGCGCGTGGCCGTCTCGTAGATCTCCTTGAGACGCGCCAGCGCCGCCTCGGGATCGGTAAAGGCCTCGGCGGCGGGGCTGGGGGGCGTCTGGATCTTCAGCGTTCTCTCCATATTGGTCAGTCCTGTCCCTCGAATGGTGTCGTGATCTCGAACCGGGTGACGTCCACCAGCCCGAGATCCGATATGCGCAGCTCGGGGATCACCACGAGCGCGAGCAGCGAATGCTGCATGTAGGCGTTGTTGAGCGTGCAGCCAGCGTCGCGCATCGCCGCGACCATGTCATCGGCGGCCGCGGCCACGTCGCGCGCCGGCGCATCCGACATCAGCCCGGCGATCGGCAGCCGCACCAGCGCCCGCTCGGCGCCGTCGCGCCAGACCGTGATGCCGCCGCCGACTTCGCCCAGGCGGTTCGCGGCGGCTGCCATCATCTCGGCATCGGTGCCGACGACGATCATGTGATGGCTGTCATGCGCGACGGTGGAGGCGATCGCCATGCGGCCCTCGTAGCCGAAGCCCTCGACGAAGCCGTTCACCACGCCCCCCGTGCCGCGGTGCCGTTCCACCAGCGCGATCCGCGCTACCGGGCCGTCGGGCATCACGCAGCCACCCTCGACGGGAAGCTCGCGCACCAGCGCCCTGGTCGGCGCCTGGTTCTCGACCACGCCGATCACCTTGGCACGGACCGTCTCCACCCCTTCGGGCGCCGCGACCTTGAAATCATCCGCCACCAGTTCCCGGCCCAGATGCACGGTGTTCCGTGCGCTTTCGGGCCAATCGTAATGCGGGCATGTGACACGCAGGTCACCGCTTTCGGCAACCAGCTGGCCCCGCGCGAAGACGGTCTCGATCGGCAGGGTGGCGAGATCCGAGGTCAGGATCACGTCGGCGCGCCGCCCCGGCGCGATGCTGCCCAGCTCGCGCTCCATGCCGAAATGCGTGGCCGAGTTGATCGTCGCCATCTGCAGCGCCACCACCGGGTCGCAGCCGCATTCGATGGCGTGGCGTACCACCCGGTCCATGTGGCCGTCATTCACCAGCGTGCCGGAATGGCAGTCATCGGTGCACAGCACGAAATTGCGCGGGTCGAGACCGCGCTCGGTGACGGCGGTGATCTGGCTCTCCACGTCGTACCACGCGCTGCCCAGCCGCAGCATCGAGCGCATGCCCTGCCGGACCCGGTCGATCGCGTCCTGCTCGCGCGTGCCCTCGTGATCGTCGGCGGGACCGCCCGCGACATAGGCGTGGAACGGCACGCCCCGGTCGGGGCTCGCGTAATGCCCGCCCACGGTCTTGCCCGCGCGCATGGTGGCTGCGATCTCGGCCAGCATCTTCGGATCGCCCGCGACCACGCCCGGGTAGTTCATCATCTCGCCCAGACCCACGATGCCGGGCCATGACATCGCCTCGGCCACGTCCTCGGGGGATATCTCGTGGCCGGTGGTCTCGAGCCCCGGCGCCGAGGGCGCGCAGCTGGGCATCTGGGTGAACATGTTGACGGGCTGCATCAACGCCTCGTCATGCATCATCCTGACGCCCTCGAGCCCCAGCACGTTGGCGATCTCGTGCGGGTCGGTGAACATCGTCGTGGTGCCATGCGGGATCACCGCGGCGGCGAACTCGGCCGGGGTCAGCATGCCGCTCTCGACATGCATATGCGCGTCGATCAACCCGGGGATCAGGTAGCGGTCGGCGGCATCCACCACCTCGGTGCCCTCGCCGATGCAATGGCTCGCATCGGGGCCGACATAGGCGAAGCGGCCCGCGGCCACCGCCACCTCCCAGCCATCGAGGATTTCGCGGCTCTGCACGTTGACGAGACGACCGCCGCGGATCACGAGATCGGCGGCCTCGCGGCCTGCGGCCACGGCGACGAGACGGGGGGCAGCTTCGGCCCAGGAGCTGATGGCATGTTCCATCTTCGGATTTCATACCAACGGGCGAGCCGCCGCAACCCCGCCGGATGCTGGGCGCGAGAGGCCCCGGGCGAGCGCCCTGCGGCACCGCCGCGCATGCGTATTTGAGGAAAGATGAACGAGCGACGCGCGCGAGCGTGATCGTCGTGCCGGGAACGGGCGCCGCGCGCCCGGCGTTGCACGGCCGAGGAGATCCGCCGATGCCGCCCCCCGCCAAGCTCGTCTACTATCCCGATTCAGAGCCGGGAATCGCGCGCCGCCGCTGCGGGCGCGGTTTCTCCTATACCGCGCCTGACGGCACCACCATCGAGCGCGGGGCCGAGCGCCGGCGGATCGAGGCGCTGGCGGTACCGCCTGCCTACGAGAAGGTCTGGATCTGTCCCAAGCCGCATGGCCACCTTCAGGCAACGGGTCTCGATGCCCGCACCCGCAAGCAATACCGCTATCACCCCGAATGGCGCGCCTGGCGCGAGTCGCACAAGTTCGACCACCTGTACGAGTTCGGGGCGGCCCTGCCCGCGATCCGGCGCCGCATCCGCCGCGACCTCTCCGGCGAGGCGGGCGAGCTTGATTTCGCCATCGCCGCGGTTCTGGCCCTGATCGACCGGGTCTCGATCCGCGTGGGCAACCCGGCCTATGCGGCCGAGAACCGCACCTATGGCGCCACCACCCTGACGGGCCGGCACATCCGGCTCGATGACGGCGAGATGCGGCTGCGCTACATGGCCAAGGGCAACAAGAAGGTCGACCGCAAACTCAAGGACAAGTCGCTGATGAAGGTGCTGGGCAAACTGCACGACCTGCCCGGGAAGCAGCTCATCGGCTGGATCGACGAGGAGGGCGCGCCGCATGGCGTTTCCTCGGGGCAGGTGAACGACCGGCTGGCCGAGATCACCGGCTCCGATCATGTCACCGCCAAGACCTTCCGTACATGGGCGGGCTCGGAGGCGGCCTTGGCCTGTGCGCTCTCGGATGAGGCGCTCTCCATCAAGAGCATGAGCGAGGCCGCCGCCGAGCGGCTGCACAACACCCCGACCATCGCGCGCAACAGCTATATCCACCCGAAGGTCATCGCGCTGCACGAAGCCGCGCCCGAAGACCGCGCCGCGCTGCTCCAGGACCTCCCCGAGACCGACGGGCTGCGACAGGCCGAGCGGGCGCTGCTGAGGCTGCTGTCATGAGCCTCGATCGATTTATCGAGGCGCAGCGGGACAGCTACGCCACCGCCCTGTCCGAGATCGAGACCGGGCAGAAGCGCAGCCATTGGATGTGGTACATCTGGCCGCAGATCCGCGGTCTCGGCCATTCGCCGATGGCGCAGCATTACGGGATCGCGGACGCGGCAGAGGCGCGCGCCTACCTCGCCCACCCGACCCTCGGCTCCCGGCTGGTCGAGATCTCCCGCGCCATGCTGGCGCATCGTGGCCGCGCGCCCGAGGACATCCTCGGCGGCATCGACGCGTTGAAGCTCAGGAGTTCGGCCACGCTCTTCGCGGCGCAGCCCGGTGCCGACCCGGTCTTCGGAGAGATACTGGAGACCTTCTATGACGGGCCCGACGGCCGGACCCTCGCGCTGCTGGACCGCTAGCGCCGCATCGGGCACATATTGCCCATGAAGACGCTCCTTTCCTTCGGCCATGGCTATTCGGCCCGCGCCCTTGCCCGCCTGTTGCCGCGCGATACGTGGCGGATCGTCGGGACCACCCGCTCGGCCGAGAAGGCCGAAGACTTGCGCGCCGAGGGCGTCGAGCCCACGATCTGGCCCGGCACCGATCTCACCGGGGCGCTCGACGCGGCCACGCATCTTCTCGTCTCCGCGGCGCCCGATGCCGATGGCGACCCGGTGCTGCGCGAATGGCGCGGCGCCATCGCCGCGCGCGCAAGCCGCTTCGCATGGGTGGGCTATCTTTCGACCACCGGCGTCTATGGCGACCGCGACGGCGATTGGGTCGACGAGGACAGCGATCTGCGCCCCGCGACGGCGCGCGGCCGGGCGAGGGTCGAGGCCGAGGCGGCGTGGCGCGCCGTTCCCGGCCTGCCGCTGCACATCTTCCGCCTCGCCGGCATCTACGGGCCCGGTCGCGGCCCGTTCGAAAAGGTGCGGCAGGGCACGGCGCGGCGCATCGTCAAGCAGGGGCAGCTGTTCAGCCGCATCCATGTCGACGACATCGCGCAGGTGCTGAAGGCCAGCATCGACCGCCCGAACCCCGGCGCGATCTACAACCTGTGCGACGACGATCCGGCGCCGCCGCAGGACGTCATCGCCCATGCGGCCGAGCTGCTCGGCCTGCCGGTGCCGCCCGAAGTGCCGTTCGAACAGGCCGAGATGACGCCGATGGCGCGCAGCTTCTACGCCGAATCAAAGAAGGTCCGGAACGACCGGATCAAGAACGAGCTGGGTGTGGAGCTGATCCACCCCGATTACCGCTCGGGGCTGGCGGCGCTGCTGCGCGCCGAAACCGGCAGCTGATCCGCGGCAGCCCGCCGCAAGGGGGCTCGATGCCCCCGCGCGGCGGCACCCCTCAGGCCCGCTTGCCGATGACCTCGACGCCCAGAACCGACAGCACCTTTTCCTCGATATGCCGGGCCGAAAGACCGGCGGTCTCGTACATGTCCGAGGGGCTGGCCTGATCGATGAAGATGTCGGGCAGCACCATCGAGCGGAACTTCAGCCCAGCATCGAACACGCCCTCATCGGAAAGAAGCTGCGCCACGTGGCTGCCGAAACCGCCGACGGCCCCCTCCTCGATGGTGATCAGCGCCTCGTGCTCCCGCGCCAGTGTCAGGATCATCTCCCGATCCAGCGGCTTGGCAAAACGCGCATCGGCGATGGTGGGCGTGATGCCACGCGCCGACAGCGCCTCGGCGGCCTTCACCGCCTCCGACAACCGCGTACCGAAGGACAGGAGCGCGACGCGACTGCCCTCCTGCACGATCCGGCCCCGGCCGATCTCCAACGGCTCTGCCTCGGCCGGGATCTCGACGCCGACGCCTTCGCCGCGCGGAAAACGGAAGGCGATCGGCCCGTCGTCATGCGCCGCCGCCGTCACCACCATGCGCACCAGCTCCGCCTCGTCGGCGGCGGCCATCACCACCATGCCCGGCAGGTTGGCCATGAAGCCCACGTCGAAGCTGCCGGCATGGGTGGCGCCATCGGCGCCGACGAGACCCGCGCGGTCGATCGCGAAGCGCACCGGCAGCCGCTGGATTGCCACGTCGTGCACCACTTGGTCGTAGCCGCGCTGCAGGAAGGTCGAGTAGATCGCGCAGAACGGCTTCATCCCGCCCGCCGCGAGGCCCGCCGCAAAGGTCACCGCGTGCTGCTCGGCGATGCCGACATCGAAGCAGCGGCTGGCATAACGATCCATGAACCGCGCCAGCCCGGTGCCGTCGGGCATCGCCGCGGTGACCGCGACGATCTTCTGGTCGTTCTCGGCCAGCTTGACGAGCGTGTCCGAGAACACCGAGGTATAGGATGGCGCGTTGCTCTTGGCCTTGGCCTGCGCGCCCGAGACCACGTCGAACTTGGCCGTCGCGTGCCCCTTGTCCGAGGCCGCTTCGGCCGGGCCGTAGCCCTTGCCCTTCTTCGTGATCGCATGGATCAGGATCGGCCCGTCGGCGCGCGACTTGACGGTGCGCAACACCGACAGGAGCTGGTCCATGTCGTGACCGTCGATCGGGCCGATATAGGAAAAGCCCAGCTCCTCGAACAGCGTGCCGCCGACGGTCATGTGCTTGAACACGTCCTTGGCCCGCTTCGCCCCCTCCTGGAACGGCGGCGGCAGGAAGCTCACCGCGCCCTTGGCCAGCGCCTTGAACTCCTGGAACGGCGCCCCGGCATAGAGCCGCGACAGGTAGGAGGACATCGCGCCCACCGGTGGCGCGATCGACATCTCGTTGTCGTTGAGGATGACGATCAGCCGCTTGCCCAGATGGCCCGCGTTGTTCATCGCCTCATAGGCCATGCCGGCGCTCATCGCGCCGTCGCCGATCACCGCGATGCAGTCGCCGACGCTCTCGCCCTCGAGACCGCGCCCGCCGAGATCGCGCGCCACCGCAAGGCCCAGCGCCGCCGAGATCGAGGTCGAGCTGTGCGCCGCGCCGAACGGGTCGTAGGGGCTTTCGGAGCGCTTGGTGAATCCCGACAGCCCGTCCTTCTGGCGCAGGGTGCGGATCCGGTCGCGCCGACCGGTGAGGATCTTGTGCGGGTAGGACTGGTGGCTGACATCCCAGATCAGCCGGTCGCGCGGCGTGTCGAACACCGCGTGCAGCGCCACGGTCATCTCGACCACGCCGAGGCCCGCGCCGAGATGGCCGCCGGTCTCGCTCACCGCCGAGATCGTCTCGGCGCGCAGCTCGTCGGCGAGCCGCCGCAGCTCGGCATCGCTCAGCCGCTTCATGTCGGCGGGGATCTGCACCCGGTCGAGGATCGGTGTGACGGGGCGGTTCGGCGTCTGGGTCATGGCGGGCCCCCTCTGATCAGTTGTCGCGCGCGATAACGAAGCGGGCGGCGTCGCGCAAGGTTGCCGCCTCGGCGCCATAGGGCGACAGGGCATCGCAGGCACCGTCGACGAGCTCGGCGGCGCGGGTCTTCGCCGCGTCGAGCCCGAGCAGCGAGACGAAGGTCGCCTTGCCGGCGCCGGCATCCTTGCGCACGGCCTTGCCCAGCTTCGCGGCATCCCCCTCCACGTCGAGAATGTCGTCGGCGATCTGGAAGGCAAGGCCCAGCGCCGCGGCGTAGCGCCCCAGCGGGCGCGGGTCGGCGCCGGCCATCACCGCGCCGGCCTCGGCCGACCAGCGGATCAGCGCCCCGGTCTTGCCCTGCTGCAGCACGGTGATCTGGTCGATGTCGAGCGGCATGGCCGCGGTCTCGGCCATGATGTCGCGGGCCTGCCCCCCGACCATGCCGGCGATGCCGGCGGCCCGCGCCAGCGACAGGCACAGATCGGCGCGATGCGGCCCGACATCCGGGTCGGCGCAAAGCTCGAAGGCCAGCGTCTGCAAGGCGTCGCCCGCGAGGATCGCGGTCGCCTCGTCCCAGGCGACATGCACGGTGGGCTGTCCCCGGCGCAGATCGTCGTCATCCATCGCGGGCAGGTCGTCATGCACGAGGCTGTAGGCGTGCAGCGCCTCGATCCCGGCGGCGGGCAGCAACGCCGCCGCGCGTGTTACGCCGTGCAGCCGCGCGCCTTCGAGCACGAGGAACCCGCGCAGACCCTTGCCGCCCGCGACCGCGTGTTCCATCGCGCGGGCCACGGGCAGGTCGTACCCGGAGAGCCTTTCGCGGAGCAGTCCTTGGGTCTCGCGCCCGGCCTGTGCCAGCGCGGCGGCAAAGCCCTCAGCCATCGAGCGGCGCGGTGCCCTGCGCCTGGCCGTCGGGGCCTTGGGTGATCTTCGCGACCTTCTCCTCGGCCTCGGCGAGCTGCTTCTCGCAGCGCGCCTTCAGCTCGGCGCCGCGCTGGTAGAGCGCGATGGATTCGTCGAGCGCGACATCGCCGCGCTCCAGCTTGCCCACCACCTGCTCCAGCTCGCGGATCGCCGCCTCGAAGCTCATTTCGTTCACGGGTGTCGCGTCGGTCATCGCCCACGTTCCTCCAATATCCTGACATGGGCAGCCGCAGAGGCGCCCAGCGCCTCGAGGTCATAACCGCCTTCGAGCGCGGAGACCACGTGCCCCGAGCACAGATCCGCCGCCAGATCGCAGATCCGCGCCGTGACCTTCGCGAAATCCTCCGCCTTGAGCATCAGCCCCGCCAGCGGATCGTCGCGATGCGCGTCGAACCCGGCCGAGACGAGGATCAGCTCGGGTCGGTGCGCCACGACGCGCGGGAACACCTTCTCCTCCAGCGCCGCCAGCATCCCCGCCCCGTCACAGCCCGCGCGCAGCGCCACGTTGACCACCGTGCCATGCGGGCCGGTGTCCGATGGATCGCCTGTGCCCGGGTAGAGCGGCATCTCGTGGGTCGAGCAGAACAGGATGCGGGGATCGTCCTCCACGAGGTCCTGCGTGCCATTGCCGTGATGCACGTCGAAATCGATGATCGCCACGCGGCTCAGCCCGTGATGGTCGAGCGCGTGTTTCGCCGCCGCCGCGACGTTGCCCAACAGGCAGAACCCCATCGCGGTCTCGGTTTCGGCGTGGTGGCCGGGCGGGCGCATCGCGCAAAAGGCGTTGGCCGCCTCGCCCCCCAGCACCGCATCCACGGCGCGGATCGCCGCCCCGGCGGCGCGCCACGCCGCCCCGAGGCTGCCGGGCGACAGCCAGGTATCGGCGTCGAGCTGGCGGCGGCCATGCTCGGGTACGTCCTCGTGCAGCCCGTCGAGATAGGATTTCGGATGCACTCTCAGAAGGTCGGCCTCGGCCGCCATCGGCGCCTTGAGCCGCAGCAGGTCCATGCCCTCCAAGGCACCCAGCACCGCGTCGAGCCGCGCCACCTGCTCGGGGTGGCCGGGCGGCGTGGAATGGTTGAATCCATCGGGATGGGTGATCAGCGCGGTAGTCATCCCCGCAGGCAAGCGCAGATCACGGGCGGGCGCAAGCGCATCGCGATCACCGTCGCGCGTGCGGCAGAGTGTGGCTCGGGGGACGAGATCAAAGGGGCCGCACGCCCCTGCTTCATCTTTCCCGAAATACGCAGATCCCGCCGCTTCAGTCGGGCGCCAGCATGTATCCTTCGCCGCGCACAGTCTGCAGGTAGCGCGGCTGGCGCGGATCGGCCTCGAACTTGCGCCGCAGCCGGGTGATCTGCACGTCGACCGCGCGCTCCTGGCTCTGGCCGCCGCCGCGGCCCAGCTCCTCGACCAGCCGCGCCCGGCTCACCGCTTCGCCCGGACGCGCGGCAAAGATCCGCATGAGCTGCGATTCGGTGGCCGTGAGCCGGATCCGGCTTTCGCCCTCCCACATCTCGCCACGGGCCACGTCGTAGCGCACCGGGCCCAGCTCCAGCGTCGCGGGCCGCTCCGGCACCGGGTCGGGCGCAGGCTGGCGGCGCAGCACGGCGTTGATCCGCAACAGCAGTTCCTTCGGATCGAAGGGCTTGGCGAGATAGTCGTCCGCCCCGGCTTCGAGCCCGATGATGCGATCCTCGGTATCGCCGCGCGCGGTCAGCAGCAGGATCGGCACCGGCAAATCCTCGCGCAGCGCCCGGCACAGCGAGATGCCGTCCTCGCCGGGCATCATCACGTCGAGCACGATCAGGTCGAAATCGAGCCCGGTGAGCAGGCGACGGGCATGGCCCGCATCGCGGGCGCCGGTGACAAGGTAGCCGTGCCGGGCAAGGAACTTCTGCAACAACGCCCGCAGCCGCGCGTCGTCATCGACCACCAGCAGATGCGCGAGCTCGGTGCTCATTGGCCACCCCTTCCCGCCAGCGCCTCGTATTGGCGCCGGCTTTCCTCGTCCATCATCGCCTCCAGCACCTGCCGGAAACCCGCCACCGCCACGGGGCCGGCGGTGCGGTAGGCAGCGCGCATCCGCTCGCGCTGGGCATCCGAGAGCTCGCGCTCCAGCGCCGCGCCTTCGCGCGTCAGGTAGAGATGCCTTTCGCGCCGGTCGCGCCGCCCGACCCGCGCCTCGACCAGTCCCGCCGCGATCAGCGCCCGCAGCACCCGGTTCAGCGACTGCTTGGTCACGCCCAGAAGCGCCATCAGGTTCGACACGGTGGTGCCGGGAGAGCGGTGGATGAAATGGATCGCCCGGTGATGGGCGCGGCCCATCTCCCGCCCCTCGAGGATGCGGTCGGGATCGGCGGTGAAGCCGCGATAGGCGAAGAACATCGCCTCGATGCCCTTCCTGAGTTGTTCGTCGGTCAGGAAGAGAAGGCTCGATCCCCCCTGCGGCGCCGGTGCCTCGGCCATGCGGTCTCGTCCCCTTCGGTCGTTCGGCTTCGGGTCACAATACGTCAGCCTTGTTGACATTCCAAGGGCGAAGCGGTAGCGATCTGCCCCATAGGGCGCAATTTTCGGTCCCGGATGGCCGAATTCGCGCGCGACATCTTGACAGGGAGGCACGCCATGGCGGGCGGCTACGACGATCGCGACGGGAAGATCTGGCTCGACGGCCAGCTTGTGGAATGGCGCGACGCGAATGTGCACATCCTGACCCACGCGCTGCACTACGCCTCTTCGGTGTTCGAGGGCGAGCGCTGCTATGACGGCAAGATCTTCAAGGGGGTCGAGCATTCGCAGCGGCTGCGCAAATCGGCCGAGCTTCTGGATTTCGAGATCCCCTATTCGGTCGAGGAAATCGAGGCGGCGAAATACGCGGTGCTCGAGGCCAATGGCTGGTCCAACGCCTATGTGCGGGCGCTGGCTTGGCGCGGCGCGGGTCCCGACATGGGCGTGGCGAGCTTGCGCAACCCGGTCCGCATGGCGATCGCGGCCTGGGAATGGGGCAGCTATTACGGCGACGCCAAGATGAAGGGCGCCAAGCTCGACATCGCCAAGTGGAAGCGCCCGAGCCCCGAAACCGCGCCGAGCCAGGCCAAGGCGGCCGGTCTCTACATGATCTGCACCATGTCCAAGCATGCCGCCGAGGCCAAGGGCTGCTCGGACGCGCTGATGTTCGACTATCGCGGCTACGTGGCCGAGGCCACGGGCGCCAACATGTTCTTCGTGAAGGATGGCGAGGTCCACACGCCGCTGGCCGACTGCTTCCTGAACGGCATCACCCGCCAGACCGTGATCTCGATGCTGAAGGAGAAGGGCATCACCGTGCATGAGCGGCACATCATGCCCGAGGAGCTCGAGGGCTTCGAGCAGTGCTGGCTCACCGGCACCGCGGCCGAGGTCACCCCGGTGGGGCAGATCGGCGACTACAATTTCGAGGTCGGCGCGCTGACCCGCGACGTGGCCGAGAGCTACGAGAAGCTCGTCCGCGCCTGAACCGGACCGCAGGCGAAGATAGCAGGGGCGGTGCCGCAAGGCGCCGCCCCTTTTGCGTTGCCCTCACAGGCCGCGGTTGATCTTCACCGCATTGCCCGGCGCGGGTTCGGGCGCGGCCGGCTCCGCCCGGGGCCAGGCTTCGGCGGCACCCGCCACCGCCATGGCGACGGCACCGAGCGCCTGCTTGGCCTGAAGGCGCAGATGCGCCTGGCTCGCCAGCGCGAGGGTGAGCGCCAGCACCAGCACCGCCTGCGTCCAGACGATCATCTTCAAATGCCGCGCGAAGGGCTGCTTGCGCGTCTTGTGGCGCAGGTAGCGC
Source organism: Limimaricola sp. G21655-S1 (assembly GCF_027213785.1). Lineage (GTDB taxonomy): Bacteria > Pseudomonadota > Alphaproteobacteria > Rhodobacterales > Rhodobacteraceae > Limimaricola. The sequence goes on along the minus strand of NZ_JAPWGO010000010.1, from coordinate 5,653 downwards.
TGCGCCAGCACCGTGCCCAGACCGCCACCCCAGAAGGCGATCCGCAACAGCCGCCGCTCGGGCCAGCGCCACAGCCTGCGTTCGGCGCGCCGCTTGTCCTGTGCCATGGCGGCGAAGCCTGCAAGGTTCATCAGCGCCAACAGGGCGGCCAATCCGAGCGCGCCCGCGATCCACTCCGTGCCCGTCGTCTCGTGTAGCGCCATGATCCCGCCCTAGCCGTTCGGGCTCATCGCGCGGCGACCGCGACCACGCTCCAGCCCGAGCTTGCGTTCGCGCCAGATGATCGCGATGCCCGCCGCGACGATGATCGCCGCGCCCAGCATCATCGTCCAGGTCGGCACCTCGTCGAACAGGAAATAGCCGACGCCCAGCGCCAGCAGCATCGAGGCGTATTCGAACGGCGCGATCAGCGAGGCGTCGGCGTAGCGGTAGCTGGAGGTGAGCAGGATCTGCCCCACCCCGCCCAGCAGCCCGGCCAGGATCAGCAGCGCGAATGTGCCCGCCCCGGGCAGTACCCAGCCGAAGGGAAGGGTCAGGAGCGCCAGGAGGCTCGCCGTGGTCGAGAACCAGAACACGATCGCCGCCGTGCCCTCGGTCCGGGTGAGCTTGCGCACGAAGACCTGCGCCAGCGCCGCGCAGAGCGCGCCGCCCAGCGCCACCACCGCGCCCAGCGTCTCGGCGAGGCTGAGCGGGTCCGAGGTGACCGAAAGCCGGGGCGACATCACGATCAGCACCCCCGCGAGCCCCGCCCCCACCGCCGAGAGCCGGAACAGCCGCACTTCCTCGCCCAGAAACATCGCGGCGAGGATCACCACCATCAGCGGTGCCGCGTAGCCGATCGCCGTCACCTCGGGAAAGGGCAGCAGCCCCAGCGCGGTGAAGCCCAGCCCCATCGCGGCGGTGCCGACGACGCCGCGCCACAGATGACCCATCGGGTTGGGGGTCTCGAGCCCGTGGCGCAACTCGCCGCGCCACAGCAGCCAGACGATGATCACGGGAAGCGCGAAGAAGGAGCGAAAGAACACCGCCTCGCCCGGCGGCACGTCGTTCGAGGTTGCCTTGATGATCGCGGCCATGGCGACGAAGACGCAGACCGAGGCGGTCTTGAACAGGATACCGCGCATCGGCTGCTGGACCGGAGCCGGTCGCGGCGCGGCGGGCGCCGTGGAGATGGCGGGCGTTTCGGGGCGGGGCATGAGGGATCCTTTCGCCCCGACCCTAGCCCCGCGCGCGGCAAGAGCAAGCGGCCGGCAGCGGCTTGGCGCTACCGGCCGGATCTCTCATGCGACCGAGGGGGTCTCACCCCCCGGCCGGTTGTCCTCAGGCTTCGTGACCGCGCTCGATGCGCAGGAACTGGCGCAGCCGGGTGGCGCCACGGGCGCCGAGGCTGCGGGCGTGGAGCCGTCGTACCGCGCGGTGCGGGCCCTCCTCGCGCTCGAGCCGCATGTATTCGCGGGCTTTGATATCGGAGCGGTCCTTGGGCTTGTCGATCACGTGCTTGGTCATCGATATGTCCTCCCTTGGGGATATCGCGGGTCTGCAACCTAACCGATCGGCGCGATTCGGTCTGCATCTTTCGATCGGGCCCCCGGGCCGGAGCCATTTGCCGACGCAGACCGGGATACGGCCGCGTGTCAGGATTTCGGCGACATGCGCAGGATCGCACCCGCCTCGCTGTCGATCAGGAACAGCACCGTGCCGTCCGCGGCGATCTCGACGTCGCGCACCCGGCCGTTGCCGCCCGCCAGCGCCTCCTCGCCGACCACGAGGCCCTCTTCGTCGAGGTCGAGCCGCACGACCTCGCCGGGTGAGAGCGAAGCGATGATCAGGTCGCCCTCCCAGCCCTCGAAGGCGTCGCCCTCGTAGAAGGCCATGCCGCCCGGCGCGATCACCGGATCCCAGTAATAGACCGGCTCCTCCATGCCCTCGGCGCGCGGCTCGCCCGTGCCGATCGGGGCGCCGTCATAGCGGATGCCGTAGCTCACCTCTGGCCAGCCGTAGTTCTTGCCCGCCTCGGGGCGGTTCAACTCGTCGCCACCCGCCGGACCGTGCTCGATGGTCCAGTAGTCGCCGGTCGCGGGCTGGATCGCCGCGCCCTGGATGTTGCGATGGCCGTAGGACCAGATCGCGTCCTCGCCCTCCTGCCCCACGAAGGGGTTGTCCTCGGGCACCGAACCGTCGGGGTTGAGCCGCACCACCTTGCCATAGGTGTTGTCGAGTTCCTGCGCCATCTTGCGGTACGCGTCGGTGAAATGCTCGCCGGTGGTGATGAAGACATGGCCGTCGCCGTCGAAGGTGATGCGCGAGCCGTAATGCATCGGCGCGTCAGAGGGCGGGCCCTGCACGAAGATGTCCTCGACATTCTCCAGCGCGGTCATGTCCTCGCTCAGCGTGCCGCGCGCGGCCGCCGTGGCGACGCCGCCATCGACGGGCTTGGCATAGGTGAAATAGACCATGCGGTCGGAGCCGAAATCGGGAGAGAGCGTCACGTCCAGCAGGCCGCCCTGCTCGCGCGCGTCGATCTCGGGCAGGCCGGAGATCGGCTCGTGCACCTCGCCTTGGGCGGAGACATGGCGCAGCCGGCCCGGCCGCTCGGTGACGAGATAGCTGCCATCGGGCAGCGGCGCGATGCCCCAGGGGCGCTCGAGGTTCTCGGCGAATGTCTCGATGGCAACCTCGGTCGCCTCCATCTGCGGCGCCATCTCCTGCTCGGGAAAGGCAGGCTCGTATTCGGCGTTGGGCGGGCCGCGATCGACCGGCTTGGCCTCGGTGTGCTGTTCGGCGAAGGCCGCGCCGGGCAGCAGCGCCGCCAGCACGATCGGGGATAGCGTTCTCATCTCGATCTCCTCTCCTGATTGTCAGGGGAGAGAGCTAGCCCCGCCCACCTTACCATCCAGACGCCTCACGGCCCATTGACCCGCCTCGGCCAGCACCGGATCCGGCTCCGCCGCGAGATCGCGGGCCACGGGCAGCAGGCTCGGATCGCCGGAATTGCCGATGGCATAGGCTACGTTGCGCAGGAACCTGTCGCGCCCGATCCGCTTGATCGGGCTGCCCGAGAACATCTCGCGGAAGGCCGCGTCATCGAGCCGGGCCAGATCGGCCAGCGGCGGCGCGTCGACCTTGCCGAAATAGCGCATCTCGGTGGCCTCTCGCGCGAACTTGTTCCACGGACAGACCGCGAGGCAGTCGTCGCAGCCATAGATGCGGTTGCCCAGCGCCTCGCGGAATTCCTCTGGCACCGGCCCCTTGTGCTCGATGGTGAGGTAGGAAATGCAGCGCCGCGCATCGAGCTGGAACGGTGCCGGAAAGGCATTCGTCGGACAGATATCGAGGCAGCGCGTGCAGGAGCCGCATTTCTCGGCCGCGGGCGCATCGGCGGGCAACTCCACGGTGGTGAAGATCGCCCCGAGGAAGACCCAGTTGCCGACCGAGCGGCCCAAGAGGTTGGTATGCTTGCCCTGCCAGCCCAAGCCGGCGGCCTGCGCCAGCGGCTTTTCCATCACCGGCGCGGTGTCGACGAAGACCTTGATCTGTTCGTCGGGACATTGCTCCAAGAGCCAGCGTCCGACCCGCTTCAGCCGCTTCTTGACGAGGTCGTGGTAGTCGCGGCCATGGGCATAGACGCTGATCGCGGCGCGGTCGCGCTGTTCCAGCACCTCCAGCGGGTCGTGGCGCGGCGTATAGGCTTCGGCGAGCATGATCACCGAGCGCGCCTCGGGCCAGAGCGCGGCGGGGTTGCCGCGCCAGCCCATGCGCTCCTCCATCCAGCCCATCTGGCCATGACGTCCCTCGCCGACATAGGTGGCGAGCCGTCCGGCGGCCTCCGGGATGGCGTCGGGGCGACAGATTCCCATCTCGGCGAATCCCTCGCCGAGCGCGGCCTCGCGCAGCCGGGTCTTGAGGGCGGCCCCCTGGTTCATCTTTCACCAAATACGCATTCGGGCCGCCGGCCCCAAGCGCGCGGCCTCAGAAATCGAGATCGGCGTAATGCGCGGGCTGCGGAAAGCCCGGCAGCTGATCGGCCAGAAGCGAGCGGAAGGCCGGGCGCGACTTGATCTTGGCGTACCAGTCCTTGACCGTCTCGGAGCGGTTCCAGTCCACGTCCGAGATGTAGTCGAGGCAGGACAGATGCGCGGCAGCGGCGAAATCGGCGAGGCTGAGTTCGTTGCCCGCGAGCCAGCGGCGCTGATCCAGGAGCCACGCCATGTAGTCGAGGTGATACTTGATCGCCCGCGCGCCGGCCTTGACGTTGGAGCTGTCGGGATAGCCGCCGCCCATGACCTTCTTGAAGACGCGCTCGCCCAAGAGCTTCGAGGTCACCTCGCGGTTGAACTTGTCGTCGAACCAGCCGACGAGCCGGCGCACCTCGTAGCGCGCATCCACCGATTGCGGCAGCAGCGGCGGATCGGGCTGCACCTCTTCGAGATATTCGCAGATCGCGGTGCTTTCCGACATCATGCGGTTGCCCAGCTTGAGCACGGGCACCTTGCCGGCCGGGTTGCGGCGCATGAATTCGGGATCCTGCTCCCAGTAGCGCTCTTCGACCAGCTCCACCTCGATGCGTTTCTCGGCGAGCGAGAGCCTCACCTTCCGCGAGAACGGCGAGAGCGGGAAATGATAGAGGCGGTGTGTGGCGGGACGGCTGTTCTGCATGCCCCCTATCTGCCGCAAGCGCGGCGCCGCTTCAATCCCGCGCGCGTCACTCGAAGCAGTCGTCTCGCCCGTCGCGGCGGATCGTTGCGGCGCCGTCGAGGATCGCGGCGGCGCGGCGGCGCACGAAATCGGAGGGGTTCGCGGCCGAGCGCCCCTTGGGGTCGGGCAGGATCGCGGCAAGGCGCGCGGCCTGCACATCCGTCAGATCGGCCGCCGCAACGCCGAAGTAATGCGGCGCGGCGCGGCCGATGCCGAACACGCCCTCGTCGAACTCGGCGACGTTGAGATAGACCTCGAGAATTCGCCGCTTGGTCCAGACCGCCTCGACCGCGGGCGTCATGCCCGCCTCGAGCGCCTTGCGAAACCAGCTGCGCCCCTGCCAGAGATAGACGTTCTTCACCACCTGCTGGCTGATTGTCGAGGCGCCGCGATTGCCGCCAGAGGCCATCGCGATGCGGATCGCCTTGAGATCGAGCCCCCAATGCAGGCAGAAATTCGCGTCCTCGGCCGCGACGGCGGCGCGAGCCATCACCGGGGCGATCTCCTCCATCGGCACCCAGTCATGGGCGATCTCGCCCAGCCGGGCGCGCTCGGACATCATGTAGGGGGTGGTCGGCGGGTTGAGGGTCGAGAACAGCAGGACCAGCACCCCGGCAAGGCCGATCAGCGCCACGCCGATCCAGAGCGCCACGTGAAGGACGCGCCGCGCCGCCGATCCGCGCTCCGCAGGGTCGGACGAGGTGCCGCGCCCGCGGGCGCCCTTTCGGCTGCGACGGGCCGCGGGGCCGGTTTTCGAGGTGTTCACGGGCTTGGCCATGCCGCCATAGACCCTGCCCGCCGGGGCCGGGTCAAGCCGAAGCTCGCCCATGCGAAAGGGGCCGGCGCGTCACCGCGCCGGGCCCCGTTTCTATGCCGCTCCGCGCCGCCGCCTTGGGCGGGCAGCGCCCCCGTCTCGGCGGGGGGCGGGGGCGGGGTGTGGCGCAGCAGCTCCGTGGGG
>NZ_JAPWGO010000109.1 GCF_027213785.1 Limimaricola sp. G21655-S1 | reverse complement strand
CTTGAACAGCCACTCGAGCGGCTGTTTGCCGAGTCGCTGACGGGCTTGAGACAGGGCACTGTCCGCGAGCAAGACATCATTGGCCACCCCGTCTGCACAGCTATTGAGGCGCCGAGCGACCTCGGAGATGGGCTCATTGCGGAAAAAAGCCATCCCCACGACGAGCCACAAGACCATATCAGAAGGTAAGCGGCGTCGGCGGATAGTGGCCTTTTCAGACAAGGCGGCAGCGGCACCAATCCATTCGTCGGGAATATGGTCGGCAAAAATTGCCAGCCGAGCCAGCATGTCGCCAGATGCCTCAACAACATCGCTCAGGTCGTTTGCAATAGACATAAAAAAATCCGGAACCAATGACTGGTTCCGGATTGTCCTACAGCACAGGGA
>NZ_JAPWGO010000108.1 GCF_027213785.1 Limimaricola sp. G21655-S1 | reverse complement strand
CAATAACAAATATGAGGAAGAAAGAAATATTGCAGAGATACGGATGTAATTATCTAAAAACATAAAAATTTTATTTTGGAAAAAATAAAATACAAGAGGGAGAAGAACAAAAGAGTATGCACTTATACTTACTGCTCCCTCTCTAGCATTACCATTAACTGAGCTAATAAACATACATACCAACAATATAGCAGAATCACAGAATACTGTATTTAAAACTAAACTATTAATTCTCATTGTTAGCAACAAGCTAAATATCGCCATTAATAGCATGATAGCAAAAACAACCATCCTTAAAGTTACACCACCAAAATCGACAACCCTTCCTCCGCCTAATAAGTATAAATCTAATACAAAAAGTGATAATACCGAGCTAACAATTATATTT
>NZ_JAPWGO010000107.1 GCF_027213785.1 Limimaricola sp. G21655-S1 | reverse complement strand
CCATCTTCCACGTTGCTGGTCGTGCCCTTGAGCTCAACCGCCTTGGCTTCCGCCACCGACAGGTTGCCATCGCCAATCGCCGCCAGGTCGATGCTCGGCAGGTCAGCGCTGTCGCTGTCCAGGATCGCATGCTCGCTGTCGGTCGCCGGGTTACCCGCCTGGTCGGTCACGTCCGCCTTGACGGTGAACTTGCCATCCGCCAGGCCGCTGGCCCCCAAGTCCACGGTGGTGCTGAACTTGCCGCCGGTCACAGTCGCGGTGAAGGTCACGACCTTGCCGTTCACGTCGGTCACGGTCAGGGTGACCTTCTGGCCATCTTCCACGTTGCTGGTCGTGCCCTTGAGCTCAACCGCCTTGGCTTCCGCCACCGACAGGTTGCCATCGCCAAT
>NZ_JAPWGO010000106.1 GCF_027213785.1 Limimaricola sp. G21655-S1 | reverse complement strand
ATCTTAGTAGCCCCGTTAGTTGAAATGACCAATAGCAGCATTAAAATGGCTGTTTACCATCAAACAAAATACGATAATTTAGCGAGAAAAACACGATATGGATAAAGTAGTGAACGATATACAGTCGCTATTGGGTGAAACAGATCCACAGCTTCATTACTATTGCTTCAGCTTCCTTGAGGCTCCGTTAAGTGCCTCGATTTATATTGGCTATCGGGATCAACAAGTGACACTGAACAAGATTAGCAAAGCCAAGAAAGAAGCGGGTGTCAGCCAACAAGCAGTATTGTTGGCCGTGAGCTACTTGGGGCATATGACCTACTCCAAGATGACGGACAGTTAGAGGTGTTTTCCGGATAACAGGTTGTGAACGAATGATGGAACAAGAG
>NZ_JAPWGO010000105.1 GCF_027213785.1 Limimaricola sp. G21655-S1 | reverse complement strand
ACACCGTAGTCGATAAGAATGGCGTCACCATGGTGATCGATCCCATGAGCCTGCAATATCTGGTAGGCGGCAGTGTGGATTAAACCGAGGGTCTGGAAGGCTCACGCTTTACCGTGACCAACCCCAATGCCACCACGACCTGTGGCTGTGGCTCCAGCTTCTCCATCTGATCGGCGTTATCGGTCTGATGAAACGGCTCTCGGCGACGAGGGCTGTTTTTGTTTGTAGTGCTCAGAGCCTCCATCAAACAGCATTTCTCTGAAACAACAAAGGCGCCTTGATGGCGCCTTTGTTGTTTGCTGGATGGCTTAGCGGGGGCTTGCCGACGCGACCAGAGGGATCCGGTTCACTGCCTTGCCGATGTAGGCGAGGGTGATGGTCACAATGATG
>NZ_JAPWGO010000104.1 GCF_027213785.1 Limimaricola sp. G21655-S1 | reverse complement strand
ACCGCGAACACTTCGACGACGCAGCCCAACTGGTACTCAATCTGGTATCTAGCCCGGGTTCCGGCCAGACCACCTTGCTGTGCGAAACCCTGCGCCAGCTGGCCGACAAACGCCCTTGCGCGGTGATTGAAGGGGATCAGCAGACCAGTGCCGATGCGGATCGCATCCGTGCCACCGGCGTTCCTGCCGTGCAGATCAACACCGGCAAGGGCTGCCATCTGGACGCCAAAATGGTCCACGATGCCTGCCACCAACTGCCCGCCAATGAAGGGGGCATCCTCTTTATCGAGAACGTGGGTAATCTGGTCTGCCCCGCCAGCTTCGATCTCGGCGAGAAGTACAAGGTGGCGATCCTCTCGGTCACCGAGGGGGAAGAGAAGCCGCTGAAATATCC
>NZ_JAPWGO010000103.1 GCF_027213785.1 Limimaricola sp. G21655-S1 | reverse complement strand
CTATTACACCATTAAGCCGAAGGCTGAAAATGGTGATACCAATCTGTTTTTGGCTACCAACAAGCGAACCTATCTTTTTGATATTCGTTATCATGACATTCCTTATCCAGCAGGCAGAGGTAAGGCATCCTTCGACAAACGGATGACGTTCGTTATTAAGTTCCGTTACCCAGAAGTTGAGGCAAAGAAAGCCAAGGAGACAGTTGCTAAGAATAAAGTAAAGGATGCTTTGGAAATACTCGATAAGTCCAATATCAATCTTGAGTATTCCCGCAATGGTGATACATCCATTGCCCCTATTAATGTATGGGATAACGGCATTTTTACTTACTTCAAGTTTGCTCCAGGTCAAATTGTGCCTGTAATAACTGCCGTTGACCCACAAGGTACTGAGC
>NZ_JAPWGO010000102.1 GCF_027213785.1 Limimaricola sp. G21655-S1 | reverse complement strand
GAAGCAGATGCTGCCCGAACTGGGGCTCGATGCGCAGGCCTTTTTGCGCAGCTGGATCGCCCTCGGCGAGCAGCTGTTGGCTCGTGACAGCCGCCGCGATGACCAGAGTCAGGAGATCCCGCGGCTGCGCCGCCAGATCGAACAGCTGACCGCCATCGACGACCAGCTCAACCAGCGCAAGCTGAACGAGAGTCGTGAGGTAATACCATGAGCCGGCTCCTGTTGGTGGATGACGACGTCAGCCTGCTCAAACTGATGAGCATGCGGCTGCGCAGTCAGGGTTATGAAGTGGATACCGCCGACAGTGCGGAAGGGGCCCTCGACCGGTTGCGTCAGCAACGGGTCGATCTGGTGCTGAGCGATCTGCGGATGGCCGGTATGGACGGTCTGGCGCTGTT
>NZ_JAPWGO010000101.1 GCF_027213785.1 Limimaricola sp. G21655-S1 | reverse complement strand
GGCCGGGGTCGAGCCTTCCGCCATGGTCAAGTCCTGGGGCAGTTTCAAGTCTGACGCGCTACCGGTCAGCGATTACGCCAAGCACCGCAAGGACGCCTTGCAGTTGCTGGATGAAGTGAAGTTCGACTTGTAATTCAGATGGGGCCAATGGCCCCATCAACCTCTGTGGTCTCATGAAAAATTCTGAATGGATTACCGGCAGCTGGGCCACCGCCCTGCTGCTGGCTTTGCCGGTGCTCGCTCTGGTCTTCTCAGCCTTTTCGGCTGAGGGGGAGCTGTTTCGCCACCTCGCCGATACCGTGCTGCTCGACTATCTGGCCAATACCCTGGGGCTGGTGGTCGGCGTGGTCTTGCTCAGCCTCCTGTTTGGTGTGCCCACCGCCTGGCTGGTGGCCATG
>NZ_JAPWGO010000100.1 GCF_027213785.1 Limimaricola sp. G21655-S1 | reverse complement strand
GCCGCCCCCTTTTCATTCCCCCGCAACCCGGGGCTGCTCGAAACCCCGGTCAAAATGGCACGCCCTAGGCGCCGCCGAACTCACCCCTCACTAACGGCTCGGGGCTCACACAAATCGGCGTCTTAAAACCTGGGGCGAACCATTTTGACCGGCTCGCGCCAACGGGATGGGGCGCTTCACTCACGTCCTGCTATTTGAAGACCAAGCATATTGCCTAACTGACTGGCATTGCCCCACAGGCGCCTTCTGCGTTGGCCAGACAGTAGCCGCCTCAGACGCAATCAGCGGCTATCCAGCATGGCTGCGCCAGCGTCACTTCATCGCAATTCCGCCCGGGCCCTGCATAGTCGATCACCAGAAAGTCGCTTACTGCCTGCAGTGCCAGCAACGGGTGATGCC